>NZ_JALJEA010000002.1:0-652915 GCF_023242405.1 Pseudomonas sp. MWU12-3088
CTCCGCTTTCAATCGAGAAGATCAAACCGTTGAAAGCGCCAGACAAACCGGCATTCCCAACGCCTTCCAGGCTTCGATGAACTGAAGCGACCCACTCTCGAAACCTACTTAACTCATTGAATCTCAAGGAGCTTTCCGTTTCGACTGCGCCGGAAGTGGGGCGAATTATAGACATCTAAAATTCGCCGTCAACCCCTTTATTTCAACTTTCCTCAGATTTCAGCGTAATCCGTGCAAAGGCCTTCTTGCCGGCCTGGCAAACGTGAGTCGCGCCCAGCACATATATAAAGGAGCGATCGACAACCTCGCCATCTATACGCACACCTCCGGAAGCCAGCAGATCACGAGCCGCCGCCGAGTTCTTCACCAAGCCAGCCTTATTAAGGACAGCAGCAATCGGCATATCCTCGGCAGCAGTCAGCTCAACCTCTGGCAAATCATCTGGCAGCTCGCCATCCTTCATACGGTTACCCGCGCCACGATGAGCATTGGCAGCAGCCTCCTCCCCATGGAAGCGCGCAACAATTTCTTCAGCCAGCTTGATCTTGATGTCGCGAGGATTGGCGCCCGCCTCTACATCGGCACGGAAATCATTGATCTCATCCATCGAACGGAAGCTGAGCAGCTCGAAGTAGCGCCACATCAACGCGTCCGGAATCGAAACCAGCTTGCTGTACATGACACCCGGCGCTTCCTGGATACCGACGTAGTTGCCCAACGACTTGGACATCTTTTTAACGCCATCCAGCCCTTCGAGCAGCGGCATCGTCAGAATGCACTGAGCTTCCTGACCATAACCACGCTGCAGTTCGCGCCCCATCAGCAGGTTGAACTTCTGATCGGTACCGCCCAGCTCAACATCCGCGCGCAATGCAACCGAGTCATACCCCTGAACCAGCGGATAGAGGAACTCATGAATGGCGATTGGCTGATTGGTGGTGTAGCGCTTGTCGAAGTCATCACGCTCGAGCATACGAGCAACGGTGTACTGCGAAGTCAGACGAATAAAGTCTGCAGGCCCCATCTGATCCATCCAGGTGGAGTTGAACGCGACTTCGGTTTTCGCCGGATCAAGGATCTTGAATACCTGAGTCTTGTAGGTCTCGGCATTTTCCAGAACCTGCTCACGGGTCAGCGGCGGACGAGTCGCACTCTTGCCACTCGGATCACCGATCATCCCGGTGAAGTCACCAATCAGGAAGATCACCTGATGCCCCAGCTCCTGGAACTGACGCAGCTTATTAATAAGCACAGTGTGACCAAGGTGCAGATCCGGCGCCGTTGGATCGAAGCCGGCCTTGATTCGCAGCGGCTGGCCACGCTTGAGCTTTTCGATCAGCTCGGACTCGACCAACAGTTCTTCCGCACCACGTTTAATCAGCGCTAGCTGCTCTTCAACCGACTTCATAACAGACCCGCAAGGCTCAGATTCAAAGGGAACCAACCATACAAGATCGCGCACCAATTACAAGTTTTGCCCGGCGCACGGATACCAATCCACGGGCGAGACACCTGCGGACTTGCCTCAGAGATGATTTGGTTATATTTTATACAGTTATTTCATCTTCATCATGTCATTCATCTTTTCCAATTCATCTTTTCAAAGTCAAAACTACTTATGACCACTGAACCGTCTAAAGCGCCACCGCTTTACCCGAAGACCCACCTGCTTGCCGCAAGTGGGATCGCCGCCCTTCTCAGCCTGGCGCTCCTGGTATTTCCTTCCAGTGATGTTGAAGCCAAAAAGACGACCCTGAGCCTTGAACTGGAAAGTCCTGCTGAACAACTGACACAAGATCAAGACGCTGCTGATGCGGCTCAAGCCACAAATGAACCAGTAGCCTCACCCTTCGCACAAATCGAAAACAGCGCAGAAGACACACCTGAAACCGCCCAGGCCGCACCAGCGCCTGCACCGGTCGCTCCTGAAAAGAAGGCTCCAGGCCACAGGGAAGTGATCGTCTCCAAGGGTGACACTCTTTCGACATTGTTCGAGAAGGTTGGCCTCCCCGCCGCTGCCGTGCACGAAGTTCTGGCCAGCGACAAACAGGCCAAGCAGTTCAGCCAGCTCAAACACGGCCAGAAACTCGAATTCGAACTCAATCCACAAGGTCAACTGACCAACCTGCACAGCAAGGTCAGCGACGTTGAAACCATCACCCTGACCAAGAACGACAAGGGTTATGTCTTCAACCGCGTTACCGCCAAGCCAACCGTTCGTACCGCCTATGTCCACGGCGTGATCAATAGCTCACTGTCCCAGTCCGCCGCCCGCGCCGGCCTGTCCCACAGCCTGACCATGGATATGGCCAGCGTATTCGGCTACGACGTCGACTTCGCCCAGGATATCCGCCAGGGTGACGAGTTCGACGTGATCTACGAGCAGAAAGTGGTCAATGGCAAAGCCGTCGGCAATGGCCCGATCCTGTCCGCCCGGTTCACCAACCGCGGCAAGACCTACACTGCCGTGCGTTACACCAACAAGCAAGGTAACAGCAGCTACTACACTGCCGACGGCAACAGCATGCGCAAGGCGTTCATTCGCACCCCGGTGGACTTCGCCCGCATCAGCTCCAAGTTTTCCATGGGCCGAAAACACCCGATCCTCAACAAGATCCGCGCCCACAAAGGTGTCGATTACGCCGCCCCACGCGGTACGCCAATCAAGGCTGCCGGTGACGGAAAAGTATTGCTGGCCGGTCGCCGTGGTGGTTACGGCAACACCGTGATCATTCAGCACGGCAATACCTACCGCACGCTGTACGGCCACATGCAAGGCTTCGCCAAAGGCGTGAAAACCGGCGGTACCGTCAAGCAGGGCCAGGTCATCGGCTACATCGGCACTACCGGCCTGTCTACCGGCCCGCACCTGCACTATGAGTTCCAGGTCAACGGCGTTCACGTCGACCCGTTGGGCCAGAAGCTGCCAATGGCTGATCCGATCGCCAAATCCGAGCGCGCGCGCTTCCTGGCGCAGAGCCAGCCGTTGATGGCACGCATGGATCAAGAGAAGGCCACCATGCTGGCTTCGAGCAAGCGTTAAGCCATGGCTCTTTATATCGGCGTGATGTCCGGAACCAGTCTCGATGGTCTGGACATCGCCCTGATCGAGCAGACCTCGGCGATCAACCTGGTCGCCACGCACTACATTCCCATGCCTGAATCCCTGCGTGCCGAGCTGCTTGGCTTGTGCGCCAGCGGTCCCGACGAGATTGCCCGCTCGGCCATCGCCCAGCAGAACTGGGTGAAACTTGCCGCCAAAGGCATCCACGTCCTGCTCGAACAGCAACAGCTCAAACCCGAAGCCATTCGCGCAATCGGCAGCCACGGCCAGACCATTCGCCACGAACCGGCACGCGGATTCACCGTACAGATCGGCAACCCTGCCCTGCTGACCGAGCTGACCGGCATTACGGTAGTCAGTGACTTCCGCAGCCGCGATGTGGCCGCCGGCGGTCAAGGCGCCCCCTTGGTTCCTGCCTTCCATGAAGCGTTGTTCGAAGAGCGTACCGGTAACCGCGCAGTCCTGAATGTCGGTGGTTTCAGCAATCTCAGTCTGATTGAGCCGAACAAGCCTGTAGCCGGTTTCGACTGCGGCCCTGGGAATGTGCTGATGGATGCGTGGATTCATCGACAGCGTGGCGAAAACTATGATCGCAACGGTCAATGGGCAGCCAGCGGCAAAGTTGAACCAACCCTTCTCAAGGCATTGTTGAGCGATTCCTTCTTCTCGACCAAAGGTCCGAAGAGCACCGGCCGCGAAGTGTTCAACCTGCCCTGGCTGGAACAGCAACTGTCACACCTGCCGGATTTCGCTCCCGAAAACGTACAGGCAACGCTGCTCGAACTGACAGCGCTGACCATCGTCGAATCGCTGCAAAGCGCCCAATCGAATACTGAAGAGCTTTTGGTCTGCGGCGGCGGCGCCCACAACACCACCCTGATGAAGCGCGTTGCCGACCTGCTGCCCAACACAAAAGTCGCCAGCACAGCGTCTCACGGTGTCGATCCAGACTGGGTCGAAGCCATGGCCTTTGCCTGGCTGGCCCATTGTTGCCTTGAAGGCATCCCAGCCAATCGCCCCAGCGTCACCGGCGCAAAAGGCCTGCGCATACTCGGCGCCATCTACCCCAATTGAGATAAAACGCAGATAACAAAACGCCGCAGAACCGTGAGGTTCTGCGGCGTTTTGTTGTGTAAGGTGAAACGAGATCAGATCGAGAACGAAGAACCGCAACCACAAGTGGTGGTGGCATTCGGGTTCTTGATCACGAAGCGCGAACCTTCCAGACCTTCCTGGTAGTCCACCTCGGCACCTGCCAGGTACTGGAAGCTCATCGGATCAACCACCAGACTCACGCCTTCGCGCTCGACGATGGTGTCATCCTCGGCCACATCCTCATCGAAAGTGAAGCCGTACTGAAACCCTGAACAACCGCCGCCCGTAACGAATACGCGCAGCTTCAAGCGATCATTCCCCTCTTCATCGACCAGGCTCTTCACCTTGTGCGCGGCACCCTGAGTGAATTGCAAAGCCGAGGGGGTGAAGGATTCGACGCTCATGCTGACTATCTCCCGGCGTTACGCCGCCATAATGCGTGATGACGCGCATTATCCGCTTGTCCTAGAAAATCGGTCAACTATTGTTACGGTATATCAATAAAGCCATCGGCGACCCAGAATGCAAAAAGGCCCGTCAGACGGGCCTTTTCATCAAGCAAGATCAGTCTTACGGCAGCATGCCCGCGTGGGACAGACCAAAGCGCTCATCCAGCCCGAACAGAATGTTCATGTTCTGCACCGCCTGGCCCGACGCGCCCTTGACCAGATTGTCGATCACCGACAGCACCACCACCAGATCACCATCCTGTGGGCGATGAACCGCGATACGGCAAACGTTCGCGCCACGCACACTGCGGGTTTCCGGATGGCTGCCGGCCGGCATCACGTCGACGAACGGCTCATTGGCATAACGCTTCTCGAACAGCGCCTGCAGATCGACGGAGCGATCCACCACGGTCGCGTAAAGCGTGGAATGAATGCCACGAATCATAGGTGTCAGGTGCGGCACGAAGGTCAGGCCGACATCCTTGCCCGCTGCACGACGCAGACCCTGACGAATTTCCGGCAGATGACGGTGACCTTTCACCGCATAAGCCTTCATGCTTTCCGACGTCTCGGAGTAAAGCGAGCCTACGGAAGCACCACGACCGGCACCGCTGACGCCCGACTTGCAGTCGGCGATCAACAGCGAAGTATCAGCCAGACCTGCCTCAAGCAATGGCAGGAAACCCAGCTGCGTTGCAGTCGGATAGCAACCCGGCACCGCGATCAGGCGCGCTTTCTTGATCTGCTCACGGTTGACTTCCGGCAAGCCGTAAACCGCTTCATCCAGCAGCTCCGGCGCACCGTGCGGCTGGCCGTACCACTTGGCCCACTCATCGGCGTCCTGCAGACGGAAGTCCGCCGACAAGTCGATGACCTTGGTGCCCGCTGCCAGCAATTCGCCGGCCAGTGCGTGGGCAACGCCGTGCGGAGTCGCGAAGAACACCACGTCGCAAGCGCCCAAAGTTTTGATGTCAGGCACACTGAATGCCAGACCGTCATAGTGACCGCGCAGGTTCGGGTACATGTCAGCCACGGCCAGACCGGCCTCGGATCGGGAAGTGATCACAACCACTTCTGCCTGCGGATGCTGTGCCAACAGACGCAGCAGTTCGACACCGGTGTAACCCGTGCCGCCGACGATACCGACCTTGACCATAAACCTGCCCTCAACGAACCCACTGGAAAGCCGTCGATAATAGGGGCCGCGCGCCCCTGCGACAACCGTCAAGGTGACGTGCGGACGCTCAAGCCTCTACTATCCGGCCTACCGTGAATGAGGGAAAAACCAAAAATGCTCTATCTATGGATCAAAGCGCTGCATATCGTCAGCATCGTGTGCTGGTTTGCCGGACTGTTCTACCTGCCGCGACTGTTCGTCTACCACGCACAAAGTGAAGATACGATCAGCAAGGAACGCTTCAGCGTCATGGAGCGCAAGCTGTATCGCGGCATCATGGGCCCGGCGATGATCGCCGCGCTGATCTTTGGCGGCTGGCTGATTTACCTGAACCCGGGCATCTTCAGCAGCGGTGGCTGGATTCACGCCAAACTGACCCTGGTGGTGCTGTTGATCGGTTATCACCACATGTGTGGCGCACAGGTAAAACGTTTTGCCCGTGGCGAGAACACCCGCAGCCATGTCTTTTATCGCTGGTTCAATGAAGTCCCGGTTCTGATATTGCTGGCTATCGTAATTCTGGTCGTGGTCAAGCCGTTCTAACTTCAACTGGTTCAACTTTCCGGGGTACTTCCGATGTCGCTGCCCGCTCTGCTCGAACAACGTCTGCGTCTGCCCGTCGTGGCCGCGCCGATGTTCCTGATTTCCAATCCTGAACTGGTGCTCGCGTGCTGTCGCAATGGCGTGGTTGGCAGCTTTCCGGCGCTCAACCAACGCGAAAGCAGCGGGTTCAAGGCCTGGCTGGAACAGATCGAAGCAGGGCTGGCGACGCTGGACAACCCGGCGCCTTATGCCGTGAACCTGATTGTTCACAAGAGCAATCCGCGCCTGGAGGCGGACCTGAACATCTGCGTCGAGCACAAGGTGCCCATCGTCATCACCAGCCTCGGTGCGGTGAAGGAATTGGTCGATGCGGTGCACAGCTACGGCGGCCTGGTTTTTCACGACGTGACGACTCGCCGCCATGCGGAAAAAGCCGCCGAAGCCGGCGTCGATGGCTTGATCGCCGTTGCCGCCGGCGCCGGTGGACATGCCGGCACCTGGAGCCCGTTCTCGCTGATCGCCGAGATTCGCCAGTTCTTCGACAAGACGCTGCTGCTTGCAGGATGTTTGAACCACGGCCATGAGATTCTCGCCGCACAGCTGCTCGGCGCGGATTTGGCCTACTTCGGTACGCGATTCATCGGTACGACTGAAAGTCATGCGCCCGACGCCTACAAGGAGATGCTGCTGACAGCCAAGGCAGCGGACATCATTCATACTCCGGCCGTGTCTGGAGTCCCGGCCAGCTTCATGCGCCAAAGCCTGGAGGCTGCCGGTTTCGATATGGCAGCACTGCAAGGCAAGGGTGAAGTGAACTTCGGTGACAAACTCAAGCCGATCAACGATGAGGCCAAAGCCTGGAAAACCGTGTGGTCGGCCGGCCAGGGGGTTGGCCAGATCGAAGACCTGCCAAGCGTGGACCAACTGGTGGCGCGCCTCGATGCAGAGTATCGCCAGGCCCTGGAACATGCGGCACAGCTACCGAACCGCTGGCCGCGCTGAGAAAATTCCGGCCAGTTGCAGCCTGACTGGCCTTACACTTGGTGGTTGCGACACGTCTCAATTCAATTTCTTCGCGACAAGGATGCCTCGGCCATGAGCGAAACCCGTTACAAGATCGTTTTCGACGGTGCCCTGCAGCCCGGTGTCGATATCACCACAGCCAAACTCAATCTGGCCGATCTGTTCAAGAGCGATGTGGCCGCCATCGAACGCCTGTTCAATGGACGTGCCGTTGCCCTCAAACGCGACCTGTCGCACAGCGATGCCCAGGCTTATCTGCAAGCGCTGGGCAAGACCGGGATCGACGCCCGGATCGAACCGGAAACAGCCATCGAACTGAATCTGTCCGATGTGCAGGAACACTCCGCTCCGATGGCAGAACCTGACTCCCCCTATGCCCCACCCCGGGCCAGTGTCGGTGAACGACTGGCAGAATTCGCCACGCTCAAGCCCTTCAGCGTGGAAGGCCGGATTGGACGCCTGCGCTACCTGGCATGGTCAATGGTGTTGAGTCTGGTAACCCTGCCGATCGTCGGCGCTTTCGCGCTGATCGGTCTGGGGCTGGTGAGTACCGACTCGACCAGCGGCCTGATCATCGGCGGCATCTTCGCCTTCTTCCTGTTCCTGGCCTTCGCGATCGTCGGCATCCTGTTCAGCATTCAGCGTCTGCACGACATCGGCTGGTCAGGCTGGCTCTGGCTGCTGACCCTGGTACCGTTCGTGGGCAGCTTCTTCCCGCTGGTGATCATGGTCATGCCGGGCAATACCGGCGCCAATCGCTATGGCCCGCCACCCCCACCGAACAGCACCGCCGTCAAAGTGCTCTGCTCCCTGTGGATCGTCTTCATCGGCCTGTTCTTCGTCGGTGGAATGCTGGGCGGGATTTCCGCCATTCAGCAGGAGTACGAAACCAGCCTCGAAAGCAGTTATGAAAGCGGTTCGGTGACCGCCGATGAAGTCGATGTCGAAGTTGAGCCCGTGCCGAATCCGGTGGACGATGCAGCCGAACCTGCACCCGCCCCTGTAGACTCTGCGAAAGAATGAACAGCGCTCCCCGCCGTGACACCTGCGTCCACGGCGCGGAGCTGTTGCGATGGAGAACTGCATGACCCGTTACGCTCTGATCACTGGCGCTTCCAGCGGCATTGGCCTGGCCATGGCCGAAGCCCTGGCCCGCCGTGGCCGCAGCCTGATTCTGGTGGCCCGACAGCGTGATCAGCTGGAAAGCATTGCGATTGAACTGACCCAGCGTTTCGGTGTGGAGGTACTGTTCCGCGCCTGCGACCTGGGCGAGCCGCTGCGCCTGTCCGGATTCCTGCTGGAGCTTGAAGAAGGCGACCGGCAGATCGACCTGCTGGTGAACTGCGCTGGCATCGGTACGTGCGGCCCGTTCCTGGCCCAAGACTGGATGACCGAGCAGGATCTGATCGAGGTGAACATCCTCGCCCTCACCCGCCTCTGCCATGCGATCGGCAACAGCATGGCTCTGCAGGGTGGCGGGCAGATTCTCAATGTGGCATCGGTGGCCGCGTTCAATCCCGGCCCGTGGATGAGTACCTACTACGCCAGCAAGGCCTACGTTCTGCATTTTTCCGAAGCGCTGCGAGTGGAATTGAAAAAGTGCGCGGTGAAAGTCTCGGTGCTTTGCCCAGGCCCGACGCGCACGGCGTTCTTTCGCACGGCACAACTGAACAACGAAAAACTCAACGCCAGCAAACTGCTGATGAGCCCCGAAGAGGTCGCGCTGTATACCGTGCGCGCCCTGGAAAAAAACCGGGCAATCATCATTCCCGGGCGCCGGAACCGCTGGTTCGCCTTTCTGCCACGACTGGGTTCGCGCTGGCTCAACCGCACCATCGTCGGCATGGTCAACAAAGCTTACTGCCCGCGCTGAAGGGCCGGCAGGCAACTGGCTGGGCGTGGTGATCCCTCGTGGGTACACTCGGCCCACCTCACACAACGGAGAAAACAGCTGTGGATACTCTGTTCACCAAGATCATCAACCGGGAAATCCCGGCGAAGATCATCTACGAGGACGACCAGGTTCTGGCGTTCCACGACATCGCCCCACAGGCACCGGTGCATTTTCTGGTGATCCCGAAGAAACCGGTGCGCACCCTCAACGACCTGACCGAAGACGACAAGGCACTGGCCGGGCACATCCTGTTCACCGCTCAGCGCCTGGCGCTGGAGCTGGGCTGCGAAGAAGGCTTCCGGGTGGTGATGAACTGCAATGAAAAGGGTGGGCAGACGGTCTACCACATTCATATGCACGTACTCGGCCAACGCCAGATGAACTGGCCGCCGGGCTGATCGACTCGAAATCTGTGGGAGCGCCCTGCTCCCACATGACCCAGCGCAAACCTTCCCCGGCCGATTCGGTTAAACTGGCCGCCGAGATTTTTCCCGGAGGTCAGCATGACTACCCAACGTCACTATTCGCCAATTGACCGTCTTCTGCTGCAAGCCGATGCCGCGATGCGAACCCTGCTGCCCTTCAGCGGCCAGCCGTACCGCCCGTCGCCGGCCATCGTGCAGCCCGACGTGCAGATGAGCGACGAAGACACCCGCCACGTCGCCGGCCTGATGCGCATCAACCATACCGGCGAAGTCTGTGCACAGGCGCTGTATCAGGGCCAGGCCCTGACCGCCAAGCTGCCGCAGGTGCGCGAAGCCATGGAACATGCGGCCGAAGAAGAGATCGATCATCTGGTCTGGTGCGAACAGCGCATTCACCAGTTGGGCAGTCACACCAGCGTGCTCAATCCGCTGTTCTATGGGATGTCGTTCGGGATCGGTGCAGTTGCGGGGCTGATCAGCGACAAGGTCAGCCTCGGTTTTGTCGCGGCAACCGAGCATCAGGTGTGCAAGCACCTGAACGAGCATCTGGAACAACTGCCGGCCGAGGATGAAAAATCCCGGGCAATTCTTGAGCAGATGCGTATTGATGAAGAACATCACGCAGAAAGTGCGCTGGAGGCTGGCGGCTTCCGCTTCCCGGCACCGGTGAAGTTCGGCATGAGCCTGTTGGCCAAAGTGATGACCAAGAGCACTTACCGGATCTGAAAAACGCCCATAAAAAAGGCGACTGCCGCAAAGCAGTCGCCTTTTTTGTGCCTGGACTTCTTAACTCGGCATATTGCGCGCGTAGAAGATTTCCAGCATTTCGTGTTTCACACGCTCGGTCACCTGAGCACGTTGCTCGGACGACAGGTTGCTGGTGGCATCACCGAACAGGTAGTTATCCAGTTCGAAGTTCTTCAGCAGCATTTTGGTGTGGAACAGGTTTTCCTGGTACACGTTCACGTCGGTCATCTGGTACGCGTCGCGGGTGTCTTCGGAAAGGTAGTTCTGGATCGAGTTGATCTCGTGGTCGATGAAGTGCTTGTTGCCTTCAACGTCACGGGTAAAGCCGCGCACACGGTAATCCACGGTCACGATGTCCGAATCGAACTGGTGAATGAGGAAGTTGAGCGCTTTGAGCGGTGAAATGACACCACAGGTCGACACGTCGATGTCCACACGGAACGTCGCAATACCGGCGTCCGGATGGATTTCCGGGTAGGTATGCACCGTGATATGACTCTTGTCGAGGTGGGCCAGGATGATTTCCGGCAGCGGACCCGGGGACTCTTCGATCTGGCTTTCGGTCGGGGTGACCGGTTCTTCCGAGATCAGAATCGTGACGCTGGCACCCTGAGGCTCATAGTTCTGACTGGCAATATTCAGAATGTTGGCACCAATGATTTCGACAACTTCCGTGAGGATCTGCGTCAGGCGTTCGGCGTTGTACTCTTGATTGATGTACTCGACGTAAGCCTGCTGGTCTTGCGGGGTTTCCGCGTAGCAGATGTCATAGATGTTGAAGCTCAAGGTCTTTGTCAGGTTATTGAACCCGTGGAGCTTGAGTTTGCTTTTCACCGTTAAAAACTCTCTATGTATGCGGCCCGGCCGCGTGATCAAGCATGCCCGTCAAGTGCGAACAACGCACCTGCGTAGGACGGTTAACACCTCTTCGCGATGGCGATTTTGGTTATCTGTTCAGGCGGATGACCCGTCGGTTGACTGATCACGGCCCTGAAAAAAGTGGCGCATTATGCAGACGTCAGCGGGGGATCGCCAGAGTCTGCACTGCTTTTATGATAGTTGAATGTCGGCTCAGCCGAGTTCGACGATTTCATAGTCGTGGGTGATTGCCACGCCGGCGGCGCCGAGCATGATCGAGGCCGAGCAGTACTTCTCCGCCGACAGCTCGATGGCGCGTTTGACCTGGGCTTCTTTCAGGCCACGGCCCTTGACCACGAAGTGCATGTGGATCTTGGTGAACACTTTCGGATCTTCGGTTGCGCGTTCGGCTTCCAGGAAAGCTTCGCAGCTTTCAACGGCCTGCCGGGACTTCTTCAGGATGCTGACCACGTCGAAATTGCTGCAGCCGCCAACGCCCAGCAGGAGCATCTCCATCGGGCGAACACCCAGGTTACGACCACCGGCGTCCGGCGGACCGTCCATGACCACGACATGACCGCTGCCGGATTCGCCGAGGAACATGGCTTCGCCAGCCCATTGGATGCGTGCCTTCATCGCCAAGACTCCACTGTAGAAAAAAGGGTCGCCAGCTTAGCACAGGGTCCCGGTTTGACCGCGAGCGGTGATCCTAGGACCGATGCCTTTACTGCGTAGGTAATTTCTCGAATTTTCGACGAAGTGTCTGGTAAGCTGGCGCCAATTCACTGGCGCCCCAAGCCGGTATTTGTAGCGATCGCCTCAGCGCCTCATATAAAAACCAAATATAACCGTGCAGTCTTTTCGGGATACAACCATGGTTGGTATTACCCCCACACCCAAAATCAAGAACCTCGACAAACTGCTGATGCATTGCCAGCGCCGGCGTCATGCGGCCAAGAGCAACATCATCTGCGCCGGGGATCGCTCGGATACGCTGTACTTCATCATCCGCGGTTCGGTCACGATCCTGATCGAGGACGACGACGGCCGCGAGATGATCATCGCGTACCTGAACGCCGGGGACTTCTTCGGTGAGCTGGGCCTGTTCGAAGAGGCCGGCCAGGAGCAGCAGCGCAGCGCCTGGGTGCGGGCCAAGGTCGAGTGCGAAGTCGCGGAAATCAGCTACGCCAAATTCCGTGAACTGTCGCAGCAGGATCCAGACATTCTTTACGTGCTCAGCGGACAAATCGCACAACGCCTGCGCAACACCACGCGCAAGGTCGGCGACCTGGCGTTCTTCGATGTCACGGGTCGTGTTGCTCGCTGCCTGCTGGAGCTGTGCAAGCAACCCGACGCGATGACCCACCCGGACGGCATGCAGATCAAGGTGACCCGTCAGGAAATCGGGCGGATTGTCGGCTGTTCGCGGGAGATGGTCGGTCGCGTGCTCAAGGATCTTGAGGAACGCAACCTGGTGGATGTGAAGGGCAAGACCATGGTGGTCTTCGGCACTCGCTGAGTTCGAAAACTCAGCCGGTGTAGATCTGCGCCAGCATCAAACGAAAGAGTTCGTCGAGACGCGCCAACGCATGGGGCGCCGGGAATTTCTCATGCAACGCGATGTGGCTGGCGGCACGTACCCGTTGCTCCAGGCCGCACGCCTCGTTGAAGCGGTTGACCGCCGCCGCCATCGATTCGCGCTCATCATCCAGCAGCATCGCACCGTGCACCAATCCCACCGGACGCTGCCCACCCTGACTCTGGCGCCAGCGCTGAGCGGTACCGACCATTTTGCGGCCATCGAGGTTGACGTTGAAGCGACCGTCGCAGAACGCGCCGTCGATTTCACCCAGCGACGACGTGCCGCCCAACTCATCCAGCAACTGACAGATCGGATCACACAGACGCCGGTAACCGGTTTCGATACGGTTCAGATCACCTTCGCTGCGAGGCGGCGCGTAGACCAGTGCAATGTTGATCGTGGACGCCGATTGCGGAACTGGTTCACCGCCGGTTTCACGCAGCAACACCGGCCAACCGGCAGCGGCGGAGACTTCACAGGCGTGATCGAATCCGGGGAGGCGATTCAAACGGCGAGGCATGACCAAAGCACGATCACTGGGCTGCCAGAACAGCAGACCGAATTCGGCATCACCGGCGCAGACCGAGGCCAGCAGATCCTGCTCGGCTTGCAGGCCGGCTTCGATGGTCAGGGAAGTGGGGATCATAAGGTTTCCATAGGACGTTGAGCCTGAGGTGAATCTTATGCTGCCTTCGCGGGCAAGCCCGCTCCCACAGGGATACGGGCGCCTGCGAAGAGTCGATCAGTCGAGGGTCGAACCGCTCACCGGAACGCCGCGCTCAGGGAAGAACAGACGTTGCAGTTCAATGCCCGGGCTTTCGGCGCGCATGAACGCTTCGCCGACCAGGAACGCGTAAACGTCGCTGATTTCCATCAGTTCGACATCGGCTCGATTGAGGATGCCGCTCTCGGTGATCACCAGACGATCGCGCGGAATGCGTGGCAGCAGGTCGAGAGTGGTTTCCAGGCTCACGTCGAAGGTGTGCAGGTTACGGTTGTTGACCCCGACCAGCGGCGTGTCGAGAGTCTTCAATGCGCGCTCCAGCTCATCGCCGTCGTGGACTTCCACCAGCACATCGAGGCCGACGCCTTTGGCCACTGAAGCCAGCTCGGCCATTTTCACGTCATCCAGCGCGGAGACGATCAGCAGCACACAATCGGCACCCAGGGCACGGGCTTCGACGATCTGGTACGGATCGATCATGAAGTCCTTGCGGATCACCGGCAGCGAGCACGCGGCGCGGGCCTGTTGCAGGTAGGCATCGGCGCCCTGGAAGTAATCGATATCAGTCAGTACCGACAGGCAGGTCGCCCCGCCCTTCTCGTAGCTTTTGGCGATGTCGGCGGGAACGAAGTTCTCGCGGATCACGCCTTTGCTCGGCGAAGCCTTCTTGATTTCGGCGATCACGGCCGGCTGTTTCTTCTTGGCCTGCGCCAGCAATGCCTGGGCAAAACCACGGGGTGCATCGGCCGCCTTGGCCAGACTTTCCAGCTCGCTCAGGCTCACACGGGCGCTACGCTCGGCGACCTCCTGAACCTTGCGGGCCAGAATGTTTTCCAGAACCGTCGGTACACTCATCCCTCATTCTCCACTTTGAATACCGCGGTAAAGGCACCCAACTCCTCGAGTTTCTCACGAGCGAGACCGGTGTGCAGAGCGTCGTGGGCCAGTGCCACGCCTTCTTTCAGACTGGTTGCCAGGTCAGCTGCGTACAGCGCCGCACCGGCATTGAGCACGATCATTTCCGCAGCCTTCTGGCCGTTTTCGGTCTTGCGCTTGCCCAGTGCATCGCGGATCAGCGCCAGCGAGGCTTCCGGGCCCTCGACCGACAGACCGTGCAGGCTCTGGCTCTTCATGCCCAGATCTTCCGGCTCGACCCAATACTCGGTGATTTCGTTGTTCTTCAGCTCGGCCACATAAGTCGGCGCGGCGAGACTGAACTCGTCCAGACCATCCTTCGAATGCACCACCAGCACGTGTTTACTGCCCAGACGCTGCAAGACTTCGGCCAATGGCCGGCACAGAGCCTGGGTGAACACGCCGACTACCTGATGTTTGACGCCGGCCGGATTCGTAAGCGGGCCGAGCATATTGAACAGGGTACGCAGTCCCAGGTCGCGGCGCGGGCCGGCGGCGTACTTCATGGCTTTGTGATGGGTCTGGGCAAACATGAAACCGATGCCGACGTTGTCGATGCAACGTGCCACCTGAACCGGCGTCAGGTTGAGGTAGATGCCGGCGGCTTCCAGCAGGTCGGCGCTGCCGCTCTTGCCCGACACCGCACGGTTGCCGTGCTTGGCCACGGTGCAGCCGGCAGCGGCAACGACAAAGGCCGAAGCCGTGGAAACGTTGAAGATGTTCGCGCCGTCACCGCCGGTGCCGACCACATCGACCACGCCGTCGAGGGTCTTGAGTTCGACCTGATCGGCCAGCTCGCGCATCACCGACACCGCGCCGACGATTTCATCGATGCTTTCGCTCTTCATGCGCATGGCCATCATGAACGCGCCGATCTGCGCGTCGGTGCATTGGCCGGTCATGATTTCGCGCATCACGTCGCGCATTTCTTCGGTGCTGAGGTCGAGGTGATCGACGATACGGCTCAGGGCTGTCTTGATATTCATGGAGAGTCCTTAGCGCGTGCCGCCGGTTTGTTTGAGGAAGTTGGCAAACAGTTCATGGCCCTGCTCGGTGAGGATCGATTCCGGGTGGAACTGTACGCCCTCGATGTTCAGGGTCTTGTGACGCAGGCCCATGATTTCATCGACCGAGCCGTCATCGTGCTGAGTCCACGCGGTCAGCTCCAGGCAATCGGGCAAGGTCTCGTGTTTGACGATCAGGGAATGATAGCGGGTGACGGTCAACGGACGATTCAGACCGGCAAAAACGCCCTTGTCCTCGTGGAATACCGGGCTAGTCTTACCGTGCATCACTTGCCGGGCACGCACCACATCACCGCCGAAGGCCTGACCGATTGACTGGTGGCCAAGGCAGACGCCGAGGATCGGCAGTTTGCCGGCGAAGTGCTTGATGGCGTCGATGGAGATACCGGCTTCGGTCGGTGTGCAGGGACCGGGGGAGACCACGATGCGCTCAGGGTTGAGCGCTTCGATTTCGGCGATGCTCAGTTCGTCGTTGCGCACGACCTTGACCTCGGCACCCAGCTCGCCGAGGTATTGCACAACGTTGTAAGTAAAGGAGTCGTAGTTGTCGATCATCAGCAACATGGCGTTTCGAACCTCTTGAATTCTGACTTGGAAACAGCCTTCGGATGACTTGCCAGGACGCTGCACAAAGTCGGACGCGCAAGTGGCGACGGCAAGGCGGCATTTCAAACGGGCAAGGAAGGCAGAGCGATACAGATCCGGCGGGGCCGGCAGAAAAGATTCAGGCGCGCCAACGCCAGCGGGCGTGTGCCTTGATGACTTGATCCAGAAGTTTGCTGGTGATCAACACGGGGAAGGTCTCGTTCATACGTTCCCGCACAGTAACTTAGCTGGGCAGAGCGTGCAATATGGCCGGGCCTGACGGGGGGGAAAACTATGGGAGGGTTGACGACCGATGGCAAAACGCCGGAAGTTTTTGGTACTGTCGTTTCGTTCCATACAACAATAAATAAACGGACTTGCTCATGATCAAACAGACGTTGTTTGTACCGCTCGCCGGATGCCTGCTCGCGCTGGCCTGCGCCCAGGCGAACGCCGCACCCAATCCTTATTCGAATTTCGTTGTCTTCGGTGACAGTCTCAGCGACGCGGGGACGTTTTCCGATCCGGATGGTCCCGCCGGCTCGGTCAAACGGTTTACCAACCGCACCGGCCCCAACTATCAGGACGGCAGCGGAGAGTTCTACTCGCTCAACGCCACCCAACTGATTGGCGGCCGCCTGGGCTTCACGCCGAATCAGACCGCTTCCGCAGACTCGGCGGTACGTGCAGGCCAGGGTTTGCCGGATGGCAATAACTGGGCGGTCGGTGGCTATCGCACCGACCAGATTCTCGATTCGATCACCACTACGTCCGCCAGCGGTGAACGCACCCGTGCCGGCTACCTGCCGTCGAACGGCTTCCGCGCCGACCCGAATGCCCTGTATTACTTGACCGGAGGCGGCAACGACTTCCTTCAGGGCCGCGTCACCAGCCTGCCTCAGGCCAATGCCGCCGCTGATCGGCTGGTCGACAGTGTGCGCACTCTGCAAGGTGCGGGTGCCCGCTACATCATGGTCTGGCTGCTGCCGGACATCGGCCTGACCCCGGCCATCAACGGCTCACCGCTGCAAGGCTTCACGTCGCAACTCAGCGCCCAGTTCAACACCGAACTGGTGAGCCAGTTGCAGACGGTCAATGCCAACGTCATTCCGCTGAACATTCCGGTGCTGCTCAAGGAGGCGTTTGCCAATCCGGCACAGTTCGGCCTGGCCACCGATCAGAATCTGGTCGCTACCTGCTTCAGCGGCGATGGCTGCACCGAAAACGCCCGGTACGGGATCAACAGCGCCACGCCGGATCCAACCAAGCTGATTTACAACGACTCGGTGCACCCGACCGAAGCCGGACAACGTTTGATCGCCGATTACGCCTACTCGTTGCTGGCTGCCCCGTGGGAGCTGACCCTCCTGCCGGAGATGGCTCAGGGTACATTGCGTGCGCATCAGGATGAACTGCGCAATCAATGGCTGGCCGACTGGGAAAACTGGCAAGGCGTCGGTCAATGGCGAGCGATTGTCTCCGCTGGCGGCCAGCATCAGGACTTCGATGACCAGCACGCAGGAGCAAGCGCCGACGGCAACGGTTACAACCTGAACATCGGCGGCAGCTACCGCCTCGACGACGCCTGGCGCGTGGGTGTGGCGGCGGGTTTCTACCACCAGAAAATCGAAGCCGGCGACAACGACTCCGAGTACAAGCTCAATTCCTACATGGGCACCGCATTCGCCCAATACCAGCAGAATCGCTGGTGGGGTGACCTGGCCGTTACCGCCGGACATCTGGACTACGACAGCCTGAAGCGCAAGTTCCAGCTCGGGGTCAACGAACGTGGCGAGAAAGGCGATACCGACGGCTATGTACTGGCCATCGGCGGCCGTGTCGGCTACGACATCGCGCCAGAAGCCAGCAGCCCATGGCACCTGTCGCCATTCGTCAGCGCCGATTTCGGCAAGGTCGAAGTCGACGGTTACTCGGAAAAAGGCGCAGACGCCACGGCGCTGACCTTCGATGACCAGTCGCGCAACTCCCGCCGCCTCGGTCTCGGCATCCAGGGCAAATACCAGATCACCGCACAGACCCAGGTCTTCGGCGAATTCGCCCACGAACGCGAATACAACGACGACGCCCAGGATCTGACGATGAACCTCAACAGCCTGCCGAACAATCGCTACACCCTGGAAGGCTACACCCCGCAGACCAACCTCAACCGCCTGAACCTGGGCGTCAGTCACTACCTCACCAAGGAAGTCGCGCTTCGCGCCAGCTACAACATTCGCAAGGATGACGACTTTACCCAGCAAGGGGTCAATGTTGGCGTAAGTCTCGACTTCTGATCAGAAGGCCATAAAAAACGCGGCGCCCTCACAGGCGCCGCGTTTTTTTGTGGCTGAATCCCCCGTCACTCAGTCCGGGGTTTGCTCCGCCAGCGCAACAGCCCGGAACATCGCCCGGCGCTTGTTGATGGTTTCTTCCCATTCCAGCGCCGGCACCGAATCGGCAACGATGCCGCCACCGGCCTGCACGTGCAGCTCGCCGTTCTTGATCACGGCAGTGCGGATCGCAATCGCGGTGTCCATGTTGCCGTTCCAGGCGAAATAACCGACCGCGCCGCCATACACGCCACGCTTGACCGGCTCCAGTTCGTCGATGATTTCCATCGCGCGGATCTTCGGCGCCCCGGACAAGGTGCCCGCCGGCAGAATTGCTCGCAGTGCATCCATGGCGGTCAGGCCGGATTTCAGCTGGCCGGTGACGTTGGACACGATGTGCATCACGTTGGAATAACGCTCGATAACCATTTTCTCGGTGAGTTTCACCGAGCCGATCTCCGAAACACGACCGGTGTCGTTGCGACCGAGGTCGATCAGCATCAGGTGCTCGGCGATCTCCTTGTCGTCGGACAGTAGGTCTTCTTCCAGCGCCACGTCCGCCTCTTCGGTAGCCCCGCGAGGACGGGTGCCGGCAATCGGGCGCACGGTGATCAGGTTGTCTTCGACCCGCACCAGCACTTCCGGCGAGCTGCCGACGACGTGGAAATCGCCGAAGTTAAAGAAGTACATGTACGGCGTCGGGTTGAAGCAACGCAGCGCGCGGTACAGATCGATCGGCGCAGCTTTGAAGTCGATCGACATGCGCTGGGACGGCACGACCTGCATGCAGTCACCGGCGAGGATGTATTCCTTGATGGTGTCGACGGCTTTTTCGTAGTCATCCTGGGTAAAACTGGAGCGGAACACCGGCTCGGCCGCCTGCTGCTTGCTGAAATCCAGGCCACGACGCGGGGTGATCGGCTGACGCAGTTTTTCCAGCAGTTCCTGCAACTGGGCCTGACCCTGCTCGTAGGCATCGGCCTGCGCCGGGTCGGCCAGCACGATCGCGTGCATCTTGCCGGCGAGGTTGTCGAACACCACCACCGCATCGGAGACCATCAGCAGAATGTCCGGCACGCCCAGCGGGTCCGGGTTCGGGCATTTGCCGAGGCGTTTCTCTACATAGCGCACGCAGTCGTAGCCGAAGTAACCCACCAGGCCGCCGTTGAAGCGCGGCAGACCAGCGATGGTCGGCACGTTGTAGCGAGCCTTGAAGGTTTCGACGAAGGCCAGCGGGTCTTCGACGTCGTGGCTTTCGGTCTCGACGCCATCGACGGTGATGCTGACGTGATGATCATGAACCCGCAGCACGGTGCGGCACGGCAGGCCGATGATCGAGTAACGGCCCCATTTCTCGCCGCCCTGCACCGATTCGAGCAGATAGGAATTGGGCTGGTCGGCCAGTTTCAGGTAGATCGACAGCGGGGTGTCGAAGTCGGCCAGGGTTTCGCAGGCCAGCGGGATGCGGTTGTAGCCGTCAGCGGCCAGACGCAGGAATTCTTCGCGGATCATAGGGTGCCTCGTGGTGTGAGGTGCAAATCAGTCAGGTGTGCAAACGCGCCGGCAGGCCGGCGAGGAACAAGTCAGGCGCGCCAACGCCAGCGGGCCAGGGCCTTGATGACTTTCATCCAGAGTTTGCGGGTGACCACCACGATGGCGTTTCCAGAAGGGGATTGAGATGCGTCGGGCAACGTTATCTCAGCGGCCGTATCCAGGCAACCGGGAATTAGCTTGCGCAGATCGTCGATCACCAGCGCCGGGGATTCCTCGGCAATCGGCCGGCCATGGTTGTAGCCATAACTCAGCGCGACACACTTGACCCCCGCCGCCTTCGCCGCCAGCACGTCGCTGCGCGAGTCGCCGACGAACAGCGATTGCGAGGCCGGAATGCCGGACATCTTCATGACGAAGAACAGCGCCGCCGGATCGGGCTTCTTCTGCGGCAGCGTATCGCCGCCGATGATCCACTTGAAGTAGCGGCCGATCTTCATCTGATCCAGCAGCGGCGCGACGAAGCGCTCCGGCTTGTTGGTGATCAGCGCCATGGCCACGCCCTGCTTGTGCAGCCATTTCAGGGTGTCGCGCACGCCGGGATAGACCACGGTCAGCTCATGGCTGGCGCCGTAGGCTTCCATGAACACCTCCAGCGCATGCTCGGCTTCGACGTCATCCACGGCGGAATGGTCGATGCCACCGGCCAAGGCGCGGCGCACCAGCACCGGCGCACCGTTACCGACCCACTCGCGCACCGACTCGATACCGGCAGGCTTGCGCCCGAGGGAGAGCAGCATGTTATCCACCGCCGCCGCCAGGTCGGGTACCGAGTCGATCAACGTGCCATCCAGATCGAACATCACCAACCGCGGCAGTTGCCCCGGGAACAGCTGCTCAAATCCGCTCATGGGCGGGCCAGCGCCAGTTCGGAACGCATCTTGTCGATGACTTCCTGATAGTTCGGCGCATTGAAGATCGCCGAGCCGGCGACAAAGGTGTCGGCGCCGGCAGCGGCGATTTCACGGATGTTGTTGACGTTGACGCCGCCGTCGATTTCCAGGCGGATATCACGGCCCGAGGCATCGATGATCGCGCGGGCTTCGCGCAGCTTGTCGAGGGTGCCGGGGATGAATTTCTGCCCGCCGAAGCCCGGGTTGACGCTCATCAGCAAGACCATGTCGACCTTGTCGATCACGTACTTGAGCACGTCCAGCGGGGTCGCCGGGTTGAACACCAGACCGGATTTGCAGCCGCCTTCACGGATCAGTTGCAGCGAACGATCGACGTGCAGCGTGGCTTCCGGGTGGAAGGTGATGTAGGTGGCGCCGGCCTCGATGAAGTCGCCGACGATGCGATCCACCGGGCTGACCATCAGGTGCGCGTCGATCGGCGCGGTGATGCCGTATTTGCGCAGCGCGGCGCAGACCATCGGGCCGATGGTCAGGTTCGGCACATAGTGGTTGTCCATGACATCGAAGTGAACGAAGTCGGCACCGGCGGCCAGAACGTTGTCCACTTCCTCGCCCAGGCGGGCGAAGTCGGCGGAGAGAATCGACGGAGCAATAACGAAGGGCTGCATGACGCACCTTTTCTGAGCTAAATCACGATGGCGCGCATTGTATACCTCAAGTTTCCGCGCGCGCACCGTGACCGCGATGATTGGGTTGTGCCATGACCGATGACCGGCGGGTTCTCAGTACGCCGCCCGGTAGATCTTCTCGATGTCGCCAGCACTGAGCTTGCGCGGGTTGTTGCGCATCAGGCGCTCGATGCCTGCGGCCTCTACGGCCATGGCCGGGATCGCGTCTTCGGGCACGCCGAAACTGCGCAGGCCCGGCGGGATTTCTACCGCAGCGCACAGTTCGGTCATTGCCGCGACGGCGCTGTCGGCGGCTTCATTGAGACTCAGATGAGCGGTCTTCACCCCCATGGCTTCGGCAATATCCTGCATCCGCTCGACGCAGGCCATCTTGTTCCAGGTCATGACATACGGCAGCAACAACGCGTTGCTGACGCCGTGGGCAATGTTGAAGCGCCCGCCCAGCGGATACGCCAGCGCATGCACCGCGCCGACCCCGGCATTGCCGAACGCCATCCCGGCCATAAGGCTGGCGGTAGCCATATCCTCACGAGCCTGCAGGTTGGACGGATTGGCGTAGGCCTTGGGCAATGACCGGGCGATCAGTTTGATCGCGCCGATGGCCAGCGAATCGGTGATCGGCGAGGCATTTAGCGACAGATAGGACTCGATGGCATGCACCAGCGCATCGACACCACTGGCGGCGGTGACGCTGCGCGGACAGGTCAGGGTCATTTGCGGGCTGACTAGTGCCACGTCCGGCAACAGGTAGTCGCTGACGATGCCTTTCTTCAACTGGGCGACCTTGTCCGAAAGAATCGCCACGTTGGTCACCTCGGAACCGGTGCCGGCTGTGGTCGGGATGGCGATCAGCGGCGGGCCTTTGCGCGGCACCTGGTCGACGCCGAACAAATCTTCCAGCGCGCCGTGATAACCGGCGTACGCCGCGACGCTCTTGGCGATGTCGATGGCACTGCCGCCACCGAGGCCGATCAGCCCGTCATGCCCGCCCTCTCGGTAGACGCGCATGCAGTCCTCGACGATGGCAATTTCCGGATCCGGCAGCACGCGGTCGAAGATTTCGTACTCGCGCTCGCCGATCTGCGCCAGCGCCAGCTCCACCGTGCCGGACTTGACCAGTGCGGCATCGGTGACAATCAGCGGGTTATCGATATCCAGCCGCGTGAGTTCGGCCGCCAGTTGCTCGATGGCCCCGGCGCCGGTGATCAGTTTGTGAGCGATCTTGAACGAGGAAAGACTCATCGTGCGCAGCCTCTTATAGATGTGGGAGCTGAGCACAAGCGTAGCTGGGGAATTGGGGTTGTCTGTCATTCAGGTTGTGAATGGTGGAGGCAAGATCAAGAGCGCCCTCACCCTAGCCCTCTCCCGGAGGGAGAGGGAACTGACCGCGGTGACTGGGAGAGATACACCGACCTGTGACTCCGAGTCGTACTCAGGTTCTGAAAACAAGCAGATCAGCTCCCGCTCCTAAGTCCACCGAATATTCTGATAAGCACGGAGATCGGCTCCCTTTCCCCCTCTCCCCTCTGGGGAGAGGGTTGGGGTGAGGGGTGGTTCTTGAGCCTGATACTAAACTTGGGCAGTACGCAGCTTCTCACTCCGCCCACGCAACCACTCCAGCGTCAGCAGCAGGATCACCGAGAAGGCAATCAGCAAGGTCGCTGCCGCCGCAATCGTCGGACTCAGGTTCTCGCGAATTCCGCTGAACATCTGCCGAGGCAACGTCGCCTGCTCGGGCCCGGCGAGGAACAACGTCACCACCACTTCATCGAACGATGTCGCAAAGGCAAACAGCGCACCGGAAATCACCCCCGGCGCAATCAGCGGCAAGGTCACCCGACGGAATGTCACCAACGGCGAAGCCCCGAGGCTGGCCGCCGCCCGCACCAGATTGTGGTTAAAGCCCTGCAAGGTCGCCGACACCGTGATGATCACGAACGGCACACCCAGCACCGCGTGCACCACGATCAGCGAGAAGAAACTGTTGCCCAGCCCCAGCGGCGCGAAGAACAGATAACTCGCTACACCGATGATCACCACCGGCACCACCATTGGCGAAATCACCAGTGCCATCACCAGCGCCTTGCCGGGAAAGTCGCCACGGGTCAGGCCGATGGCCGCCAGCGTGCCGAAGACCATGGCCAGCACGGTCGCGGCCGGGGCGACGATGATGCTGTTCTTCAGCGAGCGCATCCATTCCGCCGAGGCGAAGAAGTCCTGATACCAGTGCAGCGAAAAGCCCTGCAGCGGGTACACCAGGAAGCTGCCCGAGTTGAACGACAGCGGCACGATTACCAGCACCGGCAGGATCAGGAACAACAGGATCAAGCCGCAGAGGATCCGCAAGCTGTAGAACCACACCCGCTCGACGGGCGACATATAAGGACTCAGCATTTCAAATTCCCCTTAGCTCAGGCGCAGACGACTGGCGCCCACCAGCCAGCTGTAGATCAGATAAAGCACCACGGTCGCCAGCAGCAACAAACCGCCAAGCGCAGTGGCCATGCCCCAGTTGATGCTGGTGTTGGTGTAGAACGCGACGAAGTAGCTGACCATCTGATCGTTCGGGCTGCCCAGCAGCGCCGGGGTGATGTAGTAGCCGATGGCGAGGATGAACACCAACAGGCAACCGGCGCCGACACCGGCGTAAGTCTGCGGGAAGTACACCCGCCAGAAACTGGCGAACGGATGACAGCCCAGGGAAATCGCGGCGCGCATGTAAGTCGGCGAGATGCCTTTCATCACGCTGTAGATCGGCAGGATCATGAACGGCAGCAGGATGTGCACCATCGAGATGTAGACCCCGGTGCGGTTGAACACCAGCTCCAGCGGTTTATCGATGATGCCCATGGCCATCAGCGCGCTGTTGATCAAGCCGCCGGATTGCAGCAACACGATCCACGCGGCAACTCGCACCAGGATCGAAGTCCAGAACGGCAGCAGCACCAGAATCATCAACAGGTTACTTTGACGCGACGGCAGGTTGGCCAACAGGTAAGCCAGCGGATAGGCCAGCACCAGGCAGATCACGGTGATGATCAGGCCCATCCAGAAGGTCCGGGCGAAGATATCGAGGTAGATCGCCTGATCCGGGGTCGCCGGGGCCAGTTCGCCGAGGTCGTCGATGCGATGATCCACCGCCGCCAGCAGATAGAACGGCGTGATGCTGCTGGTGTTGCGCTTCACGGCCTGCCAGTAGGCCGGATCGCCCCAACGTTCGTCGAGACCTTCCAGCGCTTCTTTATAAGAGGCCGGTTCGCTGGCGAAGGGCAGCGAGCGGGCAGTTTTGGTCAGCAGGCTGCGATAGCCGGCCAACTCCATGTTCAGGCGCTTGGACAGATCGCCCAAGGTCTGGTTTTTACGGGCTTCGGCGAGGTCTTCGCCGGCGGCCTTGTAAACCGGTTCAGCGGGCAGTCCGCGACCGTCCCAACTGGCGATGGCCGTCACGGTGCGAGGCATGCCGCCCACGACTTCCGGGTTGCCGACGCTTTTGTAGAGCAGCGCCACGATCGGCACCAGGAACACCAGCAACAGAAACAGCACCAGTGGCGCGATCAGCGCCTGGGCCTTCCAGCGGTTGACCCGCTCGGCGTGCTTGAGCCGCTGCTTCAAGGTGGGGCTGTTGCCCTCGTTCAGGGGAACGGCGATAGCCATGACGTACTCCGCAAATCTTTTGAATGACGGCGTCACCCTTGGGGTGACGCCGCGTATGCATCACGCCTTACTTCGCAGCCCAGGCGTTGAAACGCTGCTCCAGTTGCTCACCGTTGTCAGCCCAGAAGCTGACGTCGATCTGCACCTGGTTGGCGATGTTTTCCGGGGTGGTCGGCATGTCTTTCAGGATCGCCTTGTCCAGCAAAGGCACGGCCTGGGAGTTGGCCGGACCGTATGCGATGTTTTCCGAGTAGGTCTTCTGCTGCTGCGGCTGCACCGAGAACGCGATGAATTTCTTCGCCGCTTCGGCACGCGCCTTGTCCAGGCCTTTCGGGATGGCCCATGCGTCGAAGTCGTAGATGCCGCCGTTCCACACCACTTTCAGGTTGGATTCTTTCTGCACCGCAGCGATACGACCGTTGTAGGCCGAACTCATGACCACGTCACCGGACGCGAGGTATTGCGGCGGCTGGGCGCCGGCTTCCCACCACTGGATGTTCGGTTTCAGCTCATCCAGTTTCTTGAACGCACGGTCCTGACCGTTCTTGCTGGCCAGTTCCTTGTAGACGTCTTTCGGCGCAACGCCGTCGGCCATCAGTGCGAATTCGAGGGTGTACTTGGCGCCTTTGCGCAGGCCGCGCTTGCCCGGGAATTTCTTGGTGTCCCAGAAATCCGCCCAGCTGGTCGGTGCGGTTTTCAGTTTGTCGGCGTTGTAGGCCAGTACGGTCGACCACACGAAGAAGCCCACGCCGCACGGCTGGATCGCGCCTTTGACGTAGTCTTCGGTCTTGCCGAACAGCGCAGGATCGAGCTGCTCGAACATGTCTTCGTCGCAGCCACGGGACAGTTCCGGCGATTCAACTTCCACCAGATCCCAGGACACGCTCTTGGTATCGACCATGGCTTTGACCTTGGCCATCTCACCGTTGTACTCACCCGCGACGATCTTGCCGTTGCCCGCCGCTTCCCACGGTGCGTAGAAGGCTTTGACTTGCGCCGCCTTGTTCGCCCCGCCAAACGACACCACGGTCAGATCCGGGCCGGCGGCCATTGCGCTTGCCGCACCCATCAGGCCCAGGGTCAGGGCTGTGAACTTCAGGGATCTCAACATTTATTGTTCTCTCCACGTGCAGGATTGGTGTTGGTATTGCGGGGCGTTTTAGTGCGCCTCTAGAAGTGGATCGAGCGCGCGAACGTGCTCGACCTGCCAGCCAAGCGGAACCACGTCGCCGACCGCGAGCGCTGGATCGAGCTCGGCAATCGGTTGTTTCACGAAGAAGTCGGTCTTGCCGCAGACTTCCAGGCGCACCCGGACGTGGTCGCCCAGATAGATGAATTCGGCCACCCGCCCGGAGAAGCGGTTGACGCATTGGTCGCTCGAACCGTTGAGGCTGACGCGCTCCGGCCGGATCGACAGGGTGACCGGTTCGCCGGTCTGGCCGATGTTGACCGCCAGCGCCTCGACCTTTTCCCCACGACCCAGCTCGACCACACAGCGCTCGCCGTTCTGGCTGAGCAGGCGACCGTTGAGGCGGTTGTTCTCGCCGATGAAGTTGGCGACGAAGGTGTTTTTCGGTTCTTCGTAGAGAGTGCGCGGCGGGGCGATCTGCTGGATTTCGCCCTGATGGAACACGGCAACGCGGTCGGACATGGTCAGGGCTTCGCCCTGGTCGTGGGTCACGTAGACCACGGTCACGCCGAGGCGCTGGTGCAGGTGTTTGATTTCCATCTGCATGTGTTCGCGCAGCTGTTTGTCGAGGGCGCCGAGGGGTTCGTCCATCAGCACCAGTTGCGGTTCGAACACCAGCGCACGTGCCAGCGCCACACGTTGTTGCTGGCCGCCGGACAACTGCGCCGGATAGCGCGAAGCGAAGGCATCGAGCTGGACCATGCTCAGGACCTTCTTGACCTTGTCGCTGACGTCGCTCTTGTTCAGGCCACGCACGGTCAGCGGAAACGCCAGGTTTTCGGCCACGGTCATGTGCGGGAACAGCGCGTAGTTCTGGAACACCATGCCGATGTCGCGCTTGTGCGGCGGCACGTTGTTGATCGCCCGCCCGGCCAGGAGGATTTCACCGGCGGTCGGTGTTTCGAAACCGGCGAGCATCATCAGGCTGGTGGTCTTGCCGGAGCCGGACGGCCCGAGCAGGGTCAGGAACTCGCCCTTGCGGATGTCCAGGTTGAGGTCTTTGACGATCAGGTTCTCGCCGTCGTAGCTCTTCTGCACTCCACGAAAGCTGACCAGCACATCGCTGGCCCCTGCGTTTGATTCGACCTGGCTCATACCCACACCTTTGTTATTGATGACTGCTGTGGGATTAAGCCTAGTGGCTGCATGCAGTCACGCAAATCGGGGCGCAGGAGAGAATCGCCTCAGCCGGATGGAAGGCCGGGGGTAGGGATTGCCCTACAAGGATGGCGCGTTTGGACACGTCAGGTGGCAGCCCTGAAGCTCCAGCCGCAGGAACCGGTAAAAACGCCTGTCGCTATTGGATATGGGCGTTAGAGGAGCTTGTGCTCCATCGCGTACTTCACCAGCTCGGCGAGTGAGGTGATATTGAGTTTCTGCATCAGCCGCGCCTTGTGGGTGCTGATGGTCTTGCTGCTCAGGGCCAGTTGCTGGGCGATGTCGTTGACGTTGGCGCCCTGGGCCAGGCGTTCGAATACCGAGAATTCGCGTTCGGACAACAACGAATGCAGAGGTCGCGTATCGGTCAGGCCGACTTCGAAGACCATCCGGTCGGCCAGTTCCGGATCGATGTAGCGCCCACCCGCTGCGACCTTGCGAATTGCCGTCAGCAGCAGCGCCGGGTCGCTGTCCTTGGTCGCATACCCGGCAGCGCCGACCTTCAGCGCGCGGGCGGCCATCTGCGCCTCGTCGTGCATCGACAGCACCAGAATCGCCGGCGGATTGTTCAGTGCGCGGATGCGTGGAATCGCTTCCAGCCCGTTGACCCCGGGCATGGAAATATCCAGCAGCACCACCTCGCACGGCACATTGCGCAAGGTCTCGAGCAATTGCTCGCCATTGCTCGCCTCCCCCACGACTTGCAGATCCTTGGCCAGGCCGATCAATTGCTTGATGCCTTCGCGAACGATGGTGTGGTCTTCGGCTACCAGTACACGGATCACTTACTTCTCCTCATCCAGAGGCACCCGCACGCTCAGTGTGGTGCCCTCGCCCGGCGCGCTGTCGAGTGACAACTGCCCGCCCATGATCAACACCCGCTCGCGCATGCCCACCAGTCCAAAGGATGTCGGCCTGCCCGCAGCGGCGACAAATCCTACGCCATCGTCGCTGACTGTCAGACACAAATCGGTGCCTTCCAGCGCCAGCGTCAGCTCCACAGTATGCGCTTGGGCGTGGCGCATGACGTTGGTCAGCGCCTCCTGGAGGATGCGGAACAGGCCGATGGCCTTGGCGTCGCTCAGCGGCGGCAGATTGTCCGGCACCTGCACCAGACACGGAATCTGCGTACGCGCCTCGAAGCGCCGGGCCTGCCATTCGATCGCCGAGGCAATCCCGGCATCGAGAATCGGTGGGCGCAACGCCGTCGCCACATCGCGCACCAGCTGGAACAACTGGGCGATCAGGCGCTTCATGCTGTTCAGACGTTCGTTAAGCCCGGGATCGAGTTGCGCGTAGGCCAGTTCGCACATCGATGTCTCCAGTTTCAGCACCGTCAACATCTGCCCCAGTTCGTCGTGAACCTCGCGGGCGATGCGCGCCTTTTCTTCCTCTCGAACGCTTTCGAGATGCGCCGACAGTTCGCGCAACTGCTCCCGCGAGGCCGCCAGTTCCAGTTCTATGCGCTTGCTTTCGGTGATGTCCCAGACGATGCCGTCCCAGACGTAGGCGCCGTCCTCCAGTTGCCGGGTGATGGCCTTGATCTCGGCCCAGCGCTGTTCGCCCTGGCGCGTCAGGATCCGCCCCTGCCACGACCAGTCGCTGTCGGTGTCCAGCGCATGGTCCTGAGTCTGGTGATAACCGGCCTTGTCGTCCGGATGCACCAGGCTGCGCAAACCCATGTCGCGATGGGCGATGGCGGCCGGTGCGTAGCCCACCAGACTTTCGCTGCCCTCGCTGATGTAGGCAAAGTCGATCTGCCCGGTCACCGGTGCCCGCTCCAGACGGAACACCAGCCCCGGCACGTTGGCTGCGATGCCTTGCAGGCGCGCTTCGCTTTCCTGCAACGCGGCCAGGGCGCGTCGGCGTTCAGTCACGTCGGTGAGGTAGACCACCAGATACTCGCTGTCGCGAAAGCGCAAAAAACTCAGCGACACATCCGCCGGCAACACACTGCCATCGGCCCGCACGCAGTTCGTCTCAAAACTGAGCGGCCCTTCCTCGCTGGCCCGGGCGCGCTTCCACAAATTGAGCCAGCGATCCATGTGCAGGCCGGGTTCGAAGTCGATCAACGGTCGCTCGATCAGCGCGCCCTGTGGATAACCGAGCATGTGTTCCGCCGCGCGGTTGGCGTAACGCACGTGACTGTCCCAGTTGACCCAGAGAATGCCGACGGTGCTCTGGTCGATGGAAAACTGGGTCAGGCGCAGGGCTTCTTCGCTGGCCGCGCGCAGGGCGATGTCTTCCCGGGCGGCGAGCAGGCGTTGTTCGAGACTGCGTTGCTGACGCCGCTGCCAAAAAACAATCGCTGCACAACTGAACAGCAACACAGCGAACAACAGGCTCAGGTTTTGCCAGAACCCCGGCGACTCCGAGAGCCTCGGGTATTTGGGTTGCAGCCATTGCGTGTGCAGGCGCTCCAGATCTTTCGCCGGGATCGCCCGCAAGGCGCTTTCGACGATCCCGGCCAGCTCCGGCCAGTCGCGACGGGTGGCGACTCGCAACAGTTGCGGCAGACCGATATCGCCAACCACCACCAGCCCGGCAAACTCAGGTTCTGTCGACAGCCGCCCCAATTGCGCTTCGTCCACCACCGCGTAAGACGCCTGCTGACTCAGCAACAACTGCAACGCCTGACGCTCCAGCGGCACGCCTTGCAGATTCAGATGGGGATAGTTGCCGCGCAGATAATCAGCAGTGACGCTGGGCATGCGCACGGCCACCCGGGCCTGGCTGTCGAGCTTTTCCAGTTCAACTGAACTGCTGACTTTCTGGTCGCTGACCACCAGTTGCGGCACGCGCATGTAGGGATCGGAAAACTGCCAGAGCCGCAGCGAGCCGGGCGTCTGGGTCAGGCCCGGGGCAATATCGATCTCGCCGTCCCGCGCGGCGGCTTCAAGTTGCTCCAGATCGGGGAAGTTGCGCCAGCTGAGTTCGATGTCGAGGGCCTTGGCCATCCACTTCATCAACTCGACATTCGCCCCCGACAACCGCTGCAAGCGCCGGTCGTATTGCGCGTACGGCGCCTGCAGAATCAGGCCGACACGCAGTTCATTGTGCTCGACCAGCCACTGATGCTGGCTCGCCGACAGCTGCGCAGCATGACTCGGCGGGGCAGACGCGGCCCAGCCCATCAAGGGAAACGCCAGACAGCCGATAACCCACAGGCAGCAAAAACGCATCATTGAAATCCCATACACTGACAAATTCTGACCAACCCATTAGGCTGCCGGGATACTTTCTGGCCTGGAATAACCGATGCCCCCTGTCTCTCGCCTGGCAATGCCAGCATTGTGCCTGTCGCTGATCCTGCCTTGTGCCTTTTCCGTCGAAGCCGCCGATCCGGCACCCGCCCCTGCCGCGGAAAAACCCGCCGAAGAAAAACCGGTCGAACGCCAGCCACTGCTTGAGCGTAGTCAGGAAGAGGCCTCGGCACTCGAACGCAAAGTCCCGGCCCAGGAACAACAACAGTTGCAGGCCGGCAGCGACACCTTCCTCGCCCTGTGGAAACCGGCCAACACCGCCGACCCAAAAGGCGTGGTGATCCTCATCCCCGGTGCCGGCGAAACCGCTGACTGGCCCCAGGCGATCGGCCCGCTGCGGCGTAAATTGCCGGACGTCGAGTGGAACAGCCTGAGTATCACCCTGCCCGACCTGCAAAGCGATGCCATCGCACCGCGCGTGGTCGAAGCACCTGCAGCGCCGAAATCCGCCGATGCCGGCAGCAAGGATTCGACCACCGCCCAACCGATCGAGCAAGCCGCCGGCGGTGAAGCGGACGTGGCTGACAAAGTCGTTGCCGAGACCACTGAAGAACAATCCAAGGCCGACGCCGAGCGAATCTTCGCCCGCATCGACGCGGCGATTGCCTACGCCGAACAGCAAGGCGCACACAGCATTGTGGTGCTGGGTCACGGCACTGGCGCCTATTGGGCCGCACGGTTCCTCAACGAAAAGCAGACCGCGCAAGTGGAAAAGCTGCTGATGGTCGCCGCGCAAGTGCCGCCCAAGGCCAAGCCTGAACTGGCAGAACTGACGCCACTGCTGAAGCTGCCGACGGCCGATATCTTCTATATGGACAAGCCGCTGGATCGCAATGCCGCACTCGAACGTCTGCAGGCCAGCAAGCGCTTGAAGACGTCATCGTTCAGCCAGGTTGCGCTCAAGGCGCTGCCCGACAACAAGGCCGAGCAGGAGCAATTGTTCCGCCGGGTGCGCGGTTGGTTGAACCCGCAAAACCCGGACTGACCGACCACACAAAAAAAGATCGCAGCCAGGGCTGCGATCTTTTTTTCATCTAGCGGAAATCCCGTCGCTCGCGAATCAATGTGTACGCATTGTGCAATTCGCGGGTCTTTTCAGTCGCCTCGAGCACCTGGGCCGCCGTCGCCCCCGCCCCGGCCACCTTGTCCGGGTGATGTCGACTGAGCAGGCGACGATAGGCGCGTTTGATCTGTGCCGGTTCACTGGTCGCCGACACGCCGAGCAGGCGCATCGCGTCCTGATAACTCACCGCCGCGCTGACGATCGGGCGCTTGTGCGGTTCGTAATCCGTCGCCAGCGCCTGAATCTGGTGAGTCGTCCAGCCCAGCCACTTGCCCCACTGCGCCAGCAGCTCGCGCTCGCTGCTGCCGGCCCGGCCATCGGCCCAGACCATCCGCCAGCAGGCACGCAACACGCCTTCGGCAGCATGGGGTTGAGCGCTCAGACGCCGCAGATAACCGCGCAAACGGTCACCGCCGGACTTGCCGCGATTGAACGCGGCAATGGCCCGGCGCTGCGCCGGCTCGCTCATGTCCAGCGCGCGCATCTCTTGACGCGCCTGCTGGATATGGCCGTCGGTGACCCGGCCGTCACTCTTTGCCAGACGCCCGAGCAAGACGAACAACAACTCGTCGTTGCGCAGCATCGGCTGGCCGCCGAGTTTTTCCCGTAAATGTCCCCAGCTCTGCAAATGCAGGCGCCGATCCAGCGCCTGCCCCAACAAAGCCCCAAGCATGGCCCCCGGAATGCTGGCGATAGCAAAACCCGCTCCGGCTCCAATCAGAGTCCCTGGCCACAACATATCAGCGACTCGCTTCTATCAAGGTTTCGGCTTCGGCCAGACGCTCGTGCGTACCGACATCGACCCAGTGACCTTTCAGTCGCTCACCGCTCACCTGCCCGTCCGCCATGGCTTTGCGCAGCAACGGTGCCAGTTTGAAGGCGCCGTCCGTGCAGCCGTCGAACAATTGCGGATGCAGCACGGCGATGCCGCTGTAGGTCAGGGTCGCCGAATCCGGTTGGCCGTCCTGTACCTGATCACCGATCAGACTGAAGTCACCGGTCGGGTGATGGGCCGGGTTGTCCGCCAGCACCAGATGCGCCAGTCCGTTGATCGGCTGGTGCAGCACGCTGAAGTCGTAATCGGTCCAGATATCGCCGTTGACCACCAGGAACGCTTCGTCACCGAGCAGCGGCAAGGCGCGGAAAATGCCGCCACCGGTTTCCAGTGGCTCGCCTTCGGGCGAATAACGGATGCTCAGGCCGAATTGCGAGCCGTCACCCAGATAATCTTCGATCTGCTGGCCGAGCCAGGCATGGTTGATCACAATCTCGCTGAAACCCGCCGCCGCGAGGGCTCGCAGGTGATACTCGATCAATGGCACGCCAGCGGCACGCACCAGCGGTTTGGGGGTGGTCAGGGTCAGCGGGCGCATGCGCTCGCCTTTGCCGGCCGCCAGAATCATTGCCTTCATGCCGTCACTCCGGCACGCAGGCTGACCAGCAGCGCCTGCAGTTGCGCCAACTCCGGACGGCGGGCGATCACCGCGTCTATATAAGCGAAGAAACGCGGCACATCGGCCAGGTATCGAGGCTTGCCATCGCGGTGGCAGATGCGGGCGAAGATCCCGATAACCTTCAAGTGGCGCTGCACGCCCATCAGGTCGCTGGCGCGCAGGAAGTCTTCGAAATCCGGTTGTACCGGAATATTTAGCGCCGTCGCCTGCTGCCAGTAGCTTTCGAGCCAGCCGCGCACACGCTCTTCAGGCCAGCTGAGGAAGGCATCCTTGAACAGGCAGGTCACGTCATAGGTCACCGGGCCGTACACCGCGTCCTGGAAATCCAGCACGCCGGGGTTCGGTTCACTGAGCATCAGGTTGCGCGGCATGTAGTCGCGGTGCACCAGCACTTTGGGCTGGGCCAGCGCGCTGTCGATCAGCAGATCGCTGACCTGCTGCCATTGTTGCTGCTGAGTCGCGTCGAATTCGATGCCCAGCTCGCGCTTCACGTACCACTCGGGAAACAGTTCCAGCTCACGGCGCAGCAGCGCGACGTCATAGCTCGGCAGCGGTGCCACCATCGGCAACTGCTGAAATGCCGACAGCGCCTGCAAGGCGTCGCTGAACAATGCGTCGGCATTTTCGCTGTCGATCACGTCGAGATAGGTCTTGTTGCCCAGGTCATTGAGCAAAAGAAATCCGCGATCGAGGTCTTCCGCATAAATTTTCGGCACGTTGATACCGGATTTCGCCAGCAAAAAGGCGATATCCACGAACGGTTTGCAGTTTTCCTGGGGGGGCGGTGCGTCCATCACGACGAAGCTGCGACCGGCACCTTCCCAGCGGAAATAACGGCGGAAACTCGCGTCGCTGCTGGCCGCAGTCAACGTGGCCGGGGGTACGGCACCCCAGCCCTGTTCGGCAAAAAGGGTCGCCAACTGTTCATCGAGCCAAACTTTCAGGTGTTGCAAGCGTACATCTTGGTCAGGCATTGCAAGGGTCTCCGACGGCGCTAGCCGTCAAGCGGGTCATGCTTTATTATCCAGCATCTTTTTCAGACCATCGAGAGGCGTGCGGCCCACACCGCGGGCAGATGGCACGCAGGAAGCCCGGACTAATAAGATGGCATTGAAATCCCCCGCGTTTCGTAAAAAATTTCCGTTGTTGGTAACCGGCAGTCTGCTGGCTATGCAACCTCTGGCCAGTTCATTCGTTGTCGCCGCCGAGCAGTATGACTGCGCCGTCTCGGCTACGGGCGGCTGGGCCTGTTCGCCGAAGACGCCGACGGCTGCATTGCCACCGCGTCCGGTGCATGACGGCAGCGCTGTCAGCGCCACCGGCGAAGCCCCGGCCGAGAACGGCAGCGTTTCGGACTCCGGTCCCAAACCCGTGCTGGTCACCGAGTCCAAGGGCCGCGGCCTGAAATCCCGTAGCGAAGACTACAGTCACCTCGACTGGGTTCCGCGCGAGAAGCTCACCGCCGCCCAACTGGCCGAGACCGGTCCTTACTGCTCTGGTTCCTATATCGAACCGATTCGTCCTGGCATGAATGACAAGACGAATAAAAGTGACGCCCCGACCTTCATCGGCGCGAAAGCTTCGCGCTACAACACCGAAGATCAGGTCGGCACGCTGGCCGGTGACGTGGTCCTGCGTCAGGGCAGCATGCAGGTCGAGTCCCAGGAAGCGAGCCTCTATCAGGCCGAGAGCCGCGCCGAGCTCAAGGGCGACGTGCGCATCCGCGACAACGGCGCGCTGATCGTCGGCGACCACGCCGATGTGCAGCTCGACACCGGTGAAGCGAAAGTCGACAACGCCGAATACGTGATGCACAAGTCGCGCATCCGCGGTAACGCGCTGTACGCCAAGCGCGCCGAAAACGCGATCATCCGCCTGAAGGACGGCACGTACACCACGTGCGAACCGAACAGCAACGCCTGGCAGCTCAAGGGCAACAACATCACCCTGAACCCTGCCACCGGCTTCGGTACCGCGACCAACGTGACACTGCGGGTCAAGGACATTCCGATCCTGTACACCCCGTACATCTACTTCCCGATCGACGACCGCCGTCAGTCGGGCTTCCTGCCGCCGACCATCGGCACCGGCAGCGACACCGGCTTCATGCTGGTCACACCGTACTACTTCAACCTGGCACCGAACTACGATGCCACGTTGTACCCGCGCTACATGAGCAAGCGCGGTCTGTTGATGGAAGGCGAATTCCGCTACCTGACCAAGTCCAGCGAAGGTCAGTTCGGCGCCGCGTACCTCAACGACGAAGACACCGATCGCAGCAAGCAGAGCGATTACGAGAAAAACCGCTACATGTACAACTGGCAACACAAGGGTGGTCTCGACTCCCGTGTGTTCACCCAGGTTGACTACACCAAGATCAGCGATCCGTACTACTTCCAGGACCTGACCACCGACCAGATCGGTGTGAAAAGCCAGGACTACGTGAATCAGCAGGGCTCGGTCACCTATCGTGGCGACAGCTACACGGCACGACTGAACGCTCAGGCGTATCAACTGGCGACTGTTGCGAATATCACGCCGTACGACCGTCTGCCGCAGATCACCTTCAATGGTCAGCTGCCGTATCACCCGCAAGGCCTGAACTTCGATTACGAGACCGAGATCGTGCGGTTTGATCGTGATCTGAAAAACGGCAACTTCACGAACGAAGATGGCACTGTCGAGCCGCGTCTGGACAACAACATCCAGGGCCTGGCCCGCGCCAACGGCGACCGACTGAACCTGAAGCCTGGCGTCAGCCTGCCGATGAACTGGACCTATGGCTTCCTGAAGCCATCGCTCAAGTACCAGTACACCCAGTACCAGCTGGATCTGGACGGTACCGGTAAATCGCAGATCGCTGCGCAGAACGCCGAACAGAACAAGCTCAACGGCACGTTCGACAGCAACCAGAACCGTGGAGTACCGATCGCCAGCATCGACGGCGGCCTGTATTTCGACCGCAACACCTCCTACTTTGGCAAGAACTACCGCCAGACGCTGGAACCGCGCATGTTCTACCTCTATGTACCGAAGGTAGACCAGGAAGACATTCCGGTTTTCGACACCAGTGAATACACCTTCAACTATGCCTCCCTGTTCCGCGACAACCGCTTCTCCGGTTCCGACCGTGTCGGCGACGAGAACAAGCTGTCGCTGGGTGTGACCAGCCGTTGGATCGAAGACAACGGTTTCGAACGTCAACGCATCAGTGTCGGTCAGGCCTTGTACTTCAAGGATCGAGAAGTTCAACTGCCAGGCATTGCATTCAAGGACCGTGACGACGCGAAAGCCAACGTTTCGCCTTATGCGCTGGAATACGAGTACCGCTGGAACCGCGACTGGCGCACCACAGCCGATTACAACTGGGACCCGGACAGCCGCAGCCCGCGTTCCGGCAGCGCGATGTTCCACTACCAGCCTGAAGACAACCCGAACAAGGTGGTCAACGTCGGCTATCGCTATCGTAACGATCAGGTCCGGTTCGACCAGAACACCGGTAAGTGGTCGGTGGGTGGCGGTGACTACGGCACGCCGGGCCAGCCTGGCTACGTGAAGGACTACTACAAGATCCAGCAGCATGACTTCTCGGTCATCTGGCCGATCGTTCCGCAGTGGAGCGCCATCAGCCGCTGGCAGTACGACTACAACCGCAACCGTACACTGGAAGCCTTCGGTGGTTTCGAATACGACAACTGCTGCTGGAAACTTCGCCTGATCAATCGTTACTGGGTTTCTTATGACGAGTTCAGTCAGGAAGCTCCACAAAACGAAAAAGGCGACCACGGCCTCTTCCTTCAAATTGTCCTGAAAGGACTCGGCGGCCTCACCGGCGCCAAGACTGAGAGCTTCCTCGACAAAGGCATCCAAGGTTATCGTCAACGTGAAGACCAAGCTTTCTGATTGTCTGCGCCCGCTGATGCTGGGCGCGCTGTTCCTGGGTACTGCGGCAAACGCCGCAGTACAGTCCATCGACAAGGTTGTGGCCATCGTCGACAACGACGTGGTCATGCAGAGCCAGCTGGATCAACGCGTCCACGAAGTTCAGCAAACCATCGCCAAGCGCGGTGGCGGCTTGCCGCCTCCGGGCGTGCTCGATCAGCAGGTGCTTGAGCGCCTGATCGTCGAAAACCTGCAGCTGCAGATCGGCGAACGTTCAGGCATCCGCATCACCGATGAAGAGCTGAACCAGGCTGTCGGCACCATTGCCCAGCGCAACAACATGACTGTCGACCAGTTCCGCGCGGCACTGGCTCGCGACGGCCTGAGCTACGAAGGCGCCCGTGACCAGATCCGCAAGGAAATGATCATCAGCCGTGTACGTCAGCGCCGTGTTGCAGAACGCATTCAGGTATCAGAGCAGGAAGTGAAGAACTTCCTCGCCTCCGACCTGGGCAAGATGCAACTGTCGGAAGAGCTGCACCTGGCCAACATCCTGATTCCAACCCCGGAAAGCGCCAACTCTGAAGCGATTCAGAGCGCCGCACGCCAGGCGATGGAGGTTTACCAGCAACTCAAGCAAGGCGCTGATTTCGGTCAACTGGCCGTTGCCAGATCCGGCAGCGACAACGCCCTCGAAGGCGGCGACATGGGCTGGCGTAAAGCTGCTCAACTGCCACCACCTTTCGATCGTGAACTGAGCGCCATGTCGCCAGGCGACATCACTCAGCCAGCGCGCACTCCGGGTGGCTTCATCATCCTGAAGCTGCTGGAAAAACGCGGCGGCGAAAGCCAGATGCGTGACGAAGTGCATGTACGCCACATTCTGGTCAAGCCAAGTCCGGTTCGTGACGAAGCGAAGACCAAGGAACTGGTTCAATCGCTGTATAACCGCATCGAAGCTGGCGAAGATTTCGCTGAACTGGCGAAAAAATACTCGGAAGACCCGGGTTCCGCCCTTAACGGCGGTGACCTGAACTGGATCGACCCGAACGCACTGGTACCGGAATTCCGCGCGGTGATGGCCAAGTCCCCGCAGGGTCAGCTGTCCAAGCCGTTCCAGACCCAGTACGGCTGGCACGTTCTGGAAGTCCTTGGCCGTCGCGCCACCGACAGCACCGAACAGGCCCGCGAGCAGCAGGCAATGACCGTACTGCGCAATCGCAAATACGACGAAGAGCTGCAAACCTGGCTGCGTCAGATCCGTGACGAAGCGTACGTAGAGATCAAACTCCCTGGTGCAGACCAGGCAGCGCAGTGAAACCCAAGCGTTTCGCGCTGACACCCGGCGAACCAGCCGGCATCGGTCCCGACCTGTGCCTGCTGCTCGCCTCGCAAGCCCAGCCACATCCCCTGATTGCCATCACCAGCCGCGACCTGCTCCAAGAGCGGGCCGCGCAGCTGGGGCTGGTCGTCAGCTTGCTGGAAGTGGCGCCTGACAACTGGCCGGACACCCCGGCGCCTGCCAACAGCCTGTACGTCTGGGACACCCCGCTCAGCGCCCCCGTGGTCGCCGGGCGACTGGACAAGGCCAATGCTGCCTTCGTCCTTGAAACCCTGACCCGCGCCGGCAATGGCTGCCTGAACGGCCACTTCGCCGGGATGATCACCGCCCCGGTGCACAAGGGTGTGATCAACGAATCCGGAATCGCTTTTTCCGGCCACACCGAATTCCTCGCCGACCTGACCCACACCGCCCAGGTGGTGATGATGCTCGCCACCCGCGGCTTGCGCGTAGCGCTGGTCACCACTCACCTGCCCCTGCGCGACATCGCCGACGCGATCACGCCGGAGCGGCTGGAACGGGTCACGCGGATCCTGCACGCCGACCTGCAAGAAAAATTCGGCATCGCCCGACCACGCATCCTGGTCTGCGGGCTCAACCCGCACGCCGGTGAAGGCGGACACCTGGGCCATGAAGAAATCGACATCATCGAACCAACATTAGAGCGCCTGCGCGGCGAGGGCATGGACCTTCGTGGCCCGCTGCCTGCCGACACTCTGTTTACCCCCAAATATCTGGAGCACTGCGACGCAGTGCTGGCGATGTACCACGACCAGGGCCTGCCCGTGCTCAAGTACAAAGGCTTCGGCGCAGCGGTCAACGTGACCCTGGGCCTGCCGATCATCCGCACCTCCGTCGACCATGGCACCGCCCTGGATCTGGCCGGCAGCGGCAAGATCGACACCGGCAGCCTGCAGGTCGCCCTGGAAACCGCCTACCAGATGGCCGAGACCCGTTTATGACCGAGCAATACCAACACAAGGCGCGCAAACGCTTTGGCCAGAACTTCCTGCACGATGCCGGCGTCATCGACCGCATCCTGCGCTCCATCAGTGCCAAGTCCGGCGACCGGATGCTGGAAATCGGCCCGGGCCAGGGCGCGCTGACCGCCGGCATCCTCAACTCTGGCGCACAGCTGGACGTGGTGGAACTGGACAAGGACCTGATCCCGATCCTCAACCAGCAGTTCGCCGGCAAGAGCAACTTCAACCTGCATCAGGGCGATGCGCTGAAGTTCGACTTCAACACCCTGAATGCTGCGCCGAACAGCCTGCGTGTGGTCGGCAACCTGCCGTACAACATCTCCACGCCGCTGATTTTCCACCTGCTGAACAACGCCGGCATCATTCGCGACATGCACTTCATGCTGCAGAAGGAAGTGGTCGAGCGTCTGGCCGCGGGCCCGGGTGGCGGCGACTGGGGCCGTCTGTCGATCATGGTTCAGTACCACTGCCGGGTCGAACATCTGTTCAACGTTGGCCCGGGGGCTTTCAACCCGCCGCCGAAGGTCGATTCGGCCATCGTGCGTCTGGTGCCGCACGCGGTCCTGCCGCACCCGGCCAAGGATCACCGCCTGCTGGAGCGCGTCGTGCGCGAAGCCTTCAACCAGCGCCGCAAGACCCTGCGCAACACCCTCAAGCAATTGCTGAGCAACGCTGAAATCGAAGCCGCCGGTGTCGATGGCAGCCTGCGTCCCGAGCAGCTCGATCTGGCCGCATTCGTGCGTCTGGCCGACAAGCTCGCCGAACAGCCCGCGAAAACACCTGCAGCCGACTGACAGGCAATCATCGCGCTCGGGCAGGACACCGCTCTGGTCTCCTGCCCGATACTTGCCTAGACTCAATCCATCGGCTACCCCCCGCGTCCCGCTTTGTCCTTAAGGCCTTTTGCATGTCTGATCCTCGTTATCAGGTCGATGTCAGTGTCGTTACTCACTACCTGGCAGACCAATCGCAACCCGAGCACGACCGATTCGCCTTCGCCTACACCATCACTGTGCAGAACAATGGCGAGCAACCGGCCCGACTGATGTCCCGGCATTGGGTGATCACCGATGGCGACGGGCATGTCGAAGAAGTGCGCGGCGCCGGCGTGGTCGGCCAACAGCCCTTGATCGACGCGGGACAAAGCCACACCTACAGCAGCGGCACGGTCATGACCACCAAGGTCGGCACCATGCAGGGCAGCTATGAAATGGTCGCCAGCGACGGCAAGCATTTCGATGCGATCATCAAACCCTTCCGCCTCGCCGTTCCCGGAGCCCTGCACTGATGGCGACGTATGCCGTCGGCGACCTTCAGGGCTGCCTCGAACCGCTCAAGTGCCTGCTCAGGCAAGTCGCATTCGACCCGGCAGTGGACCGGTTGTGGCTGGTGGGCGACCTGGTCAACCGTGGCCCGCAATCGCTGGAAACCCTGCGCTTTCTCTATGGCATGCGCGAGTCGCTGGTCTGCGTCCTCGGCAATCACGACCTGCACCTGCTGGCGGCGGCGAAAAACATCGAGCGCATGAAAAAGTCCGACACCCTGCGCGAGATTCTCGAAGCACCGGACTGCGCCGAACTGATGGAGTGGCTGCGCCAGCAGAAACTCATGCACTACGACGAGCAACGTGAAGTCGCCATGACCCACGCGGGCATCCCGCCGCAATGGTCGCTGCGCAAGGCCCTGAAGTACGCCGAAGAAGTCGAGACCGCCCTGCGCGACGACAACCTGCTCCCGGCCTTCCTCGACGGCATGTACGGCAACGAACCGGCGAAGTGGGACAGCGAACTCAAAGGCGTGGCCCGCCTGCGGGTCATCACCAACTACTTCACGCGCATGCGTTTCTGCACCGCCGAAGGCAAGCTCGACCTCAAGAGCAAGGAAGGTCTGGACACGGCGCCACCGGGCTACAAACCGTGGTTCCAGCACAAGGAGCGCAAGACCCGTGGCCTGCGGATCATTTTCGGCCACTGGGCAGCACTTGAGGGCGATGTCCACGAGCCAGGCATCTCGGCCCTCGACACCGGTTGCGTGTGGGGCGGCAGCCTGACCCTGATGAACGTCGACAGCTTTGAACGGCTGTCGTGCAGATGCGACGAACACGGCGGCGTCCTGCCTCCCGTCGCACCACCGATCACCGAATCCTCGCCAGTCGACGCCCCGCGTTAGACTGCGTTTTCAGCCGAGCCACAGGAACCCGCCATGAGCGAATTCAAACGAATCCCCCCGGAACAGGCCCAGGCCCTGCGCGAGCAAGGTGCCGTGGTCGTCGACGTCCGTGACCCAGCCACATTCGCGGCGCTGCACATCAGCGGCTCGAAGCATCTGGATAATCATTCCCTGCATGCCTTCATCCAGGGCGCCGACCTCGACGCCCCGACCGTCGTGGTCTGCTACCACGGCAATTCGAGCCAGGGTGCCGCGGCGTATCTTGTCAGCCAGGGCTTTTCCGACGTCTACAGCATGGACGGCGGCTTCGAGCTGTGGCGTACGACTTTTCCTTCGGAAACCGCGCAAGGCACCTCCGAATAATTTTTTTGTAACGTGCAAGCCCCGGCTCCCGTGGGCTCGCGCGGTGGCAGACGAACGGTCTGCCACAACTAATTACGTATCTCGCCTTTACCTCCCGAATTCCCAACTATCCTTAAGCCCAGGCCATCCAAAACAGGGGAGAGCCGGTACACCGGCGCACGGGTCATCGGGAGTGACTTTCGCGGTTGTCGATCGCGAAAGGGTTCTGGGGGGTAAACAACAGCTGCCATCGCGGCTGCTTGCCAGCATCGACTGAGTGATCCGGCGTCGGCTCCACGTATCGAGCGAGGTGACGTCATGAGTATCTTTAGCCACTTCCAACAACGCTTCGAGTCCACACGCCAGGAAGAATTCTCGCTGCAGGAATACCTGGAACTGTGCAAAAAGGATCGCAGCGCCTACGTTTCCGCCGCCGAGCGTCTGTTGATGGCTATCGGCGAACCGGAGCTGCTCGACACTTCGACCAATTCGAGGCTGTCGCGAATCTTTTCCAACAAGGTGATCCGCCGCTATCCGGCCTTTGAAGACTTCCACGGGATGGAAGAATGCATCGACCAGATCGTGTCGTATTTCCGCCATGCCGCCCAGGGTCTCGAGGAGAAGAAACAGATCCTCTACCTGCTCGGCCCCGTCGGTGGCGGTAAATCGTCCCTGGCCGAGAAGCTGAAACAGCTCATGGAAAAAGTGCCCTTCTATGCCATCAAGGGCTCACCGGTATTCGAATCTCCACTGGGTCTGTTCAACGCCACCGAAGATGGCGCGATCCTCGAAGAGGACTTCGGCATTCCCCGGCGCTACCTGAACACCATCATGTCGCCATGGGCCACCAAGCGCCTGGCCGAATTCGGTGGCGACATCAGCCAGTTCCGCGTGGTCAAGCTGTACCCGTCGATCCTCAACCAGATCGCCGTGGCCAAGACCGAACCGGGCGACGAGAACAACCAGGACATCTCCGCGCTGGTGGGCAAGGTCGATATCCGCAAGCTGGAAGAATTCCCGCAGAACGACGCCGATGCCTACAGCTATTCCGGTGCGCTGTGCCGGGCCAACCAGGGCCTGATGGAATTCGTCGAAATGTTCAAGGCACCGATCAAGGTGCTGCACCCTCTGCTGACCGCCACCCAGGAGGGCAACTACAACAGTACCGAAGGCCTGGGCGCGATTCCGTTCACCGGGATCCTGCTGGCCCACTCCAACGAATCGGAGTGGCACACCTTCCGCAACAACAAGAACAACGAAGCCTTCATCGACCGGATCTACATCGTCAAAGTGCCGTACTGCCTGCGGGTCAGCGACGAAGTGAAGATCTACGACAAGCTGCTGTTCAACAGCTCCCTGGCCAAGGCCCATTGCGCGCCGGACACCCTGAAGATGCTGGCGCAGTTCACCGTTCTGTCACGCCTGAAGGAGCCGGAAAACTCCAACATCTATTCCAAGATGCGCGTGTATGACGGCGAAAACCTCAAGGACACCGATCCGAAGGCCAAGTCGATCCAGGAATACCGCGATGCGGCGGGCGTCGACGAAGGTATGAACGGCCTGTCGACCCGGTTTGCGTTCAAGATCCTGTCCAAGGTCTTCAACTTCGACCCGCACGAAATCGCCGCCAACCCGGTGCACCTGCTCTACGTGCTGGAACAGCAGATCGAGCAGGAACAGTTCCAGGCCGAGACCCGCGAGCGCTATCTGCGCTACCTGAAAGAGTACCTGGCGCCGCGTTATATCGAATTCATCGGCAAGGAGATCCAGACCGCCTACCTCGAGTCTTACAGCGAGTACGGCCAGAACATCTTCGACCGCTACGTGCTGTACGCGGACTTCTGGATTCAGGATCAGGAGTATCGCGATCCGGAAACCGGCGAGATCCTCAACCGCGTCGCCCTCAACGAGGAACTGGAAAAAATCGAGAAACCGGCCGGCATCAGCAATCCGAAGGATTTCCGCAACGAAATCGTCAACTTCGTGTTGCGCGCCCGGGCCAACAACAACGGCAAGAACCCGACCTGGCTCAGCTACGAAAAACTGCGGGTGGTCATCGAGAAGAAAATGTTCTCGAACACCGAGGACCTGCTGCCGGTCATCAGCTTCAATGCCAAGGCCAGCAAAGAGGATCAACAGAAACACAACGACTTCGTTACACGAATGGTCGAACGCGGCTACACCGACAAACAGGTACGACTGCTCTCCGAGTGGTATCTGCGGGTCAGGAAATCACAGTAAACCGCGGCCGGTCAGACCGGTTGTCGTCAGCCCGAGGCCTGTGTGCGCATTTTCTGCTACACAGGCCTCTGGAAGGTGTTCGAAAGGCGGTAGCGAGGTTCAAGCAGCACCCAAAGCGCTTGGGGGAGCGTTTGCGTCCCCAGGCATTCGGTTAAACGCTGCATGACCGCTCGCCCTTTGCAGGACAGCTTCTAAGGAGCAGTCATGAGCTATGTGATCGACCGACGTCTCAATGGCAAGAACAAGAGTACGGTGAACCGTCAGCGCTTCCTGCGACGTTACCGTGACCACATCAAGAAGGCTGTCGAAGAGGCGGTCAGCCGGCGCTCCATCACCGACATGGAGCACGGCGAGCAGATCAGCATTCCCGGTCGCGACATCGACGAGCCGGTGCTTCACCATGGTCGTGGCGGCAAGCAGACCGTGGTTCATCCCGGCAACAAGGAATTCACCGCCGGCGAACACATCGCCCGCCCGCCGGGAGGTGGCGGAGGCCGTGGGCCGGGCAAGGCCGGTAACTCCGGCGAAGGCATGGACGAATTCGTCTTCCAGATCACCCAGGAAGAATTCCTCGAGTTCATGTTCGAAGACCTTGAACTGCCGAACCTGGTCAAACGCAATCTGACCGGTACCGATACCTTCAAGACGGTTCGTGCCGGGATCAGCAACGAGGGCAACCCGTCCCGGATCAACATCATCCGCACCCTGCGCTCGGCCCATGCCCGGCGGATCGCGCTGTCCGGCAGCAGCCGCGCCAAGCTGCGCGAGGCCAAGGAAGAACTGGCACGCCTGAAACGCGAAGAACCGGATAATTTCGGCGATATTCAGAACCTGGAAGCGGAAATCGAGAAACTCAGTGCGCGCATTCATCGCGTGCCCTTCCTCGACACTTTCGACCTCAAGTACAACCTGCTGATCAAGCAGCCGAACCCCAGCTCGAAAGCCGTCATGTTCTGCCTGATGGACGTTTCCGGCTCCATGACCCAGGCGACCAAGGACATCGCCAAACGCTTTTTCATCCTGCTGTACCTGTTCCTGAAGCGGAACTACGACAAGATCGACGTCGTGTTCATCCGTCACCACACCAGCGCCCGGGAAGTGGACGAGGAAGAGTTTTTCTATTCCCGCGAAACCGGCGGCACCATCGTCTCCAGCGCCCTGAAACTGATGCAGGAGATCATGGCCGAGCGCTACCCCAGCAACGAATGGAACATCTACGCCGCCCAGGCCTCCGACGGCGACAACTGGAACGACGACTCGCCGATCTGCCGCGACATCCTGATCAACCAGATCATGCCGTTCGTGCAGTACTACACTTACGTAGAGATCACCCCGCGCGAACATCAGGCTCTGTGGTACGAGTACGAACGCATCGCCGAAGCCTTTTCCGACACTTTTGCCCAGCAGCAGCTGGTCTCGGCCGGAGATATCTATCCGGTCTTCCGTGAACTCTTCCAGCGCAGGTTAGTGACATGACCGCCAAAGAGCAGAAGCGCCAACCCATTTCCACCGGCTCCGAATGGACATTCGAGCTGATCCAGACCTACGACCGCGAAATTGCCCGGATCGCGGCCGGGTATGCCCTGGACACTTATCCCAACCAGATTGAAGTGATCACCGCCGAACAGATGATGGACGCCTACGCCTCGGTCGGCATGCCGCTGGGCTATCACCACTGGTCCTATGGCAAACACTTCCTCAGCACCGAGAAATCCTACAGTCGCGGGCAGATGGGGCTGGCCTACGAGATCGTCATCAACTCCGACCCGTGCATCGCGTATCTGATGGAAGAGAACACCATCTGCATGCAGGCACTGGTGGTGGCCCATGCCTGTTATGGCCACAACAGCTTCTTTAAGGGCAACTACCTGTTCCGCACCTGGACCGACGCCAGCTCGATCATCGACTACCTGGTGTTCGCCAAGCAGTACATCATGCAGTGCGAGGAGCGCCACGGCATCGACGCGGTCGAGGACCTGCTCGACTCCTGCCATGCGCTGATGAACTACGGCGTCGACCGCTACAAACGCCCGTATCCGATTTCCGCCGAGGAAGAGCGGCGCCGGCAGAAGGATCGCGAAGAGCACCTGCAGAAGCAGATCAACGACCTGTGGCGCACCATTCCCAAAGGCGCGGACAAGTTCAGCGACAAGGACAACGCACGGTTCCCGGCCGAACCCCAGGAAAACATCCTGTACTTCATCGAAAAACACGCGCCGCTGCTGGAGCCGTGGCAGCGGGAGATCGTGCGCATCGTGCGCAAGATCGCCCAGTATTTCTATCCACAGCGCCAGACCCAGGTGATGAACGAAGGCTGGGCAACCTTCTGGCACTACACGCTGATGAACGACCTTTACGACGAGGGTCTGGTCACTGACGGCTTCATGATGGAGTTCCTGACGTCTCACACCAGCGTGGTGTTCCAGCCAGGTTTCGACAGCCCCTACTACAACGGCATCAACCCTTACGCACTGGGCTTTGCCATGTACCGTGACATCCGGCGCATGTGCGAAGAACCGACGGAAGAAGATCGTCGTTGGTTCCCGGAGATCGCCGGCACCGACTGGCTGTCGACCATCAAGTTCGCCATGAGCAGCTTCAAGGATGAAAGCTTCATCCTGCAGTACCTCTCGCCGAAGGTGATCCGCGACCTGAAACTGTTCAGCATCCTCGATGACGACCAGAAGGACGATCTGCTAGTGCCCGCCATCCATGACGAGGGCGGCTACCGGATCATCCGCGAGACCCTGGCCGCGCAGTACAACCTGGGCAACCGTGAACCGAACGTGCAGATCTACAGCATCGACCGGCGCGGCGACCGCTCACTGACCCTGCGTCACCAGCAGCACGACCGCAAACCGCTGGGCGACTCCACCGATGAGGTACTCAAACATCTGCACCGGTTATGGGGTTTCGACATTCATCTGGAGACCCTGCAGGGCGACCAGATCATGAAAACCCATCATGTACCGCCCCGCAGCGAACACGGCGAGGGGGATTACGGTCGGCTCGATCTGGCCGTCATTCATCTTTGATCCCGTTCTGGCCTCCGAAAGTCCGGCGCAAGGGTTATCCTGTCGGGCCAACGGAGGTTTTTTATGCAGATTTACAAGGTCGGCGGCGCGGTACGTGATCGCCTGCTGGGCAAACCGGTCACCGATATCGATTGGGTGGTGGTCGGCGCAACCGCAGAAGAAATGCTCACCAAAGGGTTTCGCCCGGTCGGTGCGGATTTCCCTGTGTTTCTTCACCCGAAAAGCGGCGAGGAGTACGCCCTCGCCCGCACCGAACGCAAAAGCGGTCGCGGTTACGGCGGGTTCACCTTTCACGCCAGCCCCGAGGTCACGCTTGAAGAAGACCTGATCCGCCGCGACCTCACGATCAACGCCATGGCCGAGGACGATCAGCAAAACCTGACCGACCCCTATCACGGCCAGCGCGATCTCGAAGACCGGATCCTGCGTCACGTTTCCCCCGCGTTCGCCGAAGATCCCCTGCGAGTCTTGCGTGTTGCCCGCTTCGCGGCTCGTTACGCAGAACTCGGTTTCAAGGTTGCACCCGAGACCCTTGAGCTGATGCGCCAGCTCAGCGAATCCGGTGAACTGGAGGCCCTGACCGCCGAACGCAGCTGGAAAGAGATTTCCCGCGCACTGATGGAAAGTCAGCCGCAGGTGTTCATTCAGGTACTGCGTGACTGTGGCGCACTGAAAGTGCTGATGCCGGAGGTCGACGCCCTGTTCGGCGTACCGCAACCGGAAGTTCATCACCCGGAAATCGACAGCGGCATTCACACACTGAGCGTGCTTGAGCAAGCCGCCCTGCACCAGCAACCATTGACGGTGCGCTGGGCCTGCCTGCTGCACGACCTCGGCAAGGGCCTGACCCCGGAAGAGAAATGGCCACGGCATATCGCCCACGAGCACAAGGGCCTGAAGCTGATCAAAGCGGTCAACGAACGCTTCAAGGCACCGAAGGACTGCCAGGAACTGGCCCTGCTGGTTGGTCAGTACCACACCCACGGCCATCGCGCCCTGGAACTGAAGGCTTCTACCTTGCTGGAATTGCTGCAGAGCTTTGATGTTTATCGCCGGCCGCAGCGTTTCGAAGAATTTATCGTCGCATGCGAGATGGATGCCCGAGGTCGCAAAGGACTTGAGCAGCGCAGTTATCCACAGGCCGATTACCTGCGCGGTGCAGCCAGCGCTGCTCGGGGCGTTGCGGTACAGCCGCTGCTGGAGAAAGGTTTCAAGGGCCCGGAACTGGGCGAAGCGCTCAAGCGCGAACGGCTCAAGGCGTTGAAGGCTTACAAGGAATCAGCGTCGTCCTGAGAACACCTGACGCCATCGCGAACCGGTCGCGATGGCGTCAGTCAGTTCAACAGATCTGGAGGCGTGAGCTGAATACCACGCCATTCAAACCCGACCGGTGCCAACACCTGATCGATCTGCGCCTCGGACCACAGCGTGGCAAAGCTTTTTCCCACACCTGGATGCACCCGATCCGGCGCAATCAGCGACAACGGCCACAACACGAAGGCATTTTTCAGAATCTCGGCCCGGGGCAGGATCAGCCCGTCGAAATTGCCGGCCAGCTCGCCATATAACAGGACGTCGATGTCCAGCGGCAATCCCTTGCGATCCGGGGCATAACGGCCGTTATCCGCCTCGATGAACTTCAGCCGTCGATCCAGCTCCATCAGCGGCAGATCGGTGTAGGCCGATACCACGAAATTGAAGAACGGGCCGCTCTTGATCCCCACCGGCTGGCTTTCGAAAACCGCCGAACAGCGGATATCCACCAGAAAACCGGCCAAGGCATCCAGACCGGCTCGCAAATGAGTTTCGCGCTCGATATTGCTACCGAGCCCGAGGTAGACCTGAGTCAGCGACATCCGCGCTCGATCTCCACACCGACACCACCCTTGGCGGCCGGAACTGCGCCAGGCTTGGTCAGCTTCAGGCGCACCCAGGTGATCTTGAATTCGGCCATCAGCACTTCGACCAGACGCTCGGCGAAGGTCTCGACCAACTGGAACTGTGCCTGCTCGGCAAAGGCCTGGATCCGTGTGGAAACACTGGCGTAATCGAGTGCCAGGGTCAGGTCGTCACCGGCGGCTGCCGGGCGATTGTCCCAGGCGAAGCTCAGATCAAGACGCAGACACTGTCGGATGCCGCGCTCCCAGTCGTAGGCACCGATCACGGTGTCGACTTCCAGGCCCTCGATAAACACTCTGTCCAAGCACTTCTCTCCGCTGCACGACAAGGGCGCAATGCGCCGTTAGAATCAGGGCGTCCTCGCCCGGAATAGTTAGCATGTTTTGGTTACTGGCGATTCTCGCCTACCTGCTCGGCTCGCTGTCCTTCGCCATTTTGCTCAGCCGCCTGACCGGAAATCCGGATCCGCGAATGAGTGGCTCGGGTAATGCCGGTGCCACCAACATGCTGCGCCTGGCCGGTCGCAAACTCGCGATCCTGACCCTGCTGGGTGATCTGTGCAAAGGCCTGCTGCCGGTACTGATCGCATCGGCAGCTGGCCTTTCGCTGCAGGATCAGGCGTGGATCGGCGTCTGCGCCGTGATCGGTCACCTGTTCCCGCTGTACTTCCGCTTTCGCGGTGGCAAGGGCGTCGCCACCGCGGCCGGCATGCTGCTGGGCCTGTATCCGCCCGCCGCACTGCTGGCGGTGTGCGCCTGGCTGCTGACGTTCTACCTGACCCGCACCAGCTCGCTGGCAGCATTGATTGCCACCCCCCTGACCCTGCCATTGCTGGCCTGGCAGGAACCGGAAGCGCTGTTGCCGATGAGCACGCTCACGCTGCTGATCGTCTGGCGCCACCGGGGCAATCTACGCGACCTGTTTGCCGGGCGCGAACGGCATTTTTAAATACCGTACGTGAGCACCGTTCATCACAGCGCCGACAACTGCTCCATCGGCCAGCGCGCCTGCACGCTGATCGCCAGGCTTTCCTGCTGGCCGGCCTGCAAACGCTGGCAACCGGCAAACGCAATCATCGCGCCGTTGTCGGTGCAGAACTCGGGGCGGGCGTAGAACACATCGCCCTTCATGTCGCCGAGCATTTTCTCTAGAGAAACCCGCAATGCCTTGTTGGCGCTGACGCCGCCAGCGATCACCAGACGCTTCATGCCGGCCTGCTTCAACGCACGCTTGCACTTGATGGTCAAAGTCTCCACCACGGCCTGCTGGAACGCCAGCGCGATGTCGCAACGGGCTTGCTCGCTGTCGTCCCCGGCGCTGACGCACTGCTGCCAGGTGTTAAGGGCAAAAGTCTTCAAGCCGCTGAAGCTGAAATCCAGGCCCGGGCGATCGCACATCGGACGCGGGAAGGTGAAACGTCCTGCGACACCCTTCTCTGCCAGCTTGGCGATTTCAGGACCACCCGGATAATTGAGGCCCATCATCTTCGCGGTCTTGTCGAAAGCTTCGCCTGCCGCGTCATCGAGGGTCTCGCCCAGCAGGCTGTATTGGCCGATGCCATCAACCTGAACCAGCTGCGTATGACCACCGGAGACCAACAAAGCGACGAACGGAAACTCCGGCGGTTTTGGCTCCAGCATCGGCGCCAGCAAATGGCCTTCCATGTGGTGCACACCAAGGGCCGGAATGCCCCAGGCAAACGCCAGCGCCTGAGCGCAGGAAGCACCCACCAGCAAGGCGCCGACAAGGCCAGGACCGGCGGTGTAGGCGATGGCGTCGATCTCGGTCGGTACGCAGTCAGCCTCGGCCAGCACCTGACGGATCAAGGGCAGCATGCGCTTGACGTGATCGCGCGAGGCGAGCTCCGGCACCACGCCGCCGTAGACGCGGTGCAGGTCGATCTGGCTGAACAGTGCGTCGGCCAGCAGACCGCGCTCGCTGTCGTATAAAGCGACGCCGGTTTCGTCGCAGGAAGTTTCTAATCCCAGTACTAGCATGGGTTTGCGCCTTGTTTAGGCTGAATTCGAAGGCGCGCATAATAGTCGCCACTGGATGCCCCGACCAGCGGTTTTCGATCAGAGGCTTTGCATTCCGAGCGTTGAGGGGTTAACATCCGCAACCCTTAAAAACCGACGTCTTCAAGTGCTCTTTTGCCGCGAGGATGTTGACCCCGGTAATGAATGAAGGTAGCTCTGGATGCCAGCCGTCAAAGTTAAAGAGAACGAACCCTTCGACGTAGCTCTGCGTCGTTTCAAGCGCTCCTGCGAAAAAGCCGGTGTACTGGCTGAAGTTCGTAGCCGCGAATTTTACGAGAAGCCAACTTCCGAGCGTAAGCGCAAGGCAGCAGCCGCTGTTAAGCGTCACGCCAAGAAAGTTCAGCGCGAACAGCGCCGCGCCGTTCGTCTGTACTAATACACAGACGATCGTAGCAAGCTTCTGCCAAGCCCGGCCCTCAGCCGGGCTAATGGCATTTGCGTAAAACGCTTGATGCTTCACCGTCGAAGCCGCACACGCGACCGAGACAAATCCGCTTCACCGCGTCAGGCCTGGCTCTTTTGCCAGCGGTGCACGTCTTTTCTGACGAGCCTTTCAAGGCTACTGACGAGCACACCCACTGATTCCTCTTACGACGATCAGCCCAAGGCACCTGCTTGCGTGCCCGCTTCATGAGCTATCCGAGGCCTCAACCGGCCGTCAGCGGATTCAGCGCAACACTTTCATAAAGTCGAAGACTGATAGGTACTAACGTCAGTGGATTTTCGGCAGATACACTTCCCGACAGCGATTACGCAGACGACACCGGTCGAGCCGCACTCTTTGTGCGCTTTCAAGCATGACCCGCGTCCGGCCGCCCATCGCATCGGACTCATTACAGCGCAGACGACGAGAACGCCATGGCCGGGCTGATTCCCCAGAGCTTCATTGACGACCTGCTGAACCGCACCGACATCGTCGACGTGGTCAGCTCGCGCGTGCAACTGAAGAAGGCCGGCAAGAACTACACCGCCTGCTGCCCGTTCCATAAAGAGAAAACCCCGTCGTTCAGCGTAAGCCCCGACAAGCAGTTCTATTACTGCTTCGGTTGCGGCGCCGGCGGTAACGCGCTCGGTTTTCTCATGGACCACGACAACCTGGACTTCCCCCAGGCAGTCGAGGACCTGGCCAAAGCCGCCGGCATGGAAGTGCCCCGCGAAGAAAGTGGCCGCTCGCACAAACCGCGACAGCCGACCGATTCGCCGCTTTATCCACTGCTGACTGCCGCTGCGGACTTTTACCGCCAGGCGCTCAAGAGCCACCCGGCACGCAAGGCTGCCGTGGATTACCTCAAGGGCCGCGGACTGACAGGTGAAATTGCCCGGGACTTCGGCCTCGGTTTCGCTCCGCCAGGCTGGGACAATCTGTTCAAGCACCTGAGCAGCGACACCTTGCAGCAGAAAGCCATGATCGACGCCGGCCTGCTGATCGAGAACGCCGAAACCGGCAAGCGCTATGACCGCTTCCGTGATCGCGTGATGTTCCCGATCCGCGACACCCGGGGGCGCATTATCGCCTTCGGCGGCCGAGTCCTTGGCGACGACAAGCCGAAATACCTGAACTCGCCGGAAACCCCGGTATTCCATAAAGGCCAGGAACTCTACGGCCTCTATGAAGCCCGCAAGAACAACCGCAACCTCGACGAAATCATCGTCGTCGAGGGCTACATGGACGTTATCGCCCTGGCCCAGCAAGGCCTGCGAAACGCCGTTGCGACCCTGGGCACAGCCACCAGCGAAGAGCATCTGAAGCGCCTTTTTCGGGTCGTACCGAACGTGCTGTTCTGCTTCGACGGCGACCAGGCCGGCCGCAACGCCGCATGGCGCGCACTGGAAGCCACGCTGAGCAGCCTGCAGGACGGTCGCCGCGCACGCTTCCTGTTCCTGCCCGAAGGCGAAGACCCGGACACCTTGATCCGCGCCGAAGGCACCGACGCCTTCCGTGCGCGGATCAATCAGCACGCGCAACCGCTGGCAGACTATTTCTTCCAGCAACTGACCGAAGAGGCCGACCCTCGCTCACTCGAAGGCAAGGCGCACATGGCGACGCTTGCCGCGCCGTTGATCGATAAAGTACCAGGGGCCAACCTGCGAATCCTGATGCGTCAGCGCCTGACCGAAATCACCGGTCTGAGCAGCGAGACCGTCAGTCAGCTGGCCCAGAGCGCACCGCAGGAAGCGCCGCCCGCCTACGACCCCGGCATCGATTACGACGCGATGCCGGACTTCAGCGACTACCATCAGCCGCAGGCACAGGACATGTATGTGCCGCAGCAGGAATGGACGCCAAAGAAACCCGGCGCCGGCGGCAAGAAATGGGATAAAAAGCCGTGGGACAAGAACGGCAAGCGTAGCGGTGATCGCGACCAACCGCGCGCCCCGAGAGTGCCGGCTCCCGTCGAGCCACCGATCATGGCCGCCCTGCGAACGGTGATCCATCACCCGCAACTGGCGCTGAAGGTCGAGACGGCCAGCCATTTTGCGGACGAAGACAATACCAACACTCAGCTGCTGGTGGCCTCACTGGAAGCCGTGCAAAAGAATCCTCAGCTAAACTCTTTTCAGTTGATCTCGCGATGGCATGGCACCGAACAAGGTCGATTGCTGACCCGCCTGGCAGAAAAGGAGTGGTTGATCAACGGAGAAAACCTTGAACAACAGTTTTTCGACACCATAACTAGCTTGTCAGCCCGCCAGCGCGAGCGAAAGCTGGAACAACTTCTCAGGAAATCACGTCAAAGCGATCTGAGCACCGAAGAAAAATCTTTGCTGCTCGAATTGCTCAAACGGGATGTTCCTGCATCAAACCCGACCTCAACTGGCGCGTGAGGTCATAGCTCAGGTATAATCCTCGGCTTGTTTTTTGCCCGCCAAGACCTTCAGTGGATAGGGTGTTATGTCCGGAAAAGCGCAACAGCAGTCTCGTATTATTGAGTTGATCAAACTGGGTCGTGAGCAGAAGTATCTGACTTACGCCGAGGTCAACGACCACCTGCCCGAGGATATTTCAGATCCGGAGCAGGTGGAAGACATCATCCGCATGATTAACGACATGGGGATCCCCGTACACGAGAGTGCTCCGGATGCGGACGCCCTTATGTTGGCCGACGCCGATACCGACGAGGCCGCTGCGGAAGAAGCAGCCGCCGCGTTGGCAGCGGTCGAGACCGATATCGGTCGCACCACTGACCCAGTGCGCATGTACATGCGTGAAATGGGTACGGTCGAGCTTCTGACTCGTGAAGGCGAAATCGAAATCGCCAAGCGTATCGAAGAGGGCATCCGTGAGGTGATGAGCGCAATCGCGCACTTCCCCGGCACGGTTGACCATATTCTCTCCGAATACACTCGGGTCACCACCGAAGGCGGTCGCCTGTCCGACGTCCTGAGCGGTTACATCGACCCGGACGACGGTATTACGCCGCCGGCTGCCGAAGTGCCACCGCCGATCGACGCGAAAGCCGCGAAAGCGGACGACGATTCCGAGGACGATGACGCCGAAGCTTCCGATGACGAAGAAGAAGCCGAAAGCGGTCCGGATCCGGTCATTGCTGCCCAGCGCTTCGGCGCCGTGGCCGACCAGATGGAAATCACCCGCAAGGCCCTGAAAAAGCACGGTCGTCACAACAAGGCAGCGGTTGCCGAGTTGCTGGCCCTGGCTGATCTGTTCATGCCGATCAAACTGGTGCCGAAGCAATTCGAAGCCCTGGTCGAACGTGTTCGCAGTGCCCTGGATCGCCTGCGTCAGCAAGAGCGCGCGATCATGCAGCTGTGCGTACGTGATGCACGTATGCCGCGTGCCGACTTCCTGCGCCAGTTCCCGGGCAACGAAGTCGACGAAAGCTGGTCCGACGCCCTGGCCAAAGGCAAGAGCAAGTACGCCGAAGCCATCGGCCGCGTGCAACCGGACATCATCCGTTGCCAGCAGAAGCTGACCGCACTGGAAACCGAGACCGGTCTGACTATTGCCGAGATCAAGGACATCAACCGTCGCATGTCGATCGGTGAGGCGAAAGCCCGCCGCGCGAAAAAAGAGATGGTTGAAGCGAACCTGCGTCTGGTGATCTCCATCGCCAAGAAGTACACCAACCGTGGCCTGCAATTCCTCGACCTGATCCAGGAAGGCAACATCGGTCTGATGAAAGCGGTGGACAAGTTCGAATACCGTCGTGGTTACAAGTTCTCGACCTATGCCACCTGGTGGATCCGTCAGGCGATCACTCGCTCGATCGCCGACCAGGCCCGCACCATCCGTATTCCGGTGCACATGATCGAGACGATCAACAAGCTCAACCGCATTTCCCGCCAGATGCTGCAGGAAATGGGTCGCGAACCGACCCCGGAAGAGCTGGGTGAGCGCATGGAGATGCCTGAGGACAAGATCCGCAAGGTATTGAAGATCGCCAAAGAGCCGATCTCCATGGAAACCCCGATCGGTGATGACGAAGACTCTCATCTGGGTGATTTCATCGAAGACTCGACCATGCAGTCGCCAATCGATGTCGCCACTGTCGAGAGCCTGAAAGAAGCGACCCGCGAAGTGCTGTCCGGCCTCACTGCCCGTGAAGCCAAGGTACTGCGCATGCGTTTCGGTATCGACATGAACACCGACCATACGCTCGAAGAAGTCGGCAAACAGTTTGACGTGACCCGTGAGCGGATCCGTCAGATCGAAGCCAAGGCGCTGCGCAAGCTGCGCCATCCGACGCGAAGCGAACACCTGCGTTCGTTCCTCGACGAGTAATACCAGAACCCCCGGCCCAGGCCGGGGGTTTTGTTTTATCGGGCAGATTAAATACCTCGCACCACCCTCCCCCGCGCACAGCCCGTCTACACTCGAAACATTCCCCCGTGCCATAACGAGACCGTTATGCCCAGACTGGCGTCCGTGCTTTTTTTGCTGTCACTGATGATCTGGACCGCAACGGCTGACGCGCTGACTCTGACCGATGAAGAACGTAGCTGGCTGGCGGCTCACCCGGACTTGCGCCTGGGTGTCGATGCATCGTGGCCCCCCTTCGAGTTTCGCGATGAGCAGAACCGCTATCAGGGCCTGGCGGCGGACTATATCGACGTGATCCGCCAGCGTCTGGCCATCAAACTTACGCCCATCGAACCCTCGAGCTGGACAGCCGTGCTCGAACAGGCCAAAAACGGCACGATCGATCTGCTGCCGGGCATCATGTCCACCCCGGAACGCCAGAACTACCTGGCCTTCACCCGCCCTTACCTGGATTTTCCGATCGTCATCCTCGCCCATGTCGGCGGGCCGCAACCGCGAAAGATCGAGGATCTGTACGGGTTGAAGATCGCCGTCGTCGAAAACTATGCTCCCCATGAACTGTTGCGCACCCATCATCCCGATCTGAATCTGGTTGCCATGCCCAATGTCAGCTCGGCACTGCAGGCCCTGGCGACCGATGAGGTGGACGCGGTGGTCGGCGATCTCGCCTCAAGTGTCTGGAGCCTGCGCCAGCTCAAGCTCGACGGGCTGTATGTCAGCGGCGAAACCCCTTATCGCTATCAACTGGCAATGGGGGTTCCCCGAGACAGCAAAATGCTGGTGGGCATTCTGGATAAAGTCCTGGCCGACATGTCCCCGGAGCAGATCAGCAGTATCCAGGAACACTGGGTGGGCAACGTCCTCGATCATCGGACATTCTGGTCGGATCTGCTGATCTATGGCCTGCCAGGCCTGCTGTTGCTGGTGATCATCCTGGCAGTGGTGATCCGCATCAACCGCCGCTTGAGCTCGGAAATCGCCCGGCGCATCGACCTCGAACAGGAACTGCGCAGCAGCGAATACCACTATCGCGGGCTGGTAGAGAGCCTGTCGGCCATTGCCTGGGAAGCACGAATCAGCGATTTCACCTACAGCTACGTATCGCCCCACGCCGAGGATTTGCTGGGTTATCCCCTGTCCCATTGGCTGATTCCCGGCTTCTGGCGCAACATCATCCACCCGGCGGACCTGACCCGCGCACAGAGTTTCTGCGATCACGAAGTGCTCGCCGGACGGGATCACAGCCTCGATTACCGGGTAATCACCGCTGATGGCCGGTGCCTGTGGGTGCGCGACATCGTCAGCCTGATCGAACATGGCCACGAGCCGGTGATGCGCGGCCTGATGATCGACATCAGCGAAACCAAGCGCACCGAAGAGGCCCTGCGCCTGTCGGAGCAGAAGTTCGCCTCGGTGTTCCAGCAATGCCCGGACATCCTGGTGATTGCGCGTCTGTCCGACGGCTGTCTGCTGGAGGTCAACGAAGCCTTTGAGGAACAGATCGGGCTCAAAGCCGAAGATGTCATCGGCCAGACCGCCACCGAGCTCAACATCTGGGGCATTCCCGGCGTTGGCCCCGGCCTGCTGCAACGCCTGCAGGCCGGCAGCATTCGCAACCTGGAGATGCCCTTTCGTCGCAGCAACGGCCAGGTGTTCACCGGGCTGATTTCCGCCGAGCCGTTCGAGCTCGACACCACACCCGCGCTGGTCGTGGTGGTGCGCGACATTACCCAGCTCAAGGAAACCCAACAGCTGTTGCAAACCTCCGAAGAAAAGTTCGCCAAGGCCTTTCACGCCTCGCCGGACGGTCTGTTGCTGTCGCGTCAGAGCGATGGCCTGCTGCTGGAGGTCAACGAAGGCTTCAGCCGCATCACCGGTTTCAACAGCGCCATGTCGGTGGACCGTTCGGCACTGGATCTGGGGATCTGGGTCAATCTCAACGAACGCAAACAGATGCTCGATCTGCTGCACCGTGACGGTTTCGTTCGTGACTTCACCTGCCACATCCGTCGCAGTGACGGGCAGATTCGCCTCTGCGAAGTGTCCAGTCGCCCACTGCCGATCGGCGAAGACGACTGCATGCTGACCATCGCCCGGGACATCACCGAACGCCACCTGATGCAGGAAAAACTGCAACAGGCCGCAACGGTGTTCGAGAGTACCGCCGAAGGTGTCTTGATCACCGATACGCAACAGCACATCAGTGCCGTGAACCGCGCCTTTACCGAAATCACCGGCTACAGCGAAAGCGAGGCGCTCGGCCATACCCCACGCCTGCTGGCTTCCGGGCTGCACGACAGCGCGTTCTATGCAGCGATGTGGCATCAATTGACTGACGAAGGCCACTGGCAGGGCGAAATCTCCAACCGGCGCAAGAATGGTGAGTTGTACCCGAGCTGGCTGACCATCAGTGCCGTGCGCAACCGCGACCGGTTCATTACCCACTTCGTCGCGGTGTTTGCTGATATCTCCAGCCTCAAGCACGCTCAGGCCAAACTCGATTACCAGGCCCACCATGATCCGCTGACCGGCCTGCCGAATCGCACGCTGTTCGAAAGTCGCCTGCTGACGGCACTGAACGGTCAGCAAGAAAACGGCGGTCTGGGCGCGGTGCTGTTCCTCGACCTTGATCGCTTCAAACACATCAACGACAGCCTCGGCCACCCGGTTGGCGATCTGCTGCTCAAAGGAATTGCCGTAAGACTCAAAGAACAATTGCGCGATATCGACACCGTTGCACGGCTGGGCGGCGACGAATTCATCATCCTGCTACCGGGGCTGCAACAGGCCGGTGATGCCGACAACATCGCCACCAAACTGCTGAATTGTTTCGGAGCACCATTCCAGGCCGGCGAACACGAGTTTTTCATCAGCGCCAGTATCGGTACCAGCCTCTATCCCCGTGACGGCTGCGACGTCGCCACTCTGATCAAGAACGCCGACGCGGCGATGTACCGCTCCAAGGCCAAGGGCCGCAACCGCGTCGAAAGCTACACCCGCGACCTCACCGCCCAGGCCAGCGAACGGGTGGCGCTGGAGCATGAACTGCGCCGGGCCATCGAGCGCGAAGAGTTGTACCTCTACTACCAGCCGAAAATCAGCCTTGATGACCACAGCCTGGTCGGCGCCGAAGCCCTGATCCGCTGGCGTCACCCGACCTTTGGCGAGGTGCCGCCGGAGCATTTCATTCCGCTGGCGGAAGAGAACGGAATGATTCTGCAAATTGGCGACTGGGTGCTGGAAACCGCCTGCCGGCAGATGTTCGAGTGGAACCAGATTTACGAATCCCTGGGCCCGCTGTCGGTCAACCTCGCCGGCGCACAACTGCGCCAGCCGAACCTGCTGGGACGCATCGAACAACTGCTCAAGGACAACCGCCTCAGGCCGGATTTACTGCAACTGGAAATTACCGAAAACTTCATCATGAGCCAGGCCGAAGAGGCGCTGGCGGTGCTGCATCAACTCAAACACCTCGGCGTGCAGCTGGCCATCGACGACTTCGGCACCGGTTACTCCTCGCTGAGCTACCTCAAACGCCTGCCGCTGGACATCCTCAAGATCGACCAGTCTTTCGTCCGCGGCCTGCCCGACGACCCGCACGATGCGGCGATCGTGCGCGCCATCATCGCTCTGGGCCGCAGCATGCAATTCACCGTGATCGCCGAAGGCGTGGAAACCCAGGCCCAACAACAATTCCTCGCCGCCGAAGGCTGCGAACAGATCCAGGGCTACATCGTCAGCCTGCCGCTGCCACCGGAGGAATTCGCCGCGACGTTTCTTCGCATAGCCGTATCAGATTTTTCGGATAGCACAGCCGAGAAACCGTCGCTATAATCCGCGGCCTACTGAGGGCCTATAGCTCAGTTGGTTAGAGCAGAGGACTCATAATCCTTTGGTCCACGGTTCAAGTCCGTGTGGGCCCACCAAACGTGAAAAAGCCGCGCTTATGTGCGGCTTTTTTTCGCCTGTCGTTTGGCGTTTACGTTCTTCACAAGCGCAATGTTCGGAAGACTACCGCAAGGTCTGTAGGTTATTTCCCAAGCTGTGTTTTCACACAGCTTTCAGCCTTGTTGGCCTTTTCTCCGAGCGAGTAATCTCCGGGCGCCGCTGCCCGCCAAGGATTACTTTCATGCTCGTGAGTGCTGCGCCACTGGTCAAAGAAGCAGGTGGCCAACAAACATGGATCGACTTAGCTTTGCCCGACCTGCGGACACTGACCAGAGAGCTTCGCTCAGCCGCAATTGAGGAAGTGAAAAGGGCAGACGATGCACAAGGAGCCCTCAGAATCCTCTTGGCTCACTTCGGATTCATCGACGAGGCGCTACTAGCAGTGACCATCCTCACGCCGATCGGAAATGTTGCGGTGATGAGAGACAAGCTCGCCCATATTGTCGAAAAGCGTGCTGACTCACGAGAGCGCTATGTTCGACATGCCATTGATACGCTGACGGGACCGTTTGAAATTTGGAGAGTCCTGTACGACAACGGTGGATACCGCCTAGCCTTCATCAACGCTTACGAGGCAAAGAATGACATGCTCGTCGTGGTGGATGTCAGGCACGGACACGTCCTGTGGAACTTCATGCATGCCTCGGCAAGAGCGATGAACAGGCACCGCCAGGGCGAACTTCTCTACAAGAGATACATTCTTCAGGACAAACAAAAAGGGGAGCCTGTTGGCTCCCCTTGAGTATTTGAATCCTGATATTGGCATCCTCAGGAAATGGGATGAAGAGGTCTCACCTTACACCGATGTTGCAGCATCGCTGAGGTACCTACGTCTGCTGAAGCCCTGCAAGGCAGCAGATTTCGCGCTCTTGAGGCCATTTTTTATAAAGGCAGCAGGCAAGTCAAATCATTTGTCTGTTCTTTTGTTTCAGTAAAATCCCCCGGCCCGGCGACTGCCTGGCCTCAGCCGCTCAATCAGCACTCACAAGCGCCTCGCGTGACGAGCCTGTAACATGCGACCCCATAGATCCGTACCGCTGGAGCCAGCCCTTGCCCGACATCCGCCCACCCGTGCTCGATGAAATCGACCGCCAGCTGATCGCTGCCCTGCAAATCAATGCTCGTGAAAGCGTGGCGATGCTGGCCAGGCAATTGGGGATCGCCCGCACGACCGTGACTTCGCGACTGGCGCGGCTGGAGAAGGCCAAAGTCATCACCGGCTATGGCGTGCGCCTGGGTCAGCGCGTGGTGGATGGCGGGTTGCAGGCGTACGTCGGGATCAAGGTGCAGCCGCGCTCCGGCAAAGAGGTGTTGCGACGTTTGAGCGCGATGGCCCAGGTGCAGCAATTGTGCGCGGTGAGTGGCGAATTCGATTATGTGGCGTGGCTGCGAACCGACTCACCGGAACAGCTCGATCAGCTTCTCGATCAGATCGGCAGCGTAGACGGCGTGGAGAAGACCACGACCTCGATCATCCTCAGCAGCAAGATTGATCGCGGGCATCCAGTTTGATCAAAGTATTCGTCATATTGCAGCGAAAACACTCAAATCGACGACACTTTGCGTCTTATTAACGTGTTCTACGCTCCCTAGAATGGCTGGCATCTTTTCCTATACTCAGACGCGCATCCGGCGTCGGGTCGCCAGCAAGGTCAGCCATGAACAAGAACAATCGCCATCCTGCAGACGGTAAGAAACCGATCACCATTTTCGGCCCGGACTTTCCGTTCGCCTTCGACGACTGGATCGAACACCCGGCTGGCCTGGGCAGCATTCCCGAGCACAACCACGGCGCCGAAGTGGCGATCGTCGGTGCCGGCATCGCAGGTCTGGTGGCCGCTTACGAGCTGATGAAACTTGGTTTGAAACCGGTCGTTTACGAGGCCTCGAAGCTTGGCGGCCGCCTGCGCTCCCAGGCCTTCAACGGCACTGACGGCATCGTCGCCGAGCTCGGCGGCATGCGTTTCCCGGTATCTTCCACCGCGTTCTATCACTACGTCGATAAGCTCGGTCTGGAGACCAAGCCCTTCCCCAACCCGCTGACCCCGGCCTCCGGCAGCACCGTGATCGACCTGGAAGGCAAAACACATTACGCACAGAGCCTGAAGGATCTTCCTGCACTGTTCCAGGAAGTGGCGGACGCCTGGGCCGACGCCTTGGAGGCCGGCTCGCAGTTCGCCGATATCCAGCAAGCAATCCGCGACCGCGACGTGCCACGCCTCAAAGAACTGTGGAATACCCTCGTACCGCTGTGGGACGACCGCACCTTCTATGACTTCGTCGCCACCTCGAAAGCCTTCGCCAAACTGTCGTTCCATCACCGCGAAGTGTTCGGTCAGGTCGGTTTCGGTACCGGCGGCTGGGACTCGGACTTCCCCAACTCGATGCTGGAAATCTTCCGTGTGGTGATGACCAACTGCGACGATCACCAGCACCTGGTGGTCGGGGGCGTCGAACAAGTGCCGCAAGGCATCTGGCGTCATGCACCGGAGCGCTGCGTACACTGGCCCCAAGGCACCAGCCTGAAATCGCTGCACCATGGCGCGCCACGTTCCGGGGTGAAGAAAATCGCCCACGCACCTGACGGACGTTTCGCGGTCACCGACAACAACGGCGACACCCGCGAATACGCCGCCGTACTGACCACCTGCCAGAGCTGGCTGCTGACCACCCAGATCGAATGCGACGAAACCCTGTTCTCGCAAAAAATGTGGATGGCACTGGACCGCACGCGCTACATGCAATCGTCGAAGACCTTCGTGATGGTCGACCGCCCGTTCTGGAAGGACAAGGACCCGGAAACCGGCCGCGACCTGATGAGCATGACCCTCACCGATCGCCTGACCCGTGGCACCTATCTGTTCGACAACGGCGACGACAAGCCCGGCGTGATCTGCCTGTCGTACTCGTGGATGAGCGATGCGCTGAAAATGCTCCCGCACCCGGTGGAAAAACGCGTGAAACTGGCGCTGGACGCGTTGAAGAAGATCTACCCGAAAGTCGACATCGCCGCACGGATCATCGGCGATCCGATCACAGTATCGTGGGAAGCCGACCCGCATTTCCTCGGTGCGTTCAAGGGCGCCCTGCCCGGCCACTATCGCTACAACCAGCGCATGTACGCGCACTTCATGCAGGACGACATGCCGCCGGAGCAGCGCGGGATATTCATTGCTGGCGACGACGTGTCATGGACGCCGGCCTGGGTCGAGGGCGCGGTACAGACTTCGCTCAACGCGGTGTGGGGAATCATGAAGCACTTCGGCGGGTCCACACATAAAGAGAACCCCGGCCCGGGTGATGTATTCAACGACATCGGCCCGATCGCCCTGCCCGAGTAAGAGGAATCCCCGATGCGTGTAGCCCTTTACCAATGCCCACCGCTGCCCCTGGAACCGGCCGCCAACCTCCAGCGCCTGCATCAACTGGCGATGGAGGCCAAAGGTGCCGATCTGCTGGTGGTGCCGGAGATGTTCCTGACCGGCTACAACATCGGCAAGGAGGCGGTCGCGACATTGGCCGAAGTCTACAACGGCGAGTGGGCGCAGCAAGTCGGACGGATCGCCAAGGCTGCCGGCCTGGCGATTCTCTACGGTTACCCTGAGCGCACTGCCGAAGGGCAGATCTACAACGCCGTGCAGTTGATCGATTCGAACGGCGAGCGCCTGTGCAATTACCGCAAGACGCATCTGTTCGGCGATCTGGATCGTTCGATGTTCAGCCCCGGCGATGGCGAGTTTCCCATCGTCGAGCTCAACGGCTGGAAGCTGGGTTTCCTGATCTGCTACGACCTGGAGTTCCCGGAAAACGCCCGGCGCCTGGCCCTTGAAGGTGCCGAGCTGATTCTGGTGCCGACAGCGAACATGATTCCTTTCGATTTCATTGCCGATGTTTCCGTGCGCTCCCGCGCCTTCGAAAACCAGTGCTACGTGGCTTACGCCAACTACTGCGGCCACGAAGGCGACATCCATTACTGCGGACAAAGCAGCATTGCCGCGCCGGATGGCAGCCGTATCGCCCAGGCCGGACTGGACGAAGCCTTGATCGTCGGTGAGCTGGATCGCCAGTTGATGCTCGACTCCCGTAGCGCCAACCGCTACTTCAACGACCGCCGCCCTGAACTTTACGACGCGCTCAACAAGCGCTAATCCGCTAGCATTGGCACTTCACTGTTCTGGAAGTGCCCATGCCTGCGCCGACTCACCCCCGTCCCCTTACCGAAACCCTGGCCAACGGCTTGCGTGTAACCCTGCGTCACGTGCCCGGCCTGAAGCGCAGCGCCGCCGCGTTGCGGGTGGCTGCCGGCAGTCATGATGTGCCGTTGGCATGGCCGGGACTGGCGCACTTCCTTGAGCATCTACTGTTCCTCGGCACCGAGCTCTTTCCTGCACAGCAAGGGCTGATGGCCTACGTACAAGGTCACGGCGGCCAGGTGAATGCCAGCACTCGCGAGCGCACCACCGATTTCTTCTTTGAGTTGCCGCCAGCGTCCTTCAGCGACGGGCTGGAGCGTCTGTCGGACATGCTCGCCCATCCGCGTATGAATCCGGACGATCAGTTGCGGGAACGGGAAGTGCTGCAGGCGGAGTTTGTCGCATGGTCCCAGGACACCGCCGCTCAGCAGAAAGAGTCGCTGTTCGAAGGGCTGTCAGCAGCGCATCCGTTGCGTGGATTTCATGCCGGGAACCGCGACAGCCTGCCAGTAGAGCAGGTGGGGTTTCAGCAGGCGTTGAAAGACTTCCACCAGCAGTTTTATCGCACCGGGCAGATGACACTGAGCCTGGTCGGACCGCAGAACATTCAAGAGCTGCGAACGCTGGCCGAGCAGTTTGCTGCTGCGCTGACACCGGGGGATAAAACTGAGCAGTCAGCGCCCTTTCGCTTGATGGACAACCCGCAGGCAAGTTATCAACAGGTCGGCGAGCGACACGGCAATCTGCTGTTTGCACTGGAAGACTTGTCGGAGTCTTCGTCCGAGGCGTTGGCGTTTCTCTGTCACTGGCTGAACAGCGCCAAACCCGGTGGGTTGCTCGCGCATTTACAACAGCAGGGTCTCGCAAACAGTCTGCAAGCTTGCGTGCAATATCAGTTTGCCGGGCAGGCTTTGCTGCACCTTCAATTCACTGCGGCATCCGGGTCACTCGACACCATCCACGCACAGTTTCTTGACTGGCTGAGCTTCTTCGCAGCGCAGCAGGACTGGCCGGCATTGCGTGCGGAATACGCGGAACTGCTTCAGCGTCAGCAGCAAGTCAGCGGTGCACTGCAACTGGCGCGGCTCGACAGCGAACAACTCGATAGCGGCCTGTCCGAATCGGCCGTTACGGGGCTCAGAGCGGTTCTCGGCAAAATCGGCACTGTGGATAACTTCAGCCCCCATTGGCATCTGCCGAGCGCCAACCCGTTCCTGCGCACAGCCGAACCGCTGGCCAACGCCGGCCTGATCCGTGGCCAGACCAGCGCTCACCGGGGTCTGCGCACGTTTGCTCAGGATCGCTCGCGCAGCCGCCGTGAACGCTCGCCGATGCAGTTCAGTCAGGCACTGCCGGATAACAGCGACGTAGGCGCGGTGTATGTGCGCTGGCAAACGGAAGCAGCGGCCACGGCCGAGTTGCAGGCGAAACTGCAACACAGTCTGCGGGAAGTGTCGGGCGACGCACGTCAGGCCGGAGTCGAGTTGTCGTTCAGCACCACGGGTAATCAGTGGCTGCTGAAAGTGACCGGTCTGCAGGACACGCTGCCCGCTGTGCTGGAACATGCGCTGAAATCTCTGACACAAGTAAGCGCCGAATCCGCGAAAGGCGAGCCGCAACCTGCACTGATACCGATTCGCCAACTGCTCAAGGCATTGCCCAAACACTGTCTGCCAGCCGTGAGCGAATCCGATGACGCCGTGCACCTGTGGACAACTTCCCGCTGGGACGGTCTGGCGCTGGGCCTCAACCCACAGACCCAATCCGCCATGGGCCTGGCCCTGAGTCGCATCCCCGGCACACCGGACAATCAATTGCCCGCCCCCTCGACAACCCACACCCAATACTCGTGGCAACAAATCGAAAGCGACTCGGGCGAACACGCCTTGCTACTGTTCTGTCCTGCCGCCAGCCAGGAAATCGCTGGCGAAGCCGCGTGGCGTCTGCTCGCGCACCTGTGCCAGACGCCGCTCTACCAACGCCTGCGAGTCGAGCTGCAACTGGGTTATGCAGTGTTCAGCGGGTTGCGCCAGATCCATGGCCGGAGCGGATTGTTGTTCGGTGTGCAATCGCCAACGACCAGCGCCGCGCAATTGCTCGTGCACATTCAACAGTTCCTCGACGGCTTGCCAGCCCTTATCGAACAACTCGATGACGCCAGCCTTGACCAGCAACGCCGGACGCTTGCCGATCAGTTCGATGACAGCGTCCTGTCCGGCAAAGAGGCAGCCGAGCTTCTGTGGCAGGCCCGTCTCGCCGGCCACTCGTCGGATTATCTGCTGCAATTGCGCCGGGCCATCGCTCAACTGGGTCGCCCGGCATTGCTGGCCGCCGCACAACGCCTGATCCGCGCCGAAGGCGGCTGGCACGGTCTGTCCAGCGACCCTGCGCCAGGCGCGCCATGGCAAGCGGCAAAATGATCATTACCGGGGCTGCAAGGAGCTTTCTCAAAGATTCACGGGCCAACCCCCTGAAATTTTGAGTAACATAGCCACCTAACTATTTGGAACATCTCAGCGCTGCCGTGGACTATACCTATGGATAGCGCTATCTCACCCACCTGAAGAAGGAGTCACCCGATGGCCTGGACCAAACCTGCTTACACCGACCTGCGTATCGGCTTCGAAGTCACCATGTACTTCGCCAGCCGCTGAGTTCTGCCTCGTCAGAATTGCAGTGCAACGCCTCGGCTCGCCGGGGCGTTTTATTTTCAGCGTTGAAATGATGGAGCGTTCATGTTCGTCCAGATTCTGGGTTCGGCCGCCGGTGGCGGCTTTCCGCAGTGGAATTGCAACTGCGTCAATTGCGCCGGTTTTCGCGATGGCAGCCTGAATGCCAAGGCCCGCACCCAATCGTCCATCGCGATTTCCGATGACGGCGTGAACTGGGTGCTGTGCAATGCCTCGCCGGACATCCGCGCGCAACTCCAGAGCTTCGCCCCGATGCAACCGGGCCGGGCTCTGCGTGACACCGGCATCAGCGCGATCATCCTGATGGACAGCCAGATCGACCACACCACCGGCCTGCTCAGCCTGCGCGAAGGCTGCCCGCATCAGGTCTGGTGCACGGACATGGTCCACGAGGACCTGAGCACCGGTTTCCCGCTGTTCACCATGCTCAAGCACTGGAACGGCGGGCTGGACTGGAACCGCATCGAACTCGACCAGAGCTTCACCGTCGCCGCGTGCCCGAACCTGCGCTTCACCCCGCTGCCGTTGCGCAGCGCCGCACCGCCCTATTCGCCGCACCGCTTCGACCCGCATCCGGGCGACAACATCGGCCTGATCGTCGAAGACCTCAGCACCGGCGGCAAACTGTTCTACGCGCCGGGCCTGGGCAAGGTCGACGCGCCGTTGCTGGACATCATGGCCGGCAGCGACTGCGTACTGGTGGACGGGACGCTGTGGGACGACGATGAAATGCAGCGCCGTGGCGTCGGCACCCGCACCGGCCGTGAAATGGGTCACCTGGCCCAGAACGGCCCCGGCGGCATGCTCGAAGTGCTGGAACAGCTTCCCGAGCAGCGCAAGGTGCTTATCCACATCAACAACACCAATCCGATTCTCGACGAAGACTCACCGGAGCGCGCGGAACTGGTGCGGCGCGATGTTGAAGTGGCGTATGACGGCATGAGCATCGTCCTGTAACGAATGGCACGGAGAACTGCAATGACCGATACCCCGCTGTCCCCCGCCGAATTCGAAGCGGCCCTGCGCGCCAAGGGCGCCTACTACCACATCCATCACCCGTATCACGTGGCGATGTATGAAGGCCGGGCTACCCGCGAGCAGATCCAGGGCTGGGTCGCCAACCGTTTCTACTATCAGGTGAACATCCCCCTGAAAGACGCGGCGATCCTCGCCAACTGCCCGGATCGCGAAATCCGCCGCGAGTGGATCCAGCGCCTGCTCGACCACGACGGCGCCCCCGGCGAAGACGGTGGCATCGAAGCCTGGCTGCGTCTCGGCCAGGCCGTCGGCCTCGATCCGGATCAATTGCGCTCCCAGGAACTGGTGCTGCCCGGCGTGCGTTTCGCCGTCGATGCCTACGTCAACTTCGCCCGCCGCGCCAGTTGGCAGGAAGCCGCCAGCAGCTCGTTGACCGAATTGTTCGCGCCGCAGATCCACCAGTCGCGCCTCGACAGCTGGCCGCAGCATTACCCGTGGATCGACCCGGCCGGCTACGAGTATTTCCGCACCCGCCTCGGTCAGGCCCGGCGCGATGTCGAGCATGGTCTGGCGATCACGCTGGAGCACTACAAGACCCGCGAAGGCCAGGAGCGCATGCTGGAAATTCTCCAGTTCAAACTGGACATCCTTTGGAGCATGCTCGATGCCATGAGCATGGCCTACGAACTAAACCGCCCGCCGTATCACAGCGTCACCGATCAACGGGTCTGGCATAAAGGAATCGCCTTATGAGTTTCGACCGCAGCAAGACCCCGACCTGGCGTCCCGGCTACCGCTTCCAGTACGAACCGGCGCAGAAAGGCCATGTGCTGCTGTACCCGGAAGGCATGATCAAGCTCAACGAAAGTGCCGCGCTGATCGGCGGCCTGATCGACGGTGAGCGGGATGTCGCGGCGATCATCGCCGAACTCGACAGACAGTTCCCCGGCGTACCCGAGCTCGGTGACGACATCGAGCAATTCATGGAGGTTGCCCGTGCGCAGCACTGGATCGAACTTGCCTGAGTCATCGGTGCAAGTCCCGGCCAAACCGGAAATCGGCCTGCCGCTGTGGCTGCTCGCCGAACTGACTTACCGCTGCCCGCTGCAATGTCCGTACTGCTCCAATCCGCTGGATTTCGCCGAGCAGGGCAAGGAGCTGAGCACCGAGCAGTGGATCAAGGTATTTCGCGAGGCGCGGGAAATGGGCGCGGCGCAACTGGGCTTCTCCGGCGGCGAACCGCTGGTGCGCCAGGACCTCGCCGAGCTGATCCGTGAAGCGCGGCAGTTGGGTTTCTACACCAACCTGATCACTTCCGGCATCGGCCTGACCGAGCAGAAGATCAGCGACTTCAAGAAGGCCGGGCTCGATCACATCCAGATCAGCTTCCAGGCCAGCGACGAGCAAGTGAACAACCTGCTCGCGGGCTCGAAAAAGGCCTTCGCGCAGAAACTGGAAATGGCCCGCGCCGTGAAAGCCCACGGCTATCCGATGGTGCTGAACTTCGTCACCCATCGGCACAACATCGACAAGATCGACCGCATCATCGAGCTGTGCATCGCGCTTGAGGCCGACTTTGTCGAACTCGCCACCTGCCAGTTCTACGGTTGGGCGCAGCTCAATCGTGTCGGCCTGTTGCCGACCAAAGAGCAACTGGTCCGCGCCGAACGCATCACCAACGAATACCGCGCCAAGCTGGAAGCCGAAGGGCATCCGTGCAAGCTGATTTTCGTCACCCCGGACTATTACGAAGAGCGCCCGAAAGCCTGCATGAACGGCTGGGGCAGTCTGTTTCTGACGGTCACACCGGACGGCACCGCCCTGCCCTGTCATGGCGCCCGACAGCTGCCGGTACAATTTCCCAATGTGCGCGACCACAGCATGCAGCACATCTGGTACGACTCGTTCGGCTTCAACCGTTTTCGCGGTTATGACTGGATGCCCGAGCCGTGCCGCTCCTGCGACGAGAAAGAACAGGACTTCGGCGGCTGTCGCTGCCAGGCATTCATGCTCACCGGCGATGCCAGCAATGCCGACCCTGTGTGCAGCAAATCCGAACATCACGGCGTGATCCTCAAGGCCCGCGAAGAAGCCGAGCACGCCACCCAGACCATTGAACAACTGGCCTTTCGCAATGAACGAAACTCGCGCCTCATCGCCAAAGGCTGAGCCTTTCAGCGCCACTGCCGCCGTTGCTGCCGGTGTGGATTTCGCCGAACTGCAGCTCGGCTCCCAGGGTTTGTTCTGGAATGAATACCGCCCTGCAGACGCCGCGTGCCGGATCTGGCACTGGCGCGATGGCGTGGCGAAATGTCTGACACCTGCGGGCTTCAGCGTGCGCAGCCGGGTGTACGAATATGGCGGTGGGGCGTTTTGTCTGACGCCTGACGGGGTGGTTTTCGTCAACGAGGCGGATCAACAGCTGTATCGCCAGACGCTGGATGGCGAGCCTGTGGCGTTGACGTCGAGCGAGTGTCGATATGGTGATCTGCATTTTGCCAACGGGCAGGTGCTGGCCGTTGAAGAGAACGATGATCGCCATCGTCTGGTGGCCATCGATCTGGCGACTGGCACCTGCCACATGCTGGTTGAGGGCGCAGACTTTTACGCGTCGCCGATCATCAGCCCGGACGGTCAGCGCCTGGCGTGGATCGAGTGGAGCCGCCCGCATCAGCCGTGGACTTCCACCCGTTTGATACTCGCCGAGCGCACAGGTAATGGATTTTCTGCCCCACGTTGCGTAGCCGGTGAAACGCTTGAAGAGTCGATCCAGCAACCGCGCTTCGATGTCGATGGCCGACTGGGTTGCCTGACCGACCGTGGCGGATATTGGCAACCGTGGGTCGAGTCTGCGGACGGTTTGCAAATGTTGCCCTGTGCTGCAGCCGATCATGCGCCGGCGCCGTGGCAACTCGGCGGCTGCACCTGGCTGCCCATCGACGAAGGCTTTTTGGCGAGTTGGAGCGAAAGCGGTTTTGGTCGTCTGGCGCTCAACGGCGAAGACTTCACCGGCGACTACAGCCGTTTCCGTCATCTGGCGGTCGATGATCAATTCATTTACTGCATCGCCGCTTCACCGATCAGCCCGTCAGCAGTACTCGCCATTGATCGCGAGTCGCGTGAAGTGAAGGTGCTGGCCGGAGGCGTTGCACCGCTGCCTGCCGAACGCATCAGCCGACCGCAAACCCTGCGCTATCCCAGCGGTTCAGGTGAAGCGCACGGCTTCTTTTACCCGGCCATCAATGGCGATGGCAAACCACCTCTGGTGGTGTTCATTCACGGCGGCCCGACTTCAGCGTGCTACCCGATGCTGGATCCGCGCATCCAGTACTGGACACAACGCGGCTTCGCCGTCGCCGACCTCAACTACCGCGGCAGCAGCGGCTATGGCCGGGAATATCGGCAGGCGTTGCATCTGAGCTGGGGCGCGGTGGATGTCGAGGATGCCTGTGCGGTCGTCGCTTACCTGAATGATCGCGGCATGATCGACGGCGACTGTACATTCATCCGTGGTGGCAGTGCTGGCGGCTACACAACGCTGTGCGCCCTGGCGTTCCATCAAGTGTTCCGCGCTGGCGCCAGCCTTTATGGCGTCAGTGACCCGGTTGCCCTGGGCCGCGCGACACACAAGTTCGAAGGCGATTATCTGGACTGGCTGATCGGCGATCCCGAGCAAGACGCCGAACGCTACGCAGCCCGCACGCCGTTGCTGCACGCAGGCAACATTCGCGTACCGGTGATTTTCTTCCAGGGTGAACTGGACGCCGTGGTCGTGCCGCAACAGACCCGCGACATGGTCGCGGCCCTGGAGCACAACGGCATCGAAGTCGAAGCGCATTACTACGCCGACGAACGTCACGGCTTCCGCCGGGCCGTCAATCAGGCCCATGCGCTGGAGCAGGAGTGGCGTTTCTATCGGCGAGTCATGGGCCTGGCGGACTGAAACTCAGCGCTTGGCGATGATGTACACCGCGTGCACGATCCCCGGGATGTAACCGCACAGCGTCAGCAGGATATTCAGCCAGAACGCGCCGCCGAACCCAACCTGCAGAAACACACCCAGCGGCGGCAAGATAATGGCGATGATGATGCGGATGAAGTCCATGGGGCTGCTCCTGATTGGGGGCTGGCTCGACTGAGCCATACAAGCTAATCGACCTGTGCCGTTTGTCAGGGTTCAGTGCTATTGCTCTCAAGCCAGAATTTGCAGACCGTGTTTCTGCACGATACTGAGCAGCTTCAAGGCCATGCCGCTTGGGTGCTTGTCTCCTGATTCCCATTGCTTGACGGTCGACGCACTGGTGTTCAAATAACGAGCGAACACTGGCTGACTGACGTTGTTCCGCTCGCGCAGTGCCTTGATCTGTTCCGCCGGGATCGCATCGGGAACCGCTGCAAGACACGACTCATCAAACTCACGCATCGTTGCCTTGCTGATCGCGCCGACTGCATGCAGGGCATTGGCCGACTCGTGAACGGATTCAAACACGTCACTTTTGAATTTTTTACTCATGAGTTATCTCCACAAACGCCTTCATGACCAACAAGCCTTGAATCTGCTCTTCGGTAAGTTGCGCATAGGCTTTCGCCAGTTTGCGCAGTTCCTTCAGCTCCGCAGAATTGATGTTGCTCCGATCCTTTTTGGCGAACAGCACCTGATAAACCCAGTAGTGCCCGCCTTTGGCCAGAACAATCGACCGGTGACGGTTTTCGTTCAGGCGCTTCTTCCAGACTCCGCCTCCCAGATTGTCCGCTTGACCATCAAGCATCTCGGCAAAAGCCTCGCGGAGTTCTTCGTCGGTGATCCATGCTTTGCTGGCCTGTATCGCAAAACCTTTTGTCTTGAACAACCTGAACGACATCGGTATCCCTTCCAAAAAACATACCACTCAGTGGTATAGATTACAAAGCCCGTCTTTCGATAATGTTGGTCTGCTGGCATCGGCAATCCTTGCCGAGGTCCACTAAAGAAACACCGCAGTTGCCAATCCTCAAGCACTAAACCGCGTTCGCAAAACCCGGCCACAAAAAAACGCCCCACGCCAAAAGAATCAGGCGTGGGGCGTGCGTTATACCGCGAGACGGTTCTTGAATTCGGGTGGGAAACTTCAGCTCAGACGGCAATCCCTTTGCGGCATTGCAGTTGCGCCGTGCGTACCCGGGAGAAGGCGCGGGCCAGGCGCAGGAGCATTTCGTCGATGTTGGCCATGCTGACGGTGAGCGCCGGGGTGAAGCGCAGGCAGTTGGCTTGTGGGGCGTTGAGCAGCAAGCCTTCATGGAGCGCGGCTTTGACGACGGCCTCGGCGGAGTCTTCCGACAGAGTCAGTCCCCAGAACAGCCCTTGCCCGCGCAACTCGCCATGTTCATAACGATGGGCCAGACGGGCGAGCCCCTCGCGCAGATGCTGGCCGTTGTCCCGGATCTGTTCGAGGAAGGCGCGGTCCTGCACGCTGTCGAGTACCACCAGGCCGGCGGCGGTCATCAGGGCGTTGCCGTGATGCGTACCGCCCAGCTCGCCGAAGTCGAAACAGCAGGCCTTGCCTCGCGCCAGCAATGCAGCCAGCGGTACGCCACCGCCAAGGCCCTTGCCGAGTACGACGATATCGGCGCGCACGCCGTAGGATTGTTCGGCGAGCAAGGTGCCACAGCGGCCGATGCCGGTCTGCACTTCGTCGAGGATCAGCAGAATGCCCAGTTCACGGCACAGGCGCTCGACACCCTTGAGGTAATGCTCGGTCGCCGGAATGACACCGGCATCGCTCTGGATCGGTTCGAGCATGATCGCCACGGTCTGCGCATCGACTGCGGCATGCAGCGCCGGCAGGTCGTTGAACGGCACCAGATCGAAGCCCGGCAGCAGCGGTGCGAAGCGATTGTGCAGGTTGCAACTGTCCGACGCCGAAATCGTCGCCAGACTACGTCCGTGACAGCCTTGTCTGGCGACAATGATCCGCGAGGCGCCGCCGCGATGCAGCTGGCCCCATTTGCGCGCCAGTTTGATCGCGGCTTCACAGGCTTCGCTGCCACTGTTGAGCAGATACGCCTGATCGCTGGAAGTGCTGGCACACAAACGCTCGGCGAGGCTGAGCATGCCGCGGTTGTGCAGATTGAATCCGGGATTGATCAGGGCCTGTGCCTGGCTGGCGATGGCTTTGACCAGCGCCGAAGGGCTGTGGCCCAGGCTGTTGGCGCCGCCGGCCTGGGAAAAGTCCAGGTAGGCGCGGTCATTGCTGTCCCACAACCAGGAACCCTGGCCGCGAACGAAAACCTGCTGCGGGCGCTCGACGCTGGGCATCAGGCGCTCGGCATTCAGGCCATCAGCAGCATCCGATGCATGGGTTTCAAAAGCCAGGTCATCGAGACTCGGCGCCTGGCGCCGCAAGCTGAACAGATTCATTGAAAAAAACCTCGATTGAGGTTTTTTGAACTGCCTATGTAAACACTTTCGAAGCAAACGCTGGTCATTGCGCTTTCCGGCCCTGTAAGCCTTGTGAATGCGGTTAGACTAGGCGTCTTCAAGGCGCCGAGCCATTTCGATTTCCCAGCATTTTCGATAAGTATCACTTATGGATTTCAAACAACTGCGTTATTTCGTCGCGGTCTACGAAGAAGGCCACGTCGGGCGTGCCGCCGAGCGCCTGTCGATCTCTCAGCCCGCGCTGTCCCAGCAGATCCGTCATCTGGAACAGAACCTCGACGTCACCCTGTTCGAACGCAGCAGCAAACGTCTGCTGCCGACCCTGGCCGCCCACACGCTGTACAACCACGCGCTGCCACTGCTTGATGGCATGCAACGTGCGCGCGAGGCGCTGGGCAACTTCAAGGGGCAGGCGCTGCGTACGCTGGCGATCGGTGTGCTGCAAACCGTGCACACCAGCCTGGTGCCGCAAATGCTCGAACGGGTGCGCAAGGCCCAGCCGCATCTGGTGGTGCAGATTTATGAACTGACGGGACTGGAGATCGAGCGCCGCCTGCTCAATGGTTCGCTGGATATCGGCATCAGCTATCTGCCACCCCGCCAGCCGGGTCTGCACGGCGTGATGCTGTACGAAGATGAACTGACATTGGTCATCCCGGCGGATCATCCGTTGCGCGAATTCAAGAAAGTCTCGATGAGCCAGGCCGCAGAATTGCCGATGTTGTTGCTGGGTGAGGAATTTCAGATCCGCCAGATCTGGCAGGCGCAACTGGCCAGCCTCGGGCGACGCCCGCAAGTACAGGCAGAACTGAACAATATGGTGGGGATTCTCGACAGCCTGCCGCACACGCGTCTTGCGACGGTGTTGCCGGGGCGCTCACAGAAGGAGTACGACGATCAGGACTTGCTGTGGAAACCGATCAGCGAACCACGGGTACCGCTGAAGGTAGGGCTAGTGTGTCGCGATGTGCAGCGTCAGCAGGCGTCATTGGCCTTGCTGCGCACGTTGCTGGAGGAGGTGATGCAGCGCGAGGAAAAACCGCTCAAAGGTGCGCCAGGACTGGAGTCGCTGAGCTGAAAACTTTTCTGCGGGCATAAGAAAACCCCGCCGAAGCGGGGCTTTGCAGACTGTTTCCCTGACATCCATTTCACTCCGCCACCCTGGCAGAATCCTTACGTGTCCGTGTTGTTGCTTTGCGCTTCCTGCGCTACGTCCATGGAAAGTAGATTAGCTCTGGATCCAATCTACGCCTATGGGAGAACAGCAGCACGTCATGTAAGAGATCGCTTACATGACGTTACATCATCAGAACTGCGCAGCATCCAGCAGGAACAGCGACTCGCTGCCAGCTTTGACCGACGCGCTCAGCGAGTGAATCCGCGGCAGCAGACGGGCGAAGTAGAACCGCGCGGTGCCGAGCTTGCTCGCGTAGAAATCATCCTGCGCTTCTTTGCCCAGCGATGCCTTGGCCATCAACGCCCACATGTAGGCGTAAGCGGTGTAACCGAAGGCTTGCAGGTACTCGACCGACGCCGCACCGATTTCGTTCGGGTTGGTTTTCGCCCGGTCCAGCAACCACGAGGTCAGTTCGTCGAGGTTGTCGACGGCGTCATTCAGCGGCTTGGTGAACTCACCGAGGTCGGCACTCGCCGTCGCGGTGAAATGGCGGATCTCGTCGGCGAACAACTTGTAGAACGCGCCACCGCTACCGACGATCTTGCGGCCCACCAGGTCCAGCGCCTGGATGCCGTTGGTGCCTTCGTAGATCTGAGTGATGCGCACGTCACGCACCAGTTGCTCCTGACCCCACTCGCGGATGTAGCCGTGGCCGCCGAAGATCTGCTGGCCGTGGACCGTGGTTTCCAGACCCAGATCGGTCAGGAATGCCTTGGCCACTGGCGTCAGCAAGGCAACCAGATCTTCCGCACGCTTGCGTGTGGCGGCGTCTTCGCTGAACTTGGCGGTATCGAGTTGCATCGCCACGTAAGTGGAGAACGCACGACCGCCTTCGTTCGAGGCTTTCATGGTCAGCAGCATGCGACGCACGTCCGGGTGGACGATGATCGGGTCGGCGACCTTGTCCTTGTTCTGCGCGCCGGTCGGCGAACGGCTTTGCAGACGATCGCGGGCGTATTCGAGGGCGTTCTGGTACGAGCGCTCGCCGGTGGCCAGGCCCTGGATACCGACGCCCAGACGCTCGTAGTTCATCATGGTGAACATCGCGGCCAGGCCCTTGTTCGGCTCGCCGACCAGGTAACCCACGGCTTCATCGAAGTTCATCACGCAGGTGGCCGAAGCCTGGATGCCCATCTTGTGTTCGATCGAACCGCAGTTCGCCGGGTTGCGCGCACCCAGGCTGCCATCGGCATTGACCATGAACTTCGGCACCAGGAACAGCGAAATGCCTTTCGGCCCCGCCGGTGCGTCCGGCAGTTTGGCCAGCACCAGGTGGATGATGTTTTCGGTCAGGTCGTGCTCACCGCCGGTGATGAAGATCTTGGTGCCGCTGACCTTGTAGGAACCGTCCGCCTGAGGCTCGGCCTTGGTGCGGATGATGCCCAGGTCGGTGCCGGCATGCGGTTCGGTCAGGCACATGGAACCGGCCCAGACGCCGGCGTACATGTTCGGCAGGTAAGCGGCTTTCAGTTCTTCGCTGGCGTGGGCGTTGATCGACAGGCAGGCGCCGGCCGTCAGCATCGGGTACAGACCGAAGGACAGGCTGGCGGAGTTGACCATTTCTTCGACCTGAGCCGACACGGCTTTTGGCATGCCCATGCCGCCGTATTCCGGATCACCGCCAACCCCGACCCAGCCGCCTTCGGCATAAGTCTGATAGGCCTGTGGGAAACCAGCCGGGGTGGTGACGGCACCGTCGGCCCAGTGGCAACCCTCTTCGTCGGCCGCGCGGCTCAGGGGCGCGATGCTTTTGCTGGTGACCTTGCCGGCCTCTTCGAGAATGGCTTCAACGGTTTCCGCGTCGACGATCTCGGCCAGGGCCGGCAGTTCGGCCCAGAGTTTGGCGACTTCGAACACTTCATTGAGGACGAAGCGCATATCGCGCAGCGGCGCTTTGTAGTCAGCCATGGCAAACCTCGCAAAGATCTAAACAGGTGATTCGTGGAAGGGTGATTTCGTTGAGCTGGAGTGTAACCCAACAACTTTTGCGACACATAGGGTCAGGCGGTGACTGATTTGTTATTTTTAGTCACCAGCAATCAGCCATAAAGAAGCCCGCAATCAGCGGGCTCTTTTGTTTAACAGTGGCGTGTTACAGCGAGAACAACTGCGCCGGCAATTTCATCAGGCAATCGCTGCCCGCCTCGATCGCCGCGCGGTGCGCCGCAGTACGTGGTAACAACCGTTTGAAGTAGAACTCGCACGTCGCCAGTTTGCCCTGGCAAAAATCGCCATCACCCTCGCCCGACTCCAGCTGTGCCTGGGCGATCAGTGCCATGCGCAGCCACAAATAGCCAAGGACGATGTAACCGCTGTACATCAGGTAATCCACCGACGCGGCGCCGACCTCATCCGGATTCTTCATCGCCGCCATGCCGACCTGCATGGTCAGTTCGCCCCACTGCTGATTGAGGCTATCGAGCTGCGCCACAAACCCGCCCAATTGCGCATGCCCGGCATTCGCTGCACAGAATTTGTGGACGATTTTGGTGAAGTTGCGCAGCAGCTTGCCTTGGCTGCCAAGGACTTTGCGCCCCAGCAGATCCAGCGCCTGAATGCCATTGGTGCCCTCGTAGATTGGTGCAATCCGGCAGTCGCGAACCAGTTGCTCCATGCCCCACTCACGGATGAAACCGTGGCCACCGAACACCTGCATGCCATGGTTGGTCACCTCCAGCCCGGTGTCGGTCATGAACGCCTTGCAGATCGGGGTCAGGAACGCCAGCAGATCTTCGGCCTCCTGACGCGCGTCGGCGTCCGGGCTCAGGTGCGCGACATCGAGCATCTGCGCAGTGAAATAGGTCAGCGCGCGGTTGCCTTCATTGAAGGCTTTCATGGTCAGCAGCATACGCCGCACGTCCGGGTGGACGATGATCGGATCCGCCGGTTTGTCCGGAGCTTTGGCGCCGGTCAGGGCACGCATCTGCAAGCGGTCGTTGGCGTATTTGATTGCGCCCTGGAAACTTGCCTCGCCCAGACACAGGCCCTGCATCCCGGTGCCGAGGCGCGCGTGGTTCATCATGGTGAACATGCAATTCAGGCCTTTGTTCGGCTCGCCGATCAGGAAGCCTTTGGCGTCATCGAAGTTCAGCACGCAGGTGGCCGAGGCCTTGATGCCCATCTTGTGCTCGATCGAACCGCAGGAAACGCCGTTGCGCTCCCCCGCCTCGCCGGCTGCATCCGGCAGGAATTTCGGCACGATGAACAGCGAAATGCCTTTGGTTCCGGCCGGGGCGTCCGGCAGTTTGGCCAGCACCAGATGAATGATGTTGTCGCTCATGTCGTGCTCGCCGGCGGAGATGAAAATCTTGCTGCCGGTGATCGCATAACTGCCGTCGGCCCTAGGCACGGCGCGGGTCTTGATGATGCCCAGGTCGGTGCCACAATGGGCTTCGGTCAGGCACATGGTGCCGGTCCACTGCCCGGCGGTCAGTTTGCGCAGGTAGGTGTTTTTCTGTTCTTCGGTGCCGTGGGCGTGGATGGCCGACATGGCGCCGTGGGTCAGGCCCGGGTACATGCCCCAGGAGGTGTTGCTGGACGCGACCATTTCGCTGATCACCAGCCCCAGCGAACTTGGCAGGCCCTGGCCGCCGTAGGTCGGGTCTGCCGCCAGACCGTGCCAGCCACCTTCCACGTATTGTGCGAAGGCCTGCTTGAAGCCTGTAGGTGTTGTCACTACGCCATTGTCGAAATGGCAGCCTTCTTCGTCACCGCTGCGATTGAGCGGTGCCAGAACGTTCTCACAGAACTTCGCGCCCTCCTCGAGGATCGCGTTGACCATGTCCGGGCTGGCGTCGTGGGCGCCGAGGGCCGCGTAGCGGGTGTGGAAGTCGAAGACGTGGTCGATCAGAAAGCGCATGTCGCGCAGGGGAGCTTTGTACTCGGGCATGGTGGCTTCTCCGTCAGCAGATCGTTTCAACCTACTGCCGGCCACCCTGCCCCACAATCACTGTCCAGACGCTGAATGCGCCGTCATCACTCAACCTGCGGCGCTGTCCATGCGCACCGCACCACGGCGGTTCTGACCGAACGCCATCACGCAGTTGCGACCCGCGCCCTTGGCGGCGTAGAGCGCCTGGTCGGCGGACTTGAGCACGTCTTCCGGGGTGCGCTGCTCGACCCGTTCCGCAACACCGATACTGACCGTGACCGATACGCTGGACGCACCGAAGCCGCCCCGCCGCTGACGCCCCTGTTGATCGTCCTGCGGGCGGTTTTCCTGATTGCGCAACTGGATGTTGTAGGACGCAATCGACTCGCGGATGACTTCCAGGTGCGGCATGCACTCTTCAAGGGTCTTGCCTGCAAACACCAGGGCGAATTCCTCGCCGCCATAGCGATAGGCCCTACCGCCTCCGCTGATTTTCGACAGTTTGCTGGCGACCAGTCGCAGGACCTGGTCACCCACGTCGTGACCATGGGTGTCGTTGAATTTCTTGAAGTGATCGACGTCGCTCATCGCCAGCACGTAGTTGCGACCCAGCCGCTGCATCCGTTCGTTGAGTGCGCGACGGCCCGGCAGACCGGTGAGCTCGTCACGGAAGGCCATTTGATAAGCCTCGTGCGCTACCGCAGCAGCGATCATCAACATCACCTGGCTGCACATGATGTTCAGGGTGAACGGCAGGATGAAGGTTTTCGGCAACATCCAGAACACCCCGAGCAACCCCACCAGTTGCGCCGCGTGCAGCGGACGCGGGTTGCGCCAATACTGCCAGGCCAGCAACAGAAACGCCGAGAGGAACACCGGATAGGACATCTGGATCAGGCTCATCCACGCGCCGTGCAAGGCCGGCCAGCGGATCTCCGAGAGCCACATCAGCAACGCCTGCGGGTAACTTTGCTCAAGCCCCAGCGCCACGCTGCCAAACGCCAGCAGCACGGCGAACCGCGCCACCATGTCCTGAAACAGATGCGTGCGCTCCTGCCACGCCGCAAACAGACCGAACAACAAAGGCAGCAGCAGACACACCAGATGGAACACCACGGCCGCGTCTTCGCGCACCTTGCCGTTGTCGCGGTAATAGTCGGTCTGGGTGTCGAGCAGGAAGTAGGCGATGTACACCGTGACCATCAGAAACAGTTCGCGCTGGCGTCGGTAAACCGCGCAATACGACCCGCCGAGCAACAGCACAAGGGTTGGCAACACGTTGAACAGCGAGGTGAAGAACACGTTGAGGTCTTTGACGTACGCAGCCGCCAGCCCCGCAAGCAACAACAGCAGTGAAGGAATGAAATGACTGAAACGTACAGCGGAAGAACGCGGCAAGGGTAAAGCTCCGACCGTCTTGGCAAAGAGATGGCATTGTGCCTGCAATGTGGCCAGTTAAGCACACACAATGTGATCCAGATCACAGGTTGTCTCTTTAACGGCCGAAACCCTCGGTTTCTGAGCCTTCAATCAAGGTTTTTTCCTTGGCGGGCATGAAACTTTCGTCATGGCCACCATGCGTGATGGCCATGACGGTCATTTCCCCTCAAAGATCGTTGTAGAACGGCTGCAACGGCCCCTCCGCCGCCGGACGGCCTTCAGCGCCGTAAGGCTTGAGATTGAGCACTGCGTCAGTTGCCTGACGGGTCGTGACTTTCGGACTGGCCGGGCGCTGGGTCACGGCATTTTCATCACCGACATGACCCTGCGCAATCACCAGAGACGGATGATCGAAAGGCGCCCGTTCCCAGGCAACGCGCGGATCGGTCAGGCCGACCTCCATGAATTTCACCAGCGCGTCGACTTCGTCAGGCGTCAGGTTCAGCGCCGTCATGTCCGGGTCGAGGTTGGAGGTGTTGTGCTGATTCACCGCCGGGTGCTCGAAGCCGCTGGTGTTGTTGGCATCCTCACCGCGCCGGTCGCCGCCACGGTTGTAGAACTCCATGACCTGCTTGAGCGTGGCACGACTGCCGTTGTGGAAGTACGGGCCGGTCAGGGCAATGTTGCGCAGGGTCGGGGTCTTGAATGCGCCGTCCACCGAATCGCGGAACCCGACATTCGGCTTGAGCGTGGCATCGCACGGAATCGCTGCACTCAGCGGCGCTTCGAAGGTGCACACGTCGACATCCAGCGGATCGACGGATTTTCCGCCCTGCAACACCGTGTTGTACTGGCGGGTGAACGACCACGGATTGCCCCAGGCATCCGCACCGCCGAGGGCGAGATCCTCCGAAGTCGGGCGGACACCGGTGTTGTAGAAGCCGTTGTCGTAGAGGGTCGTCAGATTGTCGGCCATCACCATCCGCTCGATGCGCTCACGCGGGTGCATCAGCAAACGGCTGGCGGCATTGGTCAGCTCAGCGCCGCCGTGGCAATTGACGCATTTGCCCTTGCCGAGGAACAGGTTCATGCCCTCGACCTGCTGCGCGTTCATGGCGGTGTGGTCGCCTTGCAGGTAAGCATCGATCGGCGCCTGATCGGAGATCAACGTGGCTTCGTACATCTGGATCGCCAGGCCGAAGAACAGCGGGAAATTGGCTTCCATCTGGGTGTACGGCGCGCCGCCCACCAACACGTTTTGCGTGGCGTTCCACAGCCGGGGCTGGAAGGCATTCTTGATCAGTTCGCGATAGGTCGGACGCCGTGCGCCGGACACTGGGCCGAGCACTGAATCGCTGGACGAGATCCGTTGCTGCTTGAGCATCAGCGTGTCGAGCATCCTGCGACCGATGTCGGCAAAGGTACGGCCGCCACAGGACATTTCCACCGGGCTGCCGGGCGGGCCGACGGCTTGCGAGGCGGCAGACGCATCGTTGAGCGCCAGCCTGACTTTGGTGGCGACCGTGCTGCGTTCGCTGGTCACGTAGATCCCCGCATCCGGGTCGCGATTGCCGAACGGCGAAAACCCGTTGAACACGTTGTTGGCCCGGCCGTCCCAGAAGTTGCGCACGTTGAACGCGGCGTTGATCACCGACGGCGCGTTGCGACCGGTGCTGCGCCGTACGTTTATGCCGCCGACCTGAAACAGGCCGTCCGGCTGCTGGGTGCATTTGTCGAAGCGCGGCTGATTGGGTTTGACGAAGTTGGCATCGAACACGCCCTGTGAACCGACAACGTCGTCAGTCGAGAAAACGATCGGCGAGTTGCGCTCCAGCGGATTGCTCAGCACATGAGTCGGAAAGTCGGTTTTCTTCAGCGTGTAGTTCGGCCCGCCCTTGCCGCCGGACAACGTTGAGTAGGTCGCCACGTCACCGGGAATGTCGGAGGCCACAAACGGCTTGTTGAAAATCGACGCGACGTTGGCGTTGGTGTTGGCCTGGCCGGGGTTGATCTGATTGGTGATGCGATGATCGACGCCGGCATGGTAGTGGCAGGATGCGCACGCCGTTGCGCCGTCGCTGCCGATCTCCATATCCCAGAACAACGCCTTGCCCAACAGGATCGCGGCAGAGCGGTTGAGCACGTAGTCGGTCATCAGGTCGACCTTGCGCCCGCCTTCGGTTCCGGACGGATCGGGCGGCACCATCCCGCGCAACGACTGCAGCGACGGCACCTCCGGCGCAGGAGGATCGACTTCGGCGGGGTCGGCGGCCCACGCGCTGTGGACTGACAGCGCGACGGGTAACCAGAAGGTCAAACGAGCGAGTCGACTGATGTTCATAGGCTTCACCCTGACTGTTGTTAAGTGCCGGGGCGTCATGCTTCTTTGAGCAGGCAGTTCTGATTAGCACCGGTAATTCGGGCAGTGCAATTAATTGGCCACTCTTCTGGAAACATCTTGAATCAATAAGCGCAGGGGATCGGCTGAGCAAAGCCGTCGTCAATGCTGGGGAATCAGCCCCGGGATTGGGGAAATCCGGGCACAAAAAAACCGCTGCCCCCGAAGGAGCAGCGGTTTTCAGAACGACCGCGTTAAGGCTTAGTAGCCCAGCGAGAAGTTCTCTTCCTTCATGTCCATCAGGTTGTTGGCACCCGACAGCATGGTTGCCACGTGCGTACGGGTACGCGGCAGGATGCGCTGGAAGTAGAAACGCGCGGTTTGCAGCTTGGCGGTGTAGAACGCCTCGTCGCTGGTGCCGGCAGCCAGTTTTTCAGCAGCCAGACGCGCCATGTCGGCCCAGAAGTAGGCCAGGCAGGCGTAGCCGGAGTACATCAGGTAGTCCACGGAGGCCGCGCCGACTTCTTCGCGGTCTTTCATGGCGGCCATACCGACCTTCATGGTCAGCTCGCCCCACTCTTTGTTCAGTGCAGCCAACGGTGCGACGAATTCTTTGACGGCTTCGTTGCCTTCGTTGTTCTGGCAGAACTTGTGGACGATCTTGGTGAAGCCTTTCAGAGCCTCGCCTTGAGTCATCAGCACTTTACGGCCCAGCAGGTCGAGCGCCTGGATGCCGGTGGTGCCTTCGTACAGCATCGAGATGCGGCTGTCGCGAACGTTCTGCTCCATGCCCCACTCGGCGATGAAGCCGTGGCCGCCGTAGATCTGTACGCCGTGGTTGGCGGATTCGAAACCGACTTCGGTCATGAACGCTTTGGCGATTGGAGTCATGAACGCCAACAGGGCGTCGGCTTTCTTCTTCTCTTCTTCGTCCACGCCGTATTTGACGATGTCGACCTGTTTGGCGGTGAAGTACACCATCGCGCGGTTGCCTTCGGCGAATGCCTTCATGGTCAACAGCATGCGGCGTACATCTGGGTGCACGATGATCGGGTCAGCGGCTTTGTCCGGCGCTTTCGGGCCAGTCAGGGAGCGCATTTGCAGACGGTCGCGAGCGTATTTCAGGCCGCCCTGGAAGCCGATTTCGGCGTGGGCCAGACCTTGCAGCGCGGTACCCAGACGTGCGGTGTTCATGAAGGTGAACATGCAGTTAAGGCCTTTGTTCGCCGGGCCGATCAGGAAACCGGTGGCGCCGTCGAAGTTCATCACGCAAGTGGCGTTGCCATGGATGCCCATCTTGTGTTCCAGCGAACCGCAGCTCACCGCGTTGCGAGCGCCAACAGTGCCGTCGGCATTCGGCATGAACTTCGGAACGATGAACAGGGAAATGCCTTTGGTACCAGCCGGTGCGTCCGGCAGGCGGGCCAGTACGATGTGGACGATGTTGTCGGCCATGTCGTGTTCACCGGCCGAGATGAAGATCTTGGTGCCGGAGACTTTGTAGGAGCCGTCGGCCTGAGGTTCGGCCTTGGTGCGCAGCATGCCCAGGTCGGTGCCGCAGTGCGGCTCGGTCAGGCACATGGTGCCGGTCCATTCGCCGGAGACCAGTTTGGTCAGATAGGCTTCTTGCTGCTCCGGGGTGCCGTGCTCGGAAATGGTGTTCATCGCGCCGTGCGACAGGCCCGGGTACATGCCCCACGACCAGTTGGCTTCGCCGACCATTTCGCTTACAGCCAGGCCCAGCGACTCAGGCAGGCCCTGACCGCCGTGCTCCACGTCATGGGCCAGGCTTGGCCAGCCGCCTTCCACGAATTGCTTGTAGGCCTCTTTGAAGCCGGTCGGGGTTTTCACGCCGGACTCGCTCCAGGTGCAACCTTCGATGTCGCCCACGCGGTTCAGCGGTGCCAGCACCTGCTCACAAAACTTGGCGCCCTCTTCGAGAATGGCGTCAACCATGTCCGGCGTTGCCTCTGCGCACGCTGGAAGGCTCTGATAGTGCGCTTCGTAGCCGAGCAGTTCGTCACGAACGAAGCGAATATCACGCAAGGGGGCCTTGTAGTCAGGCATAGCGATAAACCTCTGCTGATGTAACCGGGAATGAACGACCGCATTGATTTGTTGTGACGGTCAAACAGTTGTTTGAAACATACGTTTACGCCGAAATCTTGTCAAGCGTCGTTCTTTTGCCATTCGTCATCACATTTTCAGAACGCCGGACACAGCACCGCGCCATGCGCCCGGACGAGCCATGTGCACTGAAAAAAGATTAGTTGAGGGAGAAGGACTTACAACGAAAAACGCCGCGAACAGTCGCGGCGTCTGGCAAAGCGCAGATCAGAAAATCAGGCGAACGTATCGATGATCGTACCGAGCATTTCATCGGATGCCTTGGCGACTTTCGTGCCCAGTTCCACTTGAAACTTGCCCTGGGCCATTTCGGCCATGGCGCTGCCCGGATCCATTTGCTGGCTGCGATCGATACCGCGCAGGCGATCGATCTGTGCCTCGGAAGACTGGCTGGTGACCGAACGCTCGATGGTGTTGTTGGCGATCTGGCTGGCGGCCTGATCGACGCGGTTCTGCCCGGTCTGAATGCTGCTCAGACCGGCATAAAAAGCTGTGTTTCCGGAGATTTCCATGGGAGCTCTCATCCTTGGGAAGGATCAATGGATGCCATTGAACCAGAGGCGTCAGAAAAACACCCGTCAAAAACACTAATGGCACAGTGCCTTGTCATAGCCAAAATCAGTCGAGCAGATCGAGTTGCAAGTGATCGGCGACCGCTTCAGCGCTGACAGCCTTGAGTTTCGGCACCCGCCCCAGGCATGGTGCCGGGATCCGCTCGGCCAGCGTCGCGAGGTTTTCCTCCAGCCGCGATGTCTTCGGATCAATGATGTTCGCCACCCAACCGGCCAGTTGCAGCCCGTCACGTGCAATCGCTTCAGCGGTCAGCAATGCATGGCTGATGCAACCCAGACGCACGCCCACCACCAGAATCACTGGCAGCTGCAACGCAATCGCCAGATCCGAAAGATTGTCCTGATCCGCCAACGGCACCCGCCAGCCACCCGCGCCTTCGATCAACGTGAAATCGGCGTTCATGGCCAGAATCTCGCGCATCGGTGCCAGCAACGATTGCACGGTCAGCGCCACACCTGCCTCTCGCGCCGCCAGATGCGGTGCGATCGCCGGTTCGAACGCTACCGGATTGAGCTGCTGATAAGTCAGCGGCAAAGAACACTCGGCCTGCAACGCCAGGGCATCGGAGTTGCGCAGGCCTTTGGGCGTCACGACACAACCGGAGGCCACCGGTTTGCCCGCCGCCGTACTCAGCCCTGCCGATCTGGCAGCATGCAGCAACCCGGCGGCCACCGTTGTCTTGCCGACGTCAGTGTCAGTTCCGGTGATGAAATAGGCTGCGCTCATAAGGGTTTCTCCAACACGGCGTAGACCACCTGATAAGTCGCCGGCAAGCCTTGTTGCTGACGGAACTGCTCGTAAGCCTCGACCAGCCCCAGAATCCGCGTCCGCCCGGTCAGCCCCCCCGGCCGGCCAGGGTTCAGGTTATGCGCGCCCAAGGCCTTGAGTTCATGAGTCAGGCTGCGCACATCCGGGTAATGCAGCACGTGGGGCCGATTCTCCAGACTGACCGTGCGCAAACCACTGGCCGCGCACAATTGTTCGTAGCGGGCGAACTCGCGGAAGCGGTTGACGTGCACCAGGCCATCGACCTGGCGCCAACTGTCGCGCAGTTCGTACAGCGTCCCTACACAAAGACTAGCAAACGCGAAAATCCCCCCCGGTTTCAGCACCCGGAAGGCTTCGCCGAGCACCAATTCGAAGTCCGCACACCACTGCACGGCGAGGCTGGAGAAGATCAGATCGCAGGTCGAATCCTGCAACGGCAAGCGTTCGGCATCACCGGCAATAAAGTGTGTGGCCCCGCCCAACGGCCGGGCGTGATTGAGCATGCCTTCGGCGATATCCAGCGCCAGCCCTTCGTTACCCGCAAAACGTTCGGCCAGCGCCCGGGTGAAATAACCGGTGCCGCAACCCAGATCCAGCCAGCGCGGCGGCAGAAAATCCATGGGCAAGCGATTGAGCAACTGCGTACCGACATCACGCTGCAACTCGGCGACGCTGTCGTAGCTGGCCGCTGCACGGGAAAAGGAAGCCGCGACCTGGCGCTTGTCAGGCAAGCCGCCGGGCAGCGCAGCAAGAGACAAATCAGTCATCACCACACTCACTTAAAAACGCCTGGATCGCACCGGCCACACCGTGGGGGTCTTCCAGAAGAAACGCATGGCTGGCCTGCTCGATCAGCCCGACCTCGACATCCGCCAGCAGCGCGAACAACTCGCCCGCGGCTTCCGCCGGCACCAGCCCGTCCAGCCCGGCAAACAGATGCAATTGCGGACCTCGAAACACCTGCAGGGCATTGCGCGTATCGAGCTGCGCCAACAACTCCAGCCCCGCCATCAAAGTCGCCGGCGAAGTGTTCGGCGCGCCGCCGAGCAACAGCCGCGACACGCCGCGCGGGTCTTGCGCACCTTGAGCACACAGCAGAGAAAAACGTTTGAGGGTCTGGCGCGGATCAGCACTGCAACCGGCCAGAAATGCATCGAAGGTTTCCGCCGGCATCGCGCTCGGCCATTGCTCATGGGCAACGAAAGAAAGATTGCTCGCCAACGTCAGCAAGCCGCAGCAATGTTCGCCACGCCGCGCCGCCAGTTCAGAAGCCAGCATGCCGCCCAGCGACCAGCCACCGAGCCAGACGTCCTGGGGAATGCGCTCATCGAGTTCATCGAGCCAGTCTGCAGGATCGCTGGACTCCAGCTCCGGCAACGGTTCGATTTCCACCGTCAGGTGTTCGTCGAGCCCACGCAGCGCTGCCGCCAACGGCTCCAGCGGAGAAACCCCGAGGCCCCAGCCAGGGAGCAGAATCAGTCGATCACGCATGGCTTGGCTCCGACTTCAGTTGGGCAAAGCAATCGGCCAGTCCTTCTAACAATAGTTGCACCTGCGCCTCACTGTGGGCGGCGGTCAGGGTGACCCGCAGCCGCGCACTGCCGGCAGGCACGGTCGGCGGACGGATCGCGGTGACCATCAGCCCACGCTCGCGCAGCATCTGCGACAAGCGCACGGCGCGGCCGGCATCGCCAATCATGATCGGCTGGATAGGCGTAAAGCTGTCCATCAGTTCCAGACCGATCTGTTCGGCGCCACGGCGGAACTGGCGGATCAGCGTCTGCAAATGCTCGCGGCGCCAGTGTTCGCTGCGTAGCAGCTCCAGGCTTTTAAGCGTCGCGCAGGCCAGCGCTGGCGGCTGGCTGGTGGTGTAGATGTACGGACGGGCAAACTGGATCAGGCTTTCGATCAACTCTTCACTGCCGGCCACGAATGCTCCGGCCGTGCCGAACGCCTTGCCGAGGGTGCCAACCAGCACCGGCACATCCTCCTGGCTCAGACCGAAATGCTCGACGATCCCGCCACCGTTCGCGCCCAGCGGACCGAAACCGTGGGCGTCATCGACCATCAACCAAGCGCCTTTGGCCTTGGCCTCTCGGGCCAGCGCTGGCAGGTCGGCGAGATCGCCGTCCATGCTGAACACGCCGTCGGTGACCACCAGCGTATTGCCGGTGGCTTTCTCCAGACGTTTGGCCAGGCTGTCGGCGTCGTTGTGCAGATAACGATTGAAGCGCGCGCCGGACAATAGGCCGGCATCCAGCAACGACGCATGATTGAGCCGGTCTTCCAGCACCGTGTCGCCCTGCCCGACCAACGCCGTGACCGCGCCGAGGTTGGCCATGTAGCCGGTGGTGAACAACAAGGCACGTGGCCGTCCAGTGAGGTCGGCCAACGCTTCTTCCAACTCGTGATGCGGGCCACTGTGGCCGATCACCAGATGCGAAGCACCGCCGCCAACGCCCCACTTGGAGGCACCGGCGCGCCAGGCCTCGATCACTTGCGGGTGATTGGCCAGGCCCAGGTAATCGTTGTTGCAGAACGCCAGCAACGGCTGACCGTCGACCACCACTTCCGGCCCTTGTGGGCTTTCAAGCAGCGGGCGCTGGCGATAGAGATTTTCGGCACGACGGGCAGCAAGGCGTGCGGCGAGATCGAAAGACATGCAGGCCTCACGGTGGCAAATGAGTCAGCAGGCGCTGCACGAGGCAGCGCCTGAAAGAACGGGCGATCAGACCGCCGCGTTGTAGAACTGCTCGCTGCTCTTCTGCTCCACCAGCGCCTGCTCGATGGCGGCCTGATGCACTTCGTCAGCGTGCTCTTCGCGGGCTTCCGGCTGAATGCCCAGACGCGCAAACAGCTGCATGTCCTTGTCGGCCTGCGGGTTGGCGGTGGTCAGCAGTTTGTCGCCGTAGAAGATCGAGTTGGCGCCGGCGAAGAACGCCAGGGCCTGCATCTGCTCGTTCATCGCCTCGCGGCCGGCGGACAGGCGCACGTGGGATTGCGGCATCAGGATGCGCGCCACGGCGAGCATGCGGATGAAGTCGAACGGATCGACGTCGTCAGCGTTCTCCAGCGGGGTGCCGGCAACTTTCACCAGCATGTTGATCGGCACCGACTCCGGATGCTCCGGCAGGTTGGCCAGCTGGATCAGCAGGTTCGCGCGGTCATCGAGGGACTCGCCCATGCCGAGGATGCCGCCGGAGCAGATTTTCATCCCCGCATCGCGCACATAGGCCAGGGTCTGCAGACGCTCGCTGTAGGTGCGGGTGGTGATGATACTGCCGTAGAACTCCGGCGAGGTATCGAGGTTGTGGTTGTAGTAGTCGAGCCCGGCCTTGGCCAGCGCCTCGGTTTGATCCTGATCGAGACGACCGAGGGTCATGCAGGTTTCCAGGCCCATAGCCTTCACGCCTTCGACCATCTTCAGCACGTAAGGCATGTCTTTGGCCGACGGATGCTTCCACGCCGCGCCCATGCAGAAGCGGGTCGAACCGATGGCTTTGGCGCGGGCAGCCTCTTCGAGGACTTTCTGCACTTCCATCAGCTTTTCTTTTTCCAGGCCGGTGTTGTAGTGACCGGACTGCGGACAATATTTGCAGTCTTCCGGGCAGGCGCCGGTCTTGATCGACAGCAGGGTGGAAACCTGAACGCGGTTGGCGTCGAAATGCGCGCGGTGCACCGTCTGCGCCTGGAACAGCAAGTCGTTGAATGGCTGAACGAAGAGTGCTTTGACTTCGGCCAAAGACCAGTCGTGACGCAGGGTGGCAGTGGTGCTGGCGCTCATGGGCGATTCCTTGGTTATGCTTGGCTTGCGCCTGGGGAAACGGAATACCCACAGGCACGACACGGATGTTCGGCATATTTAAGGAAGAGTCATGCACTGTCAACCACATCAAGATAGGCCGGTTTACATCTGGCTAAATAATAACCAGATCTGTTTGATTTGCGATGAGCCGGCGGAAACTGAAACGCCGCTCTGCGTAGCCTGTGAAACCGACCTGCCCTGGCTTGGCGATCAATGCATGACCTGCGCATTGCCGCAGCCCGCAGCGGGCCTGACATGCGGCGGCTGCCTGAAAGATCCGCCCGCCTTCGAGCAGGTGGTAGCACCCTGGTCCTATGGCTTCCCGGTGGACAGCCTGATCACCCGTTTCAAGCACAACGCAAAATGGCCGTTTGGCCGCCTGTTGGGCGAGGTTCTCGGGCAGTTCCTGCAACATCGCTTCGACGAGGGCCTGCCACGCCCGGACGCCCTGCTGCCGGTGCCGTTGGCGAACAAGCGCCTGCGTCAGCGCGGATTCAATCAGGCAGCCATGCTGGCGCGGTGGCTCGGCAAGCAACTGGATTTGCCCTGTGAAGAAAATGTCCTGCGCCGTATTCAGGACACCAGCGCCCAACAGGCACTCGATGCCAAGGCGCGCAAACGCAATCTGCGCAATGCCTTCGATCTTTTGCCAGACGCCCACATACAAAGTCGGCACCTGGCGTTGGTCGATGATGTGCTGACCACCGGTGCCACCGCCCAGGCACTGGCCCGACTGCTGGTGGACGCCGGCGCCACGCGGGTCGACGTCTACTGCCTGGCCCGCACACCGAAACCTGGCGACGCGGCTTGACTCACACGCGCCAAGCGGCCAACTTCCTCCTCCATCAACCCAGCACAAAGCACCCGACATGTCCTTGCCTTCCCTGTTGTCCCAGCACATCGTCCGCCGCCCGCAGCGCATCGCCCTGCTGCAACACATCGCCGAACAGGGCTCGATCACCCGTGCCGCGAAAAGCGCGGGCCTGAGTTACAAGGCGGCGTGGGATGCCATCGATGAGTTGAACAATCTGGCGCAAAAACCGTTGGTCGAGCGGGCTGTCGGCGGCAAGGGTGGCGGCGGCGCCAAACTGTCCAGCGAAGGCGAACGGGTGCTGCGTCTTTATCAGAAGCTGCAAGCCTTGCAGGCGCAGGTGCTGGAAGCCGCCGAAGACGCCAGCGATCTGGATCTGCTCGGTCGCCTGATGCTCCGGACCAGCGCCCGCAACCAATTGCACGGCAAGGTCGTGAGCATCGAGCATCAGGGCCGCAATGACCTGATCCGCCTCGAACTGGCCGAAGGCCTGTGCATCGACGCGCAGATCACCCACGACAGCACCGTGCATCTGGAGCTACAACCGGGCACCGAAGTGGTGGCATTGATCAAGGCTGGCTGGCTTGAATTGCTGGGCAACGGGCAAGCTGCAACATCTGGTCACAATCTTCTCGAAGGCACCCTCGAAGCGATTCTCGACGCCGAGGACGGCCCCAGCGAAGTGCGCATCGCACTGCCCAATGGCCAGACACTCTGCGCCCTGGCTGAGCCGCTGCACCTGCGCACTCACAAACTGACCGTCGACCAGCCGGTACAGGTGCAGTTCTCACCGTCCAACGTGCTGATCGGCACACCGCTCTAGCCCGGTTCCCTGCAACAAAAGCTTCATCGCCTCTCATTAAGGTGGCTGCCAAAACCAAGCAGGGAGCCTGATGTGAGCCTATTAGAAGAAAACCAATCCACTGACCTGGAAAAAATGGTCGGCATGAGCCGTCGCGGTTTCATCGGTGCCGGCGCACTGTGCGGCGCTGCGATGTTCCTCGGTGGCAGCCTGTTGACCCGCAGCGCCCTGGCCACCGGTGTCAGCGCCGGCAACAGCCGCCTGCTGGGCTTCGACAGCATTCCGGCCGCCACCACCGACGTCATCAGCCTGCCAAAAGGCTACAAGTCGTCGGTGCTGATCAGTTGGGGCCAGCCCCTGCACAAGAACGGTCCGGCCTTCGACCCGAGCGGCAACGGCACCGCAGCCGCACAGGAAGTGCAGTTCGGTGACAACAACGACGGCATGAGCCTGTTCGCCTTCCCGGACGACAAGAATCGCGCGCTGATGGCGATCAACAACGAATACACCAACTACCGCTACCTCTATCCCCACGGCGGCCTGCCGCAGTCGGCGGAAGACGTGCGCAAGGCCCTGGCCTGCGAAGGTGTGTCGGTGATCGAAGTGGCACGCAAGAACGGTCAGTGGCAGTTCGTCCAGGGCTCGCGCTACAACCGGCGCATCCACGGCAATTCGCCGTTGCGCATCAGCGGCCCGGCGGCCGGCCACGAGCTGATGAAAACCAGCGCCGACAAGCACGGCAAGAAAGTCCTCGGCACCTTCCAGAACTGCGCCAACGGCAAGACCCCGTGGGGCACTTACCTGACCTGCGAAGAGAACTTCACCGACTGCTTCGGCAGCAGCAACGCCCAACAGCAATTCGATCCGGCGCAGAAACGCTACGGCGTGACTGCCGCCAGCCGCGAGATCAACTGGCATCCGTTCGATCCGCGCTTCGACATGGCGAAGAACCCGAACGAGCTCAACCGTCATGGCTGGGTCGTGGAAATCGACCCATTCGATCCACAATCGACCCCGGTCAAACGCACCGCCCTCGGTCGCTTCAAACATGAAAACGCTGCCCTGGCCGAGACCGACGACGGTCGCGCCGTGGTGTACATGGGCGACGACGAACGTGGCGAGTTCATCTACAAGTTCGTCAGCCGCGACCGCATCAATCACCGCAACGCCAAAGCCAACCGCGACATTCTCGATCACGGCACCCTGTACGTGGCGAAGTTCGACGCAGGCGACGGCAATCCCGACCACCCGAAAGGCCAGGGCCAGTGGATCGAACTGACCCACGGCAAGAACGGCATTGACGCCAGCAGCGGTTTTGCCGATCAGGCGGAAGTGCTGATCCACGCGCGCTTGGCGGCCAGTGTGGTCGGCGCCACGCGCATGGACCGCCCGGAGTGGATCGTGGTCAGCCCGAAGGACGGCCAGGTTTATTGCACCCTGACCAACAACGCCAAGCGCGGCGAAGACGGCCAACCGGTGGGCGGCCCGAACCCGCGCGAGAAGAACGTCTACGGGCAGATTCTGCGTTGGCGCACCGACCGCGACGATCACGGTTCGAAGACTTTCGGCTGGGATCTGTTCGTGGTGGCCGGCAACCCGAGCGTGCACGCCGGAACGCCGAAGGGCGGCTCGTCGAATATCACCCCGCAGAACATGTTCAACAGCCCGGACGGCCTCGGTTTCGACAAGGCTGGCCGACTGTGGATTCTCACCGACGGCGATTCGAGCAACGCCGGGGACTTTGCCGGGATGGGCAACAATCAGATGCTCTGCGCCGATCCCAAGACCGGTGAGATTCGCCGATTCATGGTCGGGCCGATCGGTTGCGAAGTCACCGGGATCAGCTTCTCGCCAGATCAGAAAACCCTGTTTGTCGGGATTCAGCATCCGGGCGAAAACGGCGGTTCGACCTTCCCCGAGCATTTGCCGAACGGCAAGCCGCGCTCTTCGGTGATGGCGATTACCCGTGAGGATGGCGGGATCGTCGGCGCCTGATGCTGCGACGCTCTGATCGTTCCCGTGCGCTGCACGGGAACGATCCCACTCAAGACAGCCCGTCTGCGCTACCATGCTGGGCCGGACGCGGCAGCCTGCCGCGCGCAGGAGTCAGCATGGCCCACCCGTTTGAAACCCTCACCCCAGACCTCGTGCTCGATGCCGTCGAAAGCATCGGTTTTCTGAGCGACGCGCGCATCCTGGCGCTCAACAGTTACGAAAACCGCGTCTATCAGGTCGGCATCGAAGACTCCGAACCGCTGATCGCCAAGTTCTATCGCCCGCAGCGCTGGACCAACGAAGCGATTCTCGAAGAACACCAGTTCACCTTCGAACTGGCCGACGTCGAGATCCCGGTGGTGGCGCCACTGGTCCACAACGGCCAGACCCTGCACGAACACGCCGGTTTCCGTTTCACCCTGTTTCCCCGTCGCGGTGGCCGGGCGCCGGAGCCGGGCAATCTCGATCAGTTGTATCGCCTCGGCCAGTTGCTCGGGCGCATGCACGCGGTCGGCGAAACCAAACCGTTCGAGCACCGCGAAGCGCTGGCCGTGCAGAACTTCGGCCATGCGTCGCTGACCACTTTGCTGGATGGCAACTTCATTCCGAAAAGCCTGCTGCCGGCCTACGAGTCCGTCGCCCGCGATCTGCTCAAGCGTGTGGAAGACGTCTACGCCGCCACGCCGCACCGGAACATCCGCATGCACGGCGACTGCCACCCCGGCAACATGATGTGCCGCGACGAGATGTTCCACATCGTCGACCTCGACGACTGCCGCATGGGCCCGGCGGTGCAGGACATCTGGATGATGCTCGCCGGCGATCGTCAGGATTGTCTCGGACAGCTGTCGGAATTGATGGACGGCTACAACGAATTCCACGATTTCGACCCACGGGAGCTGGCATTGATTGAACCGCTGCGTGCCCTGCGCCTGATGCACTACAGCGCCTGGCTGGCCCGACGCTGGGATGATCCGGCGTTTCCTCGCAGCTTTCCGTGGTTCGGCAGCGAGCGCTATTGGGGCGATCAGGTGCTGGCGTTGCGTGAGCAACTGGCAGCATTGAATGAAGAGCCGTTGAAGCTTTTCTGACACGACACGTCTATACAACTGCCCGTACAATCGCTGCTTTGTTAGCTGCCTAAGCAAGGATTCTGCATGCAAGCCGCCAACCCGCGTCGCGGGTACATTCTGGGCCTGAGTGCCTACATCATCTGGGGACTGTTCCCGCTCTACTTCAAAGCCATCGCCGAAGTACCGGCGGTGGAAATCATCATCCACCGGGTGCTGTGGTCGGCGCTGTTCGGCGGGCTGTTGTTGCTGGTCTGGAAGCATCCGGGCTGGTGGCAGGAGCTGCGCGACAATCCGAAACGCCTGGCGATTCTTGCGCTGAGCGGCACCTTGATCGCGGCCAACTGGCTGACTTACGTCTGGTCGGTGAACAACGGGCGGATGCTGGAAGCGAGCCTCGGTTACTACATCAACCCGCTGGTGAACGTGCTGCTGGGCATGCTGATCCTCGGCGAACGCCTGCGGCGCATGCAGTGGCTGGCGGTCGGTCTGGCGGCGGTTGGTGTGGCGCAGCAGGTGTGGCAGGTCGGCAGTCTGCCGTGGGTGTCGCTGGTGCTGGCACTGACCTTCGGTTTCTACGGGCTGATCCGCAAGCAGGCGCCGGTCAAGGCATTGCCGGGGCTGGTGGTGGAAACCTGGATGCTGGTGCCGATCGCTCTCGCGTGGCTGCTGTTCAATCCGACCGCCACCAGTGCACAGGCCGCGTTCTGGACTACCTCTGAAGCCTGGTGGCTGGTGGCGGCCGGTCCGGTGACGCTGGTGCCGCTGGTGTGCTTCAACGCCGCCGCCCGGCACCTGCCTTACACCACCCTCGGTTTCCTGCAATACCTGGCGCCGACCCTGGTGCTGCTGCAAGCCGTACTGCTGTTCGGCGAGCATTTGTCGTCCAGCACACTGATCGCCTTCATGTTTATCTGGGCCGGTCTGGCGGTATACAGCGTCGATGCGTGGATAAGTCTGCGTCGGCGCAGCTGATCAAAAAACGCACAAACCTCCACAGGCCACGGTTCTCGTGGCCTGTATCGTTCCTTCCCAAGGTTATCCACAGCGTGATCCCCGCCGTTTGTGCGCAAGTCACTGAATGCTGGCGGTTTTTTGATCAACCCACGCAAAGCCACGGCGGACGTGGCCTGGAAGGCAGTTTCTACAGGTTATCCACAGGCAGGTGCACGTTTAAACTGGATAACCCGATCCGTCCTCACAGGTCGGTGCGCAGCACCAATTCCACCATCAAGTCATCGGCCAGGGTTTCCAGGCGCGATTGCAGCACATCCAGTGAAAGAGTCAGGGGCACCGCCAGAATCGCCTCGGCATGAAACAGCGGCTCACTGCTCATCGGCGCCGGACGCACCTCGGTCACCAGCCGTTCGAGGTTCACGCCCTGCTCGCTCAGCAGCCGGGTGATGTCGCGCACGATGCCCGGACGATCATTACCCACCAGTTCCATGGCAATCGGCTTCCAGGTGCACGCCTGCTCGATGCCGCTTTCGGCCACCAGCACGCGAATCCCCTGAGTCGACAAAGCTTGTAGGGCATCGACTAATTCGTCGTAAGCCTCTGCCGGCACACCGACCCGCAGAATCCCGGCGAACTGCCCGGCCATTCGCGACATGCGGCTTTCCAGCCAGTTGCCGCCGTGTTCGGCGATGCATTGGGCGATGCGCTCGACCTGACCGGGCTTGTCCGGCGCGAAGACGGTGAGTACGAGGTGATCCATGGCGCAGCCCTCTTGTCATGACTTTTGTTATAGAAAAGCAAGTATAGGCAAGCCGGCCGGCACTGCCGTGATGGCGGCAAACGAGGGGCCATAGCAGACACATAGTATTTATGTGTACAACTTTTGATATTTAGCTGGAACAATCCATTGGTTTTTTGAGAACATCCCGTTCCGCGCCGTGACCGCAATGCGTCATGGGGTCGCAGAACGACGTAATTAGTCTGATTTTCACAACCGCAAGTCATCATGTAGTATGCCGCAGCGCGCACTACATAACGTTGGATCGATGTCTGCCCAAGGCACGTTCGCAACCCTGAAAGCCCCGTCAGCAAGGCCCCCAAGCCGTTGATTGGTCCCAGCCCAGCCGCCAGCGATGGCATGTACTGGTCGAGGGGTTTGTGGTTTAAATGGCCAGAGGCTTCATTGTTAAATTGAAGAGCTGAAAAGCGAAATAGCTGAGCAGAGTGAGGCAAGCAATGACTGAACACGTTCAAGTCGGTGGCCTGCAGGTCGCCAAAGTCCTGTTCGACTTCGTGAACAACGAAGCCATTCCCGGTACCGGCCTCACCGCCGACAAATTCTGGGAAGGTGCCGACAAGGTCATTCACGACCTGGCGCCGAAGAACAAAGCCCTACTCGCCAAACGCGATGACTTCCAGGCCCGTATCGATGGCTGGCACCAGACCCGTGCCGGTCAGCCGCACGACGCCGTGGCCTACAAAGCCTTCCTGCAAGAGATCGGTTATCTGCTGCCAGAAGCGGCTGATTTCCAGGCAACGACGCAAAACGTCGATGACGAAATCGCCCATACCGCCGGCCCGCAACTCGTGGTTCCGGTGATGAACGCCCGCTTCGCCCTCAACGCCTCGAACGCCCGCTGGGGTTCGCTGTACGACGCCCTGTATGGCACCGACGCCATCAGCGAAGCAGGCGGCGCGGAAAAAGGCAAAGGCTACAACAAGGTGCGTGGCGACAAAGTCATCGCCTTCGCCCGTGCATTCCTCGACGAAGCAGCGCCACTGGCGGCCGGCTCCCACGTCGACTCCACCGGTTACAAGATCGCTGACGGCAAACTGGTCGTCACCCTCAAGGGCGGCAGCAACAGCGGCCTGCGCAACGATGCACAGCTGATCGGTTTCCAGGGCGACGCCAATGCGCCGATCGCGATCCTGCTGAAGAACAACGGTCTGCATTTCGAAATCCAGATCGACGCCAGCACCCCGGTCGGCCAGACCGACGCCGCCGGCGTCAAAGACATCCTGATGGAAGCGGCACTGACCACCATCATGGACTGCGAAGACTCCGTGGCCGCCGTCGATGCCGACGACAAGGTTGTGATCTACCGCAACTGGCTGGGCCTGATGAAAGGCGACCTGGCGGAATCCGTGTCCAAGGGTGGCCAGACCTTCACCCGCACCATGAACCCGGATCGCACCTACACCAAGGTCGACGGCAGCGAACTGACCCTGCACGGCCGCTCGCTGCTGTTCGTGCGTAACGTCGGTCACCTGATGACCATCGACGCGATCCTCGACAAGCACGGCAACGAAGTGCCGGAAGGCATCCTCGACGGCCTGGTGACTTGCCTCGCGGCGATGCATAACTTGAGCGGCAACACTTCGCGCAAGAACACCCGCACCGGTTCGGTCTACATCGTTAAACCGAAGATGCACGGCCCGGAAGAAGCGGCGTTCACCAACGAGCTGTTCGGTCGCATCGAAGACGTGCTGGGCCTCAAGCGCAACACCCTGAAAGTCGGGATCATGGACGAGGAACGCCGCACCACGGTCAACCTCAAGGCCTGCATCCAGGCGGCCAGCGAGCGCGTGGTGTTCATCAACACCGGTTTCCTCGACCGCACCGGCGACGAAATCCACACCTCCATGGAAGCCGGCCCGATGGTGCGCAAGGCTGACATGAAGGCCGAGAAGTGGATCGGCGCTTACGAGAACTGGAACGTCGATATCGGTCTGAGCACCGGCCTGCAAGGTCGTGCGCAAATCGGTAAAGGCATGTGGGCGATGCCCGACCTGATGGCGGCGATGCTCGAACAGAAAATCGCTCATCCGCTGGCCGGTGCCAACACCGCCTGGGTTCCATCGCCGACGGCTGCCGCACTGCACGCGCTGCACTACCACAAGGTCGACGTGTTCGCCCGTCAGGCCGAGCTGGCCAAACGCGCCCGCGCTTCGGTCGATGACATCCTGACCATCCCGCTGGCGGTCAACCCGAACTGGACGCCGGAGCAGATCAAGAACGAACTGGACAACAACGCCCAGGGCATTCTCGGTTACGTGGTGCGCTGGATTGACCAGGGCGTGGGTTGCTCGAAAGTGCCGGACATCAACGACGTCGGCCTGATGGAAGACCGTGCGACGCTGCGTATCTCCAGCCAGCACATCGCCAACTGGCTGCGCCACGGCATCGTGACCGAAGCGCAAGTGATGGAAAGCCTCAAGCGCATGGCGCCGGTGGTGGACCGTCAGAACGCCAACGACCCGCTGTACCGTCCGCTGGCACCGAACTTCGACAGCAACATCGCCTTCCAGGCGGCGGTCGAACTGGTGATCGAAGGCACCAGGCAGCCGAACGGCTACACCGAGCCGGTCCTGCACCGTCGTCGTCGCGAGTTCAAGGCTGCCAACGGCCTGTAACCTGCGCGAATGCCGGACATGAAAAAGCCCTGATCTTTCGATCAGGGCTTTTTTGTTTGTGCCGGAACAACTAAGGCTCTATGCCGAGCTCATGTTTGACCAACCCCAGCAACTTCGCCGTATCAATCGGCTTGAGCAGAAAATCCACCACGCTCAAATGCATCGCCGCAATCGCATCCTTCACGTCCGCATCACCCGACACAATGATGATCGGCATCGCCGCCCGCGCCGACTCTCGCACCTGACGAATCAGGTCCAGCCCGTCGACATGGCCCATCCGCAGATCGGTGATCACCAGACCGATTGAAGGTTTTTCCTCGATCATCTTCAGCGCGGACTCGCCGCTGGCCGCGGTCATGCAACGAATGCCGTCCAGGGCCAGGATCTCCGACAGCAACTCGCGGGCGTCCTTGTCGTCATCAACGATCAGCACCCGCTGCGGCGGCAGGTCGGGTTCCAGCATGACGGCGCTGAGCGCTTCCCGCTCGGCGTCGCTCAAAATATCGTGGTCGGACATGGCGTTCTCTACGTTTTCAAAATCGATCCCCTGGCACAGTGGTCAGACATCGCTGGGCAGAGCTTCAATGTGCACTTCGTCGGATTTTTTTCCAAGGGGCGAACCCGAGAATTTCCGACTGTTTGTGTAGGGCATATCCGAAAACTACCCAACGGCATGCCAAACCTAGACTTACGTCCAATGGGCACCCTGCGCGCCGGGGTCGACCATGGCTGCAACGATCCAATAACAACAATTCGAAAAAGACTGCGGTAATGGTTATGAGTAAAGCGGACGCCTTCACCCAGGCAGGGAAAACCGCGGTGTTGCAGAACATTCAGGGCACATTGCAATTCCTCCAGCGCTTCCCCCCTTTCAATCAGATGGAACACGCCCACCTCGCCTATCTGGTGGAGCAATGCCAGCTGCGTTTCTACGGTCAGGGCGAAAGCATCATCAAACCCGCCGACGGGCCGGTCGAACACTTCTACATCGTCAAGCAGGGCCGGGTGGTCGGCGAGCGTCCGCACACGGCCAAGGGCGGCACCGAAACCACCTTTGAAATCACCACCGGCGAGTGTTTTCCCCTCGCCGCGCTGCTCGGCGAACGGGCGACCCGCACCGAACACCTGGCCGGCGAAGACACGTTCTGCCTGCAACTGAACAAACTGGCGTTCATCAAGCTGTTCGCCCTCTCCAACACCTTCCGCGACTTCGCCCTGCGCGGGGTCAGCAGCCTGCTTGATCAGGTCAACCAGCAGGTCCAGCAGAAAGCCGTGGAAACCCTCGGCACCCAATATTCGCTGAACACCCGCCTCGGCGAATTGGCCATGCGCCATCCGGTAACCTGCAGCCCGACCACACCGTTGCGCGAAGCGGTGAAGCTGATGCACGAGCAACAGGTCGGCAGCATCGTCGCGGTGGATGAACACAAGGCGCCGCTGGGAATTTTCACCCTGCGTGACCTGCGCCATGTGGTGGCTGAAGGTGTAGGCGATTTCAACGAACCCATCGAACGCCACATGACGCCCTCACCGTTTTATCTGTCGCCGGATCACAGTGCCTTCGACGCGGCAATCGCCATGACCGAGCGGCACATCGCCCACGTCTGCCTGGTCAAGGATCAGCGATTGTGCGGCGTGGTTTCCGAACGGGATCTGTTCTCGCTGCAGCGGGTCGATCTGGTGCACCTGGCGCGGACCATCCGCAGCGCCCAGCGGGTGGAGCAACTGGTGACCCTGCGCGGCGAGATCGGCCAATTGGTGGAGCGCATGCTCGCTCACGGCGCGTCTTCGACCCAGATCACCCACATCATCACCCTGCTCAACGATCACACCGTGTGCCGGGTGATCGAGCTGACCCTCGCCGAGAAAGGCGACCCCGGAGTGCCGTTCAGTTGGCTGTGTTTCGGCAGCGAAGGCCGGCGTGAGCAGACCCTGCACACCGATCAGGACAACGGCATTCTGTTCGAAGCCCGGGATGCGGCCCATGCGGCGGAGATTCGCGGCAAGTTGCTGCCCATCGCCCAGCACATCAATAACAGCCTGGCGCAATGCGGCTTCACCCTGTGCAAGGGCAACGTCATGGCCGGCAATCCGCAGCTGTGTTTGTCCCGCGCCGAATGGGCCCGGCGCTTTGCCGCGTTCATCCGTGAAGCAACGCCGGAGAACCTGCTGGGCTCCAGCATCTATTTCGACCTGCGGGTGGTATGGGGCGATGAACAGGGTTGCGAGCAATTGCGCCGGGGGATTCTCGATCAGGTCGGCGACAATCGACTGTTCCAGCGGATGATGGCCGAAAACGCCCTGCGCAACCGCCCTCCGGTGGGGCGTTTCCGTGAATTTGTGCTGACGAAAAAGAACGGCGAGAAAGCCACGCTGGATCTGAAGATCCAGGGCCTGACCCCGTTTGTCGATGGCGCACGCCTGCTGGCACTGGCCAACGGCATCGATGCGAACAACACCCTCGAACGTTTCCGCCAGTTGGTCGATAAAGAAGTCATCGAGCGACTGGATGGCGCCGCGTACGAAGAGGCCTATCACTTCATCCAGCAGACGCGCATGCAACAGCATCAACTGCAGACCCGGGAAAACCTGCCGTATTCGAACCGGGTCGATCCGGACAGCCTCAATCATCTGGACCGGCGCATCCTGCGTGAATCCCTGCGTCAGGCCCAGCGCCTGCAAAGCAGCCTGACCCTGCGGTATCAGCTATGAGCCTGTTCTCCTGGCTGCGTCCGGCCAGCCCCGTTCTGCCGGACGATCTGCGACAACGCCTGGCGCAACTGCCCGCGGTCCGCGAACTGAGCGAGTGCAGTCTGCGCGAACAGCGCTGGGTGGTACTGGATCTGGAGACCACCGGGCTCAACCTGAACAAGGACCGGGTGCTGTCGATTGGCGCGGTGGTGATCGAGGACGGCGCCATCGACTTCAGCCAGCAGTTCGAACGCACGCTGCAATGTCGTGAGCTCAAACTCAGCCCGAGCGTGTTGATCCATGGCTTGGGGCCGAATGCGATTGCCGCCGGCAGCGAGCCGGCCGAAGCATTGCTCGAGCTGCTGGAGTTTATTGGCGACAGTCCGGTGTTGGCGTTCCACGCGCCATTCGATCAACACATGCTGGGCCGGGCGGTGAAAGAACATTTGGGGCACAAGTTGCAGCAGGTGTTTTTGGATGTTGCCGACATTGCACCGCTGGTTTGCCCGCAGGCGCACATTCGCGAGGCGGGTCTGGATGAGTGGATCAACTGGTTCAGGCTCGAAGTGTTCGAGCGCCACCACGCCAGCGCCGACGCACTGGCCACGGCGGAACTGGCGTTGATTCTGTTCAGCCGGGCACGTCAGCAGCAGATTCACAGCCCATTGAATCTGCAGCAACGCCTGAGCCAGTGGAAGCGCCGCCAGCACACGCATTCGTTCTGAGCCCCGGGTTGTCGCCCGACAACCCGACCGGTGGCCAATTGCTAACCATTCCCACCTCTGCCACAATCGCGAACAATTCTCGTTGGTTAACATTTCCCAGTCGGTGCCTTCGTGTCGTCAGCCCAAAGCCCTCACAGTGAGCTCGTCGGTGCGTTGTATCGCGATCATCGCGGCTGGCTGCTGGCCTGGCTGCGGCGCAACGTGGCCTGCCCGCAACGCGCCGAAGACCTGAGCCAGGACACCTTCGTGCGCCTGCTCGGCCGCGAGGAACTGCTGACACCCCGCGAACCCCGGGCCTTTCTGGTGGCGATCGCCAAGGGTCTGCTGTTCGACTACTTCCGTCGCGCCGCGCTGGAGCAGGCCTATCTCGCCGAACTGATGCTGATTCCCGAAGGCGAACAGCCGTCGGTTGAAGAGCAGCAACTGATTCTCGAAGACCTCAAAGCCATCGACCGCCTGCTCGGCAAGCTGTCGACCAAGGCTCGCGCCGCTTTCCTCTATAACCGTCTCGATGGCCTGACCCATGCCGAGATCGCCGACAAACTCGGCGTGTCGGTGCCGCGCGTACGCCAGTATCTGGCCCAGGGTATCCGCCAGTGCTACATCGCCTTGTACGGTGAACCAACATGAATCCGGCCAGTTCCAGACCGGTGTCGGCCCATGTGCTGGATGCGGCGATTGCCTGGCAATTGACCCTCGATTCCAGCACGCCACTGGAGCGCGAAGAATTCGCCAAATGGCACGCGGCCAACGAAGAACACGCTCGCGCCTGGCGCCAGCTGGGCATGCTCGACCAGCGTTTCAGCGTGGCCAGCGGTCCGGCCCGCGCCGCGTTGCTGCAATCGCGCGAAGGCATTCGCCGCCGTGTGCGCAAGCTTGGCAGCGGGCTGGCCAGTGTTGTCGCGGTGGTCGGCCTGTCGCTGTTTGCCGCAGAACACTATCTGCCGCTGGATTACTGGCTCGCCGACCAGCGCACCGCCACTGGTGAGCAACGCACCGTGCGGCTGGCGGACGGCACCGTGGTCAATCTCAACACCCACAGTGCCATGGATGTGCGGTTCGATGACAAGCAGCGCCTGGTGGTGTTGCAGGAAGGCGAAATCCTCATCGAGACCGGTCATGGCGATGCGCGACCGTTCATCGTCGAAACTCGCGAAGGCCGCATGCGTGCGCTGGGCACGCGGTTTCTGGTCAAGCGCGAAGAACAGGGTACGCGCCTGAGCGTGCTGCAGTCTGCCGTCGCGGCGCATCCGCAATCCGATCCGCAGGAACAGATCCTGCGCGAAGGCCAGCAAGTGCTGATCCGCAATAACGGTCTGGATTCGGTGGTGGCGCTCAACCCCGGCGCCGATGCCTGGACCCGCGGCATGCTGGTGGTGGACAACGCGCGTCTGGAAGACCTGGTGCACGAACTCGGCCGCTATCGTCGCGGCCACCTGGGCATTGCGCCGGAAGTCGCCGACCTGCGCATCACCGGCAGCTTCCCGCTGCACGATACCGACAAAGCGTTGAGCGCCCTGCTCCCGACCCTGCCGGTGCAGATCGAGCAGCACACGCCGTGGTGGGTCACCGTGGCCAAGGCTGATCCGAAGCTCTGACACACCGCGTTACCTGCTCGCCCCCCATGAAAACGGACTTTCAGCTGACTTCAGCCGCCATGCCGTCCGTTAATCGAAATTATTTTCATCCAGCCCTATCACTTTTCGAATCTCGTCCGGCACACAGGCAATTGAGAAATATTTCCATTCAGGAGCCGCCGTATGTCCCGTTCGCTAGACACCTTGTTGCGCCCCAGTTTGCTGGCGGTCGCCATTGCCCTCTGCACCCCGCTGGCCAGCAGCCAGTTGATCGCCGCTGAACAGGCGTCGAGCGTTCGCGCCTACAACCTGCCGGCCGCGCCGCTGTCCACCACCCTGAATCAGATCGCCAGCCAGAGCGGCCTCACGCTGTCGCTGAATCCGTCGCTGGCAACGGGCAAAACCTCGGCGCCGGTCAACGGCCAATATGACGCGGCAGGTGCATTGAGCGCCGCCCTGCGTGGCACCGGCCTGCAACTGGAGCAGAGCAGCACCGGCACTTACACCCTGGTCGCCGTGCCGGAAGGCGTGATGGCCCTGCCAGAAACTTCGGTAATCGGTGTGGAAAACACTGAAAGTGCCTGGGGCCCGGTCGAAGGCTACACCGCCACCCGTACCGCCGCCGGCACCAAGACCGACACCGCGCTGGTCGAAGCACCGCGTTCGATCTCCGTCGCCACCCGCCAGCAGATGGACGACCGCAGCGTGCACAGCCTCGATGACGCCGTGCGCTACATGCCGGGCATCACCGCCAGCAGCTACGGCAGCGACACCCGCGCCGACTGGTTGCGCGTGCGTGGCTTCGAACCGACCCAGTTCCTTGACGGCCTGCCACTGCCAAAAGGCGTGTACGCCAACCCGAAACAGGAAACCTGGAACCTCGACCGCCTCGCCCTGCTGCGCGGTCCGGCATCGTCGGTTTACGGCCAAACCCCGCCGGGCGGCCTGCTGGACATGGTCAGCCGTCGCCCGAGCGATGTGCAGAGCAGTGAAATCCAGCTGCAATACGGCAGCGACAACCACCGCCAGATCAACTTCGCCAGCACCGGCAAGATCGACGACGCCGGCCAGTTCCTCTACGGCCTCAGCGGCGTAGTACGTGACAGTGGCACGCAGGTCGATCACGTCGACAACAAGCGCTACAACATCGCGCCGAGCCTGACCTGGAACATCGACGACGACACCAAATTCACCCTGCTGACCCAGTTCACCCGCGACGATACCGGCATCACCAGCCAGTTCCTGCCGGTGCAGGGCACCAAGATCGACATGCCGTTCGGCAAGGTTTCCCACCACAAAAACCTCGGCGATCCGGACTGGGAATACTACGACCGCACCTACTACGCGCTCGGTTACGCCTTCGAACATCGCCTGAACGATGTGTGGCAGTTCAAGCAGAATCTGCGTTACACCAAATCGGAGCTGTCGTTCCAGAGCCTGACCCCGGGTTCGTACCCGTACACTCAGGTGGACAGCGCCGGCAACGTCGGCCGCACCAGCACCAGTGTCAATGAAGACATCAGCCAGTTCGCCGTGGACAACAACTTCCAGGCCGACTTCGCCACCGGCGACATCCGCCACACCCTGTTGCTGGGTCTGGATCACCAGCGCAGCAACAACAACTACACCTCGATCTTCGGTGACGGCCTGACCACCAACGTGCTCAACCCGATCTACGGCCAGCCGATCGTGCGTCCGGCGCGCTCCACCGCCTTCTACGACTATGAGCAGAAGACCAACCAGACCGGCCTGTACGTGCAGGACCAGATGGCCCTCGACCAATGGCGCCTGACCCTCGGCGGTCGTGAAGACTGGGTGCACACCGGTACGAAGTTCATCAACAAGGCCGACGCGACCAACACCGACCGCGACAAGGCCTTCAGCGGCAACGCGGCTCTGAGCTACGTGTTCGACTCGGGTTTCGTGCCGTACATTTCCTACGCCGAATCCTTCCAGCCCACCAGTGGCGCCGACGCCTCCTCCACGGAATCGCTCAAGCCGACCGAAGGCAAGCAGTGGGAGCTGGGCATCAAGTACCAGCCGCCGGGCAGCAAGACCCTGCTGTCCGCCGCCGTGTATGACCTGACCCAGAAAAACGTTTCGGTAAGCTCTTTCGTCAACGGCGTATCGATCACCAGCCAGACCGGTGAAGTGAAAGTCAAAGGCCTGGAGCTGGAAGCCACGTCCGACGTCACCGAAAACCTGAAGGTCATCGCGGCCTACACCCTGGCCAAGTCCGAAGTGCAGAACGGCGTCGACAAGGGCAACCGCCTGCAACTGATGCCGAACCAGCAAGCCTCGCTGTGGACCGACTACACCTGGCACAGCGGCGTGCTCGACGGCTTCGGCATCGCCGGCGGTGTGCGCTACACCGGCAACACCTACGGCGACAAGGCCAACACCTGGCTGGGCAAGGCCGACGCCTACACCGTGTTCGATGCCAGCGTGCATTACGATCTCGGTCGCCTGGACAACAGCTTGAAGGGCGCATCGCTGGCCCTCAACGCCACCAACCTGTTCGACAAGGACTACATTTCCACCTGCGACAGCTTCTACTGCTACTACGGCGACCAGCGCAGCGTCGTCGCCAGCGCCACCTACAAGTGGTAATTGCTTGAGCTGAAACAGGCCCTGCAACCAGGCCGTCCCTCGTGGACGGCTTTGGTGTTTTTGAAGGTCATGAAATGAAAAGTAAAACAATCCGTCGCTGGTCGTTCGTCCACACCTGGACCAGCCTGATCTGCACCGTGTTTTTGCTGCTGCTGGCACTGACCGGCCTGCCGCTGATTTTCCATCACGAGATCGAGCACCTGCTCGGTGACGCTCCGGTGGTGCGCGAGATGCCGGCCGACACGCCGCACCTGAATCTGGCGCAACTGGTGCAAGCCGCCGAGGCCCATCGCCCCGGTGAAGTCGTGCAGTACTTCGGTTTCGAAGACGACGAGCCGAACACCGTGCTGACGATCATGGCAAAGACCGCCGGCACCGAGCCGAACTCCTCGCACACCTTCATGCTCGACGCGCGCACCGGCGAAGCCCTGGAAACCCCGTCGGCCAATGGCGGCCTGATGCTGTTCATCCTGCGTCTGCACGTCGACATGTTTGCCGGTCTGCCGGGCAAGCTGCTGCTGGCGTTCATGGGCGTGCTGTTTGTGGTGGCGATCGTGTCCGGGACGGTGTTGTACCTGCCGTTCATGCGCCGTCTCGAATTCGGCACCGTGCGCCGGGACAAATCCACCCGTCTGCGCTGGCTCGACCTGCACAACCTGATCGGCGTGGTGACCCTGACCTGGGCGCTGGTGGTGGGAGTCACCGGAGTGATCAGCGCCTGTGCCGATCTGATCATCGCGGCCTGGCGCAACGATTCGCTCAACGCCATGATCGCGCCCTACCGCGATGCCCCGCCGCTGACTCATCTCGCCCCGGCCACCCGCCTGCTGGATATCGCCGGCGAAGTCGCACCGGGGATGAAACCGGACTTCATCGCCTTCCCCGGCACGCGGTTTTCCAGCGAGCACCATTACTCGGTGTTCATGAAGGGCGGCACCCATCTGACCTCGCACCTGCTGACGCCGGTGCTGATCGACGCCAGCACCCTGCAAGTCACGGCGGTCGCTGAACGGCCGTGGTACATGGACGCCATGGGCATGTCGCAGCCGCTGCACTTTGGCGACTACGGCGGCATGCCGATGAAAATCCTCTGGGCCACCCTCGATGTGCTGACCATCATCGTCCTCGGCAGCGGCGTGTACCTTTGGGTGGTACGGCGCAAGGCAGCGAAGCCAGTTCTGGAAACGGCGGAGGCTTCGACATGAAACCGCGTCAGTCGAACTTCTGGAAAGTCTTCAGTACGCCGCTGGTGATCGCGTTGCTCAGTGCGGCGGGGCTGTTCGCCGCGCTGCTGGGCGACGGGATCTGGGACGGCTTGAGCTGGATCGGTCTGGGTGTGCCAGCCGCCCTCGCCTTGCGCGGTCTGTTGCAACGGCGTTGATTGGCTTGAGCCTGACGAGCAACGCGCTATGCTGCCCGTTCATTGCCCTTGACCGAGACCCTGCCGATGTCCGCTCCCAGCATGACCCTGTTCCACAACACCCTGTCCCCGTTCGTGCGCAAAGTCATGGTGCTATTGCACGAGACCGGCCAGCAGGATCGCGTCGCCCTGCAGGATTGCGTCCTGACACCGGTCAGCCCCAACGCTGCGCTGAACGAAGACAACCCGCTGGGCAAGATCCCGGCCCTGCGCCTGGCCGACGGCAATGTCATCCATGACAGCCGGGTGATCCTCGATTACCTCGACCACCAGCATGTCGGCAATCCACTGATCCCTCGCGACGGCTCGGCCCGCTGGCGGCGCCTGACCCTGGCCTCGATGGCCGACGGGATCATGGACGCCTCGGTGATGGTGCGTTACGAGCAAGTGCTGCGCGCCCCGGAGAAGCACTGGGACGAATGGCTCGAGGCCCAGCGCGACAAGATCCGCCGCACTCTGGCGTTGCTGGAGCACGACGCCATTGCCGAACTGACCAGCCATTTCGATGTTGCCGCGATCAGCGTGGCCTGCGCATTGGGTTATCTGGATCTGCGCTTCCCGGATCTGGGCTGGCGTGAAGCCAACCCGCAACTGGCCAACTGGTTCTTTGAAGTGAGCCAGCGCCCGTCGATGATTGCGACCATGCCAAAGGTTTGAAGCTCGGGGCGGGAGGCAACGACGCAAAGATCAGCGTCATCAACACCTCCGCCTCCCGCTGTTCCTCACGCAACCCCACGAACCGGCTCATTGCACCGCTCCGAGATCAAACTCCAGGGGCTTGGCCGGTTTCTGCCCGACGCCATACCAGTCCAGGTTACGGGTCAGCACCATGAACACACCCAGCAGCCCGAACAGCAACAGCGAACCCATCAGCAGCGCGTAATCCTCGGCGCTCAGCAAGCCGTAGAGCAGGCCATACAACGCCGCCAGCCCCGCCGAAAAACTCAAGCCGTGACGCACACTGCGCAACACATGGCAGACATAGAAGCCAATCAGCAACACACAACCACTGGCCGACAGTAGATACGCCAGGGCAAACCCGATGTGTTCCGACAGCGACAGCAACAACAGGTAGAAGAACGCCAGCGCCACCCCCACCAGCGCGTATTGCACCGGGTGCACCGCCAGGCTTTTCAGCACTTCGAACAGGAAGAAACCGGCGAACGTCAGGACTATGAACAGCAGCGCATATTTGATCGCCCGGTCACTCTTCAGGTACTGATCCACCGGATCGATGAAACTCACCCCGAAACTGCGCCCGTTGAACGCCTCGCAATCGTTGCCCGAAGCGCAGCGGCTCATGGCCTCTTGCAGGTTGGTGGAGAAAAACGAGGTCTGCCAATCGGCGGTGAAGCCCTGATCGGTGACTTCACGCTTGGCCGGCAGGAAGTTGCCGATGAAGCTCGGGTGCGGCCAGTTGGCGGCCAGGTTCACGCGACTGGTCTTGCCCACCGGCAGCACCTGCAACGAGCCGGTGCCCTGCAAGCGCAGGTCGAAACCGAAGGCCAGTTCCGTGGCCTGAGTTGTATCGAGTGCCGGCAACGTCGCCCGAACACCTTCACCGAGCCATCCCACTTGCGTGCCGGGCACGAAGTCCAGGCGTTGCGAGCCGAGCTCCAGTTTCAGGGCATTTTCGATCCCGCGAATGTCGCTGATACCGATCGCCAGAAACGGTGCTTCGAAGTGGTAATCGGTGAAGTCCTCGGTGATGCCCAACTGCGCCGGCAGCGAGAAATGCCCACTGATGCGGTTTTCTGCATGGAACAGCCGCGCCTCGTAGATGCCCCGGGAACGCAGCTCGGTCTGCACCTGGCCGTCGAGTTCGAAGCGCTCCGGCAGGAAGTACAGGCGACCGCGTTCTTCGCTGAGCTCCAGATATTGCTCGCCGTTTTTTTCCCGGGTCTTCCAGGTGCGTATCACTTTGCGGTACGGCACCACCATCACCGGGCCGCTGATCTGCTGGCTGTAGCTTGAACTGCGGGCGATGTCTTCAAGCACACCATCGCGTCGTTGCTGGCGATCGTCGATGATGCCGTCGATCATCAGCAGCGGAATCAGCAACAGCAGGATCAGCAGGGCAATCGCCCCCAGTTTGAATGTCAGATTTCGGTTCATCAGAACGCTCCCTTATTGGAATGGAGCGAGTCTGCAAACGCTGTGTGGGTTTGTGATGGAGGATATGTGGGTTTTGTGTGGAAATACCTGTAAAAACGCTTTTCCCGTCACCGAGTGCAGGACCATTCCGAACCGAACAGGCCGGATTCGAACAAGGATTATTCAGTTGAGAAACAACTCATTCGACTTGATCAGGCATTTTGCCGCGCTGATGGTGCTGGTCAGTCACCACTTCGCACTTGCGGGCCAGGAAGAGCCAGGCATCACCGGCTACAACTCATTGGGCGGCATCGCCGTCATCGCCTTCTTCTCGATCTCCGGCCTGCTGATCACCCACAGTTTCCTCAATACCAGCAGCGTCACCGACTACTTGGCCAAACGTGTCGCGAGGATTTTCCCGGCACTGATCGCCTGCGCCTTCATCATGACGTTTGTGGCAGGGGGGATATTTGCGCAGGGTTACATCACAGGCCCTTCGGCGCTGTTCGACTTCCTGCGCATATCCTTGTTCGGCCGCGCGGCAATCGATGAAATCACCAATGGCTTTATCTTCAGCGAGTCGTTCAATGGCAGCCTGTGGACGCTGAAGATCGAATTCGCCTTTTATTTGCTGGTGGCTGCCACACTGAGTCTGTACCGCCATGCTGCGACAGCCGGTGCAATGCTTGTCGCGTTCTGCATTGCGACCTATGTGCTGGGCAATGCTCCCGCTACGGCGCTGACGCAGAAACTGGCCGTTTACGGCGGTGCCGGTATCGCCTTTTTTGCCGGATCGCTCCTGGCTTTCTACAAGCAATACCTGGGCGCCAGACATCGATTGGCAATGACCCTAGTGGCCTGTCTCGGCCTGATTCCGTTTGCAACGGGAACGCCGGTTGCCGGCGTCGTCATCACGCTGTGCATTTGCCTGGCGACTCTGAGCCTGGGCCTGCTGTATGTCGATCACACCATCCGGGGCCGGTTCGATCTGTCATACGGGATCTACCTGTATGCGTTTCCCGTACAGCAGTTGGTGATCAACAAGACGTCGCTGGCATTCGTGCCGTCCATGATCGCGTCGGCGCTGATCGTGATCGTGCTGGCCGCTGCCTCCTGGATCTGGATTGAACGACCGGCACTGCAATGGGTGCATCGCCGCGGCAAGGCTCGAGTCAGCGATACAGTGATCCCGTCCTGAGTCAGGAATCGACGCTGAGGCGATCACGGCAGGTGCAATTGCACCTGCACGCCACCTTCAAGGTTGTCGATGCGCAGAGAACCACCGTGCAATTTGACTACTTCTTCGACGAAGTTAAGCCCAAGCCCGGTGCTTTTACGACCACTGTCCGGGCGCGGCAATGAATAAAACCGCTCGGTCAGACGCGCCAGCGCGTAATCGGGAATCGGCGCCGCTTCGTTGAACAGCCGAAACTCGATCTGCTCGCCAACCCGCTCGGCTTCAAATCGCAGCAGCCCCCGTGGCGGCGTGAAATCCAGGGCGTTCTCCAGCAGATTGCCCAAGGCCTGACGCAGCAGGAACGGCTCGCCGATCAACGACAGGTCCGCCGCGATGGTGCACTCGATTCGCAGCTGTTTACCTTCAATGCGTGCTGCCTGAGCCTGCAACACTTCATCGACCAGCGCCGCAAGCGGCACGGCGACGCGCTCCTCAAGCGCCTGACGCTGCTCCACCTGGGCCAGATCGAGCAGTCGTTCGATCAACTGCTGCATACGCGCACTTTCGCTGTCGATGTTGCCGACGAAACGCTGGCGTTGCGCCAATGGCATTTCGCTCTGCAACAGCTCGGCGGCACCGCGAATCGCCGCCAGCGGGCTCTTCAATTCATGGGTCAAGGTGTGGACGTAACGTTCGACGTAGGCCTTGCCTTCAAGCTGGGTGCGCATCTGTTCCACGGCGCTCGCCAGTTGTTCCAGCTCGCCGCCACGGTAATGCGGCACTTCCACCCGGCGCCCTTCGCTCACCGCCTCGGCATAACGGGTCAACCGGTGCAGTGCGCGGCTCAACCACCACGACAGTAACGCACCGAAAAGAAGGCCCAGCGCAATCAGCCCGGCGCCATAAGCCAGCAAGCGGCGCTCGGTGCGGTCGACATAGGGTTGCAGCGAGCTGTTGGGTTTGGCCACGGTGACTACGCCGATGATCTGGCCATCGTCGCGGATCGGCGCACCGACGTGCATGACCGAAGAATTCGGATCATTCGGGTCGCTGCGGCTGGAGCGCGCGCCGTATTCGCCGCGCAGGGTCAGGTAGACGTCGTTCCAGCGCGAGTAGTCCTGGCCGACCGCGAGGCCACTGGAATCCAGCACCACGATGCCCTTGGCATCGGTGACGTAGATGCGGTGGTTGACCTGGTTTTTCGGCAGTCCCCAGATCGTCGCTTTCGGCTGGCGTTCGCCGTAGGCCCGGAGCAGTTCCGGCCAACGATTCTCGCTGAGGGTGCCGGCCTTGAAATCATCCTTGAGGATTTCCGCCATCAGGTTGGCGGTATCGACCAGGGTTTCCTCGGTGGACTGCCGCACGCCGGGGCGGATTTCTTCCATCACGGTGTTGAGCACGAAATAACCGGTGAGGCCGATAAACAGCACGTACACCAGGAAAATCCGCAGCCCCAGTGACATCAACTGTGCCCCGGGCTGTAGCTGTAGCCGAGGCCGCGATGGGTCTGGATCGGCTCGGCCTCGGCGCGAATCAGGCGCAACTTGGCGCGCACACTCTTGATGTGGCTGTCGATGCTGCGCTCGTAGCCGGCGTCGGCTGCCACACCCAGCGCATCGAGCAGTTGCTCGCGGCTGAACACCCGTTCGGGTTGCTCAAGCAGACATTGCAGCAAACGGAATTCGTGACGGGTCAGGCTCAACGCCTGGCCGCGATAGCTGATCTGCACGCGTTCGGGGTCGACGCGAAACACCCCCGACCAGGCTTCGGCCGGCGGACGCGGCGCCATGCGCTTGAGAATCGCCCGGACCCGCGCTGCGACTTCCCGTGGGCTGAAGGGCTTGACCACGTAGTCGTCGGCACCGATTTCCAGGCCTACCACGCGATCGATCTCGGCATCCCGGGCGCTGAGGAACAGCACCGGCACTTCGCTGAACCGGCGCAGTTGCTTGCAGGTTTCAAAGCCGCTGATGTCCGGCAGGCCGATGTCGAGGATGATCAGGTCGGCCGGTGTCTGGCGCTGATGCTCCAGCGCTTGCGCGCCGAGGCTCAGCCAGGTCGTGGTGAAGCCCTCGCCCTGCAAGGCAAAAATCAGCGTGTCGGCAATCGCCGCTTCGTCTTCGACAATCAGGATATGAGGCATGGCGTCCGAGCCTGTGGAATGAGTGCGCGAACGGTGCCCCAAGCCTGACGTTACGTCAATGAGACCACTTGCATCAGCAATCCGGTTTGTCCGCAGTAAAGCGACGCGCCGGGTTTACCGCTGCGCCGAACTCACGCAAGGCCTTGGCACCGATCAGCAACGGGTAGTTGAAGTGGCTGCGGTCGGTCAGGTTGACCTCGACGGTACGCTTGACGTTGCCCAGGCACAGTTCCAGATCGACCACCGGACGCTTGGCGACTTCCGTGGTGTCGCGATCCTCGTCGTCCTCGTCGGAGCGGCTCTTGATCTTGCTGATCCGCGCAATCTTGTGTTCGAACACCTTGTTGCTGGCGTCCTTGGTCGCGAGGCGGAAACGAACCCAGTCTTCACCGTCGCGGGTGAAGGTCTCGATGTCCTTGGCCGACAGCGAGGCGGTCAGCGCGCCGGTGTCCATTTTTGCCTTGAGCACTTGCCCGCCGATTTCCGGCAGCGCGATGTATTCGTAGCGCCCGTACAGGGTCGGCTCGGCGGCCAGCACCGGCAGGGCAACGAGGGAAAGCAATGCAAGGAGGGATTTCACGTAATGGGCTTCCTTGGGAAATGGGGGCGTCTGACGCGAGATTTTAGACCGCTGTTCGCTTGATCGTTCCCGCAAGGCTAACGCGCCAAAGGTGAAACATTCGTAACCCATGATTTGGCCTGTCGCCCGAAGCCACTTATCATGGCGCGCCCATCCGCTTTCAAGAGTTGCTTATGCGCCGCCTGCTCACCGGCTGTCTCGTCACCCTGCTGCTGTTGCTCAACACCCTGGTGCTGTTCGGCCCGCTGATGGTGTTCGCCCTGCTCAAGCTGATCCTGCCGGGACGCTTTCGCGATTACGCCTCGTGGGCGGTGATGTGGATCGCCGAGACCTGGGCGGAGATCGACAAACTGATCTTCCGCCTGTGCATCCCCACCCAGTGGGACATCCGGGGCGGCGATGATCTACGTGGCGACACGTCGTATCTGGTGATCAGCAACCATCAGTCGTGGGTCGACATCCCGGCGCTGATCCAGACCCTCAACCGGCGCACGCCGTTCTTCAAGTTCTTCCTCAAGAAAGAACTGATCTGGGTACCGTTCCTCGGCCTCGCCTGGTGGGCGCTGGATTACCCGTTCATGAAGCGCTACACCAAGGCGTTCCTGGCGAAGCACCCGGAACTGGCGGGCAAGGATCTGGAAATCACCAAAGCCGCCTGCGAGCTGTTCAAGCGTCAGCCAGTGACGGTGGTGAATTATCTGGAAGGCACCCGCTACACCGCGGCCAAGAGCACGCAGCAACAGTCACCGTTCAGCCATCTGCTCAAGCCCAAGGCCGGCGGCGTGGCGTTCGTACTGGCGGCGATGGGTGAACAGCTGGACGCTATTCTCGATGTGACCGTGGTTTATCCACAGGCGAAGATTCCGGGGTTCTGGGATCTGATCAGCGGCAACGTACCGCGGGTGATCATCGACATCCGTACTCGTGAACTCGACCCGGCGCTGTGGCAGGGCGACTACGAAAACGATCCGGTGTTTCGCGAGAAGGTCCAGAGCTGGGTCAACCAGCTCTGGACCGAGAAAGACCAGCGCATCGCCGAACTGCGCGGCGAACGCGGCTGATCAGCGGGGGTCGGTCAACCGCCGACGCCCCAGACACCGCCGAGGGTTTTCAGCAGCGAACCGCCAACGCCCTGGTCACCCAGGTACTTGAGGATCACCGGGGCGAACTGGCCGACCATACTGTCGTTCATGCCCAGCGCACCGAATGCGCTGTTCAGGTCACTGGTGCTCTTCACATTGCCCAGCGCGTTATCCAGCCCCGCCGACTTGCCGGAAGAACCGAGCACGCTGCTCAGCGCGCCCAACTGACCGGCACCGCCCGACAGCTTGTCGAGACCCGGCACGCTCTTGGCCAGTTCCGAATAGTCGCTGCCGCTGAGCTTGTTCTTCGCCAGGCCGAACATTGCACTGGTGCCACCGACGGCTTGTTGCGGTGTAACCCCGAGACCGGTGACCGCTTGCAGCAGACCGGCCGTTTCCGACGTCGGCGCGGCGGCGGTGGCTGCGTTGCCGCCCTGCATGCTTGAGGCTGCCTTGGTCACGTCATCCAGGCTGAAACCTGCGAAAACCGGGCTCGCCACAACCGTCATCAGCGAAGCCAGTGCGAAACCGCGTGAAATCTTCATCCAGACATCCTCTTTCGTCATGAAAAACCGCCCGTCACGGGTGGCAAAACTGTCGGTTTGACCGGCAATTCGCCAGCCTGTTCCGAGCGTAGCGCATCCATTTTGAGCCGGCCCGCGTATAGGAAATGTGAAACCCCGGAAATCGAACCATGAATGGCACGAGCGCTGTCGCTGAACTAGCCTGTGAACTACCCGAAGCCAGCGCCCGCCCTGTCTGGAGACTTGCCATCACTCTCGCCGACACCGATCAGCTCCGGCAATTGCTCGCCCAGTGTTCACTGGGCGACCGCCGTGCCTTCGAAACCCTGTACCGCAGCGTGGGCCCGCGCCTGCACGGTGTGGCCCTGCGGTTCATGGGACGCCCGGATCTGGCCGAAGAAGTGTTGCAGGAGAGCTTCGTGCGCATCTGGAACAACGCCTCGCGCTACGAATCGCACCTGTCGGCGCCGATGACCTGGATGATCAACATCACTCGCAATCAGGCCATCGACCAGTTGCGCAAACACCGGGACAGGCCTTTGACTGATTTCGAGCAGGAAGCCCTGGTGGATGAGAACCCCTCGGCTCATGACCTGTTGAACAGCGCCCGCGAAGCCACAGCCCTGAACCGCTGCCTGGAAACCCTTGAAGGCATGCAGCGCCGGTCGATCACCGTGGCGTATTTTCAGGGTTTGTCCTGCTCGGAACTGGCCGAGCATCTGGCGGCGCCGCTGGGCTCTGTCAAGTCGTGGATTCGCCGGGGCATGGAGCGCCTGCGCCGGTGCCTTGAATCATGAACTACCAGACCCCTGCCCTACGCCGCGCCCTCGCCGCCGACTACGCCATCGGCTTGATGGCCGCGCCGGCCCGTCGGCGTTTCGAGCAATTGCTGCTGGAAGACGCCGCCCTGCGTGCCGAACTGGCGCACTGGCAGGAAAGCCTCGCCAGCCTCACCGAAACGTTGCCTGAGGTTCCGGTGCCGGAGCGCGTGTGGCATGGCGTTACCGCGCGGATCGAACCGCAAGAACTGCATGTGCCCGAAAAACGTCCGTTCTGGAACTGGCTGCGGGTGACGGCGGCACTGGCCTCCATCGTGGTGCTGGTGTTCCTCGGCTCGCTGTACACCCGCGACGACGCCCGCTACCGCGCCACCCTGCTGAGCGCCGACGCGCAACCGGCGCTGAAGGTCGAGGCCCATGACAATTACCTGCAAGTCGAGCCGCTGACACTGGCGGCCGTCGATCCTCAGCGCAGTCTGGAACTGTGGGCGATTCCGGCCGATGGCAAGCCGATCTCCCTGGGCGTGATTCCGGCGGGCGGCAAAGGCAAGGTTGAACTGAGCGATGCGCAGAAGGCGCTGATCGGCAAGCCGATTGCGCTCGCGGTGAGTCTTGAGCCGAAGGGTGGGTCGCCGACCGGGCAGCCTACGGGGCCGGTTCTCTATCAAGGCGCGTTGGCGGCGCTTTGAATGAGATCGGGAGCGGACAACGACGCTCTCTCCCTCAAGAGTAATTGCCAACGCATCCTTTATTCCAAAACAGGCTTATTGACTGTCAGATCTGACAGTACCTTCAAAAACGAGAGCATCTGAACATGTGTCCTCCAACCCAGTAACGGAGTACGACCCATGCTCAAATATCTGATTGCCGGTTCAGTCATCGCCCTGACGCTCAGCAGCACTGTCTACGCGGACTGCCTGGAGGCCACGTCATTCAAAAAACTGAGTGACGGTAAATTCGAAGCAACGAGCCCCTATGGCACGGTTGAAGTTGATGTTGATCCCGGCAGCGCCAGTGAAAGCGATGTCCAGGCATTACCATTCACAGCCGCACGAGCAAAAGAAACGACGACCAAAGATGCCAGAGTCATCTGCCAGTACGAAAGCAAAGGATCGGAAATTGGAGCTTCACTGGTCTTGAAAAAAGGATCGCCGATCAACCTGACCGGACCAGACTGGAAAAACGATGATTGCGCAACGAAGGACGGTGACGTCCAAAAGTGCGCGTTCAATTAGTCGAAAGCTTCGAAGACGGAACGAGACAATTCCGCCAAAAAGGACGACCTGACCGGCCGTCCTTTTTCGTGGTTACAACTTACGCCGCACTAAACAACTTATGCGGATCAATCACAAACTTCTTCGGCACACCCGCATCGAACTCGCCGTAGCCTTCCGGCGCCTGGTCGAGGCTGATGACTTGCACGCCCACCACTTCGGCGATGTTGATGCGGTCCCACATGATCGCCTGCATCAGCTGGCGGTTGTACTTCATCACCGGAGTCTGGCCCGTGTGGAAGCTGTGGGATTTGGCCCAGCCGAGGCCGAAGCGGATGCTCAGGCTGCCCATTTTCGCGGCGGCATCGACAGCGCCCGGATCCTCGGTCACGTACAGGCCCGGGATACCGATCTTGCCGGCGACGCGCACTACGCCCATCAGCGAGTTCAGCACGGTGGCCGGGGCTTCGGATTTGACGCCATCATGACCATGGCCGCGAGCTTCGAAGCCGACGCAGTCCACTGCGCAATCCACTTCAGGCTCGCCCAGCAGCGCGGCGATCTGTTCGTGCAGCGGGGTGTCTTTCGACAGGTCGACGATTTCAAACCCCTGAGCCTTGGCGTGGGCCAGGCGGATGGTGTTTACGTCACCGACGATCACCACCGCAGCGCCGAGCAAACGCGCCGAAGCAGCAGCCGCCAGACCGACCGGGCCGGCGCCCGCGATGTAAACGGTGCTGCCCGGGCCGACGCCAGCGGTAACGGCGCCGTGGTAACCGGTCGGCAGAATGTCGGAGAGGCAGGTCAGGTCACGGATTTTCTCCATGGCCTTGTCGCGGTCCGGCAGTTTCAGCAGGTTGAAGTCGGCGTACGGCACCAGCACGTACTCGGCCTGGCCGCCGGTCCAGTCGCCCATGTCGACGTAACCGTAGGCACCGCCGGCGCGAGCCGGATTGACGGTCAGGCAGACACCGGTGTGTTGCTCCTTGCAGGAACGGCAGCGCCCGCAAGCCACGTTGAACGGAACGGACACCAGATCGCCGATTTTCAGGCTTTCGACGTCACTGCCCTTCTCGATCACTTCACCGGTGATCTCGTGCCCCAGCACCAGACCGACCTGAGCGGTGGTACGGCCGCGCACCATGTGCTGGTCGGAGCCGCAAATGTTGGTTGAAACCACACGCAGGATGACACCGTGCTCAATCTTCCTGCCGCGCGGATCCTGCATTTTCGGATAGTCGATTTTTTGTACTTCGACCTTGCCAGCGCCGAGATACACCACACCACGATTGCCAGACATGCTTTCACCTCGCTGTTGTTTTTATGGAACCGCGCCGCCCAGGCAGGCAGCGCGTTAAGTGCTCGGGTTATTGCTTGTTGGTCTTGCGTTGTTATGACTTAAAGAACGACGGTGCGATTGGCGTTCAGGAACACCCGCCGCTCAATGTGATATCCGACTGCCCGCGCCAGGGTCAGACCTTCGATGTCGCGGCCCTTGGCAATCAGGTCTTCGGGGTAATGACTGTGATCCACCGCCTCGACGCCCTGGGCGATGATCGGCCCCTCGTCGAGGTCGTTGTTGATGTAGTGCGCGGTCGCGCCCACCAGTTTTACGCCCTTGTTGTAGGCCTGGTGATACGGCTTGGCGCCCTTGAAACCCGGCAGCAGCGAGTGGTGAATGTTGATCGCCTTGCCATCGAGCTTGCGGCACAGCTCCGGCGACAGCACCTGCATGTAGCGGGCGAGGATCACCAGTTCGGCGCCGGCCTCCTCGATCACTTGCCACACCTGCCGCTCCTGGGCCGGTTTGTCGTTGGGGTCGAGGGGGAAGTGGTAGTAGGGAATCTGGTGCCAGTCGGCCAGCGGCTTGAGGTCCGGGTGGTTCGACACCACCGCCGCCACGTCCATCGACAACTGGCCGATGCGCTGGCGGTAGAGCAAGTCATTGAGGCAGTGATCGGCCTTGGAGACCATGATCACCACTTTCGGCCGGTAGTTCGGCGCGGTCAGCTCGAAGATCATGCCGAACGCCTGACCGCGTTCGGCGAGGCCGGCACGGAAGGATTGCTCGTCAAAACCGTCGGGCTGACGGAATTCCACGCGAATGAAGAACCGGCCCGAGAGCCGGTCATCGAACGAGTGGTGCTCGGTGACGTAGCAGCCCTGCTCGAACAGAAAACGCGTCACCGCGTCCACGGTGCCGAGAACGCTGGGGCAGTCGGCGGTCAGAATCCATGTATCCGGGGCGCGGCTCATTGTTGTTTTTCTCCTCTACTCGTCCCCACGCACAGCGTGGGAACGATCATTACGCCTGAACGCTAAGGCCGTATTCGGCGGACGCATCCTGCAACCACAACCACCAGTAATCCGAGAAGCTGCGACGAATCAGCAGTTCCCAGGTGTCTTCGGCGGTGTGGCGAATCATCAGCTGCGACTTGGCGAACACCGTGCCCACGGCCTTGCCGACCGGGAAGTTGTTCGGGTGTACATCGTAGCTGGTGGATTTCATCAGCACCTGACGCACGTTCGGGCCGCTCAGTTCGAGCACCTGCTGGCCGCCGCTGACGTTGACGATCGCGATGTGCAGATCGCCCAGCGCTTCGCGCAATTTCTGCTCGGCGCCGAACTCTTCGCCGCTCGGCACGATCAGCAGCCACTCGTCCGGGCCCATCCACTGCAAGCTGGTTTCGCCTTTGACGATCACGCTCAGGGCACCCGGCAACTCGATGCCCAAGGCCTTGTGCACACCGGCGGCGAACGCGGCATCGTGGCCGTCACCACGAATGGTCAGATGGCCGAGGAGTTTCTTCTCGCGCACGGTTACACCGGCGCTTTTGCGGCCCTTGCCCACCAGGCTGGCGAGGTCGGCGTGATGCAGCGACGACTCGGCCTTGGCCCCGGTGGTCGGGCGTTGTTGGTAAACGTTGGCTGCGGTCATAAAGCACCCTTCCTGAATTCTGTGTCGCCCCCGCGCCAGGCGCGGGAGCGATCAATTAGATGTTCTGGCGATCGCCTTTCGGATCGAAGAACACCGAAGAAACGATTTCCGCCTCGATCACGCTGCCGTCCGCCAGCGGTGCGAACACCCGCTCGCCCAGACGCTTCAGACCGCCCTTCACCACGCCCATGGCAAACGAATAACCGAGGGAGTTGTGCGCGTAGCTGGAGGTCACGTGGCCAACCATGGTCATCGGGATCGTCTGCTTGGTGTTGAACACCAGCTGTGCACCTTCCGGCAGCCAGACGTTCGGATCGATCGGCTTCAGGCCCACCAGTTGCTTGCGCTGGTCACGCACGCAGTCTTCACGATTCATGCCGCGCTGGCCGATCCACGAGAACGGTTTGGTGCGACCGACGCACCAGCCCATGTTCAGGTCGTCCGGGGTCATCGAGCCGTCGGTGTCCTGGCCGACGATGATGAAGCCCTTCTCGGCCCGCAGGACGTGCATGGTTTCAGTGCCGTACGGGGTCAGGTTGTACTGCTTGCCGGCCTCGACGATTTTTTCCAGCACACCCATCGCGTAGTCGGCCTGGACGTTGACTTCGTACGACAGCTCACCGGTGAACGAGATGCGGAACACCCGCGCCGGCACACCGCCGACCAGACCTTCTTTCCAGGTCATGAACGGGAACGCTTCGTTGGCCAGGTCGATGTCGGTCACGGCGCTGAGCAGCTTGCGGCTGTTCGGGCCGGACAGGGTCATGGTCGCCCAGTGGTCGGTGACGGAGGTGAAGTACACCTTCATTTCCGGCCATTCGGTCTGGTGGTACAGCTCCAGCCACTGCAGTACGCGAGCCGCGCCGCCGGTGGTGGTGGTCATGACGAAATGGTTGTCGGCCAGACACGCCGTCACACCGTCGTCGAAGACCATGCCGTCTTCCTTGCACATCAGGCCGTAACGGGCCTTGCCCACGTCGAGCTTGGTCCAGGCGTTGGTGTACACGCGGTTGAGGAACTCGCGGGCGTCCGGGCCCTGGATGTCGATCTTGCCCAGGGTCGAAGCGTCCAGCAGGCCAACGCTGTCGCGCACAGCCTTGCACTCGCGTTTGACCGCGGCATGCATGTCTTCGCCGTTTTTCGGGAAGTACCACGGACGTTTCCACTGGCCGACGTCTTCGAACTCGGCGCCGTTTTTCAGGTGCCATTGATGCAGTGCGGTGTAGCGCACAGGTTCGAAGATGTGCCCGCAGTGACGACCGGCTACGGCGCCGAATGTCACCGGCGTGTAGTTCGGACGGAACATCGTGGTGCCCATCTGCGGGATGGTCACGTTAAGCGAACGGGCGGCGATGGCCAGACCGTTGACGTTGCCGAGCTTGCCCTGATCGGTGCCGAAGCCCAGCGCGGTGTAGCGTTTGACGTGCTCGACCGACTCGAAACCTTCGCGGGTCGCCAGTTCGATGGCGGCGGCGGTGACGTCGTTCTGCAGGTCGACGAATTGCTTCGGCGCCCGGGAAGTGCCCTTCTCGTGCGGCACCTGGAACAGCGCCAGCGTCGGTTCTTCATGGCGGCTCAGGGCCTTCGGCAACACGCCTTCGACGGTCTGGAAACCAGCTTCGGCCGCAGCGCGCACGCCACCTTCAAAACCGTCGGCCAGGGAATCGCCGAGACCGTAGACGCCGTTGATGCCGCCGACGCACACGCGCTTCTGCGGTGCTTCGCCCGGTACGAAACCGAGGATGTCTTCGCGCCAGATCGGCTTGCCGCCCAGGTGCGAAGCCAGGTGCACCACCGGGCTGTAGCCGCCGGAGCTGGCGATCACGTCGCAGTCCAGCCATTCGCCGGGACTGGTCACGGCATGGCCTTTGACATCGATGGCGGCCACGCGGGCAGCGGTCACACGCTTGCTGCCACGGGCCTCGATCACGGCGCTGCCAGTGAGGATACGAATGCCTTTGGCGCGGGCTTCTTCAACCAATGCGCCACGCGGATTGCTGCGGGCATCGGCGATGGCCACCACTTGCAGGCTGGCGTCGAGCCAGTCCAGCGCCACGCGATAGGCGTGATCGTTGTTGGTGGTCAGCACCAGTTTCTTGCCCGGCGCCACGCCGTAACGGCGCACGTAGGTCGAAACCGCACCGGCCAGCATGTTGCCCGGCACGTCGTTGTTGCCGTAGACCAGCGGACGCTCGTGAGCGCCGGTGGCCAGCACCACACGCTTGGCGCGGACGCGGTGAATGCGCTGACGCACCTGACCGATTGGCGCGCGGTCGCCGAGGTGATCGGTGAGGCGTTCGTGAATGGTCAGGAAGTTATGGTCGTGGTAACCGTTGACCGTGGCGCGCGGCAACAGCAGCACGTCCGGGGTGTTCTTCAATTCGGCAACGACACTGGCAACCCACTCCACGGCAGGCTTGCCGTCGAGGCTTTCGCGGGAATCGAGCAGGCTGCCGCCGAACTCTTCCTGCTCATCGGCGATGATCACCCGCGCACCACTGCGCGCAGCGGCCAGGGCAGCGGCCAGACCGGCAGGGCCGGCGCCGACGATCAGCACGTCGCAGTGCTGGTTCATGTAGTCGTAGGTGTCCGGATCGACTTCGGTCGGCGAACGGCCAAGACCTGCGGCCTTGCGAATGTACTTCTCGTAAGTCATCCAGAACGATTGCGGGTACATGAAGGTTTTGTAGTAGAAACCCGGCGGCATCAGCTTGCCGCCGACCTTGCCGAGAATCCCCATCATGTCGTTGTTGACGCTCGGCCAGCCGTTGGTGCTGGTGGCGACCAGGCCCTGATACAGCGCCTGTTGCGTGGCGCGCACGTTAGGGATCTGGGTAGCTTCGGTCGCACCGATCTGCAGTACCGCGTTCGGCTCTTCGGCACCGGCGGCGAAGATGCCGCGAGGGCGCGAATACTTGAAGCTGCGGCCGATGATGTCGACGCCGTTGGCGATCAGCGCCGATGCCAGCGAATCGCCCTCGAAGCCTTTGTAGCTCTGACCGTTGAAGGTGAAGCTCAGCACTTTGTTGCGGTCGATCCGTCCACCGTTGGACAGGCGATTGGTCTGGCTCATACCTTCTCTCCCAGCGCCGGCGTGGCTGTTTTCGCAGGGTCAGCCTTGTCGGTGAATTGCGGCTTGGTGCCGATCTTGTAGGTTTCGAGAATCTCGTAGGTCACGGTGTCGCGGGTGACGTTGAAGTACTGGCGGCAACCGGCGACGTGATCCCACAACTCGTGGTGCAGGCCGCGAGGGTTGTCGCGGAAGAACATGTAGTCGCCCCACTCCTCGTCGGTGCAGCTGTTCGGATCCAGCGGACGCGGGATGTGCGCCTGGCCGGATGCGTGGAATTCCTCTTCGGAGCGCAGTTCGCCGCAGTGAGGACAGAAGATATGCAACATGGGATTTCTCCTGTTAGTGGGCGACAGCCGCAGCGCCGTGTTCGTCGATCAACGCACCGTTGTGGAAACGGTCGATGGAGAAAGGTGCGGCCAGCGGGTGCATTTCACCTTTGGCCAGGCTCGCAGCAAACACGTTGCCCGAGCCAGGTGTTGCCTTGAAGCCGCCGGTGCCCCAACCGCAGTTGAAGAACATGTTCGGGACCGGGGTTTTCGAAATGATCGGGCAGGCGTCCGGCGTGGTGTCGACGATGCCGCCCCACTGACGGTTCATGCGCACCCGCGACAGCACCGGGAACATCTCGACGATGGCCTGGATGGTGTGCTCGATCACCGGGTACGAACCGCGCTGGCCGTAGCCGTTGTAGCCGTCGATACCGGCGCCGATCACCAGGTCGCCCTTGTCGGACTGGCTGATGTAACCGTGCACGGCGTTGGACATGATCACGCTGTCGATAATCGGTTTGATCGGCTCGGATACCAGCGCCTGCAGCGGGTGGGATTCGATCGGCAGGCGGAAACCGGCGAGCTTGGCCATGTGCCCGGAGTTACCGGCGGTGACCACGCCGACGCGCTTGGCGCCGATGAAGCCCTTGTTGGTTTCGACGCCGATGCACACGCCGTTTTCCTTGCGGAAACCGATCACTTCGGTCTGCTGGATCAGGTCCACGCCCAAGGCGTCGGCGGCACGGGCAAAGCCCCACGCCACGGCATCGTGACGGGCCACCCCGCCGCGACGCTGGACGGTTGCGCCCATCACCGGGTAGCGCGTGTTTTTCGAGCAGTCGAGGTACGGAATTTCATCCGCGACTTGCTTGGCGTTGAGCAGTTCGCCGTCGACGCCGTTGAGGCGGTTGGCGCTGACCCGACGCTCGGAATCACGGATGTCCTGCAGGGTGTGGCACAGGTTGTAGACGCCGCGCTGGGAGAACATCACGTTGTAGTTCAGGTCCTGAGACAGGCCTTCCCACAGTTTCATCGCGTGTTCGTAAAGGTGCGCCGACTCGTCCCACAGGTAGTTGGAGCGAACAATGGTGGTGTTGCGCGCGGTGTTACCGCCGCCCAGCCAGCCCTTCTCGACCACGGCCACGTTGGTGATGCCGTGCTCTTTCGCCAGATAGTAGGCAGTCGCCAGACCGTGCCCGCCGCCGCCGACGATGACCACGTCGTAGACCTTTTTCGGGGTCGGCGTGCGCCACATGCGCTGCCAGTTTTCGTGGTGGCTGAGGGAGTGCTTGAAGAGGCCGAAGCCCGAATAGCGTTGCATAGTCATTTACTCCAGAACGCTCAGCGATAAACCGGGAAGTCTGCGCACAGGGCCGCAACCTGCTGGGCGACGTTGGCCTCGACATCGGCATCGCCGAGGTTGTCGAGGATGTCGCAGATCCAGCCGGCCAGCGTCACGCACTGCGCCACCTTGAAGCCGCGGGTGGTCACCGCCGGGGTGCCGATGCGCAGGCCGGAGGTGACGAACGGCGACTGCGGGTCGTTCGGTACGGCGTTCTTGTTGACGGTGATGTGGGCGCGACCGAGGGCGGCGTCCGCATCTTTACCGGTGAGGCCCTGACGGATCAGGCTGACCAGGAACAGATGGTTGTCGGTGCCGCCGGACACTACATCGTAGCCACGTTTGATAAATACGCTCGCCATCGCCTGGGCGTTGTCGATCACTTGTTGCTGATAGGCCTTGAAGCCGGGCTCCAGCGCTTCCTTGAAGCACACGGCCTTGCCGGCGATGACGTGCATCAGCGGGCCGCCCTGGGCGCCGGGGAATACCGCCGCGTTGAGCTTCTTCTCGATTTCTTCGTTGGCCTTGGCCAGGATCAGGCCGCCACGGGGACCGCGCAGGGTCTTGTGGGTGGTGGTGGTGACCACGTCGGCGTACGGCAGCGGGTTCGGGTACAGGCCGGCAGCCACCAGACCGGCCACGTGAGCCATGTCGACGAACAGCAGCGCACCGACCTTGTCGGCGATCTGACGGAAGCGCGGGAAGTCGAGGGTCTTGGAGTAGGCCGAGAAACCGGCAACGATCATTTTCGGTTTGTGCTCGACGGCCAGACGCTCGACTTCGTCGTAATCGATCAGGCCGGTCTTGGTGTCGATGCCGTACTGCACGGCGTTGTACAGCTTGCCCGAGGACGAAACCTTGGCGCCGTGGGTCAGGTGACCGCCGTGGGCCAGGCTCATGCCGAGAATGGTGTCGCCGGCCTGGATCAGCGCCAGATACACGGCGCTGTTGGCCGAAGAACCGGAGTGCGGCTGGACGTTGGCGTAATCGGCGCCGAACAGTTGCTTGGCGCGTTCGATGGCCAGGGCTTCAACCTTGTCGACGTGCTCGCAGCCACCGTAGTAGCGCTTGCCCGGATAACCTTCGGCGTACTTGTTGGTCAGGCCGCTGCCTTGCGCTTCCATCACGCGCTTGCTGGTGTAGTTCTCCGACGCGATCAGCTCGATGTGATCTTCCTGACGTTGCTCCTCGGCATTCATCGCCGCCAGCAGTGCATCGTCGTAACCCTGGATCCGGTCTTGCTTGCTGAACATCGCGTCTCTCCCAGCGGCATCTGTGCGCCATTCGTCTCGGTAAGGCACTGGCAATGATGGCAGTGCCCTTTGATGCCGATGGTATGGCCGGCGCAGGGAGGTCAAATGCCTACGGACGCCACGCAAAGGTGCGTTTACGACATGGCGACAGCGACGGACTCAAACAAGCAGCTGGCGCAAGGCCAGAAGACCGAGGAAATGCGCGGGATAGAGCGCATACGCCCAGCGCCGCAGGGGTGGCGCATGGAGGTAAGTGGCATGTCGCAACAGGAACATTCCGGACAGTGGCGCGATCAGGCAGGTCGCAATGCCGAGGACCGCCACACGGTTGCCGAACTGCGCGGATTCGAAGAGCACCTGCCACTGATTCGCCGCCAGACACACCAGCCCCGGCAGCAGGCTGAAATACCAGGGTTTGCGAAACACCAGCAACGTCGCCAGCGGCAGCAGGACGCCGAACAGACCGAACATCAGTCGCTCCGGGAACAACGCGGCCACCAGCAAGGCGCCGACGCCCAGTAGTCGCGAAATCGCTGTTCGATCCTGCCAGCCCCGCGCCACCAGCAAACCCAGCGCCAGCGTGGGCATCACGTTCAAGGTGTCGGGATCGGGGATGTACAAACGGTAGGGAATCTCGCTGAACAGACTGAACAGCAGCAACCAGCCCAGATAGCGCCATTCGGTCTTGCGCGCGCCGTCCCGCGCCAGGTTCGCCGCCATCGCCAGACAGAACCATGGGAACGCCAGCCGTCCCGGCACATACAGCCAATCGGCGCTGATCCCGACATATCGCAGGTGATCGAGCAGCATGCTCAGCAGCGCCAGCCACTTGAGCAGATCGAGTGCGCCGTCGCGCCGGCTCAGGTGCATAATCGGCTCGCATCCTTGTAAAGTTCTGACAGCGACATCCCGTGTGCTCCCCGGATGATCTTCGGTACAGTGCGCACCATCATTGACCCCACGAAGCGCCACAAGCGCCTCGATCACGGAAGCCGGCCATGACCGACAAGAGCCAACAATTCGCCAGCGACAACTACTCCGGTATCTGCCCCGAAGCCTGGGCTGCCATGGAACAGGCCAACCATGGCCACCAGCGCGCCTATGGCGACGATGAGTGGACAGCACGCGCCTCCGATTATTTCCGCAAGCTGTTCGAGACCGACTGCGAAGTGTTCTTCGCCTTCAACGGCACTGCCGCCAACTCGCTGGCGCTGTCGTCGCTGTGCCAGAGTTACCACAGCGTGATCTGCTCGGAAACCGCCCACGTCGAAACCGACGAATGCGGCGCACCGGAGTTCTTCTCCAACGGTTCGAAACTGCTGATCGCCGGCACCGAAAACGGCAAGATCACCCCGGCCTCGATCCGCGAAGTCGCGCTCAAGCGCCAGGACATCCACTACCCGAAACCGCGCGTCGTGACCCTGACCCAGGCCACCGAAGTCGGCAGCGTCTATACCCCGGAAGAAGTCCGCGCCATCAGCGACACCTGCAAGGAACTGGGCCTGAACCTGCACATGGACGGCGCCCGCTTCTCCAACGCCTGTGCCTTCCTCGGCTGCTCGCCGGCGGACCTGACCTGGAAGGCCGGCGTCGACGTGCTGTGCTTCGGCGGCACGAAGAACGGCATGGCGGTGGGTGAAGCGATCCTGTTCTTCAACCACAAACTGGCCGAAGACTTCGACTACCGCTGCAAACAGGCCGGGCAACTGGCCTCGAAGATGCGCTTCCTGTCGGCGCCGTGGGTCGGCATCCTGGAAAACGACGCCTGGCTCAAATACGCCCGCCACGCCAACCACTGCGCACAACTGCTGGCGGAACTGGTCAGCGATATCCCGGGCGTGGAACTGATGTTCCCGGTCCAGGCCAACGGCGTGTTCCTGCAACTGTCGGAACCGGCCATCGCCGCCCTGACCGCTCGCGGCTGGCGCTTCTACACCTTCATCGGCAAGGGTGGTGCGCGCTTCATGTGCTCGTGGGACACCGAAGAAGAACGCGTGCGTGAACTGGCCCGCGACATCCGCGAAGTCATGTCGGCCTGATCGCCTCCCCGTGGCGCGGGAGCCTGCTCCCCGCCACAGCTCCTCCCTCCCGTTTCAGCTCCATCGTCTACATTGTCTGTCGAGCCATCGCTCACATAACAATAAGCAGGAGCTTGCGCATGTCGCTAAAAGGCAAAACCTTGTTCATCACTGGCGCCAGCCGTGGCATCGGGCGCGAGATTGCGCTGCGGGCTGCGCGGGACGGGGCCAATATCGTGATCGCCGCCAAGAGCGCCGAACCCCACGCGAAGTTGCCCGGCACCATTCACAGCGTCGCGGCGGAAGTCGAAGCGGCCGGTGGCAAGGCTTTGGCCCTGCAACTGGATGTCCGCGAAGAAGAGGCCGTGCGCCAGGCACTGGCCCAAGCCAACGAACACTTCGGCGGGATCGATGCGCTGGTGAACAATGCCGGGGCGATCAAGTTGACCGGTGTGCAGCACATCGAACTCAAGCGTTTCGACCTGATGCACCAGATCAACACCCGCGCGGTGTTGCTGTGCAGCCAGGCAGCCCTGCCCTATCTGAAGAAGTCCGCCGGGCACATTCTCAATCTGTCACCGCCGCTGAACATGGCCAGCAAATGGTTCGCGCAATACAGCCCCTACACCGTGACCAAGTACGGCATGAGCATGCTGACGGTGGGCATGAGCGAGGAATTCGCCAACTACGGGATCAGTGTGAATTCGCTGTGGCCGCAGACCATGATCGCCACCGCCGCCATCGAATTTCAGCTGGGCAACCGGGAGTCGTTCAAGCATGCGCGCACGCCGCAGATCATGGCGGATGCGGCGCATGTGATTTTGAGTAGCAGCGAGCGGCGGATTACCGGGCGGTTGTTGATTGATCAGGAGATCTTGCGGGAAAGCGGCGTGACCGAGTTCGATCATTACCGCTTTGAACCGGGGAGTGATGCGAAGTTGATGACAGACCTGTTTATCGACTGAGCATTTTCAGAAACGACCTACGCCAGGTCCTACATCACTCAAACAAACCTCGCCATAGACTGCCGACTCCATTTTCGACGAGTGCAGACTATGGCGAACCCTGCCTACATGACCATCACCGGCAAGACCCAGGGCCTTATTTCAGCCGGATGTTCGACCCCGGAATCGGTCGGCAACAAATACCAGACGGCCCATACCGATGAAATCATGGTGTTCGCCTTGAGCCATGAAATGCGCCGCGACGCCAATCTCGGCAAACCCGTCCACCAGCCGGTCATCATCACCAAAGCGGTCGACAAATCTTCCCCATTGCTGGCTCAGGCACATTCGAACAGCGAAGAGCTGGACTGCACGATCAGCCTCTACCGCACTTCGCCCCAGGGGCAGCAGGAAAAATTCTATTCGATCACCCTCGACGGGGCGGTTCTCGCTGAACTGTCGCAGGATGTTCCCCACGTGATTCTGCAAAACGATGCCCAGCCTCAAGAACAACTGGCCATCCGTTACCGCGGCATCAGTTGGGTACACCACATTGCAGGCACCACTGGCTATACCTCGTGGGGTGAAGCGGGTTGAGTTCACGGCAGCATGATCTGTGCGATGTGCAGGACGCCGCCGGCAACCTGCCTGGACAGGCACTGACCATCGGAAACCGTCATCTGGCGTATGGCATTGCGCGTGTGCAGTTCCATCAACAAGTCGCGTACTTCGCCAAGCGAATTACCGAGGAGGTAGCGGACGGACGCCTGACGCCGCAGCAAGGGATCAATGCGCTTGCGCAGGAACAACGAAACCTGTTGAACCAGTCCCGGGCCCTGCAGCAAACCAGTCACGGCGCGCTCACCGGCGCGGCCAGGACACCACGCCTGTCGATGCTTCCACATGCCGCAGCGAACCCCGATCCGCAACGTTTACTGCGGGCCGTTCGCCAGCAAAATCTGAAAGTGACGCGCCTGAACTCAGCTCCGCGCTCTTCTGCGCATCCGGTCAACGACTTGCGATTTTTCCCCCGCGAACACTGGCCCCAGGAATTGCCGACACCGGAGGAGCCAGGGTTCTACATCGTGCCCAAAAGTCTGTCCGCCGAGAAACTGCAGGCGCAACTGTTTCCGTCGCCCAACTCGAATGTCATCGCCAAATTCAAAAGCCTCAATCCGCTGGAAGCCATGGTGAAAGCCGGAACGCTGATTGTCCTGAGCGACCCGGACAATCAGCAATGCACCTATGAAGAATCATTGCTGATGGAAACCGCGCACATCGTCAGCATGGCGCTGGCGCCGTTGACGCTGGAAGAGGCGGACTTTTTTGCGCAGCACTATGAGGTCATCAGAAGGACGCTTTCAGATGGGTCAAAAGTTATTGGGGTTGGTACCGCTATGGCCGCTAACCATCTGGATGGCATCAAAACTGTTTTACGTGATCTGGAGACCCTGCACGTCCGAACTTTCGAGGGAAAGGGGAGCACACAGGCATTCCTCAGTGAACGTAAAACATTGCTGGCCCGCCTTGATATTCAACTCAACTTTCTGACTAAACGGGCAATTGGTTTTCCTGACCATCCAAATCTGAAAGCCGCGCTGGGCATCGATACGTCCAATCTCGTCCACCGTTGGAGAAAGGCCGGCGCGATCAGCCGGATTCCCGGTTATGCCACTCACATTCAAGGCGTAGTGAAAGCCTCGCAATACGTCAAATATGGCGGATGGATTGGTACGGCCGTGAGTGGCGGAGCCTCGGCAATGAAGGTTCAGGATGTTTGTACGAACGGGAGTGCCGAGGCATGCGAAAAGGTGAAATACACCGAAGCCGGAAGTTTTCTGGGTGGGGCTATCGGTTCTGCTCTGGGTGCAGCCGCAGCCCCGACAATTTGCGTGGCAATCGGGGTTACGAGTGCAGGAATCGGTGGGGTGTTGTGCGGGGTGCTGGCTGCGGGAGCTGGATCTTTTACGGGCGGATACATCGGTGAAAATCGCGGTGAGCGTGCAGGTGAGCGGATTTACGAGAGGATCAGATGAACTTTGAAACTGTAAAAGATGCATTAATCCTCGTGAGCATCATAAATTTCGCCGCACTCCTGATCGTCAATTGCATCTGGCTATACATCGCAAAAACGAAAATAAGACTAATCATGAGGAGCCTTAAAAACAGCCCGATCCGCTACAGTCTTATGATGCTATGGCATGGAGGCATGTGGGGACGCATCTACATGATGGGAGAGATTTCCCGTTTCCTGAAACGTCCGGAAATCCATATTTATCATGAGAGATTGAGTGCGGAAGACATTAAAAAATTCCCACCCGACTTTAAGCGCACGCTGCTTACACTCCACAAATGTCAGTTATTTAGCGGTATCACTTTTTTTACTTTGGGGGCTCTCGGAGTACTCAACATAATTTAAATATCAATTGAAAATCCCCGTCTGATTTCCCCTGTAGAAGCGAGCCTGCTCGCGATAGCAGTGGGCCGTCGACACCATCATTGATGTCCCGGTCTCATCGCGAGCAGGCTCGCTCCTACAGGGAGTTGCGGTGCCTGTCAGTACTCGATCCGAACATCCCCCTTCGGCACGCTGCAGCAAGAAAGAATGTACCCCTCCGCCTCATCGTCCTCGGTAATCCCGCCGTTGTGATCCATCTCCACCTCACCGCCCAGCTTGAGCACCTTGCACGTCCCGCAAATGCCCATGCCGCAGGCTTTCGGGATCATCAGGCCGACCTTGGCCGCCGCCGCATGCACGGTCTCGCCCGGAGCCACACGGATGCTCTTGTCCGAAGAAGTGAATTCCACCAGGTGCAGATCCGCCGCCGGTACTTCCGGTGCTTCCGCTGCCTGTTCGGCCTGCTCCACTGCATCGGCGCGGGCTTCCGGTGGCGTGGCGCCGAAGGATTCCTCGTGATAGCGCTTCATGTCGTAGCCGGCGTTTTCCAGCAGGCGCTTGACCGCCGTCATGTACGGCGTCGGACCGCAGCAGAACACTTCGCGCTCAAGGAAATCCGGCACCATCAATTCAAGCATTTTGTGATTCAGGTAGCCGCGATAGCCGGCCCACGGCTCGCCCAGTCCGTGCTTCTCGCAGATCAGGTGCAGGCTGAAGTTGTCGATCCGCGACGCCATGTGCTCCAGCTCGCGGTGGTAAATGATGTCTTTGGGCGAGCGGGCGCTGTGGATGAACGTCATGTCGACGTTGCCGTTGGTGTCGTAGAACCAGCGGGCCATGGACATCACCGGGGTGATGCCGACGCCGCCGCTGAGGTACAGCACTTTCGGGCTCGGGAAGTCGATGGCGTTGAACAGCCCGACCGGCCCGTGCACCGCCAGTTCCTGGCCTTCGTGCAGCGTGTCGTGCAGCCAGTTGGACACCTTGCCCCCCGGCACGCGCTTGATGGTCACCGAAAAGCTGTACGGCACCGACGGCGAGCTGGAAATGGTGTACGAACGCATGATCGGCTGGCCTTCGATCTCCAGCTCCAGGGTCACGAACTGCCCGGGCTTGAAGAAGAACAGGATCGGCTGGTCGGCCATGAAGCAGAAGGTGCGCACGTCCCAGGTTTCCTGGATGACTTTGACGCAACGGACGATGTGTCGGCCATTGGCCCAGGTCTGGGTGGTGACCGGATTCAGGAAGCTGTTCGACATGCTGTTCTCCACGGCCGACTGTCGGCCTTCATGTGGCGATTCTGCGTATAGCGCGAACGGCCCGTTTACCTATCCGCGACATTCACATACTTATCGCGACCAGCCCCCAACCACCGGGGGTTGCGCGTCGGGAACAGATTGCACCATGTCGCCCATGGATAAGGTTCTCGCCTGCGCCGGCCCCACACTCGCCCCTACTACAAACCGATTCTTTACACCTTGCGTTGCACCCTTTAGCCGCACACCCGATCAGCCACTTTCGCGGCCACGCAGATGGCCTTGAGGAATTCATCGATGGACACCGCAAAACTCAGCCTGGGCGACCTGCTGGAACCCGCACGCAAGGCCACCGCACAAATGCTGCAGGAGCGCGAGCGCACCTATTCGCTGCCGCAACCGTTCTACAGTGACGAGCGCCTGTTCGATATCGACATGCAGGAGATCTTCCAGAAAGAGTGGTTGATCGCCGGCATGACCTGCGAGATCCCGGCCAAGGGCAACTACATCACCCTGCAGATCGGCAAGAACCCGATCATCGTCATTCGTGGCGCCGAAGGCGTGGTGCATGCGTTCCACAACGTCTGCCGCCACCGTGGCTCGCGTCTGTGCACCAGTGACAAGGGCAAGGTCGCCAAACTGGTCTGCCACTACCACCAGTGGACCTACGAGCTGGACGGCCGCCTGCTGTTCGCCGGCACCGAAATGGGCGCCGACTTCGACATGAACCAGTACGGCCTCAAACCGGTGAACGTGAAGACCGCCGGCGGCTACATCTTCATCAGCCTGGCGGAGAACCCGCCGGCCATCGATGACTTCCTGTCGACCCTGAATCACTACATGGAACCCTACGACATGGAGAACACCAAGGTGGCGATTACCACCACCTTGATGGAAAAGGCCAACTGGAAGCTGGTGCTGGAAAACAACCGCGAGTGCTACCACTGCAACGGTTCACACCCCGAGTTGCTGAAAACCCTGCTGGAGTGGGACGACGTCACCGACCCGCGCGCCGACCAGGCATTCAAGGACCACGTCGCCGCCTCTGCCGCCGCGTGGGAAGCCGAAAAGATCCCTTACGCTCACGCCAGCTTCGGCCTGCGCAACCGCATCGTGCGCATGCCGCTGCTCAAGGGCACCGTGTCGATGACCATGGACGGCAAGCAGGGCTGCGCCAAACTGATGGGCCGGATCAAGAACCCGGACCTGGGCTCGATGCGCATCCTGCACCTGCCGCACTCTTGGAACCACTGCATGGGCGACCACATCATCGTGTTCACCGTGTGGCCGATCAGCGCCCAGGAAACCATGGTCACCACCAAGTGGATCGTGCACAAGGATGCCGTGGAAGGCGTGGATTACGACGTCGAGCGCATGCGCAAGGTGTGGGACGCGACCAACGACCAGGATCGTCGCCTGGCCGAAGAGAACCAGCGCGGGATCAACTCCACCGCGTACCAGCCGGGGCCGTACTCCAAGACTTATGAGTTCGGCGTGGTCAACTTCGTCGACTGGTACAGCGAGCGCATGCTGAGCAACCTCGGGGCCGAGCCTGCGCCGTACCTCAAAGGCGTGCCTGTCCAAGGCTAAAAGCAAAAGCATCGCCAGCAGGCTGGCTCCCACAGGGGATTTCTGTGCACCGGAGATCCAGTGTGGGGCTAGCCTGCTAGCGATGGCGTCATCACTGTCATCGCATCACTGGGATGACCACCTCACACTGCCATCCTCGCCGATAAACGCCTCGAAAATCTCCTCCCCCACCAACCTGATTTTCGCGTATCCGTTCAACACCCGCAGCGGATAGTCCGGATCCTTCGCATCCTGGGTCTCGGAAAACAGTATCCGTGGATGCCCGTTCAGCTCGCTGGTGGTGCCATAGGGAATCGCCCCGTGCCCGGCGCAGCGCGCATGCAAACCGCCCTGGGTCGCATAGACGATGCCGTTGTGCAGATGCCCCCAGTACCAGTAATCCGGCTCGCGCCCCAGTGCATCGCACACCGGTTGATACAGCGCAGTCTTGTTGTGCCCGGTGATATCGAAACCCTGATGATGACTGAGCACCATCAGTTTTTTGCGTTTGGGCAAGCCCTTCATCCAGGCGATTTGCGGTTCGTTCAGCGTGCCGTCCATGTACAGGTTCATCACGTCCGAGGCATAGGCCGTGTCCAGCCCGACAATCAGCCAGTCGTCGTTGATCAGGGCAAAGTAGCTGGTGCCCTGCTGCCCCGGAAACCGCGCGGCCAGTTCCTTGAAGTAACCGTGGGCGCCGCTGTACATCTCGTGGTTGGAATTGAGGGTGAACGAGCCGTGGGTACCCATCGGCCAGCCGGACATGTCAGTGTCCTCCTGGGAGTGAGTGCCCGCGTAATAGACATCCCCCAGGTGAATGGTGAAGTCGGCATTGGCCCGCTGCATCTGGCTGGCCACCGACACTGCCGGTGCATGGCTGTTGAACGGCCCGGTGCCCCAGTCGCCGGCAATCGCCAAGGTCACGTCGCGCTCCATGGTCACCAGCGCCGGGTCGGTGCCGAAGGTCGCGTGATGGCGCAGGTTTTCAATCCATTTGAGCAGCGCCTCGCTCCACAGCAGGTCCAGCAGTTCCCACTTGCGACAGCCGAGCAGCGTGCCGTCCTTCAGCACCTTGGTCTGCAGTTGATCGGGCGATTGCGGCAACGGCGTTGCATTGCCGATGCGCAGGATCGACAACCCGTGGGATAACTCCCACGGCACCGCCGGCTCGTCATCCGGCAACTCGCCGTTTTTCAGCACGTACTGCGCCTGATCGTGACCGCGCTGCAGCAGCTTGATGATGGCCTGGAACTCCTCGGGTTCAAGCTCGCTGATGAGCTTCATCCAGGCCATTTCCACTCGCGTGAACAGGCCGTGCAGACGAACCTTGACCTTGTCGATTTCATGTTTCAGATGACCGACCGCTGACATGGCGTAATCCTCTATCCGTAAGGGTTCACAGGGTTTTCATGAATTCGATCAGCGCGCGTTTGTCGTCGTCCGACAGCGTCGTGCCATACAGGTGACCGGTGTTGTGATTGCCCTCCAGGCGCGTGTCGTATTTGAAGTCCGCCGAGGCTTTCGCCTGGGCGCCGCTGGTCACGAAGCCGACGTTGACCGGGTCGTAGATGTCAGAACCGGTGATGAACACCTGCGGACGTTTTTCCGGTGGTTGCAGCAAGTCCCACAGGGTCGGCACCGAGCCGTTGTGCAGATAAGGCGCGCGCAGCCAGATGCCGTCGGTGGGCGTGTTGCTGTAGCTCTGGGTCTTGCGGTAGGCGCCGAAATCGAACGGCGGTTTCTTGAAGGTGTGGAACGCCGCCACCAACCCGGTGGTGAACGAGTCAAGCCGATGCGGATCGGTGCCGAGCTGGTCGATGTTGGTGGTGACCTGCCCGGTGTCGGCGCGCCCGAAGTCGTGGCAACCGGCGCAGTTGGCTTCCCAGATCGGCTTGCCTTGGGCGACTTTGGCCTGATCCAGCGCCCACGGCCACGCGGGCGCCTTGTGTCCGAGCAGCCAGTTGGTCACGCGGTTGAAGCTCGGCGGCAGCACCGATTCCGGCGTTGCACCCACGGCCATGGCCGCAGCGTAGTTGCGCTCGTGGATCTTGTTGTTATTGCCGTCCCAGTGCAGGTACATCGATTCCCGGGGTTTCTGGTTCCACACTTGCGGCAAGTCGACGGTGCCGATGGTCGAGTCATCCGGGAAGCCGAACACCACCATTTTCGTCGGGTTGAAGGTGTCGGTACGCCCCGGCCCCTGCGGCGGACGCAGCTTTTGCCAGGCGTAGGCCTGCTTCTGTTTGAGCAGCGCGGTCTTGGCCATCGGGATGATCAGGTAACGGTTGTAGAGCCGCTCGAAAAATCCGAGCTGGAACTTGCTGTTGATCGCCGCCATCACCGCGTCGGTGGTGAATTTCGGGTCGCTGGCGCAATCGTAGGCGAACCACTGGAAGGCTTGCAGTTGCAGGGTGTTGGCAGGTGCGCTCGGCACATTGACCGCAACGTCGCTGGCATTCGCCCGGTAGGAACCGGTGTGACACAGCGCACAGTTCGGCTCGACGGTCGGGTAACCGATCTGCCGCTTGGCCATGCCGATCGGCAGGTCCTTGCCGTTCTCGAACAGGAATCCGAAGACTTCCCAGCCACCGGGTTTCGGCATCTTCTCCGGGCACATCTGCGGCAGCACGGAGAACAGGTAATACGGGATCCGCGCTTCGATGCCCAGGCCAATGGCGGCGTATTTGTAGTGATCTTCGTCGGAGGCGTATTCCTGCTCCGGCACCACCCGCAGCATCTGATACCAGGTCTGGTAACCAATGAACGCCAGCAGCGCGACCACCACCAGCGTGCCGACCTTGAATGCGTGGTTCTGCCAATGCCGCGCCCACGCCGCCCGCCATTCGCGCCAGCCGTCACACAGCAAGGCCAATGGTCGGTTTTCAGGGGTGGTGCCGAGGTACAGCAGGATGCCGAGGATCAGGAAGAAACTCAGATCGCCCATCAGCATCGGCACGAACACCGAGCCCTGGCTGCTGGTGTCGATCAGGTAGATCCAGAACGCCACGGCAATCAGCCGCGTCAGCACACACAGCCAGGAATGCACCACATAGCGCGGCGCGTTGAAGCCCGACGGCATGTAGAACACGCTGATGCCCACCAGCAGCATCCCGGCATTTTCCAGCCACGGATCGGAGAGTTGCGGCGGCAGGCCGACCACCGATGTCAGCAACCCCGGCGCAAACAGCGCCGGGATCGCGAACACCATGTTCATCGCAATGCCGAGCCAGATGAAACGTTGAAACCAGCGGATGTAGCTGTCCATGTCATCCATTTCCTTGTGCAGACTGGAGAGGTGTAATACCTGACCTACCGCTATCGCTGGCAGGCCAGCTCTCACAAATGCGCATCGCATTCCAATGTGGGAGCGAGCCTGCTCGCGATTGCAGTCGACCCGGTTGCAAGTCAACCGAGGGCCGTCTTCTCCAGGTGTTCAAGGATGATCGGATACACATCGACCACCGCGTTCTTGCCGAACATGCAATCGATGTGGCCGTAACCCGGCACCACATGCCGGCTGTAGCGCTCCGGCCCATGCTTCTCGCAAACCCGCTGATAGGTCTTGAGCGTGCTTTCCGGCAGATAACACTGGTTGTCAGCGCCGCTGATAAAGCAGATCGGCATGGTCAATCGGTCGAAGTGCGGCATGTAGACATCGTTGCCCTTGAAGTCCACCAGATGCCCTTTGCGCACGATCAGCGCCAGATGCTCGAAGGTCTCGATGTTCGACTCGCCGAACAGTTCGTGCAGGTTGTCATGCAGCGTCTCGTTGAGGGTGTCGTGGCGGTACAGCGAGGCGTACATGAAGGTGATGCGGTGGCACACCGGGTTGGTGCAATAGCCCTGGGCTTCGATCCGCGCGTAGCCGTTGAGGGCCTTGTCGTAGAGGCGGTTGAACCAGTTCTCCTTGCTGTCGGCGTAGGCGGTCATGGATTTGATGCCGATGGCGTCGAGCATCCCCGGCAAGTGCAGACCGGCCTTCAGCCCTGTCGCCGTCGCGACCACCGTATCAGCGGCAATCTGCGAGCAGACCACCGAACGCACGCCTTGCAGCCCGGCCAGCAACGACATGAAGAAGGTCGTTGCGCCGTAGCAATGCACCACGCACTGCACGTCTTTGGCTTTGGTTTCCTGCTGGATCTGTGCGATGGCAGCCTTGAAGTCGTACTGGGCGATCTGGTCGCCGTTCCATTCCTTCTTGCTCGCCGGCAGCAGGATGCTCACCCGGAAATCCAGCAGCCACACGTCGTAGTCATGCTTGCAGAGAAACTCCAGCAGGTTGGTCTGGATGGTATCGGTGGAAAAGATGTTCGAGCCCACACCCAATCCGTGCACCAGCATCACCGGGCCTTTGCTGCCGGCCTGATAGCGGCTCAGGCGCAGTTCCACGCCGTCCTCGGTGGGGAAGAAATGCACATCCGGCGTCGGCGCATCCAGCGGCCGTTTCAAGCGTGGCGGTGCGTCAGGGTTGAAGTACTTGTCACCGGCGAACACCCCGCCGTAACTCTCCCAGAGAATCCCGGCGAAGAACTTGCCGAACCGCGCCAGCCCTTCAATGCGCTCACGCTCGTTGCGCGCATTGAGGACTTTCATGGTGGTCATCTGCTTGGCGAAATCCGCCGGTTTGATGTGCATCACGCCCGAGCCGATGACTTCGCCGGACTTGTCCGGGCCGCGATACAGCGTCACATAAAGGGTGCTGGTGTCATGCCAGATGTTCAGCACGCCGTTGTCTTCCGGCACGGTTTTGAAGGCGCTGAAGAAATAGTCGTTGCCGTCCTCGGCGGTCAGTTTCATGTCGTATTTCATGTGGCGTGTGTCGACCTGCTGCTCGAATTGCTCGAACAGGTTGAACACACCGTTGCTGGCAGTCAGCGGCTGCGGCGACAGCGCCGGGGCGATCACCGTACCGACGATGGTCGCGGCGTGCTCCGGTTCCTTGATCATCCGGTTGAGGTCGTTGGCGGTGATGGTCAGGGTGAAATCGATTGGTGAGTTGTCCGCCTCGCCGCGTTTTGCCGCCGCTTCGTAGACCTTGAGATCGGTGCTCTGCGCAGCGGTGAAGGCCCGGGAGAAGTAGCCCTTCATGGTCTCGGTGAATTGCACGCCGAGAGTCGGTGGCACCGGTTGTTTGCGCGGTACCGAAGGCAGTGTGTAATCGATCGTCCAGCCACGATCGGCGGCCAGCAGGCCCATGTTGCGCTCACTGACGGCGGAGATGGTCAGCAGCGGGTTGACCGCCAGTGAGGTCGGAATCACCGCGCCGTCGGTCACGTACAGGTTGGCGTAGACATCGGCGCCACTGGCGCCGCTGAACACCTGGCCCTTGTGGTTGACCACGCCTTGCGCGGCGTCTTCACCCATCACGCAACCGCCCAGTGGATGCACCGAGACGATGCTGTGCCTGAGCAATTTGGTCCAGATCGGGTTCTCGACCCAGATCCCGCCCAAGGCCTTGGTGCTCTGGTGCAGGCGTTCGTTGCCGATCTTGAAGTTTTCCTGTTCGCCGACGCCCGGCCAGTCAATGCGCAGTTGATCCTTGCTGTCGAGGACCATGCGCCCCTGGCCACTGTCGTGGCTCATGATCAGGTACGTCTGCATATTGTGCAGCGCGCCGTAGTACGGACCGCGCAGGAAGCTTTCGGCTTCGCGCTCCTTGTACTTCACCTTGCCGCTGAAGCTGTCGTCGGTTGGCACCCCGATCATCTCGGCGAACCCGGCCATCGCCGGCACCATCGGCCGCCCGAGGGCGCCGGGGATCGAGCCTTCCTCGATGACCATGCGACTGCTGCGATCACCCTCGTTGCGCATATCGATGATCGAGGTGATGCACGGGCCGACCGGTTTCATCTCCTTGGCCGAGTGCGTGCCGAAACCAATGCCGTTGATGGTCTGCTCGCAGTTGTGGCCGAAGCCGAGGATGTCGCCGTTGCCGCTCATGTTCTCGCCGAGCTGGCCGGACATCGCCAGGCCCTTGTCCCGCGAACGCAGCAGAATCTCGGTGGAACCGAGGGTGCCGGCAGACACCACGACGATGTCGGTTTTCACGAACAGCGTCGGCGCGTCGAATTTCTCGCGGCCACTGTCGAGGTACTGGAAGTGCACGATCCAGCCATCACCGTCGCGCTCCAGATGCCGTACCTGTGCCTGGCAGAAAATCTCCGCGCCGTGATTAGTGGCGTCCGGCAGATAGTTCATCAGCGTGGTGTTCTTGGCCTTGTTGTTACAGCCCGAGACGCAGTCGCCGCAGTGGTTGCACGGCAGTTGCTCGACGCCGACGTGGTTGAGGTTGTTCGGCAGTTTGTCGAACGTCACGTTGATCGGCGGCTTGTAAAAGTTCGCACCTTGCTTGAGGAAGTCCGCGGATTTTTTGTTGGCATCGAGCTTTGGCAGGCTCGGTGCGCTGTCCGGATAAGCGTTGGGTTTGAGCATGGTCCGGGCTTTTTCGTAACCCGCCTTCAGCAAGCCATCCTGGTCCTCGCGCACCGCCAATGGCCAGCGTGGATCCTTGAACACATCGGCTGTCGGCTCCAGCGAAACGTTGGCATTGATCAACGACGTGCCACCGAGGCCACAGCCGACCACTACGTTCTGCTGCGCGTTGACATGTAAATCGAACAACCCGGTGCGTGAGCCGATGTGGCCGTCGGGGTCGTGCACCTGCAACTCTTCGGTCGCAGCGATCATGGTGTTGGGGTATTCGCCGGGCTGGATTTCCCGACCGCGCTCCAGCAGGCACACCCGTTTTCCGGCCCGGGACAGGCGCGAAGCGGCAATGCCGCCGCCGTACCCGGAGCCGATGACGATCACGTCGTAATGTTCCTTGATGTCGCTGATGGGCGTTGCGATCCGTGTCATGAGGTGGTTCCTCTCTCAGGCAGATGGGGCAACTCTGCGGTTGCCTGCAATCGATGGGCGAACGGGCACCTGGCCCCCGGGCAGGCCCGGCGGCAGTACAGCGGTGTGGCAGGATTCAGGCGCTATAGACGGGCATGCTGATTGGCGGCGCGACGCAAGGTGCGCGTGCGCGGCTTCGGGGCTGACAGCAAGCGGGGATTGAGGGGTGAGCGATGTGGCTGGGTATCCATCACGCGTTCTCCCTGAACCAGATGTGGATAAGTGACGGCGGTCCTTGTGCCATTGGAGTGAAGACAGCGGCCGGTTTGAAGTCAAGGCACGCTCTTAGAACTGTATGAAATCTGATCAATTGCCATTTGGACTATAGCCGGCGGGGCTTGCAGGGTTTGGCGAACAAGTTATCCACACAGCCACCCACAGCAAATGGGGACAACTGTGGATGACGCGGAAAAATAACCGGGCTTTTGTGAAGAAAAACCGTGACTTATCCAGAAGCAGGGTTTTTTTTGGTGATTGTCTGTTTTTTGATCAATTTCCTGAAAAGCACGGAATACATGGCCTGCGGAGGATGGCGAACACCTTATCCACAGAAGCGCCAACAGAGTTCGGGGGTAACTTGTCGGGTGCTGTGGAAAAGCGCGGGAGGCGTTGATAAATCGCGGTTTGCGTGGGGTCTGATGGGTTAAAATGCTGAACTGATCGTTTTTTGATCAATCCTGCGCGAGCCGTGTTTTATATGGCTCTCAGCGGAGAGCAAACATCTTATCCACAGAAGGGCCAACAGAGATTGGGGGCAACTTGAGAAGTTATCCTTGGGAAAAAGCCCGAAAAAACCGCAAGTTAGGCTGATCGTTTTTTGATCTGAGGGCTGAAGGGCTTGATTGGCGTGGGGTTCAGAGAGAGGCGAACACGTTATCCACAGATCCGCCAACAGGGATTGTGGGTAAACGCCCCTCTTCCGACAGAAGAGGGGCCGAACAGGCATTCAGCGGACAACACCTTCTTCGATCAGCAGCTTGAGAATGGCTTCAGCACCAGCCTGCGCCGTCACACCTTTAAGCACCTGCCCCCCACCCCCACTGGCCTTGGCCGTAGCCGCCTTCATCCGGTCCGCCCCGCTCTTGGCCTTGATCACCTTCAACCGTTTCGGCCGGGGCTTGGCCGGTTGCAGGGTCGCGAGCGCAAGCAATTCGTCATCCACCACTTCCACGTCTTTTGCCTGAAGAACGCCGCGTCGCGCCGGGCCGTAAGCACTCTGCCGTGGCTTGGGCGCCGCGTTATCCACAGTCGCGAGAAACGGCAGGCGCACCTTCAACCGGCGGCGCTGGCCACGGGGCAACGCTTGCAGCACCAGCGCCGAGCCATCGCTGATCGACTCGACCTGCGCAAGCCCCACCACGAGCGGCCAGCCCAGCCCTTCGGCCAGCAGGAACGGCAGCATTCCCGAACCTTCACCGGTTTCCGCCTGACTGCCGGTCAACACCACCTGAGCACCGGCATCCCGCAAATAGTCGGTCAACGCCGGCAACGCATCCGCACCGGCCGGTTGTTCCAGCACATGCATCTGCTCCAGGCCCATGCCCAGATAGGCGCGCAGTGCAGGTTCGCCAATATCCCCGGCATGCAGCACTTGCAGGTTATCCCCCGCCAGTTGCAAGCCGAGTTCCACCGCGCGCGCGTCCTGTTCGGCACGACGCGGGCGGCCCGAAGTCGGGTGAGCGCCGATTGAAACCAGACTGATGATCTTTGTGCTCATAACCGTTCCTTAAGCCGCATCGCGCTTGGCTTCGTTGCGGTAAGTCTCTACCGCCGCGATCAAGGCCTGAAGAATTTCCGCGCTTTCGCCGATCACCGACAGGTCGGCACGCTTGATCATGTCGCAGCCCGGATCGAGGTTGATCGCCACCACCTTGTCGCAGGCACCGATGCCTTGCAGGTGCTGGATCGCCCCGGAAATCCCCACGGCCACGTATACCCGTGCGGTGACCCAGGTGCCGGACGCGCCGACCTGGCGGTCGCGGGTCATGAAGCCGTCGTCCACGGCCACCCGCGAGGCGCCTTCGGTGGCGCCCAGTGCGGCGGCGGTCCTGTGGAAAAGTTCCCAGTCCTTGACCCCGTTGCCGCCGGAGAAGATGAACTCGGCTTCGGCCATCGGAATCACCGCCGGGTCCACCGCCACGGCGCCCAGATCCTCGATCCGCGACAGGCTGCGCGCCACGGGTGTGGATAACTCCACCGGCAACGCTTCGTGACGGGTTTCGCTGACCGGTTCGGCGCATTCGGCGGACGCCAGAATCAGCCGTGCGACCGGACGGGCAAGATCCTGCAACCCGGCACCGGCGCGGCCAATGCATTCCTGATCCTTGACCTGCCACACCCGTGTGGCCGGGCGCTCGCCCAGTGCGGCAGCAAAACGCCGACCGAGTTCGCCGCCACCGCTGCGGCTGTCCGGCAGCAGCCAGTGGCGCGGGTTGAACTGGTTATCCACAGCCCGCAGGCCCTGGATCCGTTGCTCCGGTGCATAACCGCTGAATTCCTCGCCTTCCAGCACCAGCAAGCGGTCAACGCCCGCCGTGGCGAAAGCGTTTTCCTTGTGTTCGCCGAACACCACCGCCAGCACCGCGCCGTCGCTGCCGGCCAGTTGATGAGCCAGGCCGAGCAAGTCGCGGTCGTGGCTGCTCAAACGGCCGCCGACCATGTCCGGCACCACGCTGATGTAGAACGCCGGGGCCGGCACTTGATGCAGCGGCAATTGCACTTCGACCGCTGCCGAGCGTTTGACCGCCCCGCCCTGCTGGGCGCCGCTGCGGTCGATGCGTTTGATGCCGTTCGGCCCGATGAAGCCAATGCCGTGCAGGTTCTTGCGGATGATCCCGTTGGGGCCCATCCAGCTGTGTTGCGCCGGTTGCACGGCCGCGTGCAGCGGATGCAGGCGGTTGCGTGCGATCCATTCGGCACGGGGGTCGCGGCGGATAATGTCGCTCATCAGTGGGCCTCCGCAGGTTCACGTTTGGCCGGGGTGGCAGGCTTGTTCGGCGCGGCGTCTTCGAGCAGCGCGTCGGCCACCAGTTCGGCGATGTCCTTGATCAGAGGACGCGGTTCGACCACGCCTTCGAGCATCGCCGTGCACTGTGGACAACCCACCGCCACCAGCTCGGCGCCGGTCTCGCGGATGTCTTCCATGCGCATGTCGGGGATCCGCTGCTTGCCCGGAATGTCCGTGATCGGCGCCCCGCCTCCACCGCCGCAGCAGCGCGAACGGAAGCCGGAACGTTGCATCTCTTTCACCTCAATGCCGAGGGCACGCAGCACTTCGCGCGGCGCCTCGTACTCACCGTTGTAACGGCCGAGGTAGCACGGATCGTGATAGGTCACGCTGTTGCCTTTGTGCTGACCGAGATTCAGCGCGCCGGCCTGGATGATTTCCGCCAGATAAGTGCTGTGGTGCTGCACGAGGTAGTTGCCATCGAACGCGCCGTACTCGTTTTTCAGCACATGGAAACTGTGCGGATCGCAGGTGACGATGCGGTTGAAGCTGTATTTGGCCAGGGTCTGGATGTTGCGCTTGGCGAGCAACTGGAAGGTCGCTTCGTCGCCGAGACGTCGGGCCACGTCGCCGCTGTCACGCTCTTCAAGACCCAGCACCGCGAAGTCGACCTTGGCCGCTTTCAGCACTTTGACGAACGCGCGCAGGGTGCGCTGGTTGCGCATGTCGAAGGCGCCGTCGCCGACCCAGAACAGCACGTCGGTGGATTTCTTCTCGCTGAGCAGATTGAGGTTCAGGTCCGCCGCCCAGTTCATCCGGCCACCCGGAGCGAAACCGCCAGGGTTGTCGGTGGCAATCAGGTTTTCCAGGACTTCGGCGCCCTTGTTCGGGGTCGCGCCTTTTTCCAGGGTCAGGTGACGACGCATGTCGACGATGGCATCGACGTGCTCGATCATCATCGGGCATTCCTCGACGCAGGCACGGCAAGTGGTGCACGACCACAGGGTTTCGGCATCCACCAGACCGTTGACGATCGGTTGATGCGGATTGCCCGAGTGTTCACCCACCGCTTTGCCCGGATAAGGACTGCCGGCGAACTGAGCATCAGTGCCGCCGGCGAGGCCGACCACCATGTCCTGAATCAGCTTTTTCGGGTTCAGCGGCTGGCCGGCGGCGAACGCCGGGCACGCCGCTTCGCACTTGCCGCACTGCACGCAGGCGTCGAAACCGAGCAACTGATTCCAGGTGAAATCCTTGGGTTTTTCCACGCCCAGCGGCGCAGTCGGATCATTCAGGTCCAGCGGTTTCAAACCGGTGGAACGACCACCACCAAAACGTTCGGCGCGACGGTGCCAGGCCAGGTGCAAGGCACCGGCGAAGGCGTGCTTCATCGGGCCGCCCCAAGTCAGGCCGAAGAACAGCTCCGACACGCCCCACAACACACCGACGCCGAGAATTGCTGCCAGCACCCAACCGCCGAAGTTCTCCGGCAGGATCCCGGCCACCGGCAAGGTCACCAGGAAAAACGACGCCGAGAACGCCAGCAGGCTTTTCGGCAGGCGCATCCACGGGCCTTTCGACAGCCGCGACGGCGGGTTGAGCCGACGCCGATAAACGAAGATCGCCCCGACGAACATCACCGCCGTCATCAGCAGCAACGCGTAGCCGAGGATGCGGTTATGCAGGCCGAAACCGTGCACCAGAATCGCCAGCACGATCGACGCCACCGCCCCGCCCGCCGTGGCGACGTGGGTGTTGGCGATGTATTTGTCCCGCGCCACCACGTGGTGCAGATCGACCATGTAGCGCTTGGGCATGGCGAACAGGCCGCCGATCAGGTCGACCTTCGAGGCCCGGCCCCGACGCCACATGGCCACCCGCCGCAACGCCCCCAGCACCGCGAGGGCCAGGGCTGCGAACAACAGGATTGGAAGAAGGGTGTTCAACATCAGAGTCACCTCTGGCGAGGTGCAAGCTACAAGCTACAAGCTGCAAGAAAGAGCAGTGGAAACTGCAGTGCTTTTACTTGCGGCTTGCAGCTTGGGCCCGCAGCTGAGCCGTCAAAAATCCTTACAGAGCCGGAGTGCGTCATAGATGGCGGCGTGTGTATTACGCTGCGCCACGCAGTCACCGATGCGGAACAGCAGGTAACCGTCGCCATTGCTGCTCAACGAAGGTTGCGGCTGGATCGCGAACAGCGCCTCGACATCGATCTGGCCCTTGTTGCGCGAGCCGTCCTTGAGCGCGTAGTAGATTTCTTCGTCCGGGCGCACGCCGTTCTCGACGACCACCTGATCCACCACCCGCTCCTCTTTGGCGCCGGTGTATTCGTTCTCCAGCACGGCAACGAGCTTGTCGCCTTCGCGATAGACCTTCTCCAGCATCATGTCGCCGGTCATGATCACTTCTTTCGGGTACATGCTGCGGTAGTAGGTCGGGAACGACGTACCGCCGATGGCCACGCCCGGCTTGATGTCGTCGGTGACGATCTCGACCTGGCTGCCCTTGTCGGCGAGGAAGTCGGCCACCGACATCCCGGTGAACTCGCAAATGGTGTCGTAGACCAGCACGTTCTTGCCCGGCGCGACCTTGCCGTCGAGCACGTCCCAGCTGCTGACCACCAGCCCTTCGGCGGCGCCCCAGTGTTCGTTCTGCTCCAGGTACGGATGCCCGCCAACGGCCAGCACCACGATGTCCGGACGCAGGTCCATGATGGTGTCGGCATCTGCGGCAGTGCCCAGACGCAGGTCGACTTTCAGCCGCGCCAGCTCCAGCTGGAACCAGCGGGTGATGCCGGCGATCTGGTCACGCTGCGGCGCTTTCGAAGCCGTGGTGATCTGGCCGCCGATGAATTCTTTCTTCTCGAACAAGGTCACGTCGTGGCCACGTTCGGCTGCCACACGGGCAGCTTCCATCCCCGCCGGGCCGGCACCGACGATCACCACCTTGCGTTTCGGCCCGGTGGATTTCTCGATGATGTGCGGTACGCCCATGTATTCACGGGAGGTCGCGGCGTTCTGGATGCACAGCACGTCCAGACCTTGGTACTGACGGTCGATGCAGTAGTTGGCACCAACACACTGCTTGATCTGGTCGATCTGCCCCATCTTGATCTTGGCGATCAGGTGCGGGTCGGCGATGTGGGCGCGGGTCATGCCGACCATGTCGACGTAACCGCCCTCCAGAATCCGCGTGGCCTGGTTAGGGTCCTTGATGTTCTGTGCGTGCAGCACCGGAACCTTGACCACTTCCTTGATCCCGGCCGCCAGGTGCAGGAATGGCTCCGGTGGATAACTCATGTTCGGAATCACGTTGGCCAGGGTGTTGTGAGTGTCGCAACCCGAGCCGACGACGCCGATGAAATCGAGCATGCCGGTGTCGTCGTAATACTTGGCGATCTGCTTCATGTCTTCGTGGGACAGACCGTCGGGGTGGAACTCGTCACCGCAGATGCGCATGCCGACGCAGAAGTCGTCACCGACTTCGGCGCGTACGGCTTTCAACACTTCCAGACCGAACTTCATCCGGCCTTCAAAGGTGCCGCCCCATTCGTCGGTACGCTTGTTGACGCGAGGGCTCCAGAATTGGTCGATCATGTGCTGGTGCACGGCCGACAGTTCGACGCCGTCCAGGCCACCGGCCTTGGCGCGGCGAGCCGCTTGTGCGTAGTTGCCGATTACCCGCCAGATCTCTTCCGGCTCAATCGTTTTGCAAGTGGCGCGGTGCACCGGTTCGCGGATGCCCGACGGCGACATCAGGGTCGGCCAATGGAAACCGTCCCAACGGGAACGACGGCCCATGTGGGTAATCTGGATCATGATCTTGGCGCCGTGCTTGTGCATGGCGTCAGCGAGATTCTGGAAGTGCGGGATGATCCGGTCGGTGGACAGGTTCACCGAACTCCACCATTGCTGCGGGCTGTCGATCGCCACCACGGACGAACCGCCACAGATCGCCAGGCCGATGCCGCCCTTGGCTTTCTCTTCGTAGTATTTGACGTACCGTTCGGTGGTCATGCCGCCGTCGGTCGCGTAGACCTCGGCGTGCGCGGTGCTGAGCACGCGGTTGCGGATGGTCAGTTTGCCGATCTGGATCGGCTGGAACATTGCTTCGAAAGCCATGGCGGGTTCCTCGACTTACAACGGCTTGACGGTGAACAGGCCGTCGTCGTGGCCTTCTTCGGAGCCACCGTAGACCTGCTCGGCCACAGTGCGGATCTTGCTGCCGCGAGCGGCGAGGATCTGGTCCATGGCACCGGCAAACCAGCCGGTGAACATGTAGTCGACCTTGCGCCCGACCTTGCCGTAGACGTAGACGAACGCCGAGTGTTCGAGCTTGACGCTGGCGGTGCCTTTGTCGAGGTCGATGTCCTGGATCTTGAACAGACCCCAGCCGCGCTGCGAAAGACGCTTCATGTAGTGCTCGAACACCGCGACGCCTTCCAGACCGTGGCATTCGGCTTCTTTTTCACACCAGTGCCAGGCGGACTTGTAGCCAGCCTTGTAGAGGATCTCGGCATAGGCGTCGGCGCCCAGCACTTCCTCGATGCCCATGTGGTTGTTGACGAAGAAATGCCGCGGCACGTACAGCATCGGCAGGGCGTCGGAGGTCCAGACACCGGTCTCGCTGTCGACTTCGATTGGCAATTGCGGGGCGATCTTGGCCATGGAAACTTAACTCCAGAAAAATTTTGGTGTTGCCCCCGGCACGGACGGCCGGGGGAAAGTATTCGGGAAGCGGCGGCTTACTCGCCCCAGACGTCCTTGAGGACGTTCACCCAGTTTTCGCCCATGATCTTGCGCACGACTCGCTCGGAGTGGCCGCGCTTGAGCAGGGTTTCGGTCAGGTTCGGGAACTCGCCGACGGTGCGGATGCCCAGCGGGTTGATGATCTTGCCGAAGTTGGTCAGACGGCGGGCGTAGCCCTTGTCGTGGGTCAGGTATTCGAAGAAGTCCTGGCCGTGACCCTGGGTGAAATCGGTGCCGATGCCGATGGCATCTTCGCCGACGATGTTCATGGTGTATTCGATGGCTTCGGCGTAGTCGTCGATGGTCGAATCGATGCCCTTGGCCAGGAACGGCGCGAACATGGTCACGCCGACGAAGCCGCCGTGGTCAGCAATGAACTTAAGCTCTTCATCCGACTTGTTGCGCGGGTGCTCTTTCAGCCCCGACGGCAGGCAGTGGGAATAGCAGACCGGTTTTTTCGATTCGAGGATGACTTCCTCGGAGGTCTTGGAGCCGACGTGGGACAGGTCGCACATGACGCCGACGCGGTTCATCTCGGCGACGATCTCGCGACCGAAACCCGACAGGCCGCCGTCACGTTCGTAGCAACCGGTGCCCACCAGGTTCTGGGTGTTGTAGCACATCTGCACGATGCCGACGCCGAGCTGCTTGAACACCTCGACATAGCCGATCTGGTCTTCGAACGCATGGGCGTTCTGGAAGCCGAAGAGGATGCCGGTCTTGCCCTGCTCCTTTGCCTTGCGGATGTCGGCGGTGGTGCGGACGGGGATCACCAGGTCGCTGTTTTCGCGGATCAGTTTCTGGCTGGCGGCGATGTTGTTGACCGTGGCCTGAAAGCCCTCCCACACCGACACGGTGCAGTTGGCCGCCGTCAGACCGCCCTTGCGCATGTCTTCGAACAGCTCGCGGTTCCATTTGGCAATGATCAGACCGTCGATAACGATGCTGTCGGCGTGTAATTCGGCTGGGCTCATCAGGCGTCCCCTTATTGGCGATTCATGCGCCGAATCGTCTGCCGGCGCTTTGGGGCCAGCATATGCCTCGGTGCGCGACCAGCCGGGTGCAAAAACGACAGGGGAATTGCCGAAAGCGTCAATCCGCGACAAAGCGTCGCCAACCGGTCCGACCAGCCACCTGTTCAAGCCCGCGAGCTTGAGCCAGAATCTGCCGCATCTTGGAAACACCACTGGATTAGAGCGGCGACATCAATGAAATCGATCTTCCTGGCTTTGGCACTGATTGCGACCGGCGTACACGCCGCCGAAGAGTCCGACAACAACCCGTGCGACGCGGTGGAAAACGACGTCCAGACCCTGGAATGCTCGACCTACAGCCGTACCACCGCCGAAGACCTGCTCCAGGACAACTTCAAAAGCCTGAACGAGCGCATGCAGGCGACCTACGGCAAGAACCCCGCGCAACTGGCCGACATCACCGCCAAACTCAAGACCGCCCAGCAACAATGGCTGAAAACCCGCGACGCCGACTGCGCCGTCGAAGCCTTCCCGGCGACGGACGGCAGCAAGGCGTTCAAGATTGCGCAGAATGACTGCGTGGCGCGGATGAGTGACGAGCGGTCCGAGTTTTTGGAGTCGATTGGGCAGGAGTAATCGCTTATTCACCGGAGAAAGCTGGAAGTATTTTCAGCTTTCTGATGCAAAAGAACCTTTTTCCACAAAGCGTTCAGATCTGCCCCACAAATCCTGTCTGAAGCCTCTGTTCTCGGGGCTTTTCATGAAACATAGCGTCAAGTTTTGTTTATTGGCCACCTGAAAAATATAAGCAAAGATTCGCAAATCTTATAAAAGACTTATATTCTGCCATGAACAGCATCCACTGGACTCGAAAGGCCGTTAAGCAACTCCTGAAATTGCATTCCGCTCATCAGTGCCAGGTCAGAGATGCCATCACGGTGCTCGCTGATATGCCTGATGTGGGTAATGTGAAAGCACTGGTTGGTCATGACTACGCCTATCGGCTGCGCGTCGGTAATTACCGTGTCATGTTCGACTGGGATGGCGCGATCAAAGTGGTCAGTATTCAAGAGGTAAAAAAACGCGATGAACGCACTTACTGACATCCAAATCATCAATGATTCCGAGGGCAAGCCCGCTTTCGTGGTCATTCCTTACGCACAGTATGTCGCGCAGAAAATGGAGCCTGACCTGATCCCCCATGAGGTGGTCAGTCGCATTGTCGACGGGGCAACTCCGATCAGGGCCTGGCGCGAACATCTCAACCTGACTCAGGAAGAAGTGGCGAAACGCATGGGCATTTCGCAACCAGCCTTCGCCCAGCAGGAAACCGTTGCAAAGCCGCGCAAGGTCACTCGCGAGAAGATTGCAGCAGCGTTTGGCATCACTGCCAACCAGCTCGAGCTGTAAGCTGCACCTCTACAGCCAATCAAGGGATTCACATGAACATCTGCGGTATCGAAATCAAAGGCAGTGAGGCGATCATCGCCGTGGCGTCCCTCGACGGTTCGGCGCTGAGCCATGTCGCTCTGAGCACCAAGAAAATCGCCTTGGACGATGACGACGAGGCTGCCAACGTCAAAGTATTTGCCGCGCAGGTAGCTTCATTCGTGCGGGAAAACGCCATTGATCGCATCGCGATCAAGAAACGCAGCAAGAAGGGCGAATTCGCCGGTGGGCCGACCACGTTCAAGATCGAGGGCGTGTTTCAGTTGCTGGACGGTTGCGAGGTTACCCTGCTGTCGCCGCAGACGATCAATGCCCAGGCCAAGAAGCACAATTTCGAGCTGCCGGGCACGCTGAACAAGTATCAGCATGAGGCTTACAAAGCGGCCGGCTCGGCTTTGATGAAGAAGTAACTCAGGCCTGAGCAGTACGCCGGTCCTCTCGTGGACACCGGGCAAACTTCGCCCGGTAGCTGCGGGTGAAGTACGACGGTGATTCAAACCCGCAGGCGATGCTGACTTCCAGCACGCTCATGTCGGTCTGGCGCAACAGCTGCCGGGCCTTTTCCAGTCTTAAGCGCAGATAGAAGTTGCTCGGCGTGTCGTTCAGATGCAGCCGAAACAAGCGCTCCAGTTGCCGCCGCGTCACTTTGATCGACTCCGCCAGCTCCAGGGTGGTCAACGGTGGTTCGCTGTGCTGCTCCATCTCGCCGATCACATGCACCAGTTTCTTGTTGCTGATGCCGTAACGCGTGGCGACTTCCATGCGCTGGTGGTCCTTGCGCGGACGAATCCGCCCCAATACGAATTGCTCGCTGACCTGGATCGCCAGTTGCGGGCCGTGGGCCTGGGCGATCAGGTCGAGCATCAGGTCGATGGAGGCGGTGCCGCCAGCGGACGTGATGCGCCGACGGTCGATCTCGAACAGTTCCTGAGTGACGCTGAGCTGTGGATAAGACTCCTTGAAGGCGTCGATGGCCTCCCAGTGCAGGGTCAGGCGATGACCATCGAGCAGGCCCGCTTCGGCGAGGACGAAGCTGCCGGTGTCGATGGCGCCGAGGGTCACGCCTTCGTTGTCCAGCCGTCGCAGCCAGTGCTCCAGCGCCGGGGTGGCGAATTTCAGCGGTTCGAACCCGGCGACCACCAGCAACGTCGCCCCTTTCTTTAGCGGTTCCAGCGCCACATCGGCGTTGACCGACATCCCGTTGCTCGCCAGCACCGCCCCACCATCGGCACTCAAGACGTGCCAGCGGTACAGCTCGCCGCGAAAGCGGTTGGCCACCCGCAGCGGTTCGATCGCGGAGATGAAACCGATGGCGGAAAAACCCGGCATCAACAGAAAGTAGAAATCCTGGGACATGGTGCGCACTCGGTCAGCGGGTAGCGTGCAACGTTGATACGCCGTTTGCCGTCGGCGTTCAAGAGCACAGGTCGCTACAGTGCAAGAGCCAGTCGCCGCAGTGCGTTTTCACAGGGGCATTGCTGCGTAACTTGGCATCACCGGCGCGACAGACGCCGGAACCCACAATAACGACCTGCCGAGGAACCCGACATGAAACGACTGATCAGCAGCTGTGTTCTCGCACTCAGCGGTACCGCGTTTTTAAGCGCCAGTGTCATGGCGGCCGAACCTGCGTCGTGCCAGAACGTGCGCATGGGCGTGGTGAACTGGACCGACGTGATCGCCACCAGCGCCATGACTCAGGTTCTGCTCGACGGCCTCGGCTACAGCACCAAACAGACCAGCGCCTCCCAGCAAATCATCTTCGCCGGCATCCGCGACCAGCGTCTGGATCTGTTCCTCGGCTACTGGAACCCGTTGATGACCCAGACCATCACCCCGTTCGTCGATGCCAATCAGGTCAAGGTTCTTCCGGCGCCGAGCCTGAAAGATGCCCGCGCCACCCTCGCCGTACCGACCTATCTGGCGGACAAGGGCCTGAAAACCTTCGCCGACATCGCCAAGTTCGAGAAAGAACTAGGCGGCAAGATCTACGGCATCGAGCCAGGCTCGGGCGCCAACACCCAGATCAAGGCGATGATCGCCAAGAACCAGTTCGGCCTCGGCAAGTTCCAGCTCGTGGAATCCAGCGAGGCCGGCATGCTCGCCGCCGTTGACCGCGCCGTGCGCCGCAAGGAAGCCGTGGTGTTCTTCGGCTGGGCGCCGCACCCGATGAACGTCAATGTGCAGATGACTTATCTGACCGGCAGCGACGACGCCCTCGGCCCGAACGAAGGCATGGCCACCGTGTGGACCGTCACCGCGCCGAAATACGCCGAACAATGCCCGAACGTCGGTCGCCTGCTGAGCAACCTGACGTTCACCGCCGAAGACGAGAGCCGGATGATGCAGCCGCTGCTCGATCACAAGGACGCCTTCGAATCGGCCAAGCAATGGCTCAAGGATCATCCGCAGGACAAACAGCGCTGGCTCGAAGGCGTGACCACCTTCGATGGCAAGCCGGCGGCTGAAAACCTCCAGCTCACCAGCAAATAAACCGCAACGAACGAACCACTTCGCAGCCCGCCCAGGGCTGCGGACAGACCCATCACGCCTGAAGGAAAACGCACCATGAACCACGACGTCATCATCACCTGCGCACTCACCGGTGCTGGCGACACGACCGCCAAGAGCCCTCATGTGCCGGTCACTCCAAAGCAGATCGCCGCAGCCGCCGTCGAAGCGGCCAAGGCCGGCGCCACCGTCGTGCACTGCCACGTCCGCGACCCGCAGACCGGCAAGTTCAGCCGTGACGTGGCGCTGTACCGCGAAGTCATGGAGCGCATCCGCGAAGCCGACGTCGACATCATCGTCAACCTCACCGCCGGCATGGGTGGCGACCTGGAAATCGGCCCGGGCGAGAACCCGATGGAGTTCGGCCCGAACACCGATCTGGTCGGCCCGCTGACCCGTCTGGCCCATGTCGAAGAGCTGCTGCCGGAAATCTGCACGCTGGATTGCGGCACCCTGAACTTCGGCGACGGCGACACCATTTACGTCTCCACCCCGGCCCAGTTGCGTGCCGGTGCCAAGCGCATCACCGAGCTGGGCGTGAAAGCGGAGCTGGAGATTTTCGACACCGGTCACCTGTGGTTCGCCAAACAGATGATCAAGGAAGGCCTGCTCGACAACCCGCTGTTCCAGCTGTGCCTGGGCATCCCGTGGGGCGCGCCGGCCGACACCACCACCATGAAAGCCATGGTCGACAACCTGCCCGCCGACGCAGTGTGGGCAGGCTTCGGCATCGGCCGGATGCAGATGCCGATGGCCGCGCAAGCGGTGCTGCTTGGCGGCAACGTGCGGGTCGGTCTGGAAGACAACCTGTGGCTGGACAAAGGCGTGCTGGCGACCAACGGCCAACTGGTCGAACGCGCCACCGAGATCCTCAGCCGCCTCGGCGCCCGGGTGCTGACCCCGGCAGAAGGTCGCAAGAAGATGGGCCTGACCCAGCGCGGCTGAAATCACCCTTTCCCCCGGTGGGCGGGCCATTGGCGCTCACCGTTTTTTTGCCTCATTCCAGGAAGTGACCATGAGCTTTATCACCGAAATCAAAACCTTCGCAGCACTGGGCAGCGGCGTCATCGGCAGCGGCTGGGTCGCCCGCGCCCTCGCCCACGGCCTCGACGTGGTGGCCTGGGACCCGGCGCCGGGTGCCGAAGCGGCCCTGCGCAAACGCGTGGCCAATGCCTGGGGCGCGCTGGAGAAAAACGGTCTGGCGCCGGGTGCTTCGCAGGATCGCCTGCGTTTTGTGACGACCATTGAAGAGTGCGTGCGCGATGCGGATTTCATCCAGGAAAGCGCCCCGGAACGCCTTGAACTGAAACTGGAGCTGCACAGCAAGATCAGCGCGGCGGCCAAGCCGAATGCGCTGATCGGTTCAAGCACTTCCGGCCTGTTGCCTAGCGAGTTCTACGAGAGCTCGACCCACCCGGAACGCTGCGTGGTCGGTCACCCGTTCAACCCGGTTTACCTGCTGCCATTGGTCGAAGTGGTCGGCGGCAAGAACACCGCACCGGAGGCCGTGCAGGCCGCGATGAAAGTCTACGAATCCCTCGGCATGCGCCCGCTGCATGTGCGCAAGGAAGTGCCGGGCTTCATCGCCGACCGCCTGCTCGAAGCGCTGTGGCGCGAGGCGCTGCATCTGGTCAACGACGGCGTGGCGACCACCGGTGAAATCGATGATGCGATCCGTTTTGGCGCCGGTCTGCGCTGGTCGTTCATGGGTACATTTTTGACTTATACCCTGGCCGGTGGCGATGCCGGCATGCGTCACTTCATGTCGCAGTTCGGTCCGGCGCTCCAGCTGCCGTGGACGTATCTGCCGGCGCCGGAACTGACGGACAAGTTGATCGACGATGTGGTGGATGGCACCAGCGATCAACTGGGCCGCCACAGTATTTCGGCGCTGGAGCGCTATCGTGATGATTGCTTGCTGGCGGTGCTTGAGGCGGTGAAGACCACCAAAGAGAAGCATGGAATGAGTTTCAGCGAGTAATTGCAGATTGAGCGTTCCCGCGCAAAGCGTGGGAACGCTCGTGCCCGGAGATAAATATGCCCATCCTCACCACCTACCAAACCAGAATCATCCCCGACTGGGTCGACTACAACGGCCACCTGCGCGATGCCTTCTACCTGCTGATCTTCAGCTACGCCACCGACGCCCTGATGGATCGTCTCGGCATGGACAGCAACAACCGCGAAGCCAGCGGCCACTCGCTGTTCACCCTCGAACTGCACCTCAACTACCTGCACGAAGTGAAGCTCGATGCCGAGGTCGAAGTGCGCACGCAGATCATCGGCCACGACCAGAAACGCCTGCATCTCTATCACAGCCTGCACCTGGCCGGCGGTGACAAGGAACTGGCCGGCAACGAACAGATGCTGCTGCACGTCGACCTCGCCGGGCCGCGCTCGGCACCGTTCACACCGGACACCCTGAGCCGCCTGCAAGCCATCGTCGCCGAGCAGGCCGACCTGCCTGCCCCGACTTACATCGGCCGGGTCATCGCCCTGCCCCCAGCCCGGTAAATCTATCCATCGCAAGGAGCCGCCATGCAGACCGCCGCCGCAGTAGCCGATTTTCGTACTTATCCGTTGATCAGCGCGCTGAACGGCGTGCAGAACCTGGCGGATCGCGTTCTGATCGAATGGGCCGACGGGCGCGTCAGCCCGTTCCACCACGTGTGGCTGCGGGACAACTGCCCGTGTCCGCAGTGCGTCTACAGCGTTACCCGCGAGCAGGTGTTCGAGATCGTCGATGCGGCGCCGGATCTGTCGCCCTCTGCCGCGCATATCGACACCGACGGCTGCTTGCGTATCGACTGGCAGGACGGCCACCTCAGCCGTTTCGATGCCGGATGGTTGAGGGCTCACGCCTATGACGATGAGTCCCGTGCAGAACGCCTTGCCGCCAAGCCTAAATCCTTCCTGTGGCACAGCGATTTGCAGTTGCCGGTGTTCGACTATTCAGCACTGATGAACGACAACGCGGCACTGCTGCAATGGTTGCTCGCGGTACGCGACATCGGCCTGACCCAGGTCCGCGGCGTGCCCACCGAACCCGGCTCGCTGAAGCTGATCGCCCAGCGCATTTCGTTCATCCGCGAGAGCAATTTCGGCGTGCTGTTCAACGTGCAATCCAAGGCCGATGCCGACAGCAATGCCTACACCGCTTTCAACTTGCCGCTGCACACGGACCTGCCGACCCGCGAGCTGCAACCGGGGCTGCAATTTCTGCATTGTCTGATGAACGACGCCGAGGGTGGCGAGAGTATTTTCGTCGACGGTTTTGCGATTGCCGAAGCGTTGCGCCAGGAAGATCCCGCGTCGTTCAAGGCACTGTGCGAGATCCCGGTGGAGTTTCGCAACAAGGACCGCCACAGCGACTATCGCTGTCTCGCGCCGATCATCGCCCTCGATGCCTTAGGCCGGGTTGCGGAAATCCGCATGGCCAACTTTCTGCGTGGTGCTTTCGACACGTCCGTGGAGCAAATGCCCCTGCTGTATCGCGCGTATCGGCGCTTCATCGCCATGACCCGCGAGCCGCGTTTCCGGGTGATGCAGCGGCTCAATCCGGGCGAGCTGTGGTGCTTCGACAACCGCCGCACCCTGCATGCCCGCAATGCGTTCGACCCGACCACCGGGGCCCGGCATTTTCAGGGCTGCTACATCGACCGGGACGAGCTGCTGTCACGGATTCTGGTGTTGCAACGCTAGTCCGCGTCATCGTTCATCGCCAGCAGGCTGGCTCCCACAAAGAGCGCATTTCAATGTGGGAGCCAGCCTGCTGGCGATGAATGCACCTCGATTTACCTGACACACAGGCAAAAAAAAGCCCCGATACAAGCCGTGACAGGATCGGGGCGAGGGTACTGTTGAGGAGCTGCCATGCCGAGGGTGACCAAACCTTCGTGAAGCGAGCTGGGTCCAGTGTGCCCACTCCCCTGGCCGGCAAGTTAGCCGAAAACGACATGCTCATAGCCAATGTGGACACTGCGACAAATCGCCCTTGCCGTGCCTGTACAGGCCTACCAGAATCGAGCCACGACCTCCGTTGCCAAAGAAGGATTCGCGTCATGATGTATGCCGATTTGATCGATCAGGAAGACCTGTTGGGCCAACTCAAGTCGTTGGGATTCGAAGTACCGTCCGGCTCCACGGCCCAGCAGGCCTGCGAGTGCGCCGTGCGCGGTCTGGACGATGTGCGGGCCAACACGCTGCGCACCATGGTCAAGCAGATGTACACCAGCAGCGCGAGTATCCAGCCGATCGTGCGTGAAGCCATCGACAAGCAGTTGCTGCCGGCCCTGGCGCAGTACCAGCAGACCCGCGCCTGATACCTGACCGAAAAAAGATCGCAGCCTGCGACAGTGCCTTTCCTGAAGGCGCTGTCACAGGCTGCGATCTTTCGTTTTAGAGACGCACGCTGGCGAAGGTCGACTCGTTGCGCGCCTGGCTCAGCGCCGACATCGGCCCGGACAGCGGCGACATCACGATGGCCTGCGGCAGCGGCAGCATCGCCACCTGCTGGGTGGTGTTGGAGCCGACGCGTTCGTCACGCGGCGGAATGCCGAAGTATTCGCGGTAGCACTTGGAGAAGTGCGGCGTCGACACGAAGCCGCAGACCGACGCCACTTCGATGATCGACATCGGCGTCTGTTTGAGCAGTTGCCGGGCACGGATCAGGCGCAGCTTGAGGTAGTAGCGCGACGGCGAGCAGTGCAGGTATTTCTGGAACAGGCGCTCGAGCTGGCGACGGGACACGGCGACATACACCGCCAGTTCGTCGAGGTCGATCGGCTCTTCCAGGTTGGCCTCCATCAGCGCGACGATTTCCTGCAGTTTCGGCTGGTTGGTGCCGAGCATGTGCTTGAGTGGCACGCGCTGGTGATCCTGCTCGTTGCGGATGCGCTCGTAGACGAACATCTCGGAGATCGCGGCGGACAGTTCACGGCCGTGATCGCGGCTGATCAGGTGCAGCATCATGTCCAGCGGTGCGGTGCCGCCGGAGCTGGTGAAACGGTTACGGTCGAGGGTGAACAGACGGGTGCTCATCGCCACGCGCGGGAAAGCTTCCTGCATCGCCGCCAGACATTCCCAGTGCACGCTGCAATCGAAGCCGTCGAGCAGGCCGGCGCAGGCCAGTGCCCAGCTGCCGGTGCACACGGCACCGAGGCGACGGGACTGGCGTGCCTGGCTTTGCAGCCACGAGACGTGCTCACGGGTAACGGTGCGTTGAATGCCGATCCCGCCGCACACGATGATGGTGTCGAGGGCCGGGGCTTTGTGCATGGAGGCGTCGGGGGTGATCTGCAGACCGTCACTGGCCCAGACCTGGCCACCGTCGACGGTGAGGGTGGTCCAGCGATACAGCTCGCGACCGGACAACTGGTTGGCCATGCGCAGCGGTTCGACTGCGGAAGCCAGGGAAATCAGCGTGAAATTGTCCAGCAGCAGAAAGCCGATGGATTGAGGCGCACGGTTCTGGGGTTGAGCCCCGGAGTTGAACGACGTCATCGCGGTATCTCCTCACACAAAGCAGGTGATGGCCTCAGGCGGAGGCTCTTGTTATTGCCATCGTTCTCTTGCGTGAGACGGGGCTTTGTTATGACAGAGCAATTGCCATGCCTAAAATTGAATGGCTGTTCAATAACTCCTGAAAACGACGTCGCGACGCGTCTATACAAGCCGTCCGACGAAAGGTTGTTCGAAGTGCCATCAGCGGCGGTGAAAGCCCTGCCCCGGCGTGCGTGAGCAGATCGGTAGCACTTGTGGGAACAGGGCTGCGGGGGATTGTCCTACAGTGTCACCGCTGGCACGGATGACGGACGGTAGCCGGTGCGAATCCGGCCATGCGGGTGGGAAACACTCTTATCTGATTGCGACGCGCCAAAAGGTGGCGCGTTTTATTGTCCATGCTCACTTGGTGCGCAGTTTTGACTGGTCCGGCGCTGTCGGCGTATCAGCACTCGACCGCGCTGACCGCCAATCCACCCCGTGAAGTCTCCTTATATTTGTCATGCATGTCGGCGCCGGTATCGCGCATGGTGCGGATCACCCGGTCCAGCGAAATAAAGTGCTGACCATCGCCGCGCAAGGCCATCTGCGCCGCGTTGATCGCTTTCACCGCCGCAATCGCATTGCGCTCGATGCACGGCACCTGGACCAGACCGCCCACCGGATCGCAGGTCAGGCCGAGGTTGTGCTCCAGACCGATTTCCGCCGCATTGCACAATTGCTCCGGCGTGGCACCGAGCACTTCCGCCAGCCCTGCCGCCGCCATTGCGCAGGCCGAACCGACCTCCCCCTGGCAACCGACTTCGGCGCCGGAGATCGAAGCGTTCTTCTTGCACAGAATCCCCACCGCCGCCGCGCCGAGGAAATAGTCGACCACGTTGGCGTCGGTCACCGCTTCGCTGAATTTCATGAAGTAGTGCAGCACCGCCGGAATGATCCCGGCCGCGCCGTTGGTCGGCGCCGTGACCATGCGCCCGCCGGCCGCGTTCTCTTCGTTCACCGCCAGGGCGAACAGGTTGACCCACTCCATGGCGCTGAGGGTCGAGCCGATCACGTTGGGCTTGTTCAATTCCTGAAGACTGCGGTGCAGCTTGGCTGCACGCCGGCGCACATTGAGGCCGCCGGGCAGGATGCCTTCGTGTTTGAGGCCCTGCTCGACGCAATCCTGCATCGCCCGCCAGAGCTTCATCAGCCCGGCACGGATTTCCTCTTCACTGCGCCAGACTTTCTCGTTGGCCATCATCAGTTCGGCCACGCGCAGGTTGTTCTGCTTGCACAGCTCCAGCAGTTCGACGGCGCTGGAGAAGTCATAGGGCAATTCGGTGCGATCCAGATCCACCACACCGCTGGAGGCCTGCGCCTCATCGACGACAAAACCGCCGCCGACCGAATAGTAGGTGTCGCGATGAATCTCACCGTGATCGCCTTCGGCAATCAGGGTCATGGCGTTGGGGTGGAACGGCAGGTTCTCGTCGATCAGGCGCATGTCGCGGGCCCATATAAAAGGCACCGACAAACGACCATCCAGTAAAAGGGTGTGGGTTTCACGCAGGGCCTGGATCCGCGGGCCGATCTGCGACGGGTCGATCGCGTCCGGCCACTCGCCCATCAGGCCCATGATCACCGCGTTGTCGCTGCCGTGACCGACACCGGTGGCCGACAGCGAACCGAACAGCTGCACTTCGATCCGCCGAACCTGCTCCAGCAGGAATCTGTCGCGCAGCGACTCGACGAACAGCGCCGCGGCGCGCATCGGCCCGACGGTGTGAGAACTGGAGGGACCAATGCCGATTTTGAACAGGTCGAAAACGCTGATAGCCATTGATGCAGAGCTCCTGAGAGTGCCGGTCCGGGGCGTGAAGCGCCCGCTGGCGGAGCTGCTACGCTCAAGCTGCGATCCGCCGGAATGCCCGCATCATCAGGCTTTTCCCGGGTCGCACGGCGTCTGACACCGACGCACTCATGCCCACGAACGCCGTGCCGGTTTTCGCCCGTGTTTTCGCCGTTTTTATGCGGTTCAGATGGCCAAACAGGGCTGAAAAAAGCTGTAAACGACGTCACTGACACTGGATGCGACCATCCCTGTACTGGATACGACGCACCCTGTAGGCGTCAGATTTTCACTGGTACATGATCGTATCGACTCGATTGCAAGGCGCCGTGACAGAGCTGTCTCCAGAACGCCATCCAACCGCAACCTATAAGTGCGGTGGTCCAGTCGGAACACTGCCAAAAAAAACACCAAGGAGTCCATCCATGAAAGGTTCCCCGTCGTTGTTGTTGGCCGCCATGCTGAGTCTGCCGTTACTGGCTCAAGCCGCAGAACCGGCGCAGTGCAGTACCGTTAACTTCTCCGATGTCGGCTGGACCGACATCACCGCAACAACCGCGACCACCAGCGTGGTGCTCGACGCCCTCGGCTACAAGACCAAGACCACCATGATCTCCGTACCCGTGACCTACAAGTCGCTGGCCGACGGCAAGAACATGGACGTGTTCCTCGGCAACTGGATGCCGACCATGGAAAACGACATCAAGGCCTACCGTGACGCCGGCACCGTGGAAGTGGTGCGCACCAACCTCAAGGGCGCCAAATACACCCTCGCCGTGCCGCAGGCGCTGTACGACAAGGGCCTGCATGACTTCGCCGACATCGCCAAATTCAAGAAAGAGCTCGACGGCAAGATCTACGGCATCGAGCCTGGCAACGACGGCAACCGCCTGATCCAGAGCATGATCGACAAGAACGCCTTCGGTCTGAAAGACGCCGGCTTCAAGGTCGTCGAATCGTCCGAGGCGGGCATGCTCTCGCAGGTCGACCGTGCGCAGAAGCGCGACACCGCCGTAGTGTTCCTCGGCTGGGCGCCGCACCCGATGAACAAGCGCTTCAAGATTCAATACCTGACCGGCGGCGACGACTTCTTCGGCCCGGATTTCGGCGCGGCCACCGTCGCGACCAACACCCGCAAGGGCTACGTCGAGGAATGCAGCAACGTCGGTCAATTGCTGAAGAATCTGGAGTTCACCGTCGACATGGAAAGCACCCTGATGGGCAACATCCTCGACGACAAGATGAAGCCTGACGCGGCCGCCAAGGCCTGGCTGAAAAAGAATCCACAGGTGCTCGATACCTGGCTCGCTGGCGTGACCACCATTGACGGTAAACCTGGCCTGGAGGCCGTGAAAGCCAAGCTGAATCAGTAATCGCTTATGCCGGGCGGGCCAGTCCCGCCCGGGCTGTTATTTCCTTGCATGCGGACGTTCACTACCATGCTGATTGATCAGAAAATCCCTTTAGGCCAGTACATCGCGGGCTTCGTTGAATGGTTGACGCAACACGGCGCCAGCACCTTCGACGCAATCGCCGTGACCCTGGAAACGATGATCCACGGCGTGACGTTTGCGCTGACCTGGTTCAACCCGCTGGTGTTGATCGGCCTCATCGCTCTGCTCGCGCACTTCATTCAACGCAAATGGGGCCTCACCGCCTTCGTGATCGCCTCCTTTCTGCTGATCCTCAACCTGGGGTACTGGCAGGAAACCATGGAAACCCTCGCCCAGGTCATGTTCGCGACCCTGGTCTGCGTGGTCATCGGCGTGCCGCTGGGCATCGTCGCCGCGCACAAACCGATGTTCTACACTTTGATGAGGCCGGTGCTCGATCTGATGCAGACCGTACCGACCTTCGTTTACCTCATTCCTACCCTGACCCTCTTCGGGCTGGGCGTGGTTCCGGGCCTGATCTCCACGGTGGTGTTCGCCATCGCTGCGCCGATCCGCCTGACCTACCTGGGCATCCGCGATGTCCCGGAAGAACTGATGGACGCTGGCAAGGCCTTCGGCTGCTCGCGTCGCCAACTGCTTTCACGGATCGAACTGCCCCACGCCATGCCGAGCATCGCGGCCGGCATCACCCAGTGCATCATGCTGTCGCTGTCGATGGTGGTGATCGCGGCACTGGTGGGCGCCGACGGACTCGGCAAACCGGTGGTCAACGCACTGAACACTGCTGATATCGCCCTGGGCTTCGAAGCGGGCCTGGCGATCGTACTGCTGGCGATCATGCTCGACCGTATCTGCAAACAACCCGACGCCAAAGTAGGGGGTGACGCATGAGCATAATCCGCTTCGACAACGTAGACGTTATCTTCGCCAAGGATCCGCGCGAGGCACTCAAGCTGCTGGATCAGGGCATGACCCGTAACGAGATCCTGAAAAAGACCGGGCAGATTGTCGGCGTTGAAAAGGCCAGCCTGGATATCGAGAAAGGCGAAATCTGTGTACTGATGGGTTTGTCCGGCTCCGGCAAGTCCAGCCTGCTGCGCTGCATCAACGGCCTCAACACCGTGAGCCGTGGCAAGCTGTTCGTCGAGCACGAAGGCAAGCAGATCGACATCGCCTCCTGCAGCCCGGCCGAACTGAAGATGATGCGCACCAAGCGCATTGCGATGGTGTTCCAGAAGTTCGCCCTGATGCCCTGGCTGACCGTGCGCGAGAACATCAGTTTCGGTCTGGAAATGCAGGGCCGTCCCGAGAAAGAACGGCGCAAACTGGTGGATGACAAACTTGAGCTGGTGGGCCTGACCCAGTGGCGTAACAAGAAACCCAACGAACTGTCCGGCGGCATGCAGCAGCGTGTGGGCCTGGCCCGCGCGCTGGCGATGGACGCCGACATTCTGCTGATGGACGAACCGTTTTCGGCCCTCGACCCGCTGATCCGTCAGGGCCTGCAGGACGAATTGCTGGAACTGCAACGCAAGCTGAGCAAGACCATCGTGTTCGTGAGCCACGACCTCGACGAGGCGCTGAAACTGGGTAGCCGCATCGCGATCATGAAAGATGGCCGGATCATCCAGTACAGCGTGCCGGAAGAGATCGTGCTCAACCCTGCGGACGACTACGTGCGCACCTTCGTCGCCCACACCAATCCGCTGAACGTGCTCTGCGGTCGCAGCCTGATGCGCACCCTGGACAACTGCAAACGCATCAACGGTTCGGTGTGCCTCGATCCGGGCGGCGATTCGTGGCTGGACCTGGCCGAAGGCAACACCATCAAGGGTGCACGCAAGAACGGCTCGGTACTCGACCTGCAGAACTGGGTGCCGGGGCAAGCGGTGGAAGGCCTCGATCGCCGTCCGACGCTGGTGGACTCGAACATCGGCATGCGTGACGCGTTGCAGATCCGTTATCAGACCGGCAACAAACTGGTGCTGCACGACAATAACCATGTGGTGGGGATTCTTGGGGACAGCGAGCTGTATCACGCGCTGCTCGGGAAGAACCTGGGGTAAAGAGAGCAGACACAAAAACGCCGCGAGAGGATCGCGGCGTTTTTGTTTTCATCATTCCCACGCAGGGCGTGGGAATGAACAATCGCTTTTAGCTGTACACCCGGCCAAGGAGCTGCCGATGGCTTTCAAACTGATCGAGCACATCGCGTGTGATCTGATCCTGCGTGAAGCCCATCAGGTCGTAATCCTGGCTGCCGTTGTGCAGATACACCTCAGCGCGGTAGTAACGCTGGCGCGCTTCATCGGACTGGGCCGATTCGGTCGGGGTCGCCAGGTAGCCGTCCAGACTCACTTCGTAGACAAAAGGGTTGCCCTCTTCCATCTCGACCCGCACGCCCATGCAACGCTTGGATTTACCCAGCAGCGTCTGCACTTCCAGGCCTTGGGCACGCAACTGGGCAGCTGCATCGTCCAGCGCCGGAGTGACGTGTTTGTCCATGAAGCGCTGCACCACCGACTGGCTCGGTTGCAGGTCCAGTTGAGTCAGACGCTCGCTGAAACCACGACGACCGCGTTCAGCCAGTTGCGCCTGCTCCTGTTCGATCTGCATGTCCTGACGCATGGCCTTGTGCAGGCCGAACATGAAGCACACCAGCACCACCGAGAACGGCAGACCGGCCAGCACCACCATGGTTTGCATGGCTTCGAAGTTACCGGCGAACAGCAGGCCGATGGTCACCAGGGTGATCACGACCGACCAGAAGATCCGCAGCCAGTGCGGCGCGTCTTCGTCGACGGTGCCGCCCTTGCAGGAAAGGTTGGCCATCATCACCGCGCCGGAGTCGGCCGGGGTCAGGAACAGCACGAAACCTACGAAGATCGACACACCGATGACGACTTTCGACGCCGGGTAGTGTTCCAGCAACTGATAGATCGCCATCGACGGCTGTTCCAGCGCCGTCTTGCCGAGTTCCACCGCACCGTGGTTCATCACCAGGTCCAGTGCCGAGTTACCGAAGATCGACAGCCACGCCAGGGTGAAGCCCAGCGGAATAAGCAGCACGCCGGCCACCAGTTCACGCACGGTACGGCCACGGGAAATACGCGCGATGAACATGCCTACGAATGGGGCCCAGGAAATCCACCACGCCCAGTAGAACAGAGTCCACAGGCCCAGCCAGCGGTCGGACTTGGCACTGTCGCCTTCATAGACGTACAGGTCGAAGGTCTTCATGACCACGCCGTTGAGGTAGTCGCCGATGTTCTGAACGAAGCCGTTGAGCAGGTGCAGGGTCGGGCCGAACAGCAGGACGAAAATCAGCAGGCCGCTGAACAGAATGATGTTGAGGTTGGACAGACGACGGATGCCGTTTTCCACACCGGACACGGCAGCGATGGTCGCCACGGTGCTCATCACGATGATCACGATCAGCAGGTTGGTGTTGCTGTGTTCCATGCCGAACAGGTTTTCCAGGCCCGAGGACACTTGCAGCGAACCGATCCCCAGGTTGGTCACCAGACCCAGCAGGGTCACGAACATGCCGAAGCCGTCTACCGCATGACCGGCAGCGCCCTTGACCCAACGCTCGCCCACCAGCGGATACAGCGCCGAACGCAGTGCCAGCGGCTGGTTGTGACGGTAAGCGAAATAAGCCACGGCCAGACCGACCAGTGCGTAGATCGCCCAGCCGTGCAGGCCCCAGTGCAGGAAGGTCAGCTGGACAGCCTGACGTGCCGCCAGGTTGGTGGCCGATGCGCCTTCCGGCGGATTGAAGTAGTGATCCAGCGGCTCGGACGCGCCGAAGTACAGCAGCGAAATACCGATACCCGACGAGAACAGCATCCCCGCCCAGGCGCCGTAGCTGAAATCAGGGGTGTCGTCCTTGCTACCCAGTTTGAGTTTGCCGTAGGAGGAAAACGCCAGGCCCACCACGAAAACCAGGTAAGCGGCGATCACCACCATGTAGTACCAGCCGAAGCTGCGGGACAACCAGGCCTGAGCCACTCCCAACATTCTGCCGGCCTCTTGCGGGGCGATGATCAGAATGGCGGTCAACAACAGAATCAGCACGGTAGAGGTGTAGAACACCCAACCGTTGACCGTCACCTTCTCGGGCGGGGTCTTTATAAGCGAGGCAGAACTCATGGCACAAATGCTCCAGGCAGTGCGAGAGAAGAACACAAGGCAACACGGAACCCGACCAATCGGTTAGTTGGCAGCCGACCGGCGGGTGATATAAAGACACCCCGAAAAAAGCCCGAACCTGCAGAGATGGCACCGCGAATCGCCGTCGTGGCCGAGGTCCGGACGTTCATCCGAAACCTGGCCTCGAGCGTCTTGCCCATTCAACACGTCCATCGAACGTCGAACCGCACCTTGCCCCGCGCAGGTTTCGAGCATTTTCGGATGTCGGTTTATCGCCACTTACTCGTAGGAAAAATCTGTAGGCAGCGACGATTTGTCGCAGATCTTATTCTTTGTTGATTGAACGTTCAATCAAAACAAAATAGACTGGCCCTCAATCCGATCGGCGTTCATCGCCCGTCGGAAGGCCTAAGGAGATGTGCAAGATGCCCAAGGTCGGTATGCAACCCATCCGCCGCCAACAACTGATCGAAGCCACTTTGCAGGCCGTCGATCAGGTCGGAATGGGGGACGCCAGCATTGCGCTGATCGCCCGTCTGGCCGGTGTCTCGAATGGCATCATCAGTCACTATTTTCAGGACAAGAACGGCCTGATTGCCGCCACGATGCGGTATCTGATGAGCGTCCTCAGCGAGAACGTCACCGCGCGCCGTCAGGCGCTGGCAGACAGCAGCCCCCGGGCGCATCTGCAGGTGATCATCGAGGGCAACTTCGACGCCAGCCAGGTCAATGGCCCGGCAATGAAAACCTGGCTGGCCTTCTGGGCCACCAGCATGCACCAGCCGTCTTTGCACAGGTTGCAGCGGATCAACGATCACCGTCTGTATTCCAACCTGTGCTGCGAGTTCCGCCGTGTGTTGCCGCTCGAAGATGCGCGCACCGCCGCCCGTGGACTGGCAGCTCTCATCGACGGCTTGTGGTTGCGCGGCGCGCTGTCGGGAGACGCTTTCGACACTGCGCAGGCGCAACAGATCGCTTACGAATACATGGATTTCCAATTGGCCAAGAAGGTGAGCTAGAGCACACAGAAAACGCTCGGCCCCTGAACGCCACCGCAGCCTGATCGCGGTGGTCAACGCCAACCACTTATGCACTTGCGAGGACACTATGGCCCGTTTCGAACTGCAAAAACTCTACATCGATGGCGCGTACTCCGACGCCGGCAGCGATGCCACCTTCGAAGCCATCAACCCGGCTAACGGTGAAGTCCTCGCACAAGTGCAACGTGCGACCAAGGAAGACGTCGAGCGCGCTGTCGTCAGCGCCGAAAAAGGCCAGAAAATCTGGGCCGCGATGACCGCCATGGAGCGTTCGCGCATCCTGCGTCGCGCCGTCGACATCCTGCGCGAGCGCAACGATGAACTGGCTGCCCTGGAAACACTGGACACCGGTAAAGCCTTCTCCGAAACCAAATACGTCGACATCGTCACCGGCGCCGACGTGCTGGAATACTACGCAGGCCTGGTACCCGCCATCGAAGGCGAGCAGATCCCGCTGCGTGACACCGCATTCGTCTACACCCGTCGCGAGCCGCTGGGCGTGGTTGCCGGTATCGGCGCGTGGAACTACCCGATCCAGATCGCCCTGTGGAAATCCGCTCCAGCCCTGGCGGCCGGTAACGCGATGATCTTCAAGCCGAGCGAAGTCACCTCGCTGACCACCCTGAAACTGGCCGAGATCTACACCGAAGCCGGCGTTCCAAATGGCGTGTTCAACGTACTGACCGGCAGCGGCCGTGAAGTCGGCACCTGGCTGACCGAGCACCCGCGCATCGAAAAAATCTCCTTCACCGGCGGCACCGACACCGGCAAGAAGGTAATGGCCAGCGCTTCGGCTTCGTCGCTCAAAGACGTGACCATGGAACTGGGCGGCAAGTCCCCGCTGATCATCTGCGACGACGCCGACCTGGATCGCGCTGCCGACACCGCCATGATGGCCAACTTCTACAGCTCCGGTCAGGTCTGCACCAACGGCACTCGCGTATTCGTGCCGAGCCACCTGAAAGCCGCTTTCGAAGCCAAGATCGTCGAGCGCGTTGCGCGCATCCGCGTTGGCAACCCGGAAGACGAAAACACCAACTTCGGCCCGCTGGTCAGCTTCGCGCACATGGAAAACGTGCTGGGCTACATCGCCAAGGGTAAAGAAGAAGGCGCCCGCGTTCTGTGCGGCGGCGAGCGCATGACCGACGGCGAATTCGCCAAGGGCGCGTTCGTGGCACCGACCGTGTTCACCGACTGCACCGACGACATGACCATCGTCCGTGAAGAAATCTTCGGCCCGGTAATGGCGATCCTGACCTACGAAACCGAAGAAGAAGTGATCCGCCGCGCCAACGACACCGACTTCGGCCTGGCCGCCGGTATCGTCACCCGCGACCTGAACCGCGCCCACCGCGTGATTCACCAACTGGAAGCCGGTATCTGCTGGATCAACGCCTGGGGCGAGTCCGACGCAAAAATGCCGGTTGGCGGTTACAAGCAGTCGGGCGTTGGCCGTGAGAACGGCATCAGCTCGCTGAACAACTTCACTCGCATCAAATCGGTACAGGTCGAGCTGGGCGATTACGTCTCGGTGTTCTAAGACCCGCCATCGTGCGCTGCCCGCGAAGCCGCCTTCGCGGGCATGTCTGATCGCCGCTCCCGCAAGGGAAGCGCCGGCTGTCTGACCTGACCAACTTTCAAAGAGGGTGCATTCAATGTCCCAGGAATTCGATTACATCATTGTGGGTGCCGGTTCTGCCGGTAACACCCTGGCGACCCGTCTGACTGAAGACGAAGGCGTCACCGTCCTGCTGCTCGAAGCGGGCGGCCCGGACTACCGCATGGACTTCCGCACGCAGATGCCGGCCGCACTGGCCTTCCCGCTGCAGGGCCGTCGCTACAATTGGGCGTACGAAACCGATCCGGAACCGTACATGGACGGTCGTCGCATGGAATGCGGTCGCGGCAAGGGCCTCGGCGGCTCCTCGCTGATCAACGGCATGTGCTACATCCGCGGCAACGCGATGGACTACGACGGCTGGGCAAAACTGCCAGGCCTGGAAGACTGGACCTACCTCGACTGCCTGCCGTACTTCCGTAAAGCGGAAACCCGCGACATCGGTCCGAACGACTACCACGGTGGCGAAGGCCCGGTCAGCGTGACCACGCCGAAGGCTGGCAACAACCCGCTGTTCCACGCCATGGTTGAAGCCGGCGTGCAGGCCGGTTACCCGCGCACTGAAGACTTGAACGGCTACCAGCAGGAAGGCTTCGGCCCGATGGACCGCACCGTGACGCCGAAAGGCCGTCGTGCTTCCACCGCCCGTGGTTACCTGGACGTGGCCAAGAAGCGTTCGACTCTGACCATCGTCACTCACGCCCTGACTGACAAGGTTCTGTTCGAAGGCAAGCGTGCCGTTGGCGTACGTTACCTGGTCGGCGCTGCCGAAGAGCGCGTTGAAGCCCGTGCCCGTAAAGAAGTCATCGTCTGCTCCGGCGCGATCGCTTCGCCGCAACTTCTGCAACGCTCCGGTGTGGGCCCGGCGAAACTGCTGGAAAGCCTCGACATCCCGGTCGTTCACGATCTGCCGGGCGTCGGCGAAAACCTGCAGGATCACCTCGAGCTGTACCTGCAATTCGCTTGCACCCAACCGGTCTCGCTGTACCCGTCGCTGCTCTGGTACAACCAGCCGGCCATCGGTGCCGAGTGGCTGTTCAACGGCACCGGCATCGGCGCCAGCAACCAGTTCGAAGCCGGCGGTTTCATCCGTACTCGCGAAGAGTTCGAATGGCCGAACATCCAGTACCACTTCCTGCCGGTAGCGATTAACTACAACGGCAGCAACGGTGTGCAAGAGCACGGTTTCCAGGCGCACATGGGTTCCATGCGTTCGCCGAGCCGTGGTCGCATCCAGGTCAAATCCAAGGATCCGCGTCAGCACCCGAGCATCCTGTTCAACTACATGGCCACCGAGCAGGACTGGCAGGAATTCCGCGACGGCATCCGCCTGACCCGTGAAATCATGCAACAGCCTGCACTGGACGCCTTCCGTGGCCGCGAAATCAGCCCGGGCATCGAAGTGCAAACCGATGAGCAGCTGGACAAGTTCATCCGCGAGCACGCCGAAACCGCGTTCCACCCATCCTGCTCGTGCAAGATGGGCACCGACGAGATGGCGGTCGTGGACGGTCAGGGCCGCGTGCATGGCATGCAGGGTCTGCGTGTGGTCGATGCCTCGATCATGCCGATCATCACCACCGGCAACCTGAACGCGCCGACGATCATGATGGCCGAGAAAATCGCCGACAAGATCCGTGGTCGTCAGCCACTGCCGCGCAGCAAGGCGCCGTACTACGTCGCTGGCGATGCGCCGGTGAAGGGCAAGGCACTGCGTGATGTGAGTGCTGTTGCTCAGTAAGTCGTAATACCGGGCGGTGATCGTTCCCATGCAGTGTGGGAACGATCAGCCGACTCAAAGCAGTAAATCCTCCTACACCCCCTCATCACTTGATCCTACCCACACGCAGGCCTACTCTAGTCCTCGCGCAATCGTTTCACCCCTCCCCGCCGAATCCGCTTCGCCGCTACTCCCATAACAAGGAGGTTCCCTGATGTTCGATTTCCACCCCCAGCTCAAGCAGCGCTTCGCTGCCTTGCGCACGGGCGCCGAGTTTTTTTCCTTGCGGTATGTACGCGAGTCCGGCCAGTACCTGTCGGTGCGCAAAAACGTCGCCGAGCCGCCGAGCCTGAGCCGCGACGAAGGCGCGATGCTTACCGTCCGGGTCAACGGCGTCGAAGCCTACGCCGCGACCAATGACCTGTCGCAACAAGGCCTGCAAGCCGCCCTCGAGCGCGCCGAACAGCAGGCCCGGCGGATCAAGCCCCACGCCCTGCTCGACCTGAGCGAGCAGCCGGTGTCCAGCGACCGCGCCGACTACTTTTCACCCAATCTCGAACAACCCTTCCCGTCCCTGAGCGAATGCTTCGAGCTGCTCGGCGCGGAATCCGCCTCGGTGCCAAAGGATGAGCGCCTGGTGAACTGGGAAGTGAGCATCGGCATCACCCACGTCGAACAGATCTACCTGAGCAGCGCCGGGGCCGAATTGCGCCAGGCCCAGCGCTTCGTCTACCCCGGTCTGGACGTCACCGCCTACGACGGCAACGACAGCCAGACCCGCAGCCTCGGTCGTGAGAACTTCGGCCAGCAGGGCGGCGCCGACGTGATCAGCCGCTGCGGCTTGATCGGTGCCGGTACACAAGTCGCCGATCAGGCGCTGCAACTGCTGCTCGCGCCGAACACCCCGCAAGGCCCACGCGACCTCCTGCTGATGCCCGACCAGATGATGCTGCAGATCCACGAATCCATCGGTCACCCGCTGGAACTGGACCGGATTCTCGGCGACGAACGCAATTACGCTGGCACCAGTTTCGTCAAAGCCTCGGATTTCGGCAGCCTGCAATACGGCTCGAAACTGCTCAACGTGACCTTCGATCCGGACATTCCCGAGGAACTGGCGAGCTACGGCCACGATGACGACGGCTCCAAAGCCAGCAAGCAATTCCTGATTCGCGAAGGTCTGCTGGTGCGGCCGCTGGGCGGTGCGCTGTCGCAGTTCCGCGCGGGCCTGGACGGTGTCGCCAACAGCCGCGCCTGCGGCTGGAACCGACCGCCGATCGACCGCATGGCCAACCTCAATATCGAGCCGGGCGACCAGTCGCTGGAACAACTGATCGGCGGCATCGAAAACGGCATTCTGATGAGCACCAACCGTTCGTGGTCGATCGACGACGCGCGGAACAAATTCCAGTTCGGCTGCGAATGGGGCCAGTTGATTGAAAACGGCGAACTCAAGGGTGTGGTGAAAAACCCGAATTACCGGGGCATTTCCGCGCATTTCTGGAAGAGCCTGCGCGCGGTCGGCAACGCTGGCACCACCAAGGTGCTGGGCACGCCGAACTGCGGCAAGGGCGAACCGAACCAGGTGATCCGCGTCGGCCACGCTTCGCCGGCCTGCGTGTTCAGCAATGTTGATGTGTTTGGGGGAGACGCCTGATGAGTATTTCCAAGAGCCAGGTCGAGGCCTTCAAGGTGCTGGTCAACTGGCTGCGCGATGCCGTGCGCGAGCCGGAACAGTTCACGCTGAGTTACGACGCCGAATCGTCGGCCTTCGTGCGCTTCAACCACGCCAAGGTGCGTCAGGCCGGGCAAGTGCAACAAGCCGGTATCGGTCTGAAACTGATCGACGATGGCCGCCATGCCGACCTGCACATCACCCTGTCCGGCGAACAGGCAACCGACCTGCAACGCCTCGCCGAAGGCCTGCAACAACTGCGCGAAACCCTGCCGCTGCTGCCGCAGGATCCGTACCTGCTGCTCAACCACAACGGCTGGCAGAGCCAGAACGTGCAGGAGCATCCGCTGCCGGACACCGAGCAGGTGGTCGCTGAAATCGCCGAGGCGGCCGAAGGGCTGGATCTGGTCGGTTTCTATGCTGCCGGCCCGATCAGCCGTGGTTTCGCCAGCTCTTCCGGCGCGTTCGGCTGGCATCAGGCCAACAGCTTCAACTTCGACTTCAGCCTGTTCCACGAGAACGGCGAAGCGGTGAAAGCCAGCTATGCCGGGCACGAGTGGAGCAGCGAAGGTTTCGCCAAACGTTTCCAGCAGGCCCGCGAGCAGCTTGAGTTTCTCGGTCGTCCGTTGCGCACCCTGCCACCGGGACAATACCGCGCCTATCTGGCACCGGCAGCCCTGGAAGAAATCATGGGCATGTTGTGCTGGGGCGGTTTCTCGGCGCAGTCGATTGCCAGCAAGAGCAGCCCGTTGCAGAAGCTGTATGCCGGCGATCAGACGCTCAGTCCGCTGGTGTCCCTCGACGAAAAAGTCAGCGGCTCGCTGAGCCCGGCGTTTTCCGGTGAAGGTTACCCGCGCAGCGATTTGCGGTTGATCATCGAAGGCAAAGCGGGTGACCAGTTGGTGGGTTCGCGCAGTGCTGCCGAATACGGTCTGACGGCCAACGGTGCCGGCGGTGGCGAATCACCGAGCGCGCTGAACATGGGCGCCGGTGATCTGCCGCAAGCGGAGATTCTCAAGCAACTGGGCACCGGGCTTTACATCAGCAACCTGTGGTATCTGAACTTCTCGGATCAACCGGCGGCGCGCCTGACCGGCATGACCCGGTTTGCCACGTTCTGGGTCGAGAATGGCGAGATCCAGGCGCCAGTCAGCACCATGCGTTTCGACGACAGTGCCTACAGCCTGCTGGGTTCGCAGCTGGAAGCATTGACCGCCGAGCGCGAGTTGCTGTTGTCGGCGAGCACCTACAGCCAGCGCAATACGTCGTCGGCGTTGTTGCCGGGGGCGTTGGTGAGCCGGCTGACCTTGACCCTCTGATACAAATCGTTCCCGCGCCTGGCGCGGGAACGATCATTCACAGCCCCACACCACAAGAGGTTCCATGCCCAACCGCCCGCCTCTCGACGCCATCACCGCCCGCTGGTTGCCGTGGGTCGTCGCCATCGCTTTCTTCATGCAGTCCCTCGACGGGACCATCCTCAATACCGCCCTGCCGGCCATGGCCAGGGACCTGGCCGAAGACCCGTTGCGCATGCAAGGTGTGGTCATCGCCTACATGCTCACCGTGGCGTTGCTGATTCCGGCCTCGGGCTGGATCGCCGACCGCTTCGGCACCAAGAAGATCTTTTTCGGCGCAATCCTGCTGTTCAGCATCGGCTCGCTGCTCTGCGCCCTGTCGAGCAGCCTGACCATGCTGGTCGGCGCCCGGGTGATTCAGGGCCTCGGCGGTGCACTGATGCTGCCGGTCGGGCGATTGGTGGTACTGCGCGCCTACCCGCGTTCGGAGCTGGTGCGGATCATGGGTTTCATCACCATTCCCGGCCTGCTCGGCCCGTTGATCGGCCCGACCATGGGCGGCTGGATGGTGCAGTATCTGACGTGGCACTGGATCTTCCTGATCAACCTGCCGGTCGGCGTCATCGGCTGCTACGCGGTGTGGAAGTTCATTCCCGACCTGCGCGGCACCGAGCGCACGCGTTTCGATAGCCTGGGTTTCCTGCTGTTCGGCGCGGCGATGATTCTGATCACCATCGCCATGGAAGGCCTTGGCGAATTGCATCTGCCGCACCTGCGGGTGATGTTGCTGCTGTTCGGTGGCATGGCCTGTCTGGCCGCGTACTGGCTGCGCGCCGGGCGGGTCGAGAACCCGCTGTTCGCGCCTTCACTGTTCAAGACCCGGACGTTTGCAGTGGGGATCATCGGTAACCTGTTCGCCCGCCTGGGCAGCGGCGCGTTGCCGTTTCTGGTGCCGTTGCTGCTGCAGGTGGCGCTGGGTTATTCACCGTCGCAGGCCGGGATGAGCATGCTGCCGCTGGCTGCCGCAGCGATGTTTGCCAAGTGGATGGCGCGGCCGCTGATCGAGCGTCTCGGTTATCGCATCGTGCTCACCGGCAACACGCTGGCGCTGGGGATCATGCTGGCGAGCATGGGCCTGGTCAGCGAGCAGACACCGTATTGGCTGCTGTTGTGCCTGCTGGCGATTCTCGGCGCGATCAACTCGCTGCAGTTCACCGCGATGAACACCGTGACCCTGATCGATCTCGACGACGCCAGCGCCAGCAGCGGCAACAGCCTGCTGTCGGTGGTTGCGCAATTGTCGCTGAGCCTCGGGGTGGCCTGCGCCGGTGCGTTGCTCGGCGGCTTCACCGCGGAAATCGGCAATGATGGCGTTGAAACCGTGCTGGGCGCGTTCCAGCTGACGTTCGTGACCGTAGGCGTGATGGCGATGCTGGCTGCGACCATCTTCTCGCAACTCTCGAAAGAGGACGGGCGGCGCGTCAAACGTCCCGATGAACATCCGGACGAACACATCGAACATTAACCACTGTTCGTCCAGAACTTTCGAGGAAAGTGGCACGGGGCTGCTACACTGCGCGACATTTTGTTTTGCAGGCCAGTCCCGTGACCACCATCGCCACCGCTTTTAATACTTTGCCGCTGTCCGCCGCCATGCTGGCTAACCTCGAATCTCTCGGTTATGCCCAGATGACGCCGATCCAGGCGCAGAGCTTGCCGGTGATCCTCAAGGGGATGGACCTGATCGCCCAGGCCAAGACCGGCAGCGGCAAGACCGCCGCGTTCGGCATCGGCCTGCTGAACCCGATCAATCCGCGCTACTTCGGTTGCCAGGCTCTGGTCATCTGCCCGACCCGCGAGCTGGCCGACCAGGTCGCCAAGGAAATCCGTCGTCTGGCCCGCGCCGAAGACAACATCAAGGTCCTGACCCTGTGTGGCGGCGTGTCGTTCGGCCCGCAGATCGCCTCGCTGGAGCACGGCGCACACATCATCGTCGGCACCCCGGGGCGCATCCAGCAGCACCTGCGCAAGGGTTCGCTGGTCCTCGATGGCCTGAACACGCTGATCCTCGATGAAGCCGACCGCATGCTCGACATGGGTTTCTACGACGCCATCGAAGACATCATCGAGCAGACCCCGACCCGCCGTCAGACCCTGCTGTTCTCGGCCACCTATCCGGTGGGCATCAAGCAACTCGCTTCGAAGTTCATGCGCGATCCGCAGACGGTGAAAGCCGAAGCGTTTCACGACGACACCCAGATCGAACAGCGCTTCTACGAGATTTCCCCGGAAGAGCGCATGAGCGCGGTGACCAAGGTCCTGCACCACTTCCGTCCGGCCTCCACCGTGGCCTTCTGCTTCACCAAGCAGCAGGTGCAGGAAACCGTCGATCACCTGACCTCCAAAGGCATTTCCGCCGTCGGCCTGCACGGCGATCTGGAACAGCGTGACCGCGACCAAGTACTGGCGATGTTCGCCAACCGCAGCACTTCGGTACTGGTCGCCACCGACGTTGCCGCCCGTGGTCTGGATATCGATTCGCTGGACATGGTGATCAACGTCGAGCTGGCCCGGGATTCGGAAATCCACATTCACCGCGTCGGCCGTACCGGTCGTGCCGGCGAGAAAGGCATCGCGGTCAGCCTGGTGGCGCCGTCGGAAGCGCACCGCGCCCAGGCCATCGAACAACTGCAGAAAACCCCGCTGAACTGGGATCAGGTGGACAACCTGAAATCCCAGGGCGGTGCCCCGCTGCAACCGCCGATGAGCACGCTGTGCATCGCCGGCGGACGCAAGGACAAGGTGCGTCCGGGCGACATTCTCGGCGCACTGACCGGTGAGGCCGGGATTCCGGGCACCCAGGTCGGCAAGATCGCGATCTTCGACTTCCAGTCTTACGTGGCAGTTGAACGCACCGTGGTCATGCAGGCGCTGCAGCGCTTGAACAACGGCAAGATCAAGGGTCGTTCGCTGCGCGTTCGCGTCCTCTGACCTGAGCGTTACCGAAACCGATACTGATCGTTGTGTGAGGACACCGTTTTGCGCTCTACCGAAGTCGTGATCATTGGCGCTGGCGCCGCTGGGTTGATGTGTGCACTGACCGCCGCCGGGCGCGGGCGTCAGGTGTTGCTGCTCGACCACGCGAACAAGGCCGGCAAGAAAATCCTGATGTCCGGCGGTGGGCGCTGCAACTTCACCAACATGTACACCGAACCGGGCAATTTCCTGTCGCAGAATCCGCACTTCTGCAAATCCGCGCTGGCCCGCTACACCCAGTGGGATTTCATCGGCATGGTCGCCAAGCACGGCGTGCCCTATCACGAGAAAAAACTCGGCCAGCTGTTCTGCGATAACAAATCCAGCGACATCCTCGGCATGCTGCTGGACGAGTGCGATCAGGTCGGCGTCAATCTGCATCTGGACACCTCGATCCAGACCATCGAGAAAGTCGAGGGCGGCTACCTGCTCGACACCACCCTCGGCCAGATCCAGTGCCAGTCGCTGGTGATCGCCACCGGTGGCCTGTCGATCCCGACGCTGGGCGCCACCGGTTTCGGTTACCAGGTTGCCAGGCAATTCGGCCACGACCTGCTGCCGACCCGCGCCGGGCTCGTGCCGTTCACCATCACCGATCAGCTCAAGGATTTGTGCACCGAACTGTCGGGCACCTCGGTGGATTGCCTGGTCAGCTGCAACGACCAGAGCTTTCGCGAGAACATCCTGTTCACTCACCGCGGCCTCAGCGGCCCGGCGATTCTGCAGATTTCCTCGTTCTGGGAACCGGGCGATACCGTCGAGATCAACCTGCTGCCGGATCACGACGCCGCGAGCTGGCTGCAACAACAGACCGCCGAGCGCCCGAACAGCGAACTGAAAACCCTGCTCGGCGAAATCTTCACCAAGAAGATGGCCAACCTGCTGGCGGACAACTGGTTCGTCTCCAAACCGATAAAGCAGTACACCCACGCCGAACTGGCAGACATCGCCGAGAAACTCGGCAGCTGGAAAGTCGTCCCGGCCGGCACCGAAGGCTACCGCACTGCCGAGGTCACCCTCGGTGGCGTCGACACCCGCGAAGTGTCGTCCAAGACCATGGAATCGCTGAAAAGCCCGGGCCTCTATTTTGTTGGCGAAGTGCTGGATGTCACCGGGCATCTGGGCGGCTTCAACTTTCAGTGGGCCTGGGCATCGGGTTACGCGGCGGCGCAATACGTCTGACTTGAAGGTCGTGCGGAACACTTTTTGCTGTCAGATGTGATCGGCGCCATTGCGTCGGCGTCATTACTGGCTCAATTTAGCGGCATCGCCTCGGAAGGCCTTCGCACTTCATGTCCTCGACCTCGTTTCGTCAGTCTTTGCGGCGCCTGTGGGCGCTGGATAAATTCAGCTACAGCGTGCGGGTGTTCATCGCCCTGACCGGCAGCATGGCGCTGTGCTGGTATCAGGATGAAATGGGGCTGCTGATCCCGCTGTTCCTCGGGATCATCGCCAGCGCCCTGGCCGAGACCGACGACAGTTGGCAGGGCCGCCTCAACGCACTGGCGGTGACGCTGGTGTGTTTCAGCGTTGCGGCGCTGTCGGTGGAATTGCTGTTCCCCTACCCCATCGTGTTCGTCATCGCTCTGGCACTGGCCAGTTTCGGCCTGACCATGCTCGGCGCGCTCGGCGAACGTTATGGCGCGATTGCCTCGGCGACATTGATTCTCTCGGTCTACACCATGATCGGTGTGGACCAGCGCGGCGGCGCGGTCACGGATTTCTGGCACGAACCGATGCTGCTGGTGGCCGGCGCCGCGTGGTACGGCCTGCTGTCGGTTTTGTGGCAGGCGATGTTCTCCAACCAGCCGGTGCAGCAGAGCCTGGCGCGGCTGTTCCGTGAGCTGGGTTATTACCTGAAGTTGAAAGCCTCGCTGTTCGAGCCGATCCGTCAACTGGACGTCGAAGCGCGGCGCCTGGAACTGGCCCAGCAAAACGGTCGTGTCGTCGCAGCACTGAACAGCGCCAAGGAAATCATCCTGCACCGCGTCGGCAACGGGCGCCCCGGCTCGAAAGTCAGCCGCTACCTGAAGCTGTATTTCCTCGCTCAGGACATTCACGAACGCGCCAGTTCTTCGCACTACCCTTACAACGCGCTGGCCGAGGCGTTTTTCCACAGCGACGTGCTGTTCCGCTGCCAACGCCTGCTGCGCCAGCAAGGCAAGGCCTGTCGGGCGCTGGCCGAATCGATCCAGATGCGCCAGCCATTCATCTACGACGCGACATTCGCCGAAGCCCTGAGCGACCTGCACGCCTCCCTCGAACACCTGCGCATCCAGAGCAACCCGGCCTGGCGCGGACTGCTGCGTTCGCTGCGGGCACTGGCGGCCAACCTCGGCACCCTCGACCGTTTGCTCAGCGACGCCAGCAACCCTGATGCCCTGGCCGATGCCACCGACAGCAGCCTGCTCGACCGCTCGCCGCGCAACTTCAAGGATGTCCTGACCCGTCTGCGCACGCAGCTGACGCCGACGTCATTGCTGTTCCGCCATGCCCTGCGCCTGCCGCTGGCGCTGAGTATCGGTTACGGCATGGTGCACCTGATTCACCCGTCGCAGGGTTACTGGATCATCCTCACCACGCTGTTCGTCTGCCAGCCGAACTACGGCGCCACCCGGCGCAAACTCGGCCAGCGGATTCTCGGCACCGCCATCGGCCTGACCATCGCCTGGGCGCTGTTCGATCTGTTCCCGAGCCCGCTGGTGCAGTCGTGCTTCGCCATCGCCGCCGGCGTGGTGTTCTTCACCAACCGCACCACCCGCTACACCGTGGCCACCGCCGCCATCACGATCATGGTGCTGTTCTGCTTCAACCAGGTCGGTGACGGTTACGGGCTGTTTGTGCCGCGGCTGTTCGATACCCTGCTCGGCAGTCTGATCGCAGGCCTGACGGTGATCCTGTTCCTGCCGGACTGGCAGGGTCGGCGCCTGAACAAAGTGCTGGCCAACACCCTGACCTGCAACAGCATCTACCTGCGCCAGATCATGCAGCAATACGCCGCCGGCAAGAGCGACGACCTCGCCTATCGCCTCGCCCGACGCAACGCGCACAACGCCGACGCGGCGCTGTCGACCACGCTGGCAAACATGCTGATGGAGCCGGGGCATTTCCGGAAGGAAGCCGACGTCGGCTTCCGCTTCCTGGTGCTGTCACACACCTTGCTCAGTTATCTGTCGGGCCTCGGCGCACACCGGGAAACCCAGTTGCCGGCCGAGGTGCGTGAGCATCTGATCGATGGCGCCGGGGTGAAACTGGCCAGCAGCATCGACGAGATCGCCCAGGGGCTGGCGAGCAAACAGCCGATTGCGATCCAGAGCGATGAAGAAGAAGCGCTGGCCAATGAACTTGAGCAAATGGCGGACGAGATCGACGAAGGCCAGCGACTGGTGCAGACGCAACTGGCGCTGATCTGCCGTCAGCTAGGCCCGTTGCGGACGCTGGCGGCGCACTTGATCAAGGACACCGCCGAGGATTGAGCCGCCTCACATGCCATGCTGCCTGAGTAACTTGTCATAGCTGCCATCGGCCTTCATCGCCGCAATCGCCTTGTCGAACCCGGCCACGATCTGTTCGTGCTCCGGGTTCTTCAGGCTGACCAGAATGTGCAGACTGTTCTCGCTCAAGGGCTTGGGCAGGAACTCCACGGCGTTGCGCACTTTCGGTGATTCACGGGCCAGGTAATAGCGGGCGACGTATTCATCTTCCAGGGTCAGCTTGACCCGATCCGCCGCCAGCATGCGCACGGCCATGGCGAAGTTATGCACAGGGACTTTCTGCAGCGCCGTGTCGGCATCGAACGGCGCGGAATAGGCATAGCCGCGCACCACCGCAATCGGATAGGTGTGCAGTTCCTGCAAGTTGTTGTATTCGATGGGCGTGTCTTTGCGCTTGAGAAAACGCACGCGGTTGAGCAGGTACTCGTCAGAAAACTGCCCGAGCTTCGTACGCTCGTCGTTATACCAGGCGTTGACCAGCACGTCGTAACGCCCCTCGCCAACCCCGAGCAGCGCCCGCGCCCACGGCACCTGTTCGTAATCGCTGGCATAACCGGCCCGGGCCAGGGCCGTGCTGACGATGTCCGTGGCCAGCCCGCCGTTGACCAGTGTGTCATCGGTAAAGGGTGGCCAGACGTCGAAGACCAGACGCAGTTTCTCCGCTGCAGCGCTTTGACCCAGCAACAGCAATCCGATCAAAGCCAACGCTCGATGCAATCGCGGCATGCTTGAAAATCCTTAGCGGGCGGGCCGCCCGGCGTGTTTTCAGTCAAAACCCCAAGGCCCCGTACCGGCGAATCCCAGGCCCTAACCTTAGCTCATTGAAGCCGTTGCACAGCGCTTCTCAGCAGATTACACAAAGATGTCGGCGCCGCCAGAAGGGAATGATGGCATTTTGGCCTTTGTCACAGATTTCTCAGCCATACAGACATATTTCGACGTGGCGCTTAGTATCGGGCGACGTAGTTCAAGGAATCGGAAGATGACAATCGAGTGGGTCTGCAAACATCACAGCGATCTGGGACTGGAACAGCTGTACGCCATTTTGAAATTGCGCTCGGAAGTGTTCGTGGTCGAACAGCGCTGCGCGTACCTGGACCCGGACGGCCAGGATCTGGACGGGGACACCTGCCATTTGATGGGCTGGGACGGTGATCAACTGGTGGCATATCTGCGTCTGCTGGACCCGGAATCCCAGGGAGGCGACGTGGTGATCGGCCGTGTACTGACGGCGCCAGCAGGACGTGGCAAAGGCTTGGGGCACGAGATGATGGAGCAGGCGCTGAAGCAAGCCGAAAAGCGCTGGCCTGAAGTGCCGATCTATCTGTCGGCCCAGGCGCATTTGCAGGGGTATTACGGGCGGTACGGGTTTGTGGTGGCGGGTGAGGAATATCTGGAGGATGACATTCCGCATATCGGGATGCGTCGGTCTTGAGGCTACCCCTTCGCGGGCGTGCCCGCGAAGGGGCTACTCAGGTCAGGGATACTCGAGAACAGCCTTGATCTGCCGCAAATTCCGCTCGATCCACCCCCGATCAATCGCCCCCCACTCGCGAATCCGATAGCGCCCCGCATGATTGCGTGCGCCCTCTTCCTGCTCGAACTCGCAGACGATATCCAGATCCGCCAGTGCCGCGATGGTGTCCTGCGCCGTGCGCCGGGGCATGCCGGTGACGTCGGTCAGCGCCGGTACGCTGCTGGCCAGGCCGCTGTCGATCAGATACGCCACGTACAAGCGCCGGTAGAAACTGCTCTTGGTCTTGCTCACGTCCATGCATGCGCTCCGTTGTTTGATGTCTTATTGCATGTCCCGCCACGTCAGGTACACCCGCAGATCGAACTCGATCTGGTGATAGCCCGGCAGCATGTGCTCACATAATTTATAGAACGCCTTGTTGTGATCCGACTCCTTGAAGTGCGCCAGTTCATGCACGACGATCATCTTCAAGAACTCAGGCGCGGCCTCCTTGAACAGCGAGGCAATGCGAATCTCTTTCTTGGCCTTGAGCTTGCCGCCCTGCACCCGAGAGACCGTGGTGTGCAGACCGAGGGCGCGGTGGGTCAGGTCGAGGCGGTTGTCGAACAGCACCTTGTCGATGGCCGGAGCGTTGCGCAGGTACTCCTGTTTCAAGTCCAACGCGTAGCCGTACAACGCCTTGTCGCTCTGCACATCGTGGCGGCCCGGATAACGTTGGCTCAGGTAATCACCAAGGCGATCTTCGGCAATCAATTGGCGCACCTGATCCTGCAATTGCGCGGGATAGGCCTGGAGGTATTTCAACGCGGTCATGGGCGGCACGGGTCATGAAAAGGCCGCCAGTGTAGCGAATTCAACCGGCCAACGCGCTCCAGTCGAACGGCTCGGCAAAGCGCGTCGCGTCCTCGGCGACCAACGGCCGCGCCACCAGGAAGCCTTGCACGTACTCACAGCCATGGGCTTGCAGCCATTGATATTGCTCGACGGTTTCCACGCCTTCGGCAATCACCAGCAACCCGTATTCCTTGCACAGATCAATGACAGTGCGCACCAGCGAGGCGTCCCGGGACGAGTCGGGCAATCGGGCGATCAGGTGGCGATCGAGCTTGAGCGTATCCAGCTCCAGATCCCGCAGATGCGACAGCGAGCAGGACCCGGAGCCGAAATCGTCCAGCGCCACCCGCACCCCGAGATTGCGCAGCAGCTTCAGCTGTTTGCGGGTCTCGTCCGGGTTGATCGTCAGCGCCTCTTCGGTCACTTCCACTTCCATCTGATGCGGCTGCAAGCCATGGCGCTCCAGCACCTGGCGCAACTCGGTCACCAGATTCGGCAAACCGAACTGGGTATTGCTCAGGCTCACCCCAAGCACCAGATCCCTGGAAAACGCGGACTCCCAGGCCTTACGCTGCCCGGCGCTGCGGTGATAGATCCAGCTGCCGAGCCGGCTGATCAGCGTCGCCTCTTCCAGCAACGGCAGGAAAAGCCCCGGTGGCACGTCGCCGACACTCGGATGCTGCCAGCGCAGCAATGCCTCGAAACCGCGAATCCGGCCGTCACCAATCGCGACTTGCGGCTGATACACCAGATTGAAATCCCGGTTCTCGATGGCGTTGCGCACGCTCTCTTCCAGCATCAGCCTTGAGCGCGCGCGGCCGTTCATTTCGTGATCGTAGAAGCGATATTGCTGACGCCCGGCGCGCTTGGCTTCGTACATGGCAATGTCCGAGGCGCGCATCAGACCGTCGAGGTTGTTGCCGCAATCCGGGTACGTGGCGATGCCGATACTGGCGCCAAGGGCAATGTCCATGCCTTCGATCTGCTGACAGATCGACACCCGTTCGATGAGTTTCTCAGCGATCTTCGCCGCTTGTTCGGGGAATTCCAGATCAAGCAGCGCTGTGAACTCGTCACCGCCCATCCGCGCCAGAATGTCGAACGGCCGCAGGCAGGCTTTCAGTTGTTCGGAGACCCAGCGCAACACCCGGTCGCCGGCATCGTGGCCGAGAGAATCGTTGACCCGTTTGAAGCCATCGAGATCGAGGTACATCAACACCCAACTGCTGTCACTGCGCTCACCGCGCAACAGCAGGTTTTCCACCGTCTGGTAAAAACCACGGCGATTGAGCAGCCCGGTCAACGGATCGGTGACCGCCTGAAATTCCAGCTGTTGATGCAGATGCCGCACCACCGACATGTCCAGCACCGTCACCACCATCGCGTGCTGCTCGCTCGGCAACGGCGCGCAGGACAGCGCCACCGGCACTTGCTGGCCCGGAGCGGTACGCAGCAACGCGTCGTGTAAGCGCAGCGTCTCGCCGCGTTTGTAACTGGCATAAAACTCCGAATCGGCCCACAGCGGAATGTGCGGTTTCTGCAGGAAATCGAGAAACTCCTGCCCTTCCAGTTCCTTCACCGGCGCATTGAGCAATCGGGAAATCGCCGGGTTGGCGAAGCGGATCAAGCCATCCTCGGCCAATACCAGAATCCCTTCGGCGGCGTTATCCAGCACCGACGCATTGAAGGCCCGCGCCGATTCCAGATCCTGACTCAGGCGCTGCAAGGCCCGGCGATTGCGCTGATGCTCCAGCAACGCCTGGACCTTGGGCTTGAGAATCTGCGGGTCGAACGGTTTGAACAGGTAATCCACCGCGCCACTGGCATAGCCCTTGATCACGGCGTCCTGGGACTGTTCGTTGGCGGTAAGGAAAATGATGGGAGTGAGCCGCGTTCGCTGGCTGCCGCGCATCAGGCGTGCAACTTCGAAACCGTCCATGCCCGGCATCTGCACATCCAGCAGCACCAGGTCGATGTCGTGTTCGAGCAACAGGCTGAGGGCTTCGAAACCGGAAGCCGCGGTCATGACCTGCCAGTCCTGGCGCTGCAGCAACGCGCGCATGCTGATCAGATTTTCAGGGTAATCATCAACGATCAAAAGGACGGAGCTGCCTTCACCTGGCTGGGTTTGCGCGCATTCCATGCTGCTTCTCTTGTCGGGACATCCAATCGGGACGCGGCCGGTTTCTCGTGAAAACCGTACTGTTACTGAGCCTTCACTCTAGTCCTGGATCCGAAAAAGCAGTAGCTGTCATCAGGCCATCATTTAACCAAACCGGTAAGTAGCCGACTAACGGTCATCGCTGCAGCCCCCGAAAACCGGGAAACATGGCATTTCGACAGGATGTTGGCGCCAATCATCCGCCAGACGGCCGTTAACAAAAAATCCCTCTACGCTTATAAAGGCCGCCCCCAAGAGGCGCGGGCTAGAGCTTCTGGCACGCGCGTGCAGCAGAAACAGAGTGGAAGAACCGACATGATCGACCTCGCAACCTGGAACCTCAGCGTTCCCGTTGGCAGCCCGCCCCACACCGTCGAAACCTCCAGACTGGTGAACGGCTTCAAGGATCAGTACTTCCATTCCGACACCGGCACCCTGTTTTTCTGGTCCCCGGTGACCGGCTCGAAAACCGAAAACGCCATCTACCCGCGCACCGAACTGCGCGAAACCTTCAGCAACGGCACCCTGCGCAACTGGTACTACCCGGACGCCGACAACCTGCTACGCGCGACCCTCTCGGTCAACAAAGTGCCCAGCTCCGGCAAGATCGTCATCGGCCAGATCCACGCCTATGAAAGCCAGAAACCGCTGGTGAAACTCGAGTATCAGTACAAGAGCAAACTGGACTCCGGCAACCTGGTGATCAAGGTGCGCATGCATCCGGATGATGACGAAGGCCGGGTGATTACCCTCGCGACCGGAATCAAACTGGATCGCGAGTTCAACTACCTGATTCACCTCAGCCCCGGTGGTGCGCTGGGTATCAGCGCGGCCGGGTATCAGTGGGACTCGCAGATCAGCGCGACGTGGCGCAACAAACCGCTGTACTTCAAGGCCGGCGTGTATGTGCAGGACAACACCGGGTACACCAGCGAGGGTGGGCAGGTGACGTTCAGCAAGCTGGATATCGATCACGATAAATAGCAGCCGCGTGACCGTTTAAGGCTGCTGTTTAAAGACGGTTCGCGTTACTTCCTGAAGCCTACAACGGCTTGCGTCGCGGCCTACCGCTACGCCAGAATCCGCCGGCTTGTGCGCCTGGAGGGCCGTCGGTAACTTGATTCGGGTCACTGATTCGCAGTGATCGGGTTTAGTAGCCCGTGGTGTTTTCAGCTACGTGCAATGCGCTATCCATCAGACATTCCAGTCTGACTGTGATGGTGGCTGTGCGCAGGGCGCTTCGGCGCGCCGGTCAATGCTGAATACTCCCCGGTCTACTAACCTGCGCACAGCTGCCACCCTTCTTTTAGTAGGGAAGGACCGGCAGCTCCTTACAGGAGTTTTCAGCTTATGTTCAAACCTACGCCTAACCCGCCAGAAACAGATCCGGCCTCCCCCTACGATTCCCTCGACCCCAAAAAACTCAACGAAGCCGCCGAACGCGCCCTCGACCACTACCTCTGCCCCGGCGCCCGCATCATGGTCACGGTCAACGAACCCGACCGCATGTACTTCGCCAACCCCGCCTGCAACACCGAATCCCTGCTGGCCAACGCCAGCGAAACCCTCGGCTCCGCCAGCGAAATGCTCAACAACTTCGCCGCGATACTCCCGCCATTCCACCGCAAAACCGCGCTGGGTATCGCACAAGTGGTGATGCTTGGGGAACTGGCGGTGAATCAGGCGCTGGATCACGTCGAGCCGAAGTAATAAGTGCAAAAAGGGGCGAACTCATTGAGTCGCCCCCTCTATTACTCTCAGCATTTCCCCAAGCATCTGCGTCCGATTTTTTCACATTAAAAACAACAAACCAGCTGCCTTTCATCGCCACGCCTGTCCAAATATCAAAAAAATCAAAAACCATTCCAAATAATTATTAAAAACTGTCATTTATAACAGGTGCTGCAACTCGAGTTAAAAACTAACATCATGAACGGCACAGAAAAAAGTTCCTAAATTTTAATATTCCACGAAGACATGAAGGAGAAAGGTCATGGGCCAGGTCAATCCGAACGGAACCTATTACGGGCGCGTGTATGATGCCGGCGAGAGTCATAACGCCACTCTCATCATTATTGATTCCGACCCGCAAACAGGCAACATTTCACAGGCCACAATGGATTATTACGGACTTACCTTTACCGTTGACGGGAGTTTCGCCTATCAAAATTTATCAGATGAATCCGCTGTATCCTTCGACCTTCGAGCACAAGCAGGAGCCCCGGAATATAACGTCCTTATTATCAGCATGAGTTCACCTGATAGAAGTTACTCCAATTTGAACGGCACTGTTCGCGTCGATCGTGGAGGACCGAATGTAGGTAAAACATACAACATCACCTTCACTAAATAAAACACAAGAAAACAAACAATGAATCAAAGGGAACGGATTTATTTAACCATCAACTTCTCACTAAAGCCGCTACAAGCTGCGCAGACCATAAAAATGTCACCCATATCGGACTTCGGCCAAGCCGATCCAGATTTTGTCCGTTACAGGTGACATTTCACGCAGCAGAAATATGAGCTCGCCGTGAAATTTCAGGCAAAAAGAAACCCGCCTCTCGGCGGGTTTTCTTTAAATCAGCTAAACACCCAGTCTCAATTGACCTTGGCGTTCAACTCACCCTTCAGATAACGCTGATACATGCTTTCCAGCGAGATCGGCTTGATCTTCGAAGCGTTGCCGGCAGTGCCGAAAGCTTCGTAACGAGCGATACATACATCGCGCATCGCCTTCACGGTTTCACCGAAGAATTTACGCGGGTCGAATTCGCTCGGGTTGGTGGCCATCAGGCGACGCATGGCGCCGGTGGATGCCAGACGCAGGTCGGTGTCGATGTTGACCTTGCGCACGCCGTGCTTGATGCCTTCGACGATTTCTTCAACCGGTACGCCGTAGGTTTCTTTGATGTCGCCGCCGTACTGGTTGATGATCGCCAGCCACTCTTGTGGAACCGACGAGGAACCGTGCATCACCAGGTGGGTGTTCGGGATACGTTTATGGATTTCCTTGATGCGGTCGATGGCCAGCACGTCGCCGGTAGGTGGCTTGGTGAACTTGTAGGCGCCGTGGCTGGTGCCGATGGCGATGGCCAGGGCGTCGACCTGAGTCTTCTTGACGAAGTCAGCGGCTTCTTCCGGGTCGGTCAGCATCTGGCTGTGGTCCAGAACGCCTTCGGCACCGATGCCGTCTTCTTCACCGGCCATGCCGGTTTCCAGCGAACCCAGGCAGCCCAGCTCGCCTTCAACCGAAACGCCGCAGGCGTGAGCCATGGCGACGGTTTGTTGAGTTACGCGAACGTTGTATTCGTAGTCGGTCGGGGTCTTGCCGTCTTCGCCGAGGGAGCCGTCCATCATCACCGAGCTGAAGCCCAGCTGGATCGAGCGCTGGCAGACGTCAGGGCTGGTGCCGTGGTCCTGGTGCATGCACACCGGGATGTGCGGGAATTCTTCGATCGCGGCCAGGATCAGGTGACGCAGGAACGGCGCGCCGGCGTATTTGCGAGCGCCGGCCGAAGCCTGGACGATCACCGGGGAGTCAGTCTTGTCAGCGGCTTCCATGATGGCGCGCATCTGCTCAAGGTTGTTGACGTTGAAGGCTGGAACGCCGTAGCCGAACTCGGCTGCGTGGTCCAGCATCTGGCGCATGCTGATAAGTGCCATTGTGTGTGTCTCTCCCGGTTTGGGTCGTTAATCGTGCCAGCCTGCCGGAGCGGCGGCGGCTATTCAAGTGATTGCAGATCGGGGGTTGAGGCCCGGCCTGGTGATTCGATAAAGCAGATTCTGTTTTATTCGGCTTTGCAGCCCCGGCCGATCAGATCATTGGTTGCGACCCAGTAAACCAGGCCTTCATTACCTTTGATGTGAAACGCCAGCATGTCGTCGCTGTACAACGCGCCCGAGGCGCCCGGCTCTTCTTTCAGGCGATAGACCTGATCGCCGCCGCCCAGTCGCACATCGACGGCTTTCTGGCCGGCATCGGTGTAGCGCCACAGCACCTTGGCCTGGCTGTCGCAGGTCCAGGTGGTCCAGTTATCCACAGGGGCGGACGACTGGAACGGGTTCCACTGCGCGCAACCACCCAACAATCCCAGTGCCGCAACGGCGATCAAGCCTTTCATCCGTGTTCCTCGACCGGCAGCGCACGCCGCCGGCCCTGAGTTAAAGAGTCAGACCGGTCAAGGGCAACCATGTTCCTTGGCCGGGGTTTGCGTCTCGTATTTGTCCAGGCCTTCCGGCCCCGAGCGCTTGTTCAGCACCGGGTTGGTTTCGGCCTGCCAGTCGGCCTGGTAGCAGCCTTTCTGTGCCTCGCCGGGTGCCGGTGTCGGCTCGGCCTTCGGGTTACTCCCGCAGGCTGCCAATGTACCGGTCAGCAACAACAGCGCTAACGACTTGACCATCTGAACACTCCTTTGCCTGGCCAAACGGGCGGCCTCAGGCCTTGGCCCGGCTTTCCAGGACTTCAACGGCCGGCAGCACCTTGCCTTCGACGAATTCGAGGAACGCGCCACCGCCGGTGGAAATGTAGGAGATCTTTTCCGCCACGCCATATTTATCGATGGCCGCCAGGGTGTCGCCACCGCCGGCAATCGAGAACGCCGCGCTTTCGGCGATGGCTTCGGCCAGCACTTTGGTGCCGTTGCCGAACTGGTCGAATTCGAACACGCCGACCGGGCCGTTCCACAGGATGGTTTTCGACGACTTCAGCAGTTCGGCGAAGTTGGCCGCGGTTTGCGGGCCGATGTCCAGGATCATGTCGTCAGCCGCAACGTCAGCGATCAGTTTTACGGTCGCTTCGGCGCTTTCAGCGAATTCCTTGGCAACCACAACGTCCACCGGCAGCGGCACGCTGACCTTGGCGGCGATGGCGCGCGCGGTGTCCAGCAGGTCCGGTTCGTACAGCGACTTGCCGACCGGGTGACCGGCCGCAGCGAGGAAGGTGTTGGCGATGCCGCCGCCGACGATCAGTTGATCGCAGATCTGGCTCAGGCTGTTCAGCACGTCGAGTTTGGTCGAGACCTTGGAGCCGGCAACGATGGCCGCCATCGGCTTGGCCGGTGCGCCCAGAGCCTTGCCCAGTGCGTCGAGTTCGGCGGCCAGCAGCGGACCAGCGGCAGCGACTTTGGCGAACTTGGCCACGCCGTGGGTCGAACCTTCGGCGCGGTGAGCAGTACCGAAAGCGTCCATCACGAACACGTCGCACAGGGCCGCGTATTGCTGGGCCAGTTCGTCGGCGTTCTTTTTCTCGCCCTTGTTGAAGCGCACGTTTTCGAACAGCACGATGTCGCCGGCCTTGACGTCAACGCCGCCCAGGTAGTCGGCCACCAGCGGCACTTCGCGGCCCAGGGCCTTGCTCAGGTAGTCGGCGACAGGCTTGAGGCTGTTCTCGGCAGAGAACTCACCTTCGGTCGGACGACCCAGGTGCGAGCAGACCATCACGGCCGCGCCTTTTTCCAGGGCCAGCTTGATGGTCGGCAGCGAAGCCAGGATACGCGCATCGCTGGTGACAACACCGTCCTTGACTGGGACGTTGAGGTCTTCGCGGATCAATACGCGCTTACCTTGCAGATCGAGGTCGGACATCTTCAACACGGTCATGGGTCGCACTTCCTACGGTTTTTTTGAAGTCGCTGTCTGCAGATAGTGTTCTGCAACATCCAGCATTCGGTTGGCAAAACCCCATTCGTTGTCGAACCAGGCCAGGATGTTCACCAGCCGTGGGCCGGAAACGCGGGTCTGACTGGCATCGACGATGGCCGAATGTGGGTCATGGTTGAAATCACAACTTGCGTGGGGCAGCTCGGTGTAGGCCAGCAGACCTTTGAGCGGGCCGCTGGTGGCAGCCTCGCGCAGGATCCGGTTGACCTCGCCGGCGTCGGTGTCGCTCGCGGTCTGCATCGTGATGTCGAGGCAGGACACGTTGACCGTCGGCACGCGTACGGCTTTGGCCTGGATTCGCCCGGCAAGTTCCGGCAGCAGGCGCTCGATGCCCCGCGCCAGACCGGTGGACACCGGGATCACCGACTGGAATGCCGAACGGGTGCGGCGCAGGTCTTCGTGGTGATAGGCGTCGATCACTGGCTGATCGTTCATCGCCGAGTGAATCGTGGTGATCGACACGAATTCCAGGCCGATCGCCTTGTCCAGCAGGCGCAACAGCGGCACGCCGCAGTTGGTGGTGCAGGAGGCGTTGGACACCAGCAATTCGTCACCGGTCAGGCAATCCTGATTGACGCCGTAGACGATGGTGGCGTCGACATCCGCCTCGCTGGCCATCGGCTGCGAGAACAGCACCCGCGGCGCGCCGGCGTCGAGGAAACGCTGGCCGTCTTCACGGGTGTGGTAGGCGCCGGAGCATTCGAGCACCAGATCGACGCCAAGGGACGCCCAATCGATGCTTTCGGGGGTGGAACTGCGCAGAACCTTCACGCAGTTGCCATTGATATGCAGACAATCGCCGTCGACCTTCACTTCGCCCGGGAACCGGCCGTGGGTGGAGTCGAAGCGTGTCAGGTATTCGATGCTGGCCATGTCGGCCAGATCGTTGATTGCGACAATTTCAAACCCGGCCTTATCGCCTCGCTCGAACAACGCACGCAAGACGCAACGACCAATCCGGCCGTAGCCGTTGAGTGCAACTTTGTAGGGACGCGGTTGAGGCATGGGGTTCTCGATTACCGTGGTGAAACCGTCAGTGTTGCGGTGCTTCAACTACCGCTATCGCGAGCAGGCTCGCTCCCACAGGAAAATGCATTCCAATGTGGGAGCGAGCCTGCTCCGGGCGGCGTTCCGACGATGGGCGGCAGCCCAGACGACAAAACTTCTGGATCAGTCTTCCAGCAGCTCTTCAGCCTGACCCAGGATGTTTTCCAGGGTGAAGCCGAACTCTTCGAACAGTGCCGAAGCCGGAGCCGATTCGCCGTAAGTGGTCATGCCGATCACGCGACCTTCCAGACCCACGTACTTGAACCAGAAGTCGGCGTGGGCCGCTTCGATCGCGATACGCGCGCCAACCTGCAACGGCAGGACCGATTGCTTGTAGCTGGCGTCCTGAGCGTCGAACGCGCTGGTGCATGGCATGGAAACCACACGTACCTTGCGGCCCTGCCCGGTCAGTTTGTCGTAGGCCTGAACGGCCAGGCCGACTTCCGAACCGGTAGCGATCAGGATCAGCTCAGGCTCGCCTGCGCAGTCCTTCAGCACGTAGCCACCACGGCTGATGTCGGCGATCTGGCCGGCATCACGAGTTTGGTGCTGCAGGTTCTGACGGGAGAAGATCAGCGCCGACGGACCATCCTTGCGTTCCAGGGCGTTTTTCCAGGCCACTGCCGATTCAACGGCATCGGCTGGACGCCAGGTGTCGAGGTTCGGCGTGCTGCGCAGGCTGGTCAGCTGCTCGATCGGCTGGTGCGTCGGGCCGTCTTCGCCCAGACCGATGGAGTCGTGGGTGTAGACGTGGATCACGCGCTGCTTCATCAGTGCGGACATGCGCACCGCGTTGCGGGCGTATTCCATGAACATCAGGAAGGTCGCGCCGTAAGGCACCAGACCGCCGTGCAGGGCAACGCCGTTCATGATCGCGGTCATGCCGAATTCGCGCACGCCGTAATACATGTAGTTGCCGCTGGCGTCTTCGGCGCTGACGCCTTTGCAGCCTTTCCACAGGGTCAGGTTGGAACCGGCCAGGTCAGCCGAACCGCCCAGCACTTCCGGCAGCAGCGGGCCGAACGCGTTCAGGGCGTTCTGGCTGGCTTTACGGCTGGCGATGGTTTCGCCCTTGGCCGCGACTTCGGCGATGTAGGCGTCAGCCTTCTCGGAGAAGTCAGCTGGCAGTTCTCCGCTCAGGCGACGGATCAGTTCGTTGGCTTCGGTCGGGAACGCGGCGGAGTAGGCAGCGAAACGCTGGTCCCACTCGGACTCGACGGCGCGGCCCTTTTCCTTGGCATCCCACTCGGCATAGATGTCGGCCGGGATTTCGAATGGACCGTAGTTCCAGTTCAGCGCCTGACGGGTCAGGGCGATTTCCGCGTCACCCAGCGGGGCGCCGTGGCAATCTTCCTTGCCCTGCTTGTTCGGCGAACCGAAACCGATGGTGGTCTTGCAGCAGATCAGAGTCGGCAGCGGGCTCTTGCGAGCGGTCTCGATGGCGGTCTTGACCTCTTCCGGATCGTGACCGTCGACGTTGCGGATCACCTGCCAGTTGTAGGCTTCGAACCGCTTCGGCGTGTCATCGGTGAACCAGCCCTCGACTTCGCCGTCGATGGAGATGCCGTTGTCATCGTAGAAGGCGATCAGCTTGCCCAGGCCCAGAGTGCCGGCCAGGGAAGCGACTTCGTGGGAAATGCCTTCCATCATGCAGCCATCACCCAGGAACACGTAGGTGTGGTGGTCGACGATGTTGTGGCCAGGACGGTTGAACTGCGCGCCCAGTACCTTTTCAGCCAGGGCGAAGCCTACGGCGTTGGCCAGACCCTGACCCAGCGGGCCGGTGGTGGTTTCAACGCCCGGGGTGTAACCGAATTCCGGGTGGCCCGGGGTGCGGCTGTGCAGTTGACGGAACTGTTTCAGGTCGTCGATCGACAGGTCGTAACCGGTCAGGTGCAGCAGCGAGTAGATCAACATCGAGCCGTGGCCGTTGGACAGCACGAAGCGGTCACGGTCGGCGAAAGACGGATTGCTCGGGTTGTGCTTGAGGTAGTCGCGCCAAAGCACTTCGGCAATATCTGCCATACCCATAGGGGCACCGGGATGGCCGCTGTTGGCTTTTTGCACGGCATCCATGCTGAGGGCACGAATGGCGTTGGCACGCTCACGACGGCTAGGCATCGCTGATCTCCTGGGTGTGAATAGATTGAAACGGAAAAAAGGAGGGCATTTTCCCTCACCCGAGCGCCTCGGGGCAATGACAGATAGTCATCCGGAGGCGTTTTTCCCATGGATAACATCGGTTTCGGCTGGTGAAACCTTTCCGCTGTTCGCCTGTAGAGTTAACCGGTCAGTGAGAAGTGCAATAAAAAGTGCCACCCATCGAGCAATATCAAAACTTTTTGATATTGGCCTTGCGGTGTTTTCCGGTCGTCTCTAGACTGCTGGCCCTATGAACTTACGCGTGCCTTCCATTCGCCATGACGATTGCGACGAGCTGGCGGCCCTGTGCAAGGCCGGCGGTGATCCGCTGCGGCTGAACGTATTGCGCGCCCTGGCCAACGACTCGTTCGGCGTACTGGAACTGGCGCAGATTTTCGATATCGGCCAGTCCGGCATGAGCCATCACCTCAAGGTGTTGGCACAAGCCGATCTGGTGGCGACTCGCCGTGAAGGCAATGCGGTTTTCTATCGCCGCGCCCTGCCCCACACCGAGTTGCTGGGCGGCAAGTTGCACGCTGCATTGTTAGAAGAAGTCGACAATCTGGCGCTGCCGGCCGACGTGGAAACACGGATCGCACAGGTCCATGGACAGCGTGCTGCCAACAGCCAGGACTTTTTCGCACGGGTCGCAGAGAAATTCCGCGCCCAGCAGGATTTGATTGCCGGCCTGCCGCAGTACCGTGAAAGCGTGCTGGCCCTGCTCGACAAACTGAACTTCAATGGCGCTGCCACGGCCATTGAAGTCGGCCCCGGCGATGGTGCATTCCTGCCGGAACTGGCGCATCGCTTCGGCACCGTAACCGCACTGGACAACAGCGCGGCGATGCTCGAACTGGCCCGCCAGGTATGTGAACGTGAAAAGCTGACTAACGTCAGCCTGCAATTGGCCGATGCATTGAATGGCGTTAGCCTTCAGGCCGATTGCGTGGTGTTGAACATGGTGTTGCACCATTTCGCCGCGCCGGCCGAAGCGCTCAAGCACATGGCCAGCCTGCTGCAACCGGGCGGTAGTCTGCTCGTGACAGAGTTATGTAGCCACAACCAGAGTTGGGCCAGGGAGGCCTGCGGTGATCTGTGGTTGGGGTTTGAACAGGACGATCTGGCCCGTTGGGCCACCGCTGCGGGACTCGTTCCCGGGGAAAGCCTCTATGTAGGCTTACGTAATGGTTTCCAGATCCAGGTCCGCCACTTTCAGCGACCGGCTGGCGACACTCACCATCGGTAAATTCAGGAAAACATCGAGATGAGCGAATACTCCCTCTTCACCTCCGAGTCCGTGTCTGAAGGACATCCGGACAAAATCGCCGACCAGATTTCCGATGCAGTGCTGGACGCCATCATCGCCCAGGACAAGCACGCACGCGTTGCGGTGGAAACCCTGGTCAAGACCGGCGTGGCCATCGTTGCCGGTGAAGTAACCACCAGCGCCTGGGTCGACCTGGAGCAGATCGTTCGTGACGTGATCTGCGACATCGGCTACACCAGCTCCGACGTCGGCTTCGACGGTGCTACCTGCGGCGTGATGAACATCATCGGCAAGCAGTCCCCTGACATCAACCAGGGCGTTGACCGTGCCAAGCCTGAAGATCAGGGCGCCGGCGACCAGGGCCTGATGTTCGGCTACGCCAGCAACGAAACCGACGTGCTGATGCCAGCACCGATCACCTTCTCCCACCAGCTGGTGCAGCGTCAGGCCGAAGCCCGTAAATCGGGTCTGCTGCCTTGGCTGCGTCCGGACGCCAAGTCGCAAGTGACCTGCCGTTACGAAGGCGGCAAGGTTGTCGGTATCGACGCCGTGGTCCTGTCGACCCAGCACAACCCTGAAGTGTCGTACAACGACCTGCGCGAAGGTGTGATGGAGCTGATCGTCAAGCACGTGCTGCCTGCCGAACTGCTGAGCAAGGACACCCAGTTCCACATCAACCCGACCGGCCAGTTCATCATCGGCGGCCCGGTGGGCGACTGCGGTCTGACCGGTCGCAAGATCATCGTCGACAGCTACGGCGGCATGGCCCGTCACGGCGGTGGCGCGTTCTCCGGCAAGGATCCATCGAAGGTTGACCGTTCGGCTGCCTACGCTGGCCGTTACGTTGCCAAGAACATCGTGGCGGCCGGCCTGGCCGAGCGTTGCGAGATCCAGGTTTCCTACGCGATCGGTGTGGCCCAGCCTACTTCGATCTCGCTGAACACCTTCGGCACCGGCAAGATCAGCGATGACAAGATCATCAAACTGGTCCGCGAAGTGTTCGACCTGCGTCCATACGCAATCACCACCATGCTGGATCTGCTGCACCCGATGTACCAGGAAACTGCAGCCTACGGCCACTTCGGCCGTGCTCCGCAGACCAAGACTGTTGGCGAAGACACCTTCTCCACTTTCACCTGGGAAAAAACCGACCGCGCCGACGCTCTGCGTTCTGCTGCCGGCCTGTAATTTTCCTGGCGGTACAAAAAGCCCCGCACGGTTCGCCGTGCGGGGCTTTTTCATGGCCGCGAAACACCCGGCAAAACAGCCGACCGGCCCGCTGGAAAATCCCGGCTAGCCTTCAGGTATCTCCCTGAGCAAGGACGCTCACGATGCTTGCCACACTGCGCCTGTTTTGCATTTTCCTGCTGCTCTGCACCCACCTCAGCGCCTTCGCTGGCGATTGCCCCACTTGGCCAGCCGACCGGGCCCGAAGCGAAATCACTGCCCTGCAACAGCAGATCGATCAATGGGACGACGCCTATCACCGTGAAGGCCGGTCACTGATCGCCGATGAACTCTACGATCAGTCCCGCACCCGGCTCGGCGAATGGCGCCAGTGCTTCAAACTTCCTTCACCGACCAAGCCGTTACGCACCGCATCAGGTCCGGTCGTGCACCCGATCGTCCACACCGGCCTCGACAAGCTTCACGACGCAGCGGACATCGAAGCCTGGCTGCGTGACCGCAAGGACGTCTGGGTACAACCCAAGGTCGATGGTGTGGCCGTCACGCTGATCTATCGCGCCGGGCGGTTGCAGCAGGCGATCAGTCGCGGCGACGGCGTTCGCGGGCAGGACTGGACTGCCTCGGCACAAAAGATCAACGCCATTCCCCGGCAACTGACCCAACCGCTGGATCTGTCGGTACAGGGCGAGCTCTATTGGCAACTGAACGACCATATCCAGGCCCGCGCCGGCAGCGCCAACGCCCGCGCAATAGTCGCCGGCCTGATGGGACGCAAGGATCTCAGTGCCGAACAGGCAGCGGGTATCGGGCTGTTTGTCTGGGACTGGCCGCTGGGACCGGACAGCCTGACAGAGCGAATCAGGGGGCTGACAACACTGGGCTTCGCCACGACAGAACCTTATAGCCAACCCGTCAGTAGTCTTGCCGATGCGCAGCAGTGGCGCGATCACTGGTATCGCTCGCCACTGCCCTTTGCCAGCGACGGCATCGTCCTGCGTCAGAGCCAGCGTCCTGCTGCCGAACGCTGGCAGGCGCGCTCACCTTACTGGGCCGTGGCCTGGAAATACCCGTTTGCCCAGGCGCTGGCCGATGTGCGCAAGGTCGATTTCAAGGTCGGCCGCACCGGACGTATCACCCCCGTACTGGAACTGGCGCCGGTCATACTCGATGACCGCCAGATCAGACGGGTCAGCGTCAGCTCGCTCAAACGCTGGCAGGAACTGGACATTCGTCCCGGCGATCAAGTGGCGATCAGCCTGGCTGGGCTGACGATTCCGCGACTCGACAGCGTCGTGCTGCGCAGCACGGACCGCATCGAATTGAACGCTCCTCTCGCCAGTGACTTTCACCCGCTAAGCTGCTGGCAACCGACGCCCGGGTGCGAGAGTCAGTTCCTCGCGCGCCTGATCTGGCTTGGCGGCAAGCAAGGGCTGGCACTGCCCCATGTCGGTCGCGGCACGTGGGAGAAACTTCTGGATACAGGCCGACTGAACAGCCTGCTGGATTGGTTGACCCTCGACGAGCCAGAGCTTGCTAAGATTGCCGGCCTCGGCGAGCGCAGCAGCGCCCGCCTGCTCCACAGTTTTCACAGCGCTCGCCAGCGGCCGTTTACCCAATGGCTCAAGGCTCTCGGGCTGCCGCCGACCGGTCAGGCCTCTTTGGCTGATTCATGGCAAGCGCTGGCACAACGAAATACCGAACAATGGCAGGCAGAACCCGGAATCGGCCCCGGTCGTGCGGCGCAATTGAGCGCTTTTTTCCGCGACCCGCAGGTGCTGGCCCTGAGTGAAACCTTACGCGCCGCCGGAATCGACGGTTTCTGAACATGCATCCCGGCAAGCCGGGAACCCAACGGTCGCCGAAGCGCTCCAACAGCGCAGTGCTTTCCCGACCCGATTGCCTTTGCACATGGAGCTTTTATGAAATTTCTCGCACCGCTCGCCATGCTGACTCTTTGCGCCGTAATGGCCGCACCCGCGATGGCTGGCGAAGACGCCCCGGGCCTGACCGGCTGTGCCGCCAAGAAGCAAGGCATCATCAATCAGATCGAACAGGCCAAATCCCGTGGCAACGCCGACCAGCAGGCCGGTCTCGAAACCGCCCTGCGCGAAGTCACCGAACACTGCACCGATGCGGGCCTGAAGAAGGAACGTGAAAACAAGGTGCTCGACGCCAAGCACGAAGTCAGCAAGCGTCAGGCCGATCTCGACAAGGCCATGAAGAAGGGCGATCCGGAGAAGATCGACAAGCGCAAGAACAAGCTCGCCGAGTCGCGCAAGGAATTGCAGGACGCACTGGACGAACTGGACAAGTAATCCGGCAGGCAACATGCGGTGAAAGAGCCCTCTCCGTCACCGCACGTCAGGATCAATGATCCCGAAACTCTTTATGACAGGCACTGCAGGCATCTTCGACCTTCTGCACCGCCGGCCCCAGGTTGCTGGCCTTGTACGGCTGGACCTTGCTGGCGACCACCAGTTCACCGGTGGCCGCCTCAAGGGTGCGGGCCATTTCCTGGAAACGTGCCTGTCGCTGCCAGACATCGTCCTTGGCGCTGGTGTGATCTTCCTCGCGCACCGAAGGAAAATGCTTCCACGGTTCATGGGACAACGCATCGAGCTTGACCGCGCCTTCCGTGAATTTCGGCCCGTCGAAGGGGATGCGCCCGCGCAGCATGCCGCCCAGGTCTTCGCCGGTCTTGAGCATCTGCTTGAAGATCGCCTTGCGCTGACCCAGTGGGGAATTGGGATCAACACCGCCACAGGCGGACAAGGTCAGACAGGCCAGCAATACAACAGAAAGTCTTTTAAGAGTCATGGTGGCTTCAGGTCACGGAATTCGGCGGCCAGTATCCTCGCGTCACCGCCAAACACCAATAGCCCTATTAATAATACGGGTTGCTGGCGCGCATGGAGCACGCCTGCAACCGACACAGGAAACTCTCCATGAACAGCCGTTTCAAGGCCTGGCGTCACCCACTCATCGCAACCCTGCCGCTGCTGGCCATTCTTGCCGGCTGCACCGGGGGCGACAGTGCCAAGCCGAAAACCCACGCACTGGCCACTTACTCCAGCGCCACCTGGGAAGCCCTGCCTGCGGTTTCCGACAACGATCTGGTGGCCGGTTTCGGTTCATGGCGCAGCGCCTGCACCCGGCTCAAGGCTGACCCGATCTGGGGTGCCACCTGTGCGGCGGCCGCCAATGTGCCGCAAAGCGCTGGCGACATCCGCACGTTCCTCAAGCAGCACCTCGATGTGTTCGGCCTGCGCGCCGAAAATGACAACCCCAACGGCCTGATCACCGGTTACTACGAACCGGTCTATCCCGGCAGCCTGACGCAAACCGCGACCGCCAATGTGCCGGTGTATGGCGTGCCCGAAGACATGATCATCGTCTCCCTGGACAGCATTTACCCGGAGCTGAAAGGCAAACGACTGCGCGGACGCCTTGAGGGCCGCGTGCTGAAACCTTACGACGACGCCTCGACCATCGAGAGCAAAGGCGTCAAGGCGCCCGTGGTGGCGTGGCTGACCGATCCGATGAACCTGCAATTCCTGCAGATCCAGGGTTCGGGGCGGATTCAGACCGATGACGGCCGGCAACTGCGCATCGCCTACGCCGACCAGAACGGTCACCCGTACCGGCCGATCGGCCGCTGGCTGGTGGAACAGGGCGAGCTGAAGAAAGAAGACGTGACCATGGGCGCGATCAGCAACTGGGCCAAGGCCAACCCGTCGCGCATTCCGGAATTGCTGGGCAGCAACCCGAGCTATGTGTTCTTCACCCGCAACCCGGACAGTAACGAAGGCCCGCGCGGCTCGCTGAATGTGCCGCTGACCGCCGGTTACAGCGCGGCGGTGGATCGCAAGGTGATTCCGTTGGGCAGCCTGTTATGGCTGTCGACCACCCGCCCTGACGGTACGGCACTGGTACGCCCGGTGGCTGCGCAGGACACCGGCGGCGCGATTGCCGGTGAGGTTCGTGCGGATCTGTTCTGGGGCACCGGCGATACTGCCGGGCAACTGGCCGGCGACATGAAGCAGCAGGGGCAGATCTGGATGCTCTGGCCAAAAGGCGCGGCATTGCCACAAGTGCCGCAAGTGGCCGACAAGCAGTAAGCGAAACGCAAGGGATCGCAGGCCTCGTCAGCCTGCGATCCCTTCAGCGTCAGACCGAAACGAAGAAGAAACTGGCAATCAGCCCCATCCCGACAAACCACACCAGCGACCGCAGAATCGCCCAGTCCGCCAGATAGCAGATGATGTAAAGCAGGCGACTGGTGATGAACAGCACTGCCAGCACATTCACCGTCACCAGCTGTGCCGTGCCCACCAGGTGCGCGACGATCACCGCCGCTGCAAAGGCCGGCGTCACCTCAAAACTGTTCAGTTGCGCCGCGTGGGCCCGTCGCGCCACACCGTTCAGGCTTTCGAGAAAATCCCGGGGATCGTGATTGTCGCTCAGCCGGTAACCACCGACAGCCTTGGCCACGCCCGTGCACACATAGGGCAGAAAGATCGCAATGAAAACGCACCACAGAGCCACCGTCATAACGCCGTCCTTTTTCAGTTTTTAGAGTTGGCGGGTCAGAACTTCATCACCAGCATGCCGATCAGCACCAGCCCACAGGCTAAGAGCCGTGGCCGACCGAAAGGTTCTTTCAGGTAACGCATGCCGAACAGCACCACCAGAATCACGCTGATCTCGCGCAACGCTGCGGCCTCGGCAATCGACCCCAGTTGCATCGCCCACAGCACCAGAGCGTAGCTGAACAACACGCAGAACCCGACCGCCAGCCCCAGCTTCCATTGTTCGCGCCAGAACTGCAGGAACGCCGGACGTTTGGCCACCCACGCCAGCATCGGGAACGGCCACGCACTGAGCAGCGTGACCCAGACCAGGTAATCCAGCGGATGCGACCAGCGCCGCAAGGCCTGCCCATCGATGTAGGTGTAGCAGCCGATGCACAGCCCGATCAGCGCCACCACCGGCAGCATCGACCACGGCAGGTGTTTCCCGCCGCCGCCCTGCCAGAGCAGGCAGGCCATGCCCAGCGGGATCAGCATGATTCCGAAGATCTGCTGGGTGGTCAGCACTTCGCCGGCGAAGATCAGGGTCAGCGCCAGCACCACCAGTGGCGACAATCCACGCATCAACGGATAGACCAGTCCCAGGTCGCCGACCCGATAGGCCTGGATCAACAGGTAGCGATAAAGCAGCTCGAACGCCGCCGACGCCAGAATCCACGGCCAGATTTCCTGCGGCGGCAGGCTGATGAAAGGAAACGCCAGCGCGACGAACAACAGCGCCACGGTGTCCATGCAGGCCACCACCAGCAGCCGCTCGGCGCTGAACTTGATCAGGGTATTCCACGCGGCGTGCAACAGCGCCGCCACCAACACCAGAGCTGTCGCCAGCACGTGTCACTCCTTCATTCTTGTTTTTGAACCCGAGCCATTTGATCAGGTCTTTGATTCGCGATGTATCAGGCGCTGTTTATACGTCAAGCGACCTCGCCACACCCGGTTGCGCACAGACAAATGCCAAAAAAACCTGCCCGGGTCACACAATTGTGCCCCCACCCGGTGTCTACCCATCCAACCCTTGCGCCCATGAACAGGTGCGCTGTCTTTTCACCCCCCATCCAAAGGACCCCGGATGCTTGAACTTGTCGCCGCTTTCATCTGCCTCACCACCCTCCTCACTTTTGTGAATTTCCGCTTCATCGGTTTGCCTCCGACCATCGGCGTGATGGTTACCGCACTGATGTTTTCCCTGTTGCTGCAAGGCCTGAGCCTGCTCGGCTACCCCGGCCTCGAAGAACGCGTACAGCAATTGATCGGCCAGATCGACTTCGGTGATCTGCTGATGAACTGGATGCTGTCGTTCCTGCTGTTCGCCGGCGCCCTGCACGTCAACCTGAACGACCTGCGCAGTTATCGCTGGCCCATCGGCCTGCTGGCGACCTTCGGTGTATTGATCGCCACCGCCGTGATCGGCAGCCTCGCCTACTACATCTTCGCCCTGTTCGGCTGGCACGTGAGCTTCCTTTACTGCCTGTTGTTCGGCGCACTGATTTCCCCGACCGACCCGATCGCGGTGCTCGGCGTGTTGCGGACTGCCAACGCCTCGAAGCCGTTGAAGACCACCATCGTCGGCGAATCGCTGTTCAACGACGGCACTGCCGTGGTGGTGTTCACCGTGTTACTGGGCATCGCGCAACTGGGCGAAACCCCGACCATCGGCGCCACCGCCATGCTGTTTGCCCACGAAGCCATCGGCGGCGTGCTGTTCGGCGGGCTGATCGGTTATCTGGTGTACCTGATGATCAAGAGCATCGAGCAGCACCAGATCGAAGTCATGCTGACCCTGGCGCTGGTCATCGGCGGTTCGGCGATGGCCACCGAGCTGCACGTCTCGGCGCCGATTGCGATGGTGGTCGCCGGCCTGATCATCGGCAACCTCGGTCGCAACCTGGCGATGAACGACATGACGCGCAAATACCTGGACGGTTTCTGGGAGTTGCTCGACGACATGCTCAACGCCCTGCTGTTCGCGCTGATCGGCATGGAACTGTTGCTGCTGCCGTTCAACTGGCTGCACGTGGCGGCGGCAAGTCTGCTGGCGCTGGCGATTCTGTTGTCGCGCCTGCTCACCGTGGCACCGGCCATCGTTCTGTTGCGGCGCTGGCGCACGGTGCCGCGCGGCACTATTCGGATCCTGACCTGGGGCGGTTTGCGCGGCGGGGTTTCGGTGGCCTTGGCTTTGGCCCTGCCGCTGGGCCCGGAGCGCGATCTGCTGCTGAGCATCACCTACATCGTGGTGCTGTCGTCGATCCTGTTGCAGGGTCTGACCATCGGCAAACTGGTCAAGCATGCGACTCGCGACGAGCCGGCGACCACTGCCGAGCCTGCGCACCACTGATCATTTCCTGATCCGCTGCGGGTCGGGCTTTTCCGCCTGATCCGCAGACTCCTTCGGTTTGCCGCTTTCGCTGCGGATCTGCGCATGGCTGATCAGGGCAAAGATGAAACTGCCGCCGATGATGTTCCCCGCCAAAGTCGGCCCGGCAAACACCGCCCAGAAATCGCTCCACGGCAATTCGCCGGCAAACACCAGATACGACACCTCCGCCGAACCCACCACGATGTGCGTAAAGTCGCCCAGCGCCATGAGGTAGGTGATGAGGATGATGATCCACATCTTCGCGCTCTCCATGGACGGGATCATCCAGACCATGGTGGCGATCATCCAGCCGGAAACGATGCCCTTGGCGAACATCTGGCTCGCGTGGTTTTCCATGACCTTGCGGCCGATTTCGAGGAAGGCGGCGTCGGTCTTGCTGTCGAAGATAGGCAGTTCGAGCATCACGTAGGCCACCAGAATCGTGCCGCACAGGTTGCCGAACAGCACGACGGTCCAGAGCCGGATCAATCGGCCGAAATTGCCGAGCGTCGGTTTGGTCATGACCGGCAGGACTGCGGTCAGGGTGTTTTCGGTGAACAGTTGCTGGCGAGCCAGGATCACCGCAAGGAAACCGGCGCAGTAACCAAAACTGGCGATCACTTTGAATTCGTCGCCCTCGGGCAGACGGGAGTTGAGCAGGCCCATGCCCATCAGCGACAGGCCCATGGTCAGCCCGGCCGCGAGTGCCGACCACCACAGCGCGGCGATGCTGCGCTCCAGTTCCTGGTCGCCCTGTTTGCGGATGATTTCATGCAGGACCGCCGCCCGGGGCGGCTGGTTTTTCTCGACTTCGTGTTGTTCCTTGGCCGAGAGGTCGGGGGTCTTGCCGTCTGTTGGCGTGGTCATGGCGGGAAACCGGTGGCGGGGTCATAAAGCTACGACACGCGCCGCTCGGCTTCCGTTCTACGGGACTCGCCGATTACTCGGTAACGGGCGTTTCATCCTTGAACTGGTCTTTGACGTACTTGATCTCGGTCCGCCCGTGCGGCGCCGGCAGGCCGTCTTCGCCAAGGTTGACGAAGACCATCTTCTCGACGGTCAGGATGCTCTTGCGGGTGATCTTGTTGCGCACTTCACAGGTCAGGGTGATCGAGGTGCGGCCGAACTCGGTGGCGGTGATGCCCAGTTCGATGATGTCGCCCTGGCGCGAGGCGCTGACGAAGTTGATCTCGGAAATGTACTTGGTCACCACGCGCTGGTTGCCCAGCTGGACGATGGCGTAGATCGCCGCTTCTTCGTCGATCCAGCGCAGCAGGCTGCCGCCGAACAGGGTGCCGTTGGGGTTGAGGTCTTCGGGTTTTACCCACTTGCGGGTGTGGAAATTCATCTTCACTCCTGAGCGTCTTGCCGAATGATGGGGCCATCTTGGCAGACTGAGCGGTCATGCTCCATGAGGCTTCTACTATGGTCGCTATTAGCGATCTTCATTTGGCCGACAGAAACCCTTTGGAAGATCAGTCTAGACGGCTATAATCGCCCCCGTTTCAAAACGGTAACGTTCACTTGATACCGTTTTCCCGCCACCTGTCCGAGGGGCGCTGCAGCAGGTTCAACCTGTCAGGCTCGGATGGGGCGTTGACTGGCTCAGGCCGGACACTAAACGCACAACGGCGCCCATTCGCATACATTACGAATGGAGGCTCTCATGAGCGCTGTTATCACGCCTGCAGATTTTAACGATTACAAAGTTGCCGACATGTCCCTGGCTGCCTGGGGCCGTCGCGAAACCATCATCGCCGAGTCGGAAATGCCGGCCCTGATGGGTCTGCGCCGCAAGTACGCTTCCGAGCAGCCGCTGAAAGGCGCAAAAATCCTCGGCTGCATCCACATGACCATTCAGACCGCCGTGCTGATCGAAACCCTGGTTGCCCTGGGTGCCGAAGTTCGTTGGTCGTCCTGCAACATCTTCTCGACTCAGGATCAGGCCGCCGCTTCCATCGCCGCTGCCGGCATCCCGGTTTTCGCCTGGAAAGGTGAAACCGAAGAAGAGTACGAGTGGTGCCTGGAGCAGACCATCCTGAAGGATGGCCAGCCATGGGACGCCAACATGATCCTCGACGACGGCGGCGACCTGACCCAGCTGCTGCACGACAAGTACCCACAGGTTCTGGACCGCGTTCACGGCGTGACCGAAGAAACCACCACCGGCGTACACCGTCTGCTGGACATGCTGGCCAAGGGCGAACTGCGCATCCCGGCCATCAACGTCAACGACTCGGTGACCAAGTCCAAGAACGACAACAAGTACGGCTGCCGTCACAGCCTGAACGACGCAATCAAGCGTGGTACCGACCACCTGCTGTCCGGCAAGCAAGCGCTGGTCATCGGCTACGGTGACGTGGGCAAGGGTTCGGCCCAGTCCCTGCGTCAGGAAGGCATGATCGTCAAGGTTTCCGAAGTTGACCCGATCTGCGCCATGCAGGCCTGCATGGACGGTTTCGAACTGGTTTCGCCGTTCATCGACGGTATCAACGACGGCACCGAAGCAAGCATCGACAAAGCGCTGCTGGGCAAGATCGACCTGATCGTGACCACCACCGGTAACGTCAACGTTTGCGACGCAAACATGCTCAAAGCCCTGAAGAAGCGCGCCGTTGTCTGCAACATCGGTCACTTCGACAACGAAATCGACACCGCTTTCATGCGCAAGAACTGGGCATGGGAAGAAGTGAAGCCACAGGTACACAAGATCCACCGTACCGGCCCGGGCGCATTCGATGCTCAGAACGACGACTACCTGATCCTGCTGGCCGAAGGCCGTCTGGTGAACCTGGGCAACGCCACCGGTCACCCGAGCCGCATCATGGACGGTTCGTTCGCCAACCAGGTTCTGGCGCAGATCTTCCTGTTCGGCCAGAAGTACGCCGACCTGTCGCCAGCCCAGAAAGCCGAGCGCCTGACCGTTGAAGTACTGCCGAAGAAACTCGACGAAGAAGTGGCCCTGGAAATGGTTCGCGGCTTCGGCGGCGTGGTCACTCAACTGACCAAGCAACAGGCTGACTACATCGGCGTGACCGTCGAAGGCCCGTTCAAGCCGCACGCTTACCGCTACTAAGAGCAGCTGCGAGCCTCAAGCTTCAAGCGGCAAGCAAGGCCACAAGCCGGGCTTGCCGTACGAAGCTTGAGAGCTCTGCCCCTATTTCAAAACAGTTTCAGGCAGCAGGAATCACGCACGAGAGATCAGCGCACCTCCGCTTCTCTCGAAGCTTGTAGCTTGCCGCTCGTGACTGGAGGTCCCCCGATGTCCCAAGACCGTCGCTACAGCTTCGAGTTCTTCCCGACCAAGACCGATGCCGGGCATGAAAAACTGCTCGCCACTGCCCGTCAGCTGGCCACCTACAACCCTGACTTCTTTTCCTGCACCTACGGCGCCGGCGGCTCGACCCGTGACCGCACGCTGAACACCGTGCTGCAGCTGGAAAGCGAAGTCAAAGTACCCGCCGCCCCGCACCTGTCGTGCGTCGGCGACAGCAAGGACGACCTGCGCGGCCTGCTGAACGAGTACAAGGCTGCCGGCATCAAGCGCATCGTTGCCCTGCGTGGCGACCTGCCGTCCGGCATGGGCATGACCAGCGGCGAGCTGCGTCACGCCAATGAGCTGGTTGAGTTCATTCGTGAAGAAACCGGCAATCATTTCCACATCGAGGTCGCCGCTTACCCGGAGATGCATCCGCAAGCGCGCAACTACGAAGACGATCTCGCCAACTTCGTGCGCAAGGCCCGTGCCGGCGCCGACAGCGCGATCACCCAGTACTTCTTCAACGCCGACAGCTACTTCTACTTCGTCGACCGTTTGCAGGCGCTGGGCGTGGACATTCCGGTGGTTCCGGGGATCATGCCGATCACCAACTACAGCAAACTCGCGCGTTTCTCCGATGCCTGCGGTGCGGAAATCCCGCGCTGGATCCGCAAGCAGCTGGAAGCCTACGGCGATGACAGCCAGAGCATTCAGCGCTTCGGCGAGCAAGTCGTCAGCGAAATGTGCGAGCGCCTGCTGCAAGGCGGCGCTCCTGGCCTGCACTTCTATTCCATGAACCAGGCCGAACCTAGCCTGGCGATCTGGAACAACCTGAAGTTGCCACGCTGATACCGCTGTACGCTTCAAGCTGAAAGCTTCATGCAACAACAGAAGATCGCAAGTTTCGACAGCTCCTGGTGGGTTGTCGCAACTGCGATCTTTTGCTTTTAAGGCCCGAAACAGAGCTTCTGCAGCCAGTTTCTGGCTCTTTGGCGTTTCTCGTCGTAATCTCAAGTCATGCCTTTGATCACGCAGTTATTCGCCGTGCTGGTTTTTGCTTGCCTGAGCTTTGCGGCTCAAGGCGAGAAGCTGCGTATCGTCACCGAACCGTGGGCGCCGTACGTTTACGAAGAGAACGGCAAGAACCTCGGGCTGGACTACGAAACCACTGCCATCGTGTTCAAACGCCTCGGCATCGATGTCGAGTGGCAGTTCCTGCCATGGAAGCGTTGCCTGTCGATGCTCGAAACCGGCCAGGCCGACGGTGCGCTGGACATCTTTCACAGCGACGAACGCGACGCCACCCTGCTCTATCCGAGCGAACCGCTGTCGGACGTCGAGTTCGTGATGTTCTACGCCAACGACCGACCGCACCCTTTTCGCAGCCTTGAAGACCTCAAGGGCCTGACCATCGGTACCTCGCCGGGTTATCTGTACAGCCCCGACTTCAGTGAATCGACCCTGTTCAACCGGGAACCGGCCCCGACCCATGAAGCCAATTTCGGCAAACTGGTGCGCGGGCGCATCGACCTGCTGATCACCGATCGCCGCGTGGGTCAGCATTTGCTCGATGAACTGAATATCCGCGATCAGATCACCGAAAACCCCACCGTCATTAGCCGCCAGAGCCAGTTTCTGGCCGTGCGGCGCAATGCAGGGATGGATTTGCTGGTGCAACGCTTCGGCGCCGAGCTCAAGCGTTTCAAGCGCGAGCCGGCCTATGCCGAGTTGAGCGCACGCTACGGTGCAGCCCCGGTTTCGGAAAAACCCTTGAGCAGCGCCACCGCCAGCGGCAAAACCGTTGAGCAGCAGGAAAGGGGCGCGCAGTGATAGCTCTGTTATACTCCGGCGTTCCCGCCAGGCTCACGCCCGGACGCCCGGAACCGTAACAGGCCTCCCGACCCGCTACAGCGCAGCTCTTCAGCCCGCGCGAGCGCTCCGGACGTGCCTTCGGAACCGCAGCAGGACCGGACGGGATTGCGTCCTCTTAAACGCCATTCGCGCCAGGCAAGACTCCCATTGGGCCAAGCCCTAACTAAAACAGGATTACTCATGTCCTTTGCTTCCCTCGGTCTCTCCGAGGCTTTGGTCCGCGCTATCGAAGACGCGGGCTATACCGAGCCTACTCCGGTGCAACAGCGGGCCATTCCCGCCGTGTTGCAAGGTCGCGACCTGATGGTTGCGGCACAGACAGGTACCGGTAAAACCGGCGGTTTCGCCCTTCCGATCCTGGAGCGGCTGTTCCCCAACGGTCACCCGGACAAATCCCAGCGCCACGGCCCGCGCCAGCCGCGCGTCCTGGTCCTGACCCCGACCCGCGAACTCGCGGCCCAGGTACACGACAGCTTCAAGATCTACGCCCGTGACCTGAAATTCGTCAGCGCCTGCATCTTCGGCGGCGTCGGCATGAACCCGCAGGTTCAGGCCATGTCCCGTGGTGTGGACGTACTGGTTGCCTGCCCGGGTCGTCTGCTCGACCTGTGCGGCCAGGGCAGCATCGATCTGTCCCACGTTGAAATCCTCGTGCTGGACGAAGCCGACCGCATGCTCGACATGGGCTTTGTCCATGACGTGAAGAAAGTCCTCGCCCGCCTGCCGGCCAAGCGCCAGAACCTGCTGTTCTCGGCGACCTTCTCCAAAGACATCACCGACCTCGCCGGCAAGCTGCTGCACAACCCGGAACGCATCGAAGTGACGCCGCCGAACACCACGGTCGAGCGCATCGAACAACGCGTCTTCCGTCTGCCGGCCAGCCACAAGCGTGCGCTGCTGGCCCACCTGATCACCGCCGGTGCGTGGGAACAGGTGCTGGTGTTCACCCGCACCAAGCACGGCGCCAACCGTCTGGCCGAGTACCTGGACAAACACGGCCTGCCGGCTGTGGCGATCCACGGTAACAAGAGCCAGAACGCCCGCACCAAAGCCCTGGCCGACTTCAAGGCCAACCAGGTGCGCATCCTGGTTGCCACCGACATCGCGGCGCGCGGCCTGGACATCGACCAGTTGCCACACGTGGTCAACTTCGAACTGCCGAACGTCGATGAAGACTACGTGCACCGCATCGGCCGTACCGGCCGTGCCGGTCGTTCGGGCGAGGCGATCTCGCTGGTCGCGCCGGACGAAGAGAAACTGCTGAAAAGCATCGAACGCATGACCAAGCAGAAAATCGCCGACGGCGACCTGATGGGCTTCGACGCCAGCACCATCGAGGCCGAGAAGCCTGAAGTGCGCGAGCGTCCGGACATGCGCAACCCGCGCAACGGTCGTGGCCCGCGCGGCGACGGCCCGAATGGCGGCGGCGGTGGCGGCGGTCGTAAAGACAAAGGCAAGGACAAGGGCAAGGAAAAACCTGCCGGCGAACGCGGTGAGCGTGGCGAACGTCCAGCCCGCCAGCAGAAACCACGCGAAGGCACCCCGGCCCGCGAACAGCGTCAGCCAAGCCAGCCGCCACGTGCTGCGGCTGATCGTGCACCGGACGAGTTCCTCGACGACGATATCGATAACTTCGGTAACCGCGTTGACTACGTGCCGAAGCAGGCTCCGGCCGGTGGTCGCAACCGTCGTCCTGGCGCTCCGGCGCAAGGCGCAGGTTCGGGCGCTCCACGCGGCGGCCAGTCGCAAGGTCGTCAGAACGGCCCGCGCAACAGCAACGGCTCGAGCACCGGCACCCCGCCGGGCAAACGCAACGGCCCGCGTAACGGTGCCCCGCGTGATGGTCAGGGTCGTCGCGACGAAAATTCGCGCAACCGCCGTCCGGCCCGTGACGATCAGCAACGTGCCGAACCGGCCGTGCAGAACCCGCGCAGCAGCGGCCCGAAGATCATGCACAAGGAATCGAAAGCCGACCGCTTCCCGACGCCTGAGCAGCTGGATCAACTGCCAAGCCGCCCACGCGGTGAGAAGCCGGCCTTGCTGACCCGCAATCGCTGAGTTTCGACAAGGCAATAAAAAACGCCCCCGGTCGCAAGACCGGGGGCGTTTTTGTGTGCCAAGCGAAAATTACTTCGCTTTGACACCTTCGAACGAGATGTACAGGTCGACTTTGTCGGACTGTGGACCCAGGTCCATCATCTTGCCGAAATCAGAACGCTTGATGCTGGTGGTGCCTTCGAAGCCGGCACGGTAGCCGCCCCATGGATCCTTGCCTTCACCCAGGAAAGTGGCCTTGACCACGATCGGCTTGGTCACGCCGTGCAGGGTCAGGTCACCGGTCACGTCGGCAGTGTCTTTGCCATCGGCGTTCTTGCCGGTGGATTTGACGCTGGTGGAAACGAACTTGGCGTCAGCGAATTTGCCCACGTCCAGGAAGTCTTTGCTGGCGATGTGCTTGTCACGCTCGGCGTGGTTGGTGAACACGCTGGCGGTCTTCACGTCGAACTCGATCTTGCTGTCTTCAGGCTTGGCAGCATCGAAGCTGAACTTGCCGCTGATGTCCTTGAAGGTACCGGTGATGTAGCTGTAGCCCAGGTGGCTGATCTTGAAGTCGACGAAGGCGTGCTGGCCTTCTTTGTCGACGGTGTAGTCAGCGGCCATTACGTTGGCGGACAGCACGGCAGAACCGATTGCCAGAGCGGCCAGAGTCTTTTTCAACATGCTTTCTTTTCCTTTGAGTCGAGGTTGAGCTTCAGGCTTTGCGACCGAGCATTCGAGTGAGGGTCGCATCACGATCGATAAAGTGGTGCTTCAATGCTGCCAACGCATGGAGACCGGAAAAAATTACCAGTGCCCACGCCAGGTACAAGTGAATCACCCCGGCGGTATCTGCCTGATCCGGTAGTCCGGAAACCAGTGCAGGAACTTCAAACAGGCCAAACACCGGGATCCCGACACCGTCTGCGGTGGAAATCAGGTAACCGGCAATCATCACGGCGAACAGCGCAAGGTACAGAAACCCGTGGCCGAACCTGGCGCCGATGCGGGTCATGCGGCTGTAGCTCTGCAGCGTTGGCGGCGGTGGGCTGACAAAGCGCCACAGCACCCGCAACACCATCACAGCCAGCAGCACCAGACCGATGCTCTTGTGCAGATCCGGCGCGTCTTTGCGCCAGGTGCTGTAGTAATCCAGCCCCACCATCCACAGACCGAGCGCGAACAGCCCGAAGACCGCCAGCGCCACACCCCAGTGCATGAAGATGCTGACCCAACCGTAGCGCGAAGAAGAGTTACGTAGCTGCATTGCCCAAATCCTGTGAGAACTGCGAACCAAGACTAGCGAGTTATCTATCGAATTAAAGCGGAAAATTTCGCTTTGAAATATCGAGAAATACGATCAAGAGTCTTGAACAAGGGAGTTAAGGAAAGATTAAAGGGGAAAAGTGTGACGGGAGATTAGCTGGCGAGCGAGCAAACACAGAATGCTTGCTGTTTCACAGGCAATAAAAAAGCGCGGCCTGAAAGCCGCGCTTTTTCATTCACCGCAAAGCCTTACTGCGCTTTGGTATCGGTCGCTGCAGCCGGGGCCGCAGCCGGTTTTGCGGCTGGCTTCTTCGCCGGTTCAGCCTTTTTCGCTGCCGGTTTGGCCGGGGCTTTTTTCGCCTCGGTCTTGGCCGCAGGTTTTTTCGCTGCCGGCTTGGCCGGTGCTTTCTTGGCTGGCTCGGCCTTCACCGGGGCCGCTGGCTTCGGCGCTTCCACCGGGGCTGGCGCAGGTGCCGGAGTCGGTGCAGGCGCCGGAGCGGCTGGAGCAGGTGCCGGCTCTGGGGCTTTTACTGGCTCTGGTTTCTTCTCGTCATCCGAACCACCGAACAGGTTGGTGAAGAAGTTGCCTTTCTTCGCCGCCGTGGCCGCACCTGCTGCGCCTGCCGCCGCTGCTGCGGTGGCCGCCGCCGGGCCGACCTTGATCGGTTCGAAGGATTTGCCTGCCGCCAGGTCTTCAACCTGACTGGCCGCACGCTGACCGGTGCGCAGTGCGCCTTCCAGGGTGCCCGGGTACAGGGTGTCGGTGTGTTCGCCGGCAAACGCTACGCGCTGCAGCGGACGCTCCCACAGACGCCAGTATTTGCTGATCTGGCCCGGGCCGAAGGCCAGGTACGAACCGCCGGTTGACGGGTCGGTGCTGTAGCGACGGATTTCATAACCGGTGAACGCGCCACGGGCCTGTGGATAAAACGCGTGCAGACGGATCAGCACCTGATCGACCATCTGCTTGTCGCCGAAGGCCTGCATGACGCGGGCGTTGTCGCCGGACAGGTTGATCACCACGTTCGCGCCGCCCTTCAAGGCCGGTTCGATCCACAACATGCCCAGGCCGGTGTTGCTGTAGATCTCGCCGGACATCCGCGCCTTGCTTTCCCAGACCGGCGTCTTGAACTTCAGCATGATCTGGTCGCGCCAGCCGTAGTTGGTGCCTTTGATCGCGGCCAGGTGCTGGGCATCCAGGGCCGGGGTCAGCTGGATCTTGTCGAGGGCGCGCAAAGGCACCGCCAGCACAACGTAGTCTGCCTGATAGCCGACACTGCCGACTTTGACGGTCACGCCGTCCTTGTCCTGAACGATCGCGGAAACCGGCGAGCTGGTCTTGATGGTTTTCAGTTGTTTGACGAAGGCCTGGGCCAGCACCGGGCTGCCACCGACCAGACGCGAAGCGCGCATGTCACGGTCGGACACGCCGCGATAAACACGGCTCTGCTGTGCGTAGTACAGCAGCGACAGACGCGACGGTTCGTCGTAATGGGTACGGATATCCTGGTTGATCAGCTGACGCGCGGTGGCAGGCAGGTTCTGCTTGTCGAGCCAGCTCGACACGTTGATCTGGTCCAGCGCGTGAAGAGTGTTGGTCGCCGCAGGGTTCTGCGGATCGTCGATCGAACGCGCGAGATCGTCACGGGTTTTCTCGAAGGTTTTCAACGCCTGCGCGGTGGCCGGTTGCTTGGTGGCCAGGTCGGCGGCAGAGAAATACTCGCCATCGATCAGGTAACCCGGGGTACGCACGAATTCAGGGGCCGGCGTGGTGCTCAGCTTGAAAGTCGAGACGTACTTGTTCAGCACCGGCTGCGCCTTGTCGTTGCCGATCCACTCGCTGGTGGCCATGCCCGAGCGGCCGCCCAGGCTCGGCTTGGCTTCCAGCAGCGTGACCTGCCAGCCCTTGTTCTGCAGCTCGTAAGCCGCGGTCAGGCCCGACAGGCCGCCGCCGATCACGATCGCGGTTTTATCCTTGGCCAGCGCCGTAACGCTGAAAAGCCCCAACACCACAAGCGCACAGGCGCGCAGCCAACCGACAGACATTCAGCGAACTCCGGAAAAACACGTAGGAAAAAGCAGTTTTGCGGGTCAGACGACCCAAAGAACCGCGAAGAATACGTCAGCCATCAAAACGCCGCCAGCGACGTCTATCGGCCCATACAAAGTAGCTCAATCGACGCAATGGGTTGTCCCGGCGCGACGCATTGCATAGGCTTGCGCGATTGTTTGCCCGCGCCTGACGCGAGCCGCCTCGAGGAGACTGAACATGGGCCTGAACAACCAGTGGATGCAACGCGATCTCGCGGTGTTGTGGCATCCCTGCACCCAGATGAAAGACCACGAACAGCTGCCGCTGATTCCGATCAAGCGCGGTGAAGGCGTCTGGCTGGAGGACTTTGAAGGCAAGCGCTACCTGGACGCCGTCAGTTCCTGGTGGGTCAACGTGTTCGGCCACGCCAACCCGCGTATCAACCAGCGCATCAAGGATCAGGTCGATCAGCTGGAGCACGTGATTCTGGCCGGTTTCAGCCATCAACCGGTGATCGAACTGTCCGAGCGTCTGGTGAAGATGACGCCGGAAGGCCTGAATCGGGTGTTCTACGCCGATAACGGTTCGTCCTGCATCGAAGTCGCGCTGAAAATGAGCTTTCACTACTGGCTCAACCGCGGCCAGCCGAACAAGAAACGCTTCGTCACCCTGACCAACAGCTACCACGGTGAAACCATGGCGGCGATGGCGGTCGGCGACGTGCCGCTGTTCACCGAGACCTACAAAGCCCTGCTGATGGACACCATCAAGGTGCCGAGCCCGGATTGCTACCTGCGCCCGCAGGGCATGAGCTGGGAAGAGCACTCGCGCAACATGTTCGCGGCCATGGAGCAGACGCTGGCGGAAAATCATGACAGCGTTGCGGCCGTGATCCTCGAGCCGCTGATCCAGGGCGCCGGCGGCATGCGCATGTATCACCCGGTGTACCTCAAGCTGCTGCGCGAAGCCTGCGACCGCTACGGCGTACATCTGATCCACGATGAAATCGCCGTCGGTTTCGGTCGTACCGGGACCATGTTTGCCTGCGAACAGGCCGGCATCCGTCCGGACTTCCTGTGCCTGTCGAAAGCCCTGACCGGCGGTTATCTGCCGTTGGCGGCGTGCCTGACCACCGACGAGGTGTACAGCGCGTTCTACGACGATTACCCGACCCTGCGCGCCTTCCTGCATTCGCACAGCTACACCGGCAACCCGCTGGCCTGCGCGGCAGCATTGGCGACCCTGGATATCTTCGAACAGGACAACGTGATCGAGAACAACCGGGCCTTGGCTCAACGCATGGCGTCTGCGACCGCGCATCTGGTGGATCATCCGAATGTTTCGGAAGTCCGTCAGACCGGCATGGTCATGGCCATCGAGATGGTCAAGGACAAGGCCACGAAAGAGGCTTATCCGTGGCAGGAACGTCGCGGCCTGAAAGTGTTCCAGCATGCTCTGGGCCGCGGCGCGTTGCTGCGCCCGCTGGGCAGCGTGGTGTATTTCCTGCCGCCGTACGTGATCACCCCGGAGCAGATCGACTTCCTCGCCGAAGTCGCCAGCGAAGGCATCGACATCGCTACCCGCGACAGTGTCAGCGTGGCCGTGCCGAAGGATTTCCATCCCGGGTTCCGTGATCCGGGCTGATTGATTTCATGTAGGAGCGAGCCTGCTCGCGATGCGGACGCCGCGAACTGTCTGATACAACTCGCCGATCCAATCGCGAGCAGGCTCGCTCCCACAAAGTTGCACAACGAACAATGATCCTTTTCAGAGACTCCGAATGAGACTGTCCCGCTTCTTTATCGACGCCCCGCTCAGCACCGGCGAACACGAACTGCCGGAAGCCCAGGCGCATTACATCAGCCGCGTGCTGCGCATGGCCCAGGGCGATGCGGTGCAGTTGTTCGACGGTTCCGGCCACGACTTTCGCGGATCGTTGGTAGAAGTCGGCAAGAAGCGCGTCGTGGTGCAGATCGACGAGCAGTTCGCCGGTCAGGTTGAATCGCCGTTGCACATCCACCTCGGCCAGGGTCTGTCCCGGGGCGAGCGGATGGACTGGGCGATCCAGAAAGCCACCGAACTGGGCGTCAACGAAATCACCCCGATCTTCAGCGAACGTTGCGAAGTCCGCCTCAAGGACGAACGCGCCGACAAACGCCTGCTGCACTGGCGCCAGGTGGCGATCAGCGCTTGCGAGCAATGCGGTCGTTCACGGGTGCCGGTGATTCATCCGCCGGTGCTGCTGGCCGACTGGCTGAAACAGACCGAAGCCGAACTGAAACTGGTTCTGCACCCGGTGGCCGAGCCTTTGGTCAGCCACGCCAAACCATCGACCCTGGCATTCCTGATCGGCCCCGAAGGCGGTTTGTCCGACGCCGAAGTCGAGCAGGCCAAGGGCAACAGCTTCCACGCCGCCCGCCTCGGCCCGCGCGTGCTGCGTACCGAGACGGCGCCGGTTGTGGCGCTGGCGGTGGCGCAGCAACTGTGGGGTGATTTCTAAGCATTTGGCGTTCACGCCGCACGGGGATTGAACCCGTACAGATCAATGGATGTGCGCTGCTGGCCGATCAGTTCGCTGAGCAACTGCCCGCTGCCGCAGGCCAGAGTGAAACCCAGCGCGCCGTGGCCGAGGTTAAGCCACAGATTGCGATACGCCGTGGCGCCCAGCAGCGGAACGCCGGTGGGGGTGGCCGGGCGCATGCCGGCCCATTCGACGGCGGCGTCGTAGTGGCCGGCGTCGGGAAAGGTGTTGCGGGCCTGGCGCTTGATCAGCTCCAGCCGTTCGGGGTCCACCGCCGGGTCGAAACCGACGATGTCGACCATCGCCGCCACGCGCAACTGTTCGCCGATGCGCGCGTAGACGATCTTGCGGTCGTAGTCGGTGATGCTCACGTCCGGCGCCCGATGCCCGCTGCCAATCGGCACGGTCAGGCTGTAGCCCTTCAGCGGATACAGCGGCAGGCGCAGGCCGGGCAGCGCCAGCAACGGGCTGCGATGGCCGGCGGCGATCACCAGTTGTTCGACCGGCAGGGTTTCTTCACCTAGCTCAATGGCCGTGACGGCGCCGACGTTGTGGCGAATGCCGGTCACTGCCTGACCGAGGCGAAACTCGCAGCGGCCCGACGCCTTCAATCGCGCGGCCAACTGTTGGCAGAAGCCGTGACAGTCGCCGACTTCTTCATCGGGTGTGTAGATCGCGCCCACAAATGGCGCATCGGCCAGTGCCGGTTCCAGTTGCGCACATTCGGTGGCGGACAACACCTGCTGTTGTTGCGGATCGGCCAGGCCCCTGCGCGCATGGTCGAAGCTGGCGGCGTTGCGGAAGGTCACCAGTTTGCCGTTGCGCCGCCAGTTGAAGCCGACGAGCCCGTCGTCCTCGCGCCAGCGTTTCAGCGTGCTCTGGCTGAACAGCGCCAGACGCAACAGATGCGCCGCGTTTTTCCGGTTGACCGAGGTGCGGCACGCGGCAAGAAACGACGCCATCCAGCGCCACTGCGCCGGGTCCAGACGCGGGCGCAACTTGAGCGGTGAGTCGCCGCGCAGCATCCAGCCGATGGCCTGCAACGGCACGCCGGCATCGGCCAGCGGCGCAACGTAGCGATAGGACAACTGACCGCCGTTGGCGAAACTGGTTTCGCTGCCCAGCGACTGCCGCGCCTCGACCACTGTCACCTCGAAGCCGTCGCGCACCAGCGCATAGGCCGTTGCCAGGCCAATCACACCGCCGCCGATGATGCACACTCGCTGAGCCATGTCCGTCCTTAATTCTTTTTGAAGACGAGGCCGAGGTTAGGGTGAGGTGACAGGCGCCGAACAATGAATAAAGATGCCAGGCCTATATAAAAAGGTTATGGGATCGTCATGCGCCTTCGTCACATCGAGATTTTCCAGGCCATTCGCCAGACCGGCTCGGTCAGCGCCGCTGCGCAATTGCTGCACGTCTCGCAACCGGCGGTGACCAAAGTGCTGCAGCACGCCGAGCAGCAGTTGGGCTTTCCATTGTTTCTGCGGGTGCGCGGTAAATTGCAGGCGACCCCGGAAGCGCTTGAACTGGAGCGCGAAGTCGACAAGGTCACGGAAAGCCTGCAAGGCGTGCGGCGTCTCGCCCAGAGCCTGCGCCGTGAGCCCGGCCGCAGCTTGCGCATCGGCGCGACCCCGGCGCTGGCGCTGTCATTGCTGCCGCCGGCGATCCAGCATTGGACCGCGCAGTTCCCGGACATCGCCTGCGAACTGTCGAGCGCCCACAGCCGCGAGCTGATGCAGAACCTGCTGATGCGCGAAGTGGACGTGGCCCTGACGTTGCAGTTGCCGGACCACCCGGGGCTGAAGGCGCAGGCATTGGCAGCGGGTGTGTTGGTAGCGCTGGCGCCGAAAGGTTATTGGCCGGAGGAAGACGCCGGTCAGCCGTTGCCGCTGATGGCTCTGGCCGGAGCGCCGCTGATCGGGCTGTCCAGCGCCGACCCGCTGGCCGCCCGCCTCGACAGTTATCTGGAAGCGGTCGAGCCGCCGCCGCGTGTGCGGATCGCCGTGCAGACGTACTCACTGGCCCGGGCGATGGTTGAATCCGGAGCTGGCGTGGCGGTAATCGACCCGTTCACCGCGCTCGGTGCCTCATCGGCCACCACCACTATCCGCCCCCTCGCCCCGCCGCTGCCGATCACGCTGTACGCCGTGACCCGCGCCACCGAACCTCCGCCCCACAACTTGAATGATTTGCTGCAGATCTTCAGTCAGCGCGCCCGGGAACAACTCGACCGACTGATGCGCCCTTAAAGGACGTAAAACAGAATCGCCACAAAGTGCAGCAGACTCCCGGCGATCACAAACAAATGCCAGATCCCGTGCGCATGCCGCAACCGGTGATCAAGGGCAAAAAAGATGATCCCCACGGTGTACAACACGCCGCCCGACGCCAGCCAGGCAAACCCCGCCGTCCCCAGCGCGTCGATCAGCGGCTTGACCGCCACCAGCACGATCCAGCCCATCACCGCGTAGATCACGATCGACAGGATCCGCGCCTCGGAGCGCGGCTTGATCTCTTGCAGGATGCCGATCAGCGCCAGCCCCCAGACGATTCCGAACAACGTCCAGCCCCACGGCCCACGTAAGGTCACCAGACAGAACGGCGTGTAACTGCCGGCGATCAGCAGGTAGATCGAAAAGTGATCGACCTTCTTCATGATCGCTTTCTTGCGCCCGCGCACGCTGTGATACACGGTGGATGCGCTGTAGAGCACCAGCAACGTAAAGGCGTAAATCGCCACGCTGACGATCTTCCACGGGCTGCCGTCGAGGCTGGCGATCACCAGCATCCAGACGCCCCCGACAAACGCCGCTACCGCCCCGACCAGATGCGTCCAGGCGTTCAGTTTTTCTCCGTGATACATGTGTCGCACACCTCGATTTCATTACCGCAGCGCGCAAGGCTCGGGCCTTGAGCGTAAAAGCGCAATGTTTCCGTTCAACGCGGGCCTGCACCTGTCCTGATATTTGGGCACAATCGAGCGATACCAAGAAGAGTCCGCGCCATGCTGATCGACGAAGAATTGACCCTGAAGAAACTCGAGGTGTTCCTCGCCTTCATGCGCACCGGCAACCTTGCCCGCGCCGCCGCTGAATTGCAGACCAGCAACGTCAGCGTGCACCGTGCGATCCATTCGCTGGAAAGCGCCTTGCGCTGCCCGCTGTTCAAGCACGAAGGACGCAACCTCACACCGCTGGAAAGTGCCTACGTACTCGAAGAGCGGGCGCAGAAGCTGATTCAGGACGTGGTCGAAAGCGTGCGCCTGACCCGCGAAGCCGCCGGGTTCTCGGCCGAACGCTTCAAGCTCGGCTCGCTGTATTCGCTGACGGTGAAGACCGTGCCGCAGCTGATCATGGGTTTGAAGATCCGCCGCAGCGAACTCAACATCGACCTGATCCTCGGCTCGAACATCGACCTGCTCTACAAGCTGAAAAACATGGAAGTCGACGCGATCCTGGTGTCGCTGGACGACAGCGTCAACGACCCGGACTGCGAGCAGATTCCGCTGTTTTCCGACGACATCTTCCTCGCCACCCCCGCCGATTCCCGCTTTGCCCAACGCAGCGAAGTGGACTTGGCGGAGGTGCGCGACGAAACCTTCATCACCCTCACCCAGGGCTTCGCCACCCATCAGGACGGCATCCGGGTGTTCAGGCAGGCGGGGTTCGAGCCGAAGGTGGCGATGCAGGTCAACGACATCTTCACCCTGCTGAGCATGGTCAGCTCCGGGGTCGGTTATGCGTTGCTGCCGGGGAGGATTGCGGCGGTGTACGAGAACCGGGTGAAGCTGATTCCGTTGCAGGAGAAGTACCGGTTGCAGCAGCACATTGGCGTGGTGTTTTTGAAGGCCAAGGAGCGGGATCCGAATTTGCTGGCGTTGTTGGCGGAGTGTCGGATGTATGCGAATCGCCAGACCTGAACCCGAGTCGCCTGCATCGCTGGTAAGCCAGCTCCCACAGGGATTTGTGCTGATTCGAAAATCTTCCTACAACACAAAACCTGTGGGAGCTGGCTTGCCAGCGATGGCGTCAGACCCGACAACCCAGAATCCGAACCTAGCCCACAATCCCGCGCACGATGAAGAACAGCAGCGAAGGCCCAAGCAGGCAGCCAAGCCCAGTGTGGAAAGTAGCGGTCAACGCCCCATAAGGCACCAACCGCCGATCCGTCGCCGCCAGCCCCGCCGTCACGCCACTCACCGTCCCGGCCAGCCCGCCAAACACCATCGCCGAACGCGGGTTATCCAGGCCCATCCAGCGCGCCGCCACCGGGGTACCGACCATCACCAGAATCGCCTTGATCAACCCGGTGGCAATCGACAGCGCCATCACATCCGAGGTCGCGCCAATCGCCGCGCCGGTCACCGGGCCGACGATGTAGGTCACCGCGCCTGCGCCGATGGTGGTCATGCTCACGGCATCGCGATAACCGAACGCGTAAGCCATACACGCGCCGACAATGAACGGCAGGATCGTGCCCAGCAGCAACGCGATCACGCCAATCAACCCGGCCTTCTTCGCCTCGGTTGCCTGCACCTCGAACGCCGTGGCGACGATGGCAAAATCCCGCAGCATCGCGCCGCCCATCAGGCCGATACCAGAGAACAGCGACAGATCCGCCAGGCCCTTCTGGCCACCGGTCATGGTGCCGCCCACCCACGCCAGCACCAGGCCGATGACGATGGCAATCGCCGAGCCGTGAATCCGCCCGAACGTCAGGCGTTTGGAGAGAATCACCGAGACCCACATGATCACGCCGACGAAGGCGAACGCAGTGATCAGACCGTTGTGTTCCAGACCCTTTTCAATGAGATCCCACATGTCAGCGACCTCCTACGGGTGTGCCGACCGGGGAGATTTCCGCCGGTTCATCGGGCAACGGCTCGCCCTTGTGGGTGCGGCTGATCAGGGCAATGGTGCAGCCACAGACCACCACCGAACCGATCGCCGCCAGCACTGCCACCGGGCCGCCGTGCAGGGCGGTGACGACGTTCTGTTGCGCGGCCATCGCCACCACCACCGGAATGTACATGGCGCCCCAGAAGCCGACGCCCATCTCGCAATCCTTGGTCATGCCACCGCGTTTTTGCATCCACAGCCGCGCGCAGATCAACAGGATCATCGCGATGCCGACCCCGCCGACGTTGGATTTGACCCCCAGCAACACGCCGAGCAGGTCACCCATGATCACCCCTGCCAGCGTACAGATCGCCAACAGCGCCACACCGTAAATAATCATTGTTGTAGTCCTCAAAGTGCATCGTCGAATGTTGTTTTTGTTGTTCGAAGCCTGAGTCGGTGATTTAGGGTCGTCGGCCCTCCTCCTCTCGCAACAGCGCCTGCAAGGTGTCGAGCCGGGCACTGTCAAAGGCAGTGACAGTCCCCTGTTCAAACACCCGGCGCGCCAGCCCGGTCAGCACCGCACCGGGCGGCAGTTCGATCTGTAGTCGCACGCCGCGCTCGTAGGCGCTTTGCACGGTGCCGCGCCAGTCCACCACGCGGCACATGTTGAAGGCGAGATCGTCGCGCAGCGCTTCTACCTTGGTCACAGGCCTGGCGCGACTGCCGCTCAGGTAAGCGATTTTCGGTGTTTTCAGTTCAACCTTTTTGAACGCTTCGGCGAGAGTTTGCGCAGGTTCATCCAGCAGCGTGCAGTGCGACGGCACGCTGACCGCCAGACGTTTTGCCAGCCCGGCACCACGACTGCGCGCCAGCTCGGCGACCGCTTGCATCGCCTTGTCGCTGCCGGCAATCACCACCTGGTTATCGGCATTGATGTTGGCCAGGTACACCGGCGTTTCTGCGCCGTGCACCTGCGCCAGCAGCGTTTCAACTGTGGATAATTGCAGGCCGATAATCGCGGTCATGCCGAAGCCCTGTGGATAAACCTGCTGCATCAACTCACCCCGCAGGCTGACCAGATGCAACGCATCGCTGAAGCTCAACGCGCCGGCGACCACCGCTGCCGGGTAGGCACCGATGGACAGGCCGGCGACGTAATCGGCGGTGAGTCCGTCCTGCAGCAACTGCCGCGAGGCCGCGACGCCGGCGATCAGCAAGCAAAGCTGAACCGCCCGGGTGCTGCGCAACGCTTCGCTGGAATCCAGGCGCAAGACATCTTCTCCGAGCCCGTCGCTGGCCTCGATCAACGTTTCCCGAGGCAAACGCTGGAGCATGCCGGGCTGCTGCGCGCCCTGACCGGGAAACACCAGCAGGCTGCTCACGCTGCCTGCTCCTGCGGGTTCCACGGATCAGACACCAGACAGGCCGCATGGGCGTTTTTCAGCAGCACCCGCGAAGCGTTCCCGGCCCATTCGCGCAGGGCAACGGCACCGAATGGCGTCTGCAACTGCAGGTCGACCCGGCAGATTGCTTGATCGAAAATCGCAACCAGTTTGCGTGCCTGATTACGGGTGACGAGTTGCGGCGCACGCAGGATCAGATCGAGATCGCTGGCCTCATGCATCGCTTTAAAACCGCTGGCCAATTCGAATCCGACACTGCCACTGACGCCCCAGATCCAACCACAATCATCGAGCATCGGCCGCAGTTGCCGGAGCGCCCGCATGACCGGCAGATCACGTTCGCTCTCGACCTGACAAAGCGCTTCCGGGCTGACCCGACAGGCAATCGAATCGACAGGCATGAACGCCGCCAGCCGCTGCTCGCGCAACCGACCGCGCACGCCCACCGCCACGAACCCGTCTTCACTCAGCGCCCGCCGCACCACTACCGGTTGCCCGGCCGCCAGCGAATCAATCGCCCACTGCGGCGCATCCGCCGGCAACTGCTCAGGCGTCATGCCCCACAGCAGGTCGTGGGTGAGAACGCTGTTCACCACTGCGCCCTCAACAGCTCACGTACGCGACTCGAGGCTTCGCGATTCTTCGCGCCGAGACGATTGCTCAAATCCGTCGCGCCAATATTGCCGATGGCCTGCTTCAGGCATTCGCCGACCCGCGCCAGATCCTCCGCTGTCGGCTGTTCGATCTGTTGCACTGACAAGGTTTCCCAGAGCAATCCGAGGCTGGCATAGCTGTCGATGTCATAGGCCATCGGCGGCACGCTGGAGGCCAGGGCTTCCAGCTCTTCGACGCTGCGCAGGGTCACCCGCGCCGCCGATGCCTTGCCCATCGCATGCACCATCACCCCCGGATCGCGCAGGGCGATCAAGCGGTTGGCCTGATAACCGTGGGCCAGAAACGCCCCGGACATGGCCTTGCCCACCAGCAGCGCAATCACCGGATGCCCGGCCAGACGTGCGCGGGCGTAAGCATCTGCCGCACCGGCCAAGGCCTGATGAATGCCTAGGGCTTCTTCGCGGCGGCCATAGGCCTGGCTCGGCACATCGACGATGGCAATCAGTGGGCGTTTTTGCGTTTTGTCGCGGTCGGCGGTGATTGCATCCTCCACAGCCTTGGCCAGGCCCCAGCCTTCGAGCAATCCGACTTCGCCGTTGCGAGCCCGAGGGAAACGGTTTTGCGGATCGGCGACCACGGCGATAAAACGCCCGAGTGGCCCGTCGGCAACCTTCAGCGATGGCGGTAAACCTTCAACGGCATTCGCCCCGGCGCTCAAGGCGTTGAACCAGTTCAAACCGCGCACGGAATAACCACTCATGAGCGCTCTCCTTGAAACAGATCGCGAACCACCGAAGGCTCGATTTGCTTGTCAGTGTCCAGGCTCGTCAGGCGTTGCAGGAACCACTCGGCCCGCTGACTGCGCGGTTGCAGCGGCAAGCCTTGTTGCAGCAATTCGCCGACCTGCTGGCGAATCTGCGCCACGTCATCGGCGACATAGCGATCCACCAGGCCACTGGCGAAACGTTGCTCACCGCCGGTCAGGCTCCAGATGAACGGCCGGTCGCGGGAGTCGTATTCCTCGATCCCGGCTTCCTGCTCGATCACCTGCGGGCCGTTCAGGCCGAGGCGTGCTTCCTGGGTCACCAGCAAGTAGCTGCACAGGGCGGCGGCAATCGACATGCCGCCAAAGCAACCGACGCTGCCGGCCACCACACCAACCACCGGTTGGTTCTGCTGCAGATCGACAATCGCCGCGTGAATGTCGGCAATCGCCGCCAGTCCGAGGTTGGCTTCCTGCAAGCGCACGCCGCCGGTCTCCAGCAGCAGAATGGCGCGGGTCGGGATGCCTTTGCGGTTGTCTTCGGCGGCCAGTTCCAGCGCGCCGGCGATTTTGGCGCCGCCGACCTCACCGAGGCTGCCACCCTGAAACGCGCCCTCAATCGCCGCGATCACCACCGGCAAACCGTCGAGTCTGCCCTTGGCGATCACCACGCCGTCATCGGCCTGTGGCACAACGTCCTGGCGTTCGAGCCATGGCGACATGACGCGTTGGAACGGGTCGAGCAGTTCGCGGAAGGTGCCGGTGTCGAGCAAGGCTTTCGCCCGCTGCCGAGCGCCGAGTTCGACGAACGAATGTTTGTGCAAAAGTGCCGAGGTGTCAGTCATGGCCGATCTCCTCGAAGCCTTGTTCCAGTCGCAGGCGAACCACGCCCGGGGTCGCGCCGAAGTCGTGGATATCGATGGCCATCGCCGGTGGCGTGGTGCCGTCGAACATCCGCGCAAACAGATGCTGCCAGCGCTGCTGCGCACCGTTGACCGAGGTCTGCACATTGATCGTCAGCCTGCCGGCCAGGCCCGGTTCGATCAGCACTTCCAGATCGCCCGAGCCGACACAACCGACCAGCGCCCGGCCGCGTGGCGGCTGCCCGGCGGGGAATTCAAAGGATAAGGTTTCCATCAAAACGCTCCCTGAAGGATGCCGTCGCGCTCGATCCGGTCGAGCAACAGCGTGGCGGCAAGCAAGTCGGCGGCGCCACCGGGCGAGGCATTCAATGCGATGAGTTGTTGATCAAGTTCGTGCAGGCGGCGGCGACCGGTGAGGCTGGCACTGCCCCCGGCGTCGAGCACCGCTTGAGCGCCGTGCTGCATGACGTGCAGGCCCGGTTCGCCGGCGCGGTACAGCACGCAGGTGTCGGCAAGGTCGGTCATGATCGCCAGCAAGGCATCGAGCCGGGCGTTCTGTTCGCCATGGCCGGCGGCGCGGCTGCGCTTGAGCTGCGGCAGACCTCGTTGCACCACGGAGGGGAAGCCGAGCTGCGCTTCTTCCCGGGCACCGCGAGCACCATAGCGTTGGGCGACTTGCGCGCCGTGGCTCAGCGGGCGCGGCGCATAACGGTCATCGAGCAACGCCAGACGTGCGGCGCGCAGGGTAACGGCGCCAGCGCTGGTGGATTTCGTCTCCAGCGCAGCCGCCGTGACCAGCAGGCCCAGCGCCCAGATCGCACCGCGATGGGTGTTCACGCCGTGGGTGGTGGCGAGCATCGCTTGCTCGCCTTCCCGCCCAATGCGGCCAATGGCTTCGCGCAGCGGCAAGCCGATCTCGCCGAACTCAAGCGCGGCTTCAGCCATTTCCTTGAACGCTGGCCACAAGGCCAGCGCCGAGGCGTGCATCAACCCCAGGTGGAGGTCGGTGTGCGCACCGTTGCCGCGACGGTCGACCAGCGCCGGTTTCGGCGACAGGTCGGCCTCGTCGATCAGCGCGTCCACGGCCAGATCCGCTAACCGGTCGGCCAAGGAAACAGGTTTCGCTTTCAGGTTGAGTGCGTGCATTACCAGCTCCTGAACTTGGCGGGAGGGTTGTAGAGGCCGCCGGACCACTCGACCAGATCGGCCACGCTCTTCGCCGCGAGCAGTTCGCGAGTGGCGTCGGTACGACGGATGCCGAGGTCTTCGGGCAAGGCGATCAGCCCTTCGCGGCGCATGCGCTCGGTGTCTTTCGGGTTGTGGCGCAGGCCGATGGCGGTGACACCCGCAACGGCGGCGATCATCGCCTGACGCTCTTCCAGCGAACGCGCCTTGTACAGGTAGGCGATGCCCTCTTCGGTGAGCAAGTGAGTGACGTCGTCGCCGTAGATCATGATCGGCGCCAGCGGCATGCCGCTTTTCTTCGCCACCTCCACCGCGTCGAGGGTTTCGACGAAGGTCGGTTTGCCGCCCTCCTGGAAGGTCTCGACCATTTGCACCACGAGCTTCTTGCCGCGTTCGAGCATCGGTTGCTGCGAATCGTCATGACGCATATCGAGCCACGCCGGGGTGCCGTGACGACGGCCGCGCGGGTCGTGGCCCATGTTCGGTGCGCCACCGAAACCGGCAAGGCGGCCTCGGGTAACGGTTGAAGAATGGCCATCACCATCGACTTGCAGGGTTGCGCCGATGAACAGGTCCACCGCGTATTGCCCGGCCAGTTGGCAGAACATCCGGTTGGAACGCAACGAGCCGTCGCGGCCGGTGAAGAACACGTCGGGACGGGCGGCGATGTAGTTTTCCATGCCCAGTTCAGTGCCGAAGCAATGCACGCTTTCGACCCAGCCGCTTTCAATCGCCGGGATCAAAGTCGGGTGCGGATTGAGGGTCCAGTTACGGCAGATCTTGCCCTTGAGGCCGAGGGATTCGCCGTAGGTCGGCAGGATCAGTTCGATGGCGGCGGTGTTGAAACCGATGCCGTGGTTCAACGACTGCACGTTGTGTTTTTCGTAGATGCCACGGATCGCCATCATCGCCATCAGCACATGCACAGGCTTGATGTGCCGAGGGTCGCGGGTGAACAGCGGTTCGATGTAGAACGGCTTGTCCGCCACCACCACGAAATCCACCCACGACGCGGGAATGTCCACGCGGGGCAGTTCGCTGACGTCGTCCACCAGTTGGTTGACCTGGACGATGACGATGCCGTCGCTGAACGCCGCTGGTTCGATCAGCGCCGGGGTGTCTTCGGTGCTTGGGCCGGTGTAGATGTTGCCGGCCCGGTCGGCCATGAACCCGGCCGAGAGCACGACGTTGGGAATCAGGTCCACCACCAGCCGGGCGTAGAGTTCGATGTAGGTGTGGATCGCGCCGACTTCCAGCAGGCCGTCTTCGAGCAACTGGCTGATGCGCAGGCTCTGGGTGCCGGCGAAGGAGAAATCGAGCTTGCGGGCGATGCCGCGTTCGAACAGGTCCAGATGTTCGGAGCGTCCGACGCTGGGCATGATCATGTGCAGGTCGTGGAGCTTCTCGGGATCAGCCTTGGCCAGGGCACGGGAAAGGAAATCCGCCTGCTTCTGGTTGTTGCCCTCCAGCACCACACGGTCGCCGGGCAGGATCAGCGCCTCAAGCGCCGCGACGATCCTGTCGCTGGGCAACACCGCACCGTCGGCCAGCCCGCGCACCTTGTCGAGGCGCCGCTGCTTCTCGTCGCGCCGCCGCGTCCAGCGCGAGTCGGGGGAAATTGTTGTTGTCATGCTCACTCCACGGGGTTCGCTGTCGTGGAGCTACCTTAGGAGTGTCGGGTGGGGGCATCAATCAAGCGCGGCGCGTGATCGTTACGCCTGGAGTAACGATCATGCCAGGCCGGCATCCACCAACAATCTCTCCAGCGCCAACAGATCCGGCACCTTCGCCACCTGTTCCCCGACCTGCACCGCCGCCTGCTCCAGCGCACACAACGGCACGTCGACATAACTCAACTGGCTGTCGAGCTTGTACGAGCGTGGAATCCCCTGCACCAGCAAGGCAATGAAACGCAGCGTCGGCAACCCGCCGAGGGCGTTGAGGATGACGATCCGGGCCCGTTCGCCGATGACGATCTTGTTGCCGCACGCCGACTCGAAACTCAGCAACGGAATCTGCCGCTCGCGCCAGGTCACCCGGCCCAGATACCACGACGGTGTATCGAGATCGAAGGCGCTGGACTGATAGTCGATCAGCTCGGCGACAGCGACGTTGGGCAGGATCAGATTCCGGTCGGCCAGCGGCAACAGCAGCCCGGTGAGCTGGCTGCTGCGTTGGTTGTGACGCCGCTCATGCATGTTTTTTGCTCCACAGGGCAATGCTTTCGAGCAGCACCGATTCCTGGTACGGCTTGCCGAGGTAGTCGTTGACGCCGATGGCCATGGCGCGGTCGCGGTGTTTCTGCCCGGTGCGCGAGGTGATCATGATGATTGGCAGGTGTTGCAGGCGTTCATCGTGGCGCACCTGGGTCGCCACTTCGAAACCGTCCATGCGCGGCATTTCAATGTCGAGCAGCATCAGGTCCGGCATGTGTTCTTCCAGCAGCAGCATGGCGTCGACCCCATCCTTGGCGGTCAGCACGTTCATGCCGTGGCGTTCGAGCAGGCGGCTGGTGACCTTGCGCACGGTGACCGAGTCATCGACCACCATCACCAGCAACGGCTTCTGCGGTTCGCTGTCGATCTCGTGACTGGCCGGACGTTGCGGCAACCGCGCCTGCATCGCGCGGATCGGCGCCAGCAGATCGAGGATCAGCACCACCCGGCCATCGCCGAGAATCGTTGCCCCGGACACACCCTGCACCGCCGCGAATTGCGGGCCGAGGCTCTTGACCACGATCTCCCGGGTGCCGGCCATAGCGTCGACCTGCACCGCGATGTGCCGGTCGTTGCACTGCACCAGCAGCACCGGCAGCGGCAGGCTCTGGCCGAGCAGTTTCGGCCGTGGCGCGGTTTTCAGCAGCTCGCCCAGATAGCACAGTTCATATCGCTGGCCGCCGTACTCGTAGCGCGGCGGATCGTGACGGAAATGCCCGTCCAGTTCATTCGGCAACACGCGAACGATACCGTCGATGGTGTTCAGCGGAATCGCGTACTGATCCTCACCGCACTGCACCATCAGCGCCCGGTTGACCGACACGGTGAACGGCAGGCGAATGCGAAAATGCACGCCCTGCCCCGGCACCGAATCGATGCTCATGGTGCCGCCCAGTTGCCGCACTTCTTCGTGGACCACGTCCATGCCCACGCCGCGCCCGGAAATCTGGGTGATTTTCTCGGCGGTGGAGAAGCCCGGTTGCAGGATGAACTGCAACACTTCGCGGTCGCTGATTTCCGCGTTCGGCGCCAGCAGGCCGCGCTTGATCGCTTTGCGCCGCACCGCGTCCAGCGGCACCCCGGCGCCGTCGTCGCGGATGTCGAAAACGATGTCGCTGCCCTCACGGGACAGGTCCAGGCTGATCTGACCCTGAGCCGGTTTGCCGGCAGCGAGTCGCACCTCGGCGGGCTCCAGACCATGGTCGACGGCGTTGCGCAGCATATGCTCCAGCGGCGCCGCCATGCGTTCGAGAACGTTGCGATCCATCTCGCCTTCAGCGTTGCCGACGGTGAACGCCACGTCCTTGTTCAGCTCTTCGGCGACCTGACGGACGATGCGTTTGAGTCGCGGCAGCATGCGCTCGAACGGCACCATGCGCGTGCGCATCAGGCCTTCCTGCAATTCGGTGTTGATCCGGCCTTGCTGTTGCAGCAGGTTCTCGGCGTCGTGGGTACGGCGGTCGAGGGTTTCCTTTAAGTCGAGCAGGTCGGAAGCGGATTCGAACAGGGCCCGGGACAACTGCTGCAACTGCGAATGGCGATCCATTTCCAGCGGATCGAATTCTTCGTAGCCCAGACGTTCGGCGTCCACTTGCTGACGGCTGAGGATCCGCCCCTGGGTTTCGGTGTCGAGCCGGCGCAACTGGTCGCGCATACGCTCGATGGTGGTTTCCATTTCGTTCAGCGCGGTCTGCGCATCGCTGACTTGCTGCTCGATACGCCCACGGAAAATCGAGGTTTCGCCGGCAAGGTTGACCAGCTCATCAAGCAGTTCGGCGGAAACCTTGACCATGTCCGCGCCGGCCTCGGCAGCGGGCGCGGCGGGTTCGGTCTTCAAGGGCACCGGCAGTATCGGCGCAGGCGCTTCCACCGCCACCGGGTGGCTGAAATTCTGGATCGCACCGATCAGTCGATCCGCCGGCGGGCATGGCTGGCCGGCGCGCACCGCATCGAGCATCTGCGCCAACCGGTCATGGCCGCGCTGCAACAGGGCAAACAGTTCGGCGCTGCTGTGCAGGGTGCCGGAGGACAGGCTTTCGTAAAGGTATTCGAGCTCATGGGCGAGGTCGCCAATCGGGCCGATCTCCACCATCCGCGCGCCACCCTTGAGGGTGTGCAGATCGCGCAGCAGGGTTTCCACTTCCTGACGGTTGCCGGGTTCGGCCTGCCAGCGCAGCAGCGCGGCGCCGGAGTTTTCGATGATGTCGAAACCTTCTTCGAGGAAGATTTCCAGGAGCTCCGGGTCGTGTCCGGCGGCGTCATGGCTGGCGGCTTCGGGCGGCGTCTCGGAAGCGCCTGACTGGCCCTGACGGAACTGGCGGATCGCGTCGATCAGGTCCAGCGCCGGTTTCAGCGGTTGATGGTCATGCAGTTGATCGAGGTACAACGCCAGTCGCTCATGGCTTTGCAGCAACAGTCGCCCCAACGCATCGCTGTGGTTGTAGCGGCGATCCACCAGGCCTTCGTAAAGGTTCTCCAGCTCCTGGGCCAGGTCGCCGACCGCCTCGACCTCGGCCATCCGCGCACCGCCCTTGAGAGTGTGCAGGTCCCGTTGCAGCGACGACAGCGGCGCACCGTTTTCCGGGTCGTTCAACCAGCGCTGCAAGGCTTGTCCGGCGCTGTCGAGAATGTCCACCGCCTCTTCGAGGAAGATCTCGACGATCTCGTCATCCGCGCCGATCCCGCTGGTGCTTTTTTGCAGTTCGGCAGTGGCGCTGCCCAGTTCGGAAATACTCAGGGTTCGACTGCCGTCGCTGCGGATCAGGCCCATGGCCGACGGGTCGAGGCCTTCGTCGAGCAGCTCGTGCAGCGCACGGATGCGCTGGGGTTGCGGGGTGATTTCCTGGCCGGCGGCCAGTTCGTCGAGCATGTTGATCAGCGCTTCGTGGGCCTGCTGCGCCTCATGGAAAAACCGCTCGCTGACCGCGAGGCTGCTTTCTTCCACCGCGCCATACAAATCCAGCAAGGCTTCGCACAACACGTCCACCGGCAGCAGATCCGCCAGGTGCGCGGCCTCGCCGAGGGTCGTCAGTTCATCCAGCAGCGCACTGAGTTCCTGGCGTTCGCCGGGGTGCTGCTGCCAGCGCTGCAAGAGGTTTTCAGCATCCAGCAGGATGTCCATGCCCTGGGCCAGGAAGTTGTTGATCAGTTGCGGATCGCGCTTGACCCGCAGGGCGCTGCTCGGTGCATTGAGGATGGATTCGAGGCGTTCGCTCAGCAGGGTGTCTGTACGCTTGATCAGCGACTGCGCACCGACAATCGGCGCCAGCGGATCATGCTTGAGCTGGCGCAGACCGACGCGGAACAGGCCTTCGGCCTCCAGCAGCAGCTCAACTTCGTCCAGGTCCAGGGCCAGTTGATGGGCCTTGAACTCCCGGGCCAGTTTGTCCAGCGGCGCCGCCAGCTCGGCGATCGGCAATACGCCGGCCATCGAGGCGCTGCCCTTGAGGGTGTGCAGCGCACGTTGCAATTCATCGCTGGCCTGCAATGGCACGTGTACGGCGGCCTGATCGAGAAAGCGGTTGAGGCTGGCGAGGTGGGTTTCGGCTTCGTTGCGGAAGATCTCCAGCAACAGCGGATCGAGCGCCGCGACGTCTTCCACGTCTTCGGCCGGCAGCGGCGTGTCGCCCTTGGCCAATGCATGGGCGCGAGCCGCCAGTTGATCGACATCCTGACGCTGGCGTTGGTGGTTGATGGCGAATTCGGCGATCAGGTCCGGCAGCAACAGCAACGTATCGGCCAGCAATTGCTGCACCGCCGGGCTCGGTTCTACGCTGTGCTCCAGCACACGGTTGAGCAGGTTCTCCACCGCCCAGGCCAGTTCGCCGAGCACCAGCGCGCGCACCATGCGCCCGCTGCCTTTCAGGGTGTGAAAGGCCCGGCGCAGCTCACTGAGGGCTGCACGGTCCTGCGGATCGGCGGTCCAGCGCGGCAGGTAGTCGCGCAACACATCGAGCACTTCCTCGGTCTCTTCGAGGAACACTTCACGCAATTCATCGTCCACCGGTTCTTCATCGGCGGGCGGTGGCAGCAGGCTGCCGGGCGTGGTCAACGCGGGCGGGTTGACCGCTGACACCGGGCTGGCCAGCACATCGGCCAGCGACTGGGCGATTTGTGGGTCATCGAGTTCCTGCAGGTCCTGCATGACCAGCGCTTCGCTGGGGCTGAGCACATCCTCGAGCACGGGTACACGCTGCTCGCTGGGCGGCTCGTCAGGAAAGTAGCCGAGACAGGCCAGGCTCTTCTGCGCGACATCCAGCAATTGCTCGCTCGGTGCCTGTGGGTCATCGGTCAGGCGTTCGAGGTAATACTCGAGACTGGTGATGACATCGGCGAGGTTGTCCAGTTGCTGCCAGCCCGGCTCGTGGGGATCGAGCAGCAGATGCTCGCGGATGAAGCCGTTGCAGGCTTCCAGCAGGCTCGCCGCACGGGTCAGCGGAATCATTGCCAACGCGCCACGCACCTGGGTCAGCAGCGCCGGCAAGGGTTGCAGTTGCTGGCGATCCCAGTCGGCGTCGATGTAGTCGACGATCATGTCCTTGGCCTGTTGCAGGCAGATGCGTGCTTCCTTGATCACGATCTGGTGGATCTGCGTCAGGTCGGTGGTGGGCAGGCGCGAGTCTTCCGGGCTCTCCGGCTCCACCGTGCCGACCATCCCGGCCAGCGTCGCTTCGACGTAGAGCAAGGCGCCGGCGACGTCCATCAGCGTGGCGTCGTTCGGTTCGCGCTGGCCCTGAGCGAGGCTGAGCACCACCGCCAGCTGATCGATGATGACCTTGCGCGGCTGGCCGAAACCGAGCACCGCCAAGGTGTCGGCGATCTGCCGCAACGGCGCCAGCAGGCTGTCCAGATCCGAGGTGTGCTGGCGGTCGCTGCGCACGAACAGGTCGAGGCGTTCCTTGACCCGCACCAGCTCTTCGCATAACGCCGCGAGCACCGAGCGCATGGCATCGCGGTCAGGGCCGGCCAGGCGCGCGCGTTCTTCGTCGACCATCGCGCTGTCGGGCAACGCGTCGTCCAGGGAGTAGCGATCTTTCATGGTCAGCATCTGCCCGGTGGGATGTTCGGCTTTGGCAATATAGAACAGCAGGCTTTTGAACAGCTCGGGTGGCGGGGGCTGGTTGAGGCCGGCCATGCCTTGTTCGAGCAGGCGCTTGAGTTCCTTGTCGGCGTCCTTGAACAGACTGCGCAGGGCCGGGCTGTTGGCAATTCGCCCTTCGCGCATGCCCTCGACCAGTGCCGAAGCGACCTGCCACAACGGGCTCAGCGGCGCATCGCCGCTCAAGGCTTCGAGGCGGGTGAAGACTTTACTGAGGTAACCGAGGTGCGTCTGGTCGTCCTGCTCGCGGAGCAGACCCACCAGCGCCATCTGCAACATCTGCCGCAATTTGCGCAGCACATTGGGCAGTTCCGCCGGCTCCAGCAGGGCCAGCGCTTGCGGGCTCAGCGGCGGCAGCTCCGGCAATTGCGGGCTGAACAGGCTGGTCTCGGACAACAGGCTTTCGCCCCGGGCGCTGCGCAGATCGTTGATCAACGGCAGCACCACCAGCGGCAAGTCACGGCGAGCACTTTGCACGCGGTCGAGGTAGGTCGGCAGTTGACCGAAGGCCTGCAACAGCAGGTGCAAGGCTTCGTCGCGGTGGCTGACGCGGTCGTTCTGCAGGGCTTCGACCAGATGTTCCATCTCTTCGGCGAGCAAGGCCGCGCCGTAGAACTCGACCATCTGCAGACTGCCGTGGACTTGATGGATGCACGCCAGGCACTCGTCCAGCCCGGGCACCGACTGCGGATCATCGAGCACGGCTTCGATGGCCTGATGCGCCTGCCTCAGCGTTTCGGCAATTTCGCCCTTGACCCATTCGAGGGCCACGTAGTCGTGCCGGTCGCCCATAACCACTCCGCTCGACATGATCTCGCCCGCAGGCCTCACGCCTTGCCCGTGGCGGGCGTTGCCGCCGCCGGCAAGGTGAACCCGGACACCGAACGCCGCAACTGGCTGGCCATTTTCGTCAGGTTGCCGATGCTTTCGGCGGTGGCCGTGGAACCGGACGAAGTCTGCGAGGTGATCTGCTGGATCACGTTCATCGTCAGGGAAATCTGCCCGGCCGAAGACGTCTGCTGCTGCGCCGCGTTGGAAATGCTCTGGATCAGCGCCGCAAGAGTCTTGGACACGCCTTCGATTTCTTCCAGGGCCACACCGGCATCCTGCGCCAGCCGCGCGCCGCGCACCACTTCGGTGGTGGTCTGTTCCATGGAAATCACGGCTTCGTTGGTGTCGGTCTGGATCGCCCGCACCAGCGTCTCGATCTGCCGGGTCGCGGCGGACGAACGTTCGGCCAGCCGTTGTACTTCGTCGGCAACCACGGCAAAACCGCGCCCGGCATCACCGGCCATCGACGCCTGAATCGCCGCGTTGAGGGCGAGGATGTTGGTCTGGTCGGCAATGTCGTCGATCAGGCTGACGATGTCGCCGATTTCCTGGGACGACTCGCCCAGGCGCTTGATGCGTTTGGCGGTGTCCTGGATTTGCTCGCGAATGTTGTCCATGCCGTGGATGGTGTTGTGCACCACCTCGTTGCCCTTGTTGGCGATCTCCACCGAACGCTCGGCCACCGCCGAGGATTCAGCGGCGTTGGCCGACACCTGGTCGATGGACTGGGCCATGTCGTTGATCGCGGTCGAGGCTTCGGAAATCTGCTGGGCCTGATGCTCCGAGGCCTGGGCCAGGTGCATGGCGGTGGCCTGTGTTTCCTGCACTGCGGCGGCGACCTGGCCGGCGGTGAGGTTGATGGTCGCCACCAGATCGCGCAACTGGTCGACGGAGTAGTTGATCGAGTCGGCGATGGTCCCGGTGAAGTCTTCGGTCACCGAGGCGGTCACCGTCAGGTCGCCGTCGGCGAGGTCTTCGATTTCGTCCAGCAGGCGCATGATCGCGTTCTGGTTGCGCTCGTTCTTCTCGGCGGTCTCGCGCAACTGACGATTGGTTTCCCGGACCATGACCATGCCGATCAGGATGATCGACGCCAGTGCCAGCAGGCCCAGCACGTAGCCGCCAATGGTGTCGGTGCTGCGTCCGCCGGCGAGGTTTTCGAAACCTGTGGCCAGGTGCGAGGCTTCGTCGAGCAGGGTCTGCGACAGGCTGAAGATATTGGTCGCGGACTCGCGGACCTTGAACAGCTCCGGCGAGGTTTCGAGGATTTCATCCACCGAACCGGAGACGAACTGGAACAGCTCGGCGATTTCGCTCAGGCGCGCACGGGCATCACGGTCCTCGACCTGGCTGATCTTCAGCGTCGGGTTGCCTTGCAGCATGCCGTTGAGCACCTGACCGAAGCGCGTGGCGTCACGACCAAAGGCATCGGCAGCCTGTTGCGAATTTTCGTCGCCGGAGAGCACGGTATTCACCGCGCCGAGAATCCGCTCCGCCAGCAGCGACTGACGCTGGGCCATCGCCACCTGCGCCGCCGGGGCGCCGCGTTGCAAGAGGATCTCGACGACTTTTTCGTATTCGATCTGCAACTGCGGCACGGTTTCGGCCAGGGTCGCGGCGACCTGATGCAGCGACAGCACGGTCTGTTCGCTGGACAGGATGGCGTCGGTGTTTTTCAGCAGGCGTTCCCAGTCCAGCTGCACGGCGCGCATTTCCGGGCGCACGGTGGACGGTGCCGGCGGCAGGCCGGTGGCCGGGTCGCCCTTCTTCAGATACCCCCAGCGCTGGGCGAAATCGTTGCGCGCATCGCTGAGCAGCTTGAACGCGGCGGCCTTGCCGGCGGCGGCTTCGGTGGCGTTCTTGGCGATCCGCTGCGACAGCACCCGTAGCTCGCCGGCGTGACCGATGTACTGTTTGTCGTAGTTGGCCTGGGTGTTGAGGTAAGCGAAATTGGCGAACAGCAGCATGATGAACACGATCAGCGCGATGAACAGCACGATGATCTGCGAGCGGCTGCGCGAGCCTTCTGCGGGCTTGCTGGTTTTTGCTTTGATCATCGGTCCTCGCCTGTTAAACCGCGACGTGCATGAAACTCGGTGACTGCGCCAGCGCAAACAGGCTGAACACTCGCCAGTTCTGCTCGCGCCGGAAATAGCCTTTGACGAACTCGCCCTTGGAACCTTGCCGCTTACGGATCGAGACGGGTTCGAAGCTGTCCTGCTCGAAGTGCTGCAAGCCGAAAACCTCATCGACCAGCACACCGGCAAACACGTCCTGATGCTCCACCACCAGTACCCGCCGCTGCTTGCGCATCGGTGACAGCTCATGGCCGAAGAATCCGCACAGGTCCATGATCGGCAACAACCGCCCGCGCAGATTGGCCACGCCCTTGACCCAGGGCTTCACTCCCGGCATCTGGGTGAAACGCGGTTCGGGCAGCACTTCGCTGACCTCGCCCATCGGCGCGACGTACCAGTGCTCGCCGAGGCGAAAGCCGATACCGCTCCAGCGATCCTGGCGCGCCGGTTGCGACGGCAGGTCCGCCGCCAGCAGGCGACAGCGCTGGTCGATCTGCCACAACAGTTCGAACGCGGTCAGCGACTCGCTCATGGCGGCGCGATCAACCGGCCAAAACGTTGTTCAGGGTCTTGATCAGCGTGTCTTCGTCGACCGGTTTGGTCAGGTAATCCCTGGCGCCCTGGCGAGTGCCCCAGACCTTGTCGGTTTCCTGATCCTTGGTGGTGATGATGATGACCGGGATATGGCTGGTTTCAGCGTCCTTGGTCAGTTGGCGGGTCGCCTGGAAACCGTTGAGGCCGGGCATGACGATGTCCATCAGCACCGCATCGGGTTTTTCCTGACGGGCCAGGGCCACGCCGTCGGCGCCGTTTTCAGCTTTCAAGACTTCGTGGCCGTGCTTTTCCAGCATGCCGGTCAGTTTGTACATTTCGGTCGGCGAGTCATCGACGATCAGAATACGTGCCATGGTCTTCCCCATTTTTTCTTGTCGACACCGGGCCCGCTGGCCGAGCGTCACTGTGCGTGTCTTACTGCGGCAAATCAGCGGCAAAGCCCGGAACATGGGCCGCAATCGCGTCGAGCAGTTCTTCCTTGCTGAAAGGTTTGGTCAAAAATTGATCGGAACCGACAATCCGCCCCTTGGCCTTGTCGAACAGCCCGTCGCGGGACGACAGCATGATCACCGGCGTCGCCTTGAAGGCACTGTTGTTCTTGATTAAAGCGCAGGTCTGATAACCATCCAGACGCGGCATCATGATGTCGACAAAAATGATCCCGGGGTGGTTGTCGGCGATCTTCGCCAGGGCGTCGAAACCGTCGATCGCCGTGATGACTTCGCACCCTGCATTTTTCAACAGGGTCTCGGCGGTGCGACGAATCGTTTTCGAGTCGTCGATCACCATGACCTTCAAGGCGCTGGACTGCTGTTCCATAAGGGGGCTCTACCGTCGCCTTTGCGAATCAATTTGTCCGTTTTGCGATGCGTAATGGCCGGAAACCCTTGATGCTTAAGGGCCAGCACGATATGGCAGCCTTTTTAGCACAGTCTCCTGACGCAATCTATCGACGGGTTTTTCCTTGACCGAAAACCCGCCCGGAGCCACTCTGGCGGCACTTTTTTCATACCGATCCGGTAGCCAATTTTCGAGGAAAACCCAATGAGCGTTCGCGTCGGAATAGTCATGGACCCAATCGCCAGCATTTCCTATAAAAAGGATAGCTCGCTGGCCATGCTGCTGGCGGCGCAGAAGCGCGGCTGGGAACTGTTCTATATGGAACAGAAAGACCTTTATCAGGGCGAAGGTCAGGCCCGGGCGCGGATGAAGCCGCTGAAAGTCTTCGCCAACCCGGAAAAATGGTTTGAACTGGGCGCCGAACAGGATTCCCTGCTCAGCGACCTGAACGTGATCCTGATGCGCAAGGATCCGCCGTTCGACATGGAATTCGTCTACTCCACCTACCTGCTCGAACAGGCCGAAACCGCCGGCGTACTGGTGGTCAACAAGCCGCAGAGCCTGCGCGACTGCAACGAAAAGCTGTTCGCCACCCTGTTCCCGCAGTGCACGCCGCCAACCGTGGTCAGCCGCCGCGCCGACGTGCTGCGTGAATTCGCCGCCAAGCATGGCGACGTGATCCTCAAGCCGCTGGACGGCATGGGCGGCACTTCGATCTTCCGTCACCGCGTCGGCGATCCGAACCTGTCGGTGATTCTCGAAACCCTGACCGCCCTCGGCACCCAGCAGATCATGGGCCAGGCCTACCTGCCGGCGATCAAGGACGGCGACAAACGCATCCTGATGATCGACGGCGAGCCGGTGGACTACTGCCTGGCGCGGATTCCGGCCCAGGGCGAAACCCGTGGCAACCTCGCCGCCGGCGGCCGAGGCGAAGCCCGTCCGCTGACCGACAAGGATCGCTGGATCGCCGCTCAGGTCGGCCCGACCTTGCGCGCGAAGGGCCTGCTGTTCGTCGGCCTCGACGTGATCGGCGAGCACCTGACCGAAATCAACGTCACGAGCCCGACCTGCATCCGCGAAATCGACAATGCCTTCGGCACCGACATCGGCGGAATGCTGATGGATGCCATCGAGAAAAAGCTGCAAGCTTGATGTGCATCACATGCAGCCTGTCGCTTGATGCTTGAAGCCCAAGGCGAGAAACCAACATTGCGTTATCATGCGCGGCCTGTGAAAAACGCGATGTTGGTTTTCTTGTCATGACACTTCCGTCCGATCTGCCTGCTGAACTCGCCCACCGCGGCGTGCGCCCGGTCGATCGCCTCGGATTTACCCTGTTTCTCGCGGCGCTGATCCATTTGGCGCTGCTGCTTGGCGTGGGTTTCACCATGGTCGAGCCCAAGCAGATCAGCAAAACCCTGGAAATCACCCTCGCCACCTTCAAGAGCGAAACCAAGCCCAAGAAGGCCGATTTCCTCGCCCAGGAAAACCAGGAAGGCAGCGGCACCCTCGACAAGAAGGCGATCCCCAAGACCACCGAGGTCGCGCCATTCCAGGACAATCAGGTCAAGAAAGTCACTCCGCCACCGGCCGCCAAGCCGGAAGTGCAGGAAGCGGCGCCCAAGGCGGCCGTGACCACCGTCGCGCCGAAACCGAAAAAGGCACCGACCAAGAAAGAAGAAGCCAAGACCGAGACCAAACCGACGGTCGACGCCCCGACTTTCGACAGCTCGCAGCTCTCCAGCGACATCGCCAGCCTGGAAGCCGAACTGGCCAACGAACAACAGCTGTACGCCAAGCGCCCGCGCATCCACCGCCTGAGCGCGGCCTCGACCATGCGCGACAAGGGCGCCTGGTACAAGGACGAATGGCGCAAGAAGGTCGAGCGCATCGGCAACCTCAATTACCCCGACGAAGCCCGTCGCCAACAGATCTACGGCAATCTGCGCCTGATGGTGTCGATCAACCGCGACGGCTCGCTGTATGAAGTGCTGGTGCTGGAATCCTCCGGCCAGCCGCTGCTGGATCAGGCGGCGCAGCGCATCGTGCGGCTGGCCGCGCCTTTCGCACCGTTTACCGGGGATCTGTCGGACATCGACCGACTGGAAATCATCCGCACCTGGAAATTCGCCCGGGGCGACCGGTTGTCCAGCAACTGAGCCGATCTTTTGACCGCTCCAGCTTGTCAGTTCGCCCCCCGAACGCCACACTACCGCACATGAAAAACGTCAGCCCCAGCTACCTCAAGCATCACTTCCTGATCGCCATGCCACACATGGCCGACCCGAACTTTGCCCACACCTTGACCTACATCGTCGAGCACACGGCCAATGGGGCCATGGGGCTGGTGGTCAACCGACCGCAAGAGCTGAATCTGGCCGACATCCTCGAGCAGTTGCGCCCGGACATCGACCCGCCAGCGCTGTGCCAGCATGTGCCGATCTTCATCGGCGGCCCGGTGCAGACCGATCGCGGTTTTGTCCTGCACCCGGCGGGTAAGACCTTTCAGGCCACCGTCGAGCTGGAAGGCGAGTTGGCACTGTCCACGTCACAAGACGTGCTGTTCGCCATCGCTGACGGCGTGGGCCCGGCGAAAAGCCTGATCGCCCTCGGTTACGCCGGTTGGGAAGCCGGGCAACTGGAGGCTGAAATGGCCGACAACGCCTGGCTGACCTGCCCGTACGACGCCGACATCCTGTTCAACACCAGCAGCGAACTGCGTCTGGAAGCGGCGGCCAAGCACTTGGGGATCAACCTCAACCTGCTGACCAGCCAGGCAGGGCACGCCTGATGGCCCTGCGCCTGATCCTCGGCTTCGACTACGGCACCAAACAGATCGGCGTGGCGGTCGGCCAGGTGATTACCGGCCAGGCCCGCGAACTGTGCACCTTGAAGGCACAGAACGGCGTGCCGGACTGGAACCAGGTCGAAGCCCTTATAAAGGAATGGAAACCCGACGCCGTGGTGGTCGGCCTGCCGCTGAACATGGACGGCACGCCCAGCGAGATGTGCGTGCGCGCCGAGAAATTCGCCCGTCGCCTAAACGGCCGCTACAACCTGCCCTTCTACACCCACGACGAACGCCTGACGACCTTTGAAGCCAAGGGTGAGCGACTGGTACGCGGCGGGCAGAAAGGCAGTTACCGCGACAACCCGGTGGACGCCATCGCTGCCGCCCTGCTGCTGCAAGGCTGGCTCGACGAAAACACCGCACTGTTTGAATCCTGACAAGCGCTACGGCGCTTTTCTTTTGGTTACAACCCGAGCCTCGGTTCGCAAGAACCGGCTCGACCCCGAGAAGGAGCAACCATGAGCCTGCCCAATCCCGCCGATCTGATCAGCCAGATGGCGACCCGCCTCAAGGCGCACCTTGCCCAGCGTGATATCAGCGAACCGCGTTACATCGGCATCCGCACCGGTGGCGTCTGGGTCGCCCAGGCCCTGCTCGAAGAGCTCGGCAGCGATGCGCCACTGGGCACGCTGGATGTTTCCTTCTACCGCGACGACTTCAGCCAGAACGGCCTGCACCCGCAAGTGCGCCCGTCCGCCCTGCCCTTCGAAATCGAAGGCCAGCATCTGGTACTGATCGACGACGTACTGATGAGCGGCCGCACCATCCGCGCCGCCATGAACGAACTGTTCGACTACGGCCGCCCGGCCAGCGTGACGCTGGTCTGCCTGCTGGACCTGGACGCCGGCGAACTGCCGATCCGCCCGAACGTGGTCGGCGCGACGCTGTCGCTCGCCCCCCACGAACGAGTGAAGCTGTCCGGCCCGGAGCTGGCCCTCGAACTGCAAGACCTCGCCCTTTAATCCGCCCTATTGAGAGTCCCCTTCGCGATGACGCCTCTAGATACCAAGCGCCCGCTGCAGCTCAATGATCAGGGCCAGCTGCGCCACTTCCTCTCGCTCGACGGCCTGCGCCGCGAGTTGCTGACGGAAATCCTCGACACCGCCGACTCGTTCCTCGAAGTCGGTGCCCGGGCTGTGAAGAAGGTCCCGTTGCTGCGCGGCAAGACCGTGTGCAATGTGTTCTTCGAAAACTCCACCCGCACCCGCACCACCTTCGAACTGGCGGCCCAGCGGCTGTCGGCGGACGTGATCACCCTGAACGTATCGACCTCGTCGGCCAGCAAGGGCGAAACCCTGCTCGACACCCTGCGCAACCTCGAAGCCATGGCCGCCGACATGTTCGTCGTGCGCCACGGTGATTCGGGCGCCGCGCACTTCATCGCCGAGCACGTCTGCCCGCAGGTGGCGATCATCAACGGCGGCGACGGCCGTCATGCCCACCCGACCCAGGGCATGCTCGACATGCTGACCATCCGTCGGCACAAAGGCAGCTTCGAAAATCTCTCGGTGGCCATCGTCGGCGACATCCTGCACTCGCGGGTGGCACGCTCGAATATGCTCGCCCTGAAGACCCTCGGTTGCCAGGACATCCGCGTGATCGCGCCGAAAACCCTGCTGCCGATCGGTATCGAGCAGTACGGCGTGAAGGTCTACACCGACATGACCGAAGGCCTGAAGGACGTCGATGTGGTGATCATGCTGCGCCTGCAGCGTGAGCGCATGACCGGCGGCCTGCTGCCGAGCGAAGGCGAGTTCTACCGCCTGTTCGGCCTGACCACCGCGCGCCTGGCCGGCGCCAAGCCCGATTGCATCGTCATGCACCCGGGGCCGATCAACCGTGGCGTGGAGATCGAGTCGGCGGTGGCTGACGGCCCGCACTCGGTGATCCTCAATCAAGTCACCTACGGCATCGCGATCCGTATGGCCGTGCTGTCCATGGCCATGAGCGGACAAACCGCGCAGCGTCAATTCGAGCAGGAGAACGCCCAGTGAAACTCAGCATTCTCGGCGCCCGCGTCATCGATCCAAGCAGCGGCCTGGATCAAATCACCGATATTCACGTTGAAGCCTGCAAGATCGTCGCCCTCGGCGCGGCACCGGCCGGTTTCACCGCTGTGGAAACCATCGACGCCCAAGGCCTTGTCGCCGCTCCGGGCCTCGTCGACCTGAACGTTGCCCTGCGCGAGCCGGGCTACAGCCGCAAAGGCACCATCGCCAGCGAAACCCGCGCCGCGGCGGCGGGTGGCGTAACCAGCCTGTGCTGCCCGCCGAAGACCAAACCGGTACTCGACACCTCCGCCGTGGCCGAGCTGATCCTCGACCGCGCCCGCGAGGCCGGCAACACCAAGGTGTTTCCAATCGGCGCCCTGAGCAAAGGCCTGGACGGTGAGCAACTGGCCGAGCTCGTTGCCCTGCGCGACGCCGGTTGCGTGGCGTTCGGCAACGGTCTGGAGAGCTTCCGCAACACCCGAACCCTGTGCCGGGCGCTGGACTACGCGGCAACGTTCGACCTGACGGTGATTTTCAACTCCCAGGATCACGACCTCGCCGACGGCGGCCTGGCCCACGAAGGCCCCACCGCCAGCTTCCTCGGCCTGCCGGGTATCCCGGAAACCGCTGAAACCGTGGCCCTGGCCCGGGACCTGCTGCTCGTCGAGCAGACCGGCGTGCGTGCCCACTTCAGTCAGCTCACCAGCGCTCGCGGCGTGGCCCTGATCGCTCAGGCCCAGGCCCGTGGCTTGAAAGTCACGGCGGATGTCGCCCTGTATCAGCTGATCCTGACGGACGAAGCGCTGATCGACTTCAGCAGCCTGTATCACGTGCAACCGCCGCTGCGCACCCGCGCGGATCGCGACGGCCTGCGTGAAGCGGTGAAGTCCGGGGTGGTCTCGGCGATTTCCAGCCATCACCAGCCCCATGAACGCGATGCGAAACTGGCACCGTTCGGCGCGACCGAGCCGGGCATCAGCAGCGTCGAACTGTTGCTGCCGCTGGCAATGACGCTGGTCGAGGATGGTCTGCTGGACCTGCCGACGCTGCTGGCACGCCTGAGCGCCGGCCCGGCCGAGGCCCTGCGCCTGCCGGCGGGCAAACTGGCAGTGGGCGGCGCGGCGGATATCGTGCTGTTCGATCCGAAGGCTTCGACCGTGGCCGGCGAGAGCTGGCTGTCGAAGGGCGAGAACTGCCCGTTCCTCGGCCACAGCCTGCCGGGTGTGGTGCGTTACACCCTGGTGGATGGCCGGATCAGCCATCAGGCATAAAAAATGGCGAGGGAGCTTGCTCCCTCGCCATCACTTACTGAAAGGCGCCCCGCCCTTCGGCATTACACACCGACACCTGATCATTCAGCGTCCAGAAGTCATACAGCACGCCCAGAAAGAACAACCCGCCGGTCAGCAGATACACCACCCCGCTGATCCACTTGCCCTGATACATCCGGTGCACGCCGAACGCGCCGAGGAATGTCAGCAGAATCCACGCCACGTTGTATTCGATCGGCCCCGCCGCAAAGCGCAGGTCCGCTTCCCGGTCCATCGCCGGGATCAGGAACACGTCGATCAGCCAGCCAATCCCCAGCAGTCCGAAGGTGAAAAACCAGATCGTGCCGGTCACCGGCTTGCCGTAATAGAAGCGGTGCGACCCGGTAAAACCGAAGATCCACAACAGGTAACCGATCACCTTGCTATGGGTGTCCTTTTCCTTCACTTGTGGCAGTTGATAGCGGTTCATGAAGACCTCGATTCACGCGATAGATAAATTTTCTTTAATTCTTTGTGACTTTTTTACAGGTACCCGACGTACGGCAAATGCTACCTTGTGATCCGTAAAAGCCTTATAGCACCTGACTTCTGTCCGACAATTGCGTCTATTTGCCGCTTGTTTGGTTCCGTTGCCCGCCTTTTGAATCGACCAACGGCCTCGGAAGGGACAAAAAAGCTGTTATAAAGTTGCGCGCTAACACATAAGAGCCCTGCCTAATGCGTCCATTTTTCAAGACATGGCTAACTATCTGCCTATTAATGCCACTGGCCGCCCACGCCACCAATCGTGAGCAACGTCTTCCCAACGTTAACGGTTTCACTCCCAAATCCCATGCCTCTGCTCCGTCGAACAAAGGCAAGCAAACGAAACACACCACGCTCGCCAGCAAGGGTCACGGCAAGCTGGTTCCACCGATGGCGAACAAGGAAAGCAGCAACGTCCTCAGTCGCGCGGTGAACGTCCTCGGTACACCTTACCGTTGGGGCGGCAGCAGCCCGAGTAAAGGCTTCGACTGCAGCGGTCTGGTGAAATACGCGTTCAACGACGCCACGTTCGACCTGCCGCGCACCTCGAATGCCATGGCCAGCGGTCACGGCGAGAAAGTCGAGCGCAAGGATCTCAAGCCTGGCGACCTGATTTTCTTCAACATCAAGAGCCGTCGGGTCAATCACGTTGCCATCTACCTGGGCAACGACCGCTTCATCCACGCACCGCGCCGTGGCAAAGCAGTAAGCATCGATACGCTGAACAAGCCGTATTGGGAACAGCATTACGTGGTTGCCAAGCGTGTGCTGCCGAAAGAACCGGGCGGCAAGCAGATGCGCGTGGTTCAACGCTGATCCTTGCAGATCACAAAAAACGCAGCCCTCGGGCTGCGTTTTTTTTCGTCACTAGAAATTATCCGGCGTCCGCGCCTTCTCCCGCGCATGTTCGCGACTGATCAGGCCCTTGCTCACCAGATCCTTCAGGCACATATCGAGTGTCTGCATCCCCAGCGACCCGCCGGTCTGGATCGCCGAATACATCTGCGCCACCTTGTCCTCGCGGATCAGGTTCCGGATCGCCGACGTTCCCAGCATGATTTCGTGCGCCGCCACCCGGCCGCCGCCGATCTTCTTGATCAGCGTCTGCGAGACCACGGCCAGCAACGACTCGGACAACATCGAGCGCACCATGGACTTCTCGTCCCCCGGAAACACGTCCACCACCCGGTCGATGGTCTTGGCCGCCGAGGTGGTGTGCAGCGTACCGAACACCAGATGCCCCGTTTCCGCAGCGGTCAGCGCCAGGCGGATGGTTTCCAGGTCGCGCATCTCGCCCACCAGGATCACGTCCGGGTCTTCCCGCAGCGCCGAGCGCAGTGCCGTGGCAAAACTGCGGGTATCGCGGTGGACTTCACGCTGATTGATCAGGCATTTGCGCGATTCGTGGACGAATTCGATGGGGTCTTCGATGGTCAGGATGTGGTGATGACGGTGGGTGTTGAGGTAATCGATCATCGCCGCCAGCGTGGTGGACTTGCCCGAGCCGGTCGGCCCGGTCACCAGCACCAGCCCGCGCGGGGCGTCGGTGATCTTGCGAAAGACATCGCCCATGGCGAGGTCTTCCATGCTCAGCACTTTCGACGGGATGGTCCGGAATACGGCGCCGGCGCCACGGTTCTGGTTGAAGGCGTTGACCCGGAAGCGCGCCACACCCGGCACTTCGAAGGAAAAGTCGGTTTCCAGATGTTTCTCGTACTCCACCCGCTGGGTGTCGTTCATGATGTCGTAGATCAGCTCGTGCACCTGTTTGTGATCCAGCGCCGGCAGATTGATCCGCCGCACATCGCCATCCACGCGGATCATCGGCGGCAGTCCGGCCGACAGGTGCAGGTCGGAAGCGCCCTGTTTGGCGCTGAAGGCCAGCAGTTCAGTGATATCCATAGCGTCCCTCAATTCCAGTAGAATGCCGCGAACCTTCAGACCGCTGGCGCCTCTTGATGTCCACGATAGCAGACAACATTCTCCAGGTTAGTTCGCGCATTAAGGCAGCCGTCAAAGCCGCCGGCCGCGATGAAAACAGCGTCCAGCTGCTGGCCGTGAGCAAGACCAAACCCGCCCAAGCCCTGCGCGAAGCGTACGCCGCCGGCCTGCGCGACTTTGGCGAGAACTATCTGCAGGAAGCTTTGGGCAAACAGCTCGAACTGGCCGACCTGCCCTTGATCTGGCACTTCATCGGCCCCATTCAGTCGAACAAGACCCGCTCGATTGCCGAGCACTTCGCCTGGGTGCACTCCGTGGATCGTCTGAAAATCGCCCAACGCCTGTCCGAGCAACGTCCGGCGGATCTGCCGCCACTGAATATCTGCATTCAGGTCAATGTCAGCGGTGAGGCCAGCAAATCCGGCTGCACCCCGGCCGACCTGCCGGCCCTGGCCCAGGCCATCAGCGCCCTGCCCCGTTTGAAGTTGCGCGGGCTGATGGCGATTCCCGAGCCGACCGAAGATCGCGCCGAGCAGGACGCTGCATTCGCCGCCGTTCAAAAATTGCAGGCCGGCCTCGATTTGCCGCTCGACACACTTTCCATGGGCATGAGCCACGACCTCGAGTCGGCCATTGCCCAGGGCGCCACCTGGGTCCGTATCGGTACGGCCCTGTTTGGCGCTCGCGACTACTCCCAATCTTGATGATTTCCAGATAAGGACCTGACATGAGCAACACGCGTATTGCCTTTATCGGTGCCGGCAACATGGCCGCCAGCCTGATCGGCGGCCTGCGGGCCAAGGGTCTGGAAGCCGCACACATCCGCGCCAGCGATCCGGGCGAAGAGACCCGCAACCGGGTCAGCGCCGAGCATGGCATCGAAACCTTCGCCGACAACGCCCAGGCCATCGACGGCGCCGACGTTGTCGTGCTGGCGGTCAAGCCGCAGGCCATGAAAGCCGTGTGCGAAGCGATTCGCCCGAGCCTGAAGCCGAATCAACTGGTGGTCTCCATCGCCGCCGGCATCACTTGCGCCAGCATGACCGCATGGCTCGGCGAGCAGCCGATCGTGCGCTGCATGCCCAACACCCCGGCGCTGCTGCGTCAGGGCGTCAGCGGTCTGTACGCCACCGGCGAAGTGAGTGCCGAACAGCGCCAGCAGGCTGAAGAGCTGCTGTCCGCCGTGGGCATCGCCCTGTGGCTGAACGAAGAGCAGCAACTGGACGCGGTCACCGCCGTCTCCGGTTCCGGCCCGGCGTACTTCTTCCTGCTGATCGAAGCCATGACCGCCGCCGGCGTCAAACTCGGCCTGCCGAAGGAAACCGCCGAGCAACTGACCCTGCAAACCGCGCTGGGCGCCGCGCACATGGCGGTTTCCAGTGACATCGACGCCGCCGAGCTGCGCCGTCGCGTGACCTCGCCGGCCGGCACCACTGAAGCTGCGATCAAATCGTTCCAGGCCGGCGGCTTCGAAGCCCTGGTGGAAAAAGCACTCGGCGCCGCCGCGCACCGCTCGGCCGAGATGGCCGAACAACTGGGCAAATAAGGAGCCTTACATGATTGGATTGAACACTGCAGCGGTCTACGTGCTGCAAACCCTCGGCAGCCTGTATCTGCTGATCGTGCTGCTGCGCTTCGTCCTGCAACTGGTGCGGGCGAACTTCTACAACCCGCTGTGCCAGTTCGTGGTCAAGGCCACCCAGCCGCTGCTCAAGCCACTGCGCCGGATCATCCCGAGCCTGTTCGGCCTCGACATGTCCTCTCTGGTGCTGGCGATCCTCGTGCAACTGGCGCTGATGGCGCTGACCCTGCTGCTGACCTACGGCACCACCGGCAACCCGCTGCAACTGTTCATCTGGTCGATCATCGGGGTGACCGCGCTGTTCCTGAAGATTTTCTTCTGGGCCATGATCATCAGCATCATCTTGTCCTGGGTCGCCCCGGGCAGCCATAACCCGGGCGCCGAGCTGGTGAACCAGATCTGTGAACCGGCCCTGGCGCCGTTCCGTCGCCTCCTGCCGAGCATGGGCGGTCTCGACCTGTCGCCGATCTTCGCCTTCCTCGTGCTGAAGCTGATCGACATGCTGGTGATCAACAACCTCGCGGCGATGACGATGATGCCGGAAATCCTGCGCCTGTTGATGTGAGCTGGTTCCGTTGGGACGGTGACGACCTGATCCTTGAGTGTCACCTGCAACCGGCAGCCCGCAGCGATGACTTCGCCGGGCTGCACGGTGATCGCCTGAAGATCCGCCTGACCGCGCCGCCGGTCGAAGGCAAGGCCAATGCGTATCTGATGGGGTTTCTGGCCAAGGCTTTCGGGGTTTCCAAGAGTCAGGTCAGTTTGCTCAGTGGTGAGTTGAACCGGCAGAAACGTGTACGCATCCACGCCCCCAAAAAACTGCCGGATCTACCGGGGCTTCAACGCCCCTGATCGTTGCTTGCCGCTGGGGGCAGCGGTCTTTAGACTTACGCCTCATTTCAACGAGAGCAGGGTCGATGCCAGCTGCCTTTCCCCCCGATTCTGTTGGTCTGGTGACGCCGCAAACGGCGCACTTCAGCGAACCGCTGGCCCTGGCCTGCGGCCGTTCGCTGGCCGCTTATGACCTGATCTACGAAACCTACGGCACGCTGAACGCGCAAGCGAGCAACGCCGTGTTGATCTGCCATGCCTTGTCCGGCCACCATCACGCTGCGGGTTACCATAGCGTCGACGACCGCAAGCCCGGTTGGTGGGACAGCTGCATTGGCCCCGGCAAACCGATCGACACCAACAAGTTCTTCGTGGTCAGCCTGAACAACCTCGGCGGCTGTAATGGTTCCACCGGCCCGAGCAGCCTCAACCCGGACACCGGCAAGCCGTTCGGCGCCGACTTCCCGGTGCTGACCGTGGAAGACTGGGTGCACAGCCAGGCGCGCCTCGCCGACCTGCTCGGTATCAGCCAGTGGGCGGCGGTGATCGGCGGCAGCCTCGGCGGCATGCAGGCGCTGCAATGGACCATCACCTATCCGGATCGCGTGCGCCACTGCCTGGCCATCGCCTCAGCCCCCAAGTTGTCGGCGCAGAACATCGCCTTCAACGAAGTGGCGCGTCAGGCGATTCTCACCGACCCGGAATTCCATGGTGGCTCGTTCCAGGAGCAAGGCGTGATCCCCAAGCGCGGCCTGATGCTGGCGCGGATGGTCGGGCACATCACCTACCTGTCCGACGACTCCATGGGCGAGAAATTCGGCCGCGGCCTGAAGAGCGAAAAACTCAACTACGACTTCCACAGCGTCGAGTTCCAGGTCGAAAGCTACCTGCGCTATCAGGGCGAAGAGTTCTCCGGGCGCTTCGATGCCAACACTTATCTGTTGATGACCAAGGCGTTGGATTACTTCGATCCGGCGGCGAACTTCGACGATAACCTGGCGAAAACCTTCGAAGGCGCGAAAGCCAAGTTCTGCGTGATGTCGTTCACCACCGACTGGCGCTTCTCCCCGGCCCGTTCGCGGGAACTGGTGGATGCGCTGATGGCCGCGCGCAAGGACGTCAGCTACCTGGAAATCGACGCGCCCCAGGGCCACGACGCCTTCCTGATTCCGATCCCTCGTTATTTGCAGGCGTTCGGCAATTACATGAACCGAATTACGGTGTGAACAAGCCATGAGAGCTGATCTGGAAATCATCCAGGAATGGATCCCCGCCGGCAGCCGCGTGCTCGACCTCGGTTGCGGTGACGGCGAGTTGCTGACCTGGCTGCGTGACCACAAGCAGGTCACCGGTTATGGCCTGGAAAACGACCCGGACAACATTGCCGAGTGCGTGGCCAAGGGCATCAACGTCATCGAACAGGACCTGGACAAGGGCCTGGGCAACTTCGCCAGCAACAGCTTCGACGTGGTCGTGATGACCCAGGCCCTGCAGGCCGTGCACTACCCGGACAAGATCCTCGACGAAATGCTGCGGGTCGGTCGCCAGTGCATCATCACCTTCCCCAACTTCGGCCACTGGCGCTGCCGCTGGTATCTGGCGAGCAAGGGCCGGATGCCGGTGTCCGAGTTCCTGCCGTACACCTGGTACAACACGCCGAACATTCACTTCTGCACCTTCGAAGACTTTGAAGAACTTTGCCGCGAACGTGAGGCGAAGGTCATTGATCGGCTTGCCGTGGATCAACAGCACCGCCACGGGTGGGCCAGTAAGCTATGGCCTAATCTGTTAGGTGAGATCGGTATCTACCGCGTCAGCAGCCCGGGGCTGCAGGATCACAAAATCGCGGTCTGAACCACGACATTGCGAGGAGAACGAACATGGGACGCCTGATTACCACGCTGTTGGCCGCCTGCCTGAGCCTGTCGGCCGTGGCAGCCGATGCCATCAAGAGCGAGCGCCAGGAAACCTTCGGCGACGTGACGGTGCACTACAACACCTTCAACTCGACCTACCTGCAACCGGACATCGCCAAGGCTGCCGAGCTGATCCGCAGCAAGAACCAGGGCGTGATCAACGTCTCGGTGGTCAAGGACGGCAAGCCGCTGATCGCTAACGTCACCGGCACGGTGAAAGATCTGACCAGCCAGACCGTGACCCTGAATTTCCGCCAGGTTACCGAACAGGGCGCGATCTATTACATCGCCCAGTACCCGGTGGAACAGCAGGAAACCCGCACCTTCGAAATCAAGGTGCAGAACGGTGACAAGATCAACACCATCAATTTCAACCAAGAGCTTTTCCCCGGCGAATGATGAACCTCAAGCAACTCGTACTGGCCAGCCATAACGCCGGCAAACTCAAGGAACTCCAGGCCATGCTCGGCGAATCGGTGCAATTGCGCTCGATCGGCGAGTTCAGCAGCGTGGAGCCGGAAGAAACCGGTCTGTCGTTCGTCGAGAACGCGATCCTCAAAGCCCGTAATGCTGCGCGCATCTCCGGACTGCCGGCGCTGGCCGACGATTCGGGTCTGGCGGTGGATTTCCTCGGTGGTGCGCCGGGCATCTATTCCGCGCGCTACGCCGACGGCAAGGGCGACGCGGCGAACAACGCCAAGCTGCTCGACGCCTTGAAGGACGTGCCTGAAGCCGAGCGCGGCGCGCAGTTCGTCTGCGTGCTGGCGCTGGTGCGTCATGCCGACGATCCGCTGCCGATCCTCTGCGAAGGTCTGTGGCACGGGCGCATCCTGACCGCCGCCAGCGGCGAGCACGGTTTCGGCTACGACCCGCTGTTCTGGGTGCCGGAGCGTAACGTGTCCAGCGCCGAGCTGAGCCCGAGCGACAAGAACCAGATCAGCCACCGCGCCCGTGCAATGGATCTGCTGCGCCAGCGTCTGGGCTTGAAATGACCCGTGATTCTTCTGCGTCGCCACTGATCGTCGGTGGCGCCGCCTCTTCGCCTCGGGCGCCGCTGCCGACGCTGCCGCCCCTGGCGCTGTACATCCACATCCCGTGGTGTGTGCGCAAATGCCCGTATTGCGACTTCAACTCCCACACCGCCAGCCCGGTGCTGCCGGAACAGGAATATGTCGACGCGTTGCTTGCCGACCTCGATCAGGATCTGCACGCGGTGTACGGCCGTGAGTTGAGTTCGATCTTCTTTGGCGGCGGCACGCCGAGCCTGTTCAGTGCCGAAGCACTGGGCCGCTTGCTGGAAGGCGTCAAACAACGCATTCCGTTTGCCGATGACATCGAAATCACCCTGGAAGCCAACCCCGGGACTTTCGAGCAAGAGAAGTTCGTCGCCTACCGCAAACTGGGGATCAATCGCCTGTCGATCGGTATCCAGAGCTTCCAGCAGGAAAAGCTCAAGGCCCTCGGCCGCATCCACAACGGCGACGAAGCCGTGCGAGCGGCAGGCATGGCGCGCCAGGCCGGGTTCGATAACTTCAACCTCGACCTGATGCACGGCCTGCCGGACCAGTCGCTGGACGATGCCCTGAGCGATCTGCGTCAGGCGATCGAACTGAAGCCGACGCACATTTCCTGGTATCAGCTCACGCTGGAGCCGAACACCGTGTTCTGGAACCAGCCGCCGGTGCTGCCGGAAGACGACACGTTGTGGGACATTCAGGAAGCCGGGCAAGCGCTACTGGCCGAACACGGTTACGCGCAGTACGAAGTTTCCGCTTACGCCCAACCGGGTCGTCCGGCGCGGCATAACCTCAACTACTGGAGTTTCGGCGACTTCATCGGTATCGGCGCCGGTGCCCACGGCAAGCTCAGCCATCCGGACGGGCGCATCGTGCGTACCTGGAAGACGCGCTTGCCGAAGGACTACCTCAACCCGGCCAAAAGCTTCCAGGCCGGCGAGAAAGCCCTGACCAACGACGAGATGCCCTTCGAGTTCCTGATGAACGCCCTGCGCCTGACCGCCGGCGTCGAATCACGCCTGTATCCCGAGCGCACCGGCCTGCCGCTGGAAAGCCTCGACGAACACCGGCGCGAGGCCGAACAAAGCGGTCTGTTGCAGGTCGAACCGTCACGTCTGGCGGCCACCGAGCGCGGACAACTCTTTCTCAACGATTTGCTGCAGAAATTTCTGAGCTGAATGGCTCCCGGGGAAACCGCATGGATTTGATACTCGACCTGCTCGCCACTGTCTCTCGCTGGAGCCGCAGCAATCTCTCGGAAATCGCCCTGGCCCTGGTGGGCTGCCTGCTGGTGCTGTTCGGCGCCGACTTCAAAGGCTGGGTCGAGCAACGCCTGGGCAGCATCGCCGGCGCCCTGCGCGTCCCGCTGATGGCCCTGCTGTGCATGGTCGGCAGCGGCGCGGCGCTGATCTACGCCACCCCTTGGGTGGTGAAGGGGCTGAGCCAGTTCAACAACTACAGCCTGGCGCCGGTGTTGTTGGTGGTGCTGGTTTTGATCGGTGTAGTCGCCGACCGCCGCTGAATTACAGACAGGGAAGTTCATGAGCAAGAAACTGCTGGACGAAACAAGCAAATTTCTCAGCTTTGTGCTGCGTCACGAGCCACAGGCGATTGGCCTGACGCTGGACTCTGAAGGCTGGGCGAACATCGACGCCTTGATCGATGGCGCGGCACGGGACGGCAGAACGCTGGATCGCACGCTGATCGAAAACGTCGTGGCCAGCAGTGACAAGAAACGCTTTTCGATCTCTCCGGACGGTCAGTCGATTCGCGCCGTACAGGGCCATTCGACGAAAAGCGTGGAGCTGCAGTTCGAAGAGAAACAGCCTCCGGAAACGCTCTATCACGGCACCGCGACGCGCTTCATGGACTCGATCAACGAACAGGGATTGATCCCGGGATCACGTCATCACGTGCATTTGTCCCAGGACACCGCCACTGCTTCGGCGGTCGGGCAACGTTACGGAACGGTCGTGATTCTGCAGGTCGCCGCACGACAGATGCAGGAACAGGGGTTCAAGTTCTACCAGGCCGAGAATGGTGTCTGGCTGACAGAGCGGGTACCGGCAGAATTCCTTTCTACGATGTAATCACCGAGTACTGCTAAAACAACTGTGGGAGCCAATGGCTCCCACAGTTGTTTATTGCATAAGGCTTAAGCGAGTTTCTCGAACTTCAGATCCCAAACGCCGTGCCCAAGACGTTCGCCGCGGCGTTCGAATTTGGTGATCGGACGTTCGGCCGGGCGTGGCACGCACTTGCCGTCTTCGGCGAGGTTGCGATAGCCCGGGGCGACGTTCATCACTTCCAGCATGTATTCGGCATACGGTTCCCAGTCGGTGGCCATGTGCAGAATGCCGCCGACTTTCAGCTTGCTGCGCACCAGCTCAGCGAAGGACGCCTGAACGATGCGGCGCTTGTGGTGACGGCTCTTGTGCCACGGGTCCGGGAAGAACAGCATCAGGCGATCGAGGCTGTTGTCGGCGATGCAGCGGTTGAGCACCTCGATCGCGTCGCAATCATAGACCCGCAGGTTGGTCAGGCCCTGGGTCAGCACGCCGTTGAGCAGCGCACCGACACCCGGACGGTGAACTTCGACACCGATGAAATCCTGTTCCGGCGCAGCGGCTGCCATTTCCAGCAGCGAGTGGCCCATGCCGAAACCGATCTCCAGCGAACGCGGCGCGGAACGGCCGAACACCTGATCGTAATCCACCGGCGCATCGGCCAGCGGCAGGACGAACTTCGGCGCGCCCTGATCCAGGCCGCGCTGCTGGCCTTCGGTCATGCGCCCGGCGCGCATCACGAAACTCTTGATGCGGCGGTGTTGGCGCTCGTCGCCTTCTTCCGTCTGGATTGGCGTGTCGTTCGATTCAGTCATCAATAGCTCTTACTTGATCAGACCATCCAGCGGCGAAGAGGCGCTGGCATAGAGTTTTTTCGGCATGCGGCCGGCGAGGTAGGCCAGGCGGCCCGCGACGATCGCGTGTTTCATGGCTTCGGCCATCATGATCGGCTGCTGGGCGTGGGCGATGGCCGAGTTCATCAGCACGGCGTCACAGCCCAGTTCCATGGAGATGGTGGCGTCGGAAGCGGTACCGACACCGGCATCCACCAGCACCGGGATCTTGGCTTCTTCGAGGATGATCTGCAGGTTGTACGGGTTGCAGATTCCCAGGCCCGAACCGATCAGACCGGCCAGCGGCATCACCGCGATGCAGCCGATTTCCGCCAGTTGCCGGGCGATGATCGGGTCATCACTGGTGTAAACCATCACGTCGAAGCCTTCCTTGACCAGTACTTCGGCGGCCTTGAGGGTTTCGATCACGTTGGGGAACAGGGTTTTCTGGTCGGCCAGCACTTCCAGCTTCACCAGATTGTGGCCATCGAGCAGCTCACGGGCCAGGCGGCAGGTGCGCACGGCTTCAACCGCGTCGTAGCAACCAGCGGTGTTCGGCAGGAAGGTGTAGCGATCCGGCGACAGCACTTCGAGCAGGTTCGGCTCGCCTTCTATCTGGCCCAGGTTGGTGCGGCGCACCGCGAAGGTGACGATCTCGGCACCCGAGGCTTCGATGGCCAGGCGGGTTTCTTCCATGTCACGGTACTTGCCGGTACCGACCAGCAAACGCGACTGGTAAGTACGACCGGCCAGAACGAAAGGCTTGTCGCTACGAACGATGCTCATGGGAAATCCTCTGTTGGGGTGAGGGTCTTGCAGAATTCTCGGCCCATGCAGGCCTGGCGGCTAGCCGCCGCCGATGGCGTGCACCACTTCGACGTTGTCGCCGTCGTTCAGCGTGGTGTCGGCATGCTGGCTGCGCGGGACGATATCCAGATTGAGTTCGACCGCGACGCGGCGTCCGGTCAGGTCCAGACGGGTCAGCAGGGCCGCAACGGTTTCACCGTCGGGCAGTTCAAAGGATTCACCGTTCAACTGAATGCGCATGCGCAACGCCGCCATCACTTTTTAGGGGGTGGCATTCTAGCCCGATCATGACCTAAAGGTCAGCACCAAGCGTCAAGCGGTTGGCTGCAGGCGCCAGGCGGCAAGTCCGAGGCACAGCCAGCCGATCAGGAATGCCAGGCCGCCGAACGGGGTAATGATGCCGAGCTTGCCGATGCCGACGGTAGTCAACAGGTACAGGCTGCCGGAGAACAGCAGGATGCCGATGCTGAACGAGATGCCGGCCCAGGCGACCAGACGTCCCTGAAGCTGTGTGGCCAGCAGCGCCACGCCGAACAGCGCCAGCGCGTGCACCAGTTGATAGGTAACGCCCGTGTGGAAGATTGCGAGGTACTCGGGGGTCAGGCGGTTTTTCAGGCCATGGGCGGCGAATGCGCCAAGGCCGACACCGGTGAAACCAAAGAAGGCAGCCAGCATCAGAAAGCTACGCAGCATGTAGAACTCCACTCAGACTCGATCGGCAGGGTCTGTATAATGGCCCGCTCAACCGGTTCGGCCAAGCCATCTCTATGCTGCGTTTATTTCTCCGTCGTTTCACGAAGGCCCTGCTCTGGTTCGCGGGCGGCAGCGTATTGCTGGTGTTGGTGTTTCGTTTCGTGCCGCCGCCGGGCACGGCACTGATGGTCGAGCGCAAGATCGAATCCTGGGTCGACGGCGAGCCGATCGACCTGCAACGCACCTGGAAGCCGTGGGACGAGATCTCCGATGACCTCAAGGTCGCGGTGATTGCCGGCGAAGACCAGAAATTCCCCGAGCACTGGGGTTTTGACCTGAGCGCGATCAAGGCCGCACTGGCCCACAACGAACTCGGCGGTTCGATTCGCGGCGCCAGCACCCTGAGCCAGCAAGTGTCGAAGAACTTGTTTCTGTGGTCTGGCCGCAGTTATCTGCGTAAAGGTCTTGAGGCGTGGTTTACCGCACTGATCGAAGTGTTTTGGCCCAAGCAGCGGATACTTGAGGTGTACCTGAACAGTGTCGAATGGGATGACGGCGTGTTTGGTGCCGAAGCGGCGGCACGGCATCACTTTGGCGTTTCTGCCAAGTCTTTGTCCCGCCAGCAGGCGAGTTATCTGGCAGCCGTACTGCCCAATCCCCGGGTCTGGAGTGCCAGTCACCCGACTTCCTATGTTTCGCGCCGGGCCGGATGGATTCGCCAGCAGATGAGCCAGTTGGGTGGCGACAGCTATTTGCTGACACTCGATGACTCACGCCGCGCACCCTGGGCCCAATGACTTTCTGACACACAAACTAAAACGCCCCGATCATCACTGATCGGGGCGTTTTTTATTGCCGGACTACCGGTTACGCGGCAATCGACAACTTGAGCTTGTTCATCGCGCTCTTCTCGAGCTGACGGATCCGCTCGGCCGACACGTTGTACTTCTGCGCCAGGTCGTGCAGCGTGGCTTTCTCTTCTGCCAGCCAGCGCTGGTAGAGGATGTCGCGGCTGCGTTCGTCCAGCACTTCCAGCGCTTCGTGCAGGTTGTGATTGGAGTTGTCGCTCCAGTCGGCATCTTCCAGCTGACGCGCCGGGTCGTACCGGTGGTCTTCAAGGTAGTTGGCCGGCGACTGGAAAGCACTGTCGTCGTCGGCTTCGGCAGCCGGGTCGAAGGCCATGTCATGACCGGTCAGGCGACTTTCCATCTCACGCACTTCACGCGGCTCGACGCCGAGGCTTTCCGCCACGCGGTGGACTTCCTCGTTGTTCAGCCAGGCCAGACGTTTCTTCTGGCTGCGCAGGTTGAAGAACAGCTTGCGCTGGGCCTTGGTGGTCGCGACTTTCACGATCCGCCAGTTGCGCAGGATGAACTCGTGAATCTCGGCCTTGATCCAGTGCACCGCGAAGGACACCAGACGCACGCCCATTTCCGGGTTGAAACGCTTCACGGCCTTCATCAGGCCGACGTTGCCTTCCTGGATCAGGTCAGCCTGAGCCAGACCGTAGCCGGAATAGCTACGGGCAATGTGTACGACAAATCGCAGGTGGGCGAGCACCATCTGCCGAGCCGCCCCAAGATCCTGCTCATAGTAGAGACTCTCGGCCAGTTCACGCTCCTGCTCCGGCGTCAGCAATGGAATGCTGTTGACGGTGTGCACATAGGCTTCCAGGTTTGCGCCCGGAACCAATGCATACGCAGGTTGCAAAGAATTGGTCATACGAAAAAACCTCCGACTTACATACTCGCGCCTTTCGGCACTGCGAAAAATTGACCGGGAACTCAGGTACAAGTTCCCAAAAAACCGCAAGGTCAATCACGCGCAAAAAAGATTCTACTTCGGCGCCAGCTCCCTGAGATGACGTGCGACTGCAATCCATGCACCGATATAACCCAACAGCACCGCGCCAAGCAAGAGCGACAGACCGTCGGCAACTGGCACTCCGGCCAGTGCGAAATCACTGCCGTACAAGCCGGCCAGCCCGACCACCGCGTCGTTCAACCAGTTCAGGCCGAACGCCAGCACACCCCAGGACAGCAGCCCCGCACCGAAGCCATACAGCGCGCCCATATAAAGGAAGGGACGACGCACATAGCTGTCGGTGCCGCCGACGAGTTTAATCACTTCTATCTCTGTGCGGCGGTTTTCAATATGAAGACGAATGGTATTGCCTATCACCAAAAGTAATGCGGAAACCAGCAACACCGTCAGACCGAAGACAAAGCGGTCGCCGAGCTTGAGGATGGCGGCCAGACGCTCGACCCAGACTAGATCAAGTTGCGCCTGTTGTACCTTGGGCAGCTCGGAAAGTTTTTGTCTTAATGCTTCCAGGGTCGGCTTGTCGACCTCGTTCGGCGTCACCAGCACCACGCCCGGCAGCGGGTTTTCCGGCAGCTCGCGCAGGGCTTCGCCCAGTCCGGACTGCTGCTGGAATTCTTCCAGTGCCTGATCGCGGCCGACATATTCAGCATCAGCTACGCCGGGCATGCCCTTGATCTGATCCCGCAGCTTCTCGCCCTGAGCCGGACTGGCCTCGAGCTCCAGATACAGCGAGATCTGCGCCGCGCGCTGCCACGAACCGCCCAGACGCTCGACGTTGTTCAGCAACAACGACAAGCCCATCGGCAGGCTCAGGGCAACTGCCATCACCATGCAGGTGAAGAAGCTGCCAATCGGCTGCTTGCCGAGACGGCGCAGGCTGTCCAGCAGGCTGGCACGGTGGCTTTCGATCCAGGCGTGGAACAGCGTGGCAAAGTCCGGACCATCGTCCTCGTCGTGCTTTTTCTTCTTTGGCGGCTGCGGATCAGCGGCCTTTGGGGCCACGCGCTCGGAAACCTTCGGACTACGTGTTGCACTCATTCGCCAGCCTCCCCGTCGCCGATCAATCGGCCGCGTTGCAAGGTCAGCATGCGATGGCGCATGCGCGCAATCAGGGCCAGGTCGTGACTGGCGATCAGCACGCTGGTGCCCAGACGGTTGATGTCTTCGAACACGCCCATGATCTCGGCCGCCAGACGCGGGTCGAGGTTACCCGTCGGTTCATCCGCCAGCAGCAGGGCCGGGCGGTGAACGATGGCGCGGGCGATACCGACACGCTGTTGCTGACCGGTGGACAGGTCGCCGGGGTACAGGTCGGTCTTGTCCGACAGCGCCACGCGCTCCAGCGCCGAATCGACGCGCTTGGCAATTTCCGCCTTGGACAGCCCGAGGATCTGCAATGGCAGCGCGACGTTGTTGAACACCGTGCGATCGAACAGTAACTGGTGATTCTGGAACACCACGCCGATCTGCCGGCGCAGGAACGGAATCTGCGCATTGCTGATGGTGCTCAGGTCCTGCCCGGCCAGCAGCAGTTTGCCGCTGGTCGGACGCTCCATCGCCAGCAACAGGCGCAACAACGTGGATTTACCGGCACCGGAGTGGCCGGTGACAAACAGGAACTCGCCGCGACGGACTCGAAAGCTCAGCTCATGCAAGCCGACGTGACCGTTCGGGTAGCGCTTACCGACCTGTTCGAAACGAATCATGAACGCTCCCGCTCGGCAAACAGTGCCTGGACAAAGGGTTCGGCTTCAAAGGTACGCAGATCGTCGATGCCTTCACCGACGCCGATGTAGCGGATCGGCAGGCCAAATTGCTTGGCCAGGGCGAAAATCACCCCGCCCTTGGCGGTGCCGTCGAGCTTGGTCAGCGCCAGGCCGGTCAGTTCGACGGTCTGGTTGAATTGCTTGGCCTGGTTGATGGCGTTCTGACCGGTGCCGGCGTCGAGCACCAGCAGCACTTCGTGCGGCGCATCGGCGTCGAGCTTGCCGATTACCCGGCGAACCTTTTTCAGTTCTTCCATCAGGTTGTCTTTGGTGTGCAGACGACCGGCGGTGTCGGCGATCAGCACATCGATGCCACGGGCCTTGGCGGCCTGCACGGCGTCGAAAATCACCGAGGCCGAGTCCGCGCCCGTGTGCTGGGCGATCACCGGAATCTTGTTGCGCTCGCCCCAGACCTGCAATTGCTCGACCGCCGCAGCGCGGAAGGTGTCACCGGCGGCGAGCATGACTTTCTTGCCTTCCAGTTGCAGCTTCTTCGCCAGCTTGCCGATGGTGGTGGTCTTGCCGGCGCCGTTGACGCCAACCACGAGGATCACGAACGGCTTGTTCTGCGAAGCAATCTTCAGCGGCTGCTCGACCGGTTTGAGCATCGCGGCCAGTTCGGCCTGCAGGGATTTGTACAGTGCGTCGGAATCGGCCAGTTCTTTGCGGGCGACCTTCTGGGTCAGGCGCTGGATGATCACCGAAGTCGCCTCGACGCCGACGTCGGCAGTCAGCAGACGGGTTTCGAGGTCGTCGAGCAGATCATCATCGATGGCTTTCTTGCCAAGGAACAGGCTGGCCATGCCCTCGCCGATGCTGGCGCTGGTCTTCGACAGTCCTTGCTTGAGGCGGGCGAAGAAGCCGGCCTTGGTTTCTTCGGTGCGCGGAGCCTCCACCGGAGTTTCGACGACAGCGACTGGCGCTGCGACGACCGGTGCAGGTGCAGGTGCAGGTGCAGGTGCAGGTGCAGGTGCAGGTGCAGGCTCGGGCGCAGTGACAATCGGTGCAACCGGCGCAGCGACCACAGCCTCGGGAATGACAGGAGCAGGTTCGACCACCGGCGCCTGGACAGGCTCGGGAGTGAATGCAACCGGTGCCGGAATCGGCGGTGTGATGTGCGGCGCAGCCTCTTCGACCAGCGCCACCGGCTCTTCCGCCACGGGCAAGGTCAACCATGGCTGGGCAGCCGGGGTCAGCGGCAGTTCAGCGGCAACCGGGGCTTCAGGCTCGACTTCGGCCACCAGTTGCAACACCGGTTCGGCAATCGGCAGCACAACCGGGGCCGGCGCTTCTTCTATTACCGGAGCGGGCGCCGGGGCAGGCTCAGGAATGGCAGTCGGCTGTTCGACGACGGGTTCCTGCGGCTTTTTGCGCAGCCATCCGAACAGGCTTTTCTTCTCGCCAGCCGCAGCTGGGGTCTTCTTGTCGTCGTTGGAACCAAACATGGAGGACGGCTATCTCACGGTAGCGACGCGCCACAGGGGCGCCCCGGCAAATAAATATTCGATGCAGAACAGACTGTGTTTCACCCAGCTTGTTCACGCGCAACATTTTGTCGAGGCGCCAAAAGCACCTCAAAGGTCTGTAAATACGAAGGACTGGAACGGCATCGTCGGCGAAAACGCAGAGTTTAGCTGACAAACTCAAAGCTTCTGCCGGTAACCCGTACAACCTATAGACCGATCAGTGGCCTGATAGGCGTGGCCGCCAGTAAAACGGATCAGTATCCTAGCACCTCCTCGCCCGCCTAGGCTAAGACCAAGCGGGCAGCCGAACAGGTTTAAAAACGAATGAATGCTCTAGCCCGCCGCGCCGCAGGCCTGCTGCTCAGCACAGTCTGCCTGCCCCTTTCGGCCCTGGCGGCCGACCCGCAACCGACCCACGAATTCACCCTCGACAACGGTCTGAAAGTCGTCGTGCGCGAAGACCATCGCGCGCCAGTGGTGGTGTCGCAGGTCTGGTACAAGGTCGGTTCCAGCTACGAAACCCCGGGCCAGACCGGTCTGTCCCACGCCCTCGAGCACATGATGTTCAAGGGCAGCGAGAAAGTCGGCCCCGGCGAAGCCTCGCTGATCCTGCGTGACCTCGGCGCCGAAGAGAACGCCTTCACCAGCGATGACTTCACCGCCTATTACCAGGTGCTGGCCCGCGACCGTCTGGGCGTAGCCTTCGAACTGGAAGCCGACCGCATGGCCAATCTGCGCCTGCCGGCCGACGAGTTCGCCAAGGAAATCGAAGTCATCAAGGAAGAGCGCCGCCTGCGCACCGACGACAAACCGATGTCCAAGGCCTACGAGCGCTACAAGGCCATGGCCTACCCGGCCAGCGGTTATCACACGCCGACCATCGGCTGGATGGCCGACCTCGACCGGATGAAGGTCGAAGAGCTGCGCCACTGGTATCAGTCCTGGTATGTGCCGAACAACGCCACGCTGGTGGTGGTCGGCGACGTGACCCCGGACGAAGTGAAAACCCTCGCCCAGCGCTACTTCGGCCCGATCCCTAAACGCGATGTGCCACCGGCGAAGCAGCCGCTGGAACTGGCCGAACCCGGCGAGCGCCAGATCACCCTGCACGTGCAGACCCAACTGCCCAGCCTGATGCTCGGTTTCAACGTGCCGAGCCTGGCCACGGCCGAAGACAAACGCTCGATCAACGCCTTGCGCCTGATCTCGGCGTTGCTGGACGGCGGCTACAGCGGCCGTATCCCGACCCAGCTGGAGCGTGGCGAAGAGCTGGTGTCCGGCGGCTCGTCGAGCTACGACGCCTACACCCGCGGCGACAGCCTGTTCACCCTGTCGGCCACGCCGAACACCCAGAAGAAAAAGACCATGGCCCAGGCTGAAGCCGGCCTGTGGAAACTGCTGGAACAGCTGAAAACCACCGCACCGTCCGCCGAAGAGCTGGAGCGTGTACGTGCGCAAGTCATCGCCGGCCTGGTTTTCGAACGCGATTCGATCACCAGCCAGGCCACCGCCATCGGCCAACTGGAGACCGTCGGTCTGTCGTGGAAGCTGATGGACACCGAACTGGCCGATCTGGAAAGCGTCACCCCGCAAGACATCCAGAACGCCGCCAAGCTGTATTTCACCCGCGAACGTCTCAGCGTCGCCCACGTCCTGCCACTGGAGACGACTCATGAGTGAGCGCAAAACCCCACGCCTGCTGCTCGGCCTGATCGCCGTGGCAGTCATTGGCTCCGCCGCGCTGTATCTGGCGCCGAGCGACAACAGCAAGGCCAGCGAAGCGCTGGATAACGCCAAGTCCAGCCAGAAGCTGCAATCGCTGGCCGAACTCGACGGCAAGGCCCCGGCCAGCCGCAAGCTCGACGTGCAGACCTGGAACACCGCCGAAGGCGCCAAGGTGCTGTTCGTCGAGGCTCGCGAACTGCCGATGTTCGACATGCGCCTGATCTTTTCCGCCGGCAGCAGCCAGGACGGCAACGCGCCGGGCCTGGCCCTGCTGACCAACGCCATGCTCAACGAAGGCGTGGCGGGCAAGGATGTCGGCGCCATCGCCCAAGGCTTCGAAGGCCTGGGTGCGGATTTCGGCAACGGCGCCTACAAGGACATGGCCATCGTTTCGTTGCGCAGCCTGAGTGCCGCCGACAAACGCGAGCCGGCACTGAAACTGTTCTCGGAAGTGATCGGCAAGCCGACCTTCCCCGCCGACTCCTTCGCACGCATCAAGAACCAGATGCTCGCCGGTTTCGAGTACCAGAAACAGAACCCCGGCAAGCTCGCCAGCCTGGAATTGATGAAGCGTCTGTACGGCGATCACCCGTACGCACACTCCAGCGATGGCAGCGCGCAAAGCGTACCGAAGATCACCCTGGCGCAACTGCGTGAGTTCCATGCCAAGGCCTATGCCGCCGGTAACGTGGTGATTGCACTGGTCGGCGATCTGTCTCGCAGCGAAGCCGAGGCGATTGCCAATCAGGTCTCCGCTGCCCTGCCGAAAGGCCCGGCGCTGGCGAAAATCACCCAGCCACAGGAGCCGAAGGCCAGCGTCGGCCACATCGAGTTCCCGTCGAAGCAGACCAATCTGATGCTCGCGCAACTGGGCATCGACCGTGACGACCCGGACTACGCAGCACTGTCGATGGGCAACCAGATCCTTGGCGGCGGTGGTTTCGGTACCCGTTTGATGAGTGAAGTCCGCGAGAAGCGCGGCCTGGCCTACGGCGTGTATTCGGCGTTCAGCCCGATGCAGGCACGCGGCCCGTTCATGATCAATCTGCAGACTCGCGCGGAAATGAGCGAAGGCACCCTGAAACTGGTACAGGACGTGCTCGCCGACTACCTGAAGACCGGCCCGACCCAGAAAGAACTCGACGACGCCAAGCGCGAACTGGCCGGCAGCTTCCCGCTGTCCACCGCGAGCAACGCCGATATCGTCGGCCAGCTCGGCGCCATGGGCTTCTACAATCTGCCGCTGAGCTATCTGGACGACTTCATGCGTCAGTCCCAGAGCCTGACCGTCGAGCAGGTCCGCGACGCCCTGAACAAACACTTGAGCACGGACAAAATGGTCATCGTCAGCGCTGGCCCGACCGTGCCGCAAAAGCCGTTACCGGCCCCATCTGATAAACCTGCCGAGCAGCCGCTCGGGGTTCCGGAGCATTAATGGCCAGTCCAAAGAAACCTGTACAAAAACTGCACAACGGTGTGAACCAGTTGCGCATCATCGGCGGCGAATGGCGCAGCCGCAAACTGAGCTTCCCGGATGCGCCGGGGCTGCGCCCGACGCCGGACCGGGTGCGCGAAACCCTGTTCAACTGGCTCGCGCCTTACGTTGCCGGGGCCAAGGTGCTCGATCCGTTCGCCGGCAGCGGCGCGCTGTTTCTGGAAGCGCTGTCCCGTGGCGCGTCCATGGGCCAGGCGCTGGATGCCAGCCACGTCGCCGTCTCCAGCCTGAAAGAACACCTCGGCACCCTGCGCTGTACCAACGGACAGGTGCAGACCGCTGACGCCTTGCGTTACCTGGAAACCCAGACCGCCACCGCGTTCGACCTGGTGTTCCTCGACCCGCCGTTCAACCAGAACCTGCTGCCCGCCGTTTGCACGCTGCTGGAAGAGCGCCAATGGCTGGCCGATGATTCGTGGATCTACACTGAAAGCGAAACCGCGCCATCGACCCTCGGCCTGCCAGGCAACTGGCGCCTGCACCGCGAGCAGAAATCCGGGCAGGTGTACTACGCGCTGTGGCAACGCAGCATGCTCTCCCTCTAACACCGCATGATCAAAGCAATATCCGGCGTGCGGTAGATAACTACCGCACACCGCTCCTTCCAGATCTCCACAGTGGACTACGCCATTTCCGTAATCCATTGAGGACGAATCACTTATGGACACACTGTGCAGCAGGATGCTGCCTTGCCTCGCCTTTGCCCCGCTGCTGGCGTTGGCCGACCCACCACCCGCCACCCACGTGTTTCTGCTCGACAACGGCTTGAAGGTCATCGTCCGCGAAGATCACCGGGCCCCGCTTGTCACCTCCCACCTGTGGTTCAAAGTCGGATCGGTCGACGAAGCGCCGGGCCAGACCGGACTGTCACATGCACTGGAACACATGCTTTACAAGGGCAGCAGCAAGACGTGTCCGGATGAGGCATCCGCCATACTGGAGTCCCTGGGGGCATCAGAAAATGCCTTTACCGGAAAAGACGTCACCGCCTATCACCAGACGTTGCCCAAGCCTTATCTAGGTGTCGCATTCGAGTTGATGGCTGACTTGATGTCGACTGCTCATCTCAAACCGGAAAATTTCGCTTCCGAGATCAGTGTCATTCAAGAAGAGCGCCGCTTGAATGTGGAAGACAGTCCTCTGGACACTGCACTGGAACGTCTGGAAACCCTGGCCTACCCCTCCAGCAGCTATCGGACACCCGTCATCGGCTGGATGAACGACCTGCACGGTTTGAACACTGCTCAGTTGCGCGAGTGGTATGAGTCACGCTACGCCCCTGGCAATGCCACGCTGGTCGTCGTCGGCGATGTCACGCTCGATTACGTTCAACCGCTGGCTCAGCGCTACTTCGGCAACCTCACCCGTCGCCCCGTCACCCCACCCCTTAAACCGCGAGAGCTGCCGCTGCCAGGCGAACGCCGCATCATCCTCAACCAAGCGGTTCCTACACCACAGTTGATCATGGCATTCAACGTTCCCAGCCTGGCTACGGCAGATACCTACCAGACCGCGCATGCGCTGCGCCTGATCGAAATGTTGCTGGCAGGTTCCCACAGCGCACGTCTGCAAAAACACCTGCTACACAAGGAGCATGTGTTCAGCCATGTCAGCGCCAGCTACGACCTCTACAGCCGCGGCGACACGCTTCTGACCTTGCGCACCCGGCTTGACACATCGCAATCAACCAGCCCGGAAGCGGCACAAACACGAGTCTGGGATTTGCTCGAGGAGCTGCGCACCACGCCTCCTTCTCCCGACGAGCTGGAACGCGTGCGAACCCAATTGATCGCCCAAAGAGTTTTTGCACGAGATTCGATCATGAGCACTGCCCAGCATCTGGCCGCCCTCGAGAGCATTGGCCTGCCGTGGCAATTGCTCGACGAAGAGATTGCCGGATTCAAGAAAGTAACCCCCGAGGACATTCGCCAGACCGCTGAAAAATATCTGATCCGCGAACGTCTCAGTACCGCCCATGTGCTTGTGGAGAGAAAACATGGATAAATCTGCGCACGTCTTTCGGTCTGCCATGGCCTGTTTTGTCGTTTGGCTGTCAGCCAGCCCGGCTGCTGCCATCACCGCGCCAGCCGGTTTTCCCGAGCCCCGATTGCAATCATTGTCGGAAACAGACACGACCCGGCAGACTCCACGCCCATTGACAATCAAGGGCTGGAAAACCACGACAGACATCAAAACGTTATTCATCCGTACCGGGGATCTGCCGATGTTCGATGTTCACGTCAGCTTCGCCGCCGGCAGTGCATACGATGGCGACACCCCAGGCCTGGCAGCGGTGACATTCAGCCTGTTCAATGAAGGTGTGAGTGGCAAGAGCGATCATGCAGCGATCGCCGAAGTCTTTGACGGGCTGGGTGCCAAGCTCGGGATGGATCTGGATCAGGAGCGTGCCACCTACACGTTGCGCAGCCTCAGTGATCCAGACAAAAGCAGCCCGGCCCTGCAACTGTTTACGCAAATGCTGGGGCAGCCCTCTCTTTCCGATGAAGCTCTGCTCAGGGTCAAGAGCGAGCTTCGTGGCTTGCAGCTGGCACAACAACAAGAGCCTGCGGAGATTGCCTCGCAACGCCTCCAGGAGCTGCTGGCTCCGGATACACCATACGCCCGCTCGATCTACGGAACCGATGCCGGCCTGACCTCGATCACCCGCCAGGCTGTACAAGCCTTCCATCGCCTTACCCACTCGGCAAGCCAGACACAAATTACGTTGGTGGGAGACCTTTCCATCGAACAGGCACAGGCCATCAGCCTGCAAATTACCAACGCGCTACCCGCGCCCCTCGTTGCACTCCCCGCCGTCGAACCGCCCACAGCGTTCGGCACTGAAATGCATACCCATGTCGAACGTGCACAGGAACAGACTCACGTATTGCTTGGGCAGCCCAGCTTGCCGCGCCAACACGAAGACTACGTTGCGCTGTTTTCCGCGACGCTGATTTTCGGCAGTGGTGTGAACTCACGTCTGATGACGGAACTGCGGCACAAACGCGGCCTGGTCTACGATGCCAGCATTCGTACGAAAGACTGGGCGGGCAGCGGACTGACATCAATCGCTCTGCAAACCAGCCCTCAATTCGCGAACGAAACGATAAGTCTGGTGAAATCAATGCTCAGTGATTATCGACGTGATGGCCCCTCCCGGGAGGAACTCGATCACTTCAAACGTCGATTGGCCAATGCCAATATCATTGGCAGTGCCAGCAACGAACAGATTCTCGGGCGTCTGGCCGAGATCAATCGTCATCACTTGCCCCTCGACCTGGATTTTTTCTCGGAACAAGTGCAGCGCTTGACTCTGGAGCAAATCAAAACAGCGCTGGATCAACACTTGGCTGACGATCAGTGGCGGGTGGTTACCGTTGGCCCGTCGGTACCCCAACTGCCACTCCCGCAACCGGCCATCGCCCCGACCGACGAGCCGTCTCGGCATTCGTGTCGCGCTGATGCAGGCTTTGTGGCAAGTTAGAGATCCATTGAAAGTGGCAGCCTTCTACATGACTGTCACTTCATGCATGACACCGTCGAGATTTACCGTGCGCGCACCTCTTCCTCCTTCCGAATCCGGTTTTCGTTTCACACCCGCCTTCGGCCTCGGCAATCCGCACCTGCAAACCTTGTGGGGGCCGCTGTGGCGCAAAACCGTACACCTTGATCGCCAGCGCGAGCGCCTGTGGCTGGAGGACGGCGACTTTCTCGACCTCGACTGGCACGGCCCGCACAGCGCCGAAGCGCCACTGGTGCTGGTGTTGCACGGGCTGACCGGTTCTTCCAATTCGCCTTACGTCGCCGGAATCCAGGCAGCGCTCGCCGCCCAAGGCTGGGCCAGCGTCGCATTGAACTGGCGTGGCTGCTCGGGCGAGCCGAACCTGTTGCCGCGCAGCTACCATTCCGGCGCCAGCGAAGACCTCGCCGAAACCATCAAACACCTGAAAGCCAAGCGACCATTGGCGCCGCTGTATGCGGTGGGCTATTCCCTCGGCGGTAATGTGCTGCTCAAGCATCTGGGGGAAACCGGCAGCGCCAGCGGCGTGCTCGGCGCAGTGGCGGTGTCGGTGCCGTTTCGACTGGATCAATGCGCCGACCGTATCGGCCAGGGGTTTTCAAAGGTCTATCAGGCGCACTTCATGCGTGAAATGGTCGCCTACATCAAGAACAAGCAGCGCCAGTTCCAGCACGACGGGCGCGAGGATGGTCTTGCCGCACTGGCCGCCCTCGGCTCGCTGGAAAACATGCGCACCTTCTGGGATTTCGATGGCCGGGTGACTGCGCCACTGAATGGCTTTGCCGATGCCGAGGATTACTATCGCCGTGCGTCGAGCCGCTACTTTCTTGGGGAAATCCGTACACCGACCCTGATCATTCAAGCGGCGGACGACCCGTTCGTGTTCCCCCACAGCCTGCCTTCGGCCAGTGAGTTGTCGAGCTCGACCGCATTCGAATTGCAGGCCCGGGGCGGGCATGTGGGCTTCGTCGATGGCTCGTTCCGCCAACCGGGTTATTACCTGGAACGGCGCATTCCCCAATGGCTGGCCGAAACGGGGCGCGAGTGAGGTCATGAGCGATCAGGGCGAGTCGATCCGTTTCTGGCAAACCGCGCCATTGGCCGGCGTCGAGCTGCTCTCGGCGCGCTACATCGAGCATCGTTTCGCCCCGCACGTCCACGACGGCTACGTGATCGGCATGATCATGGCCGGCGCCCAGCGCTACCGCTATCGCGGTGCCGAACACCTGGCGGGCAGCGGCACGCTGGTGCTGATCAACCCGGATGAATTGCACACCGGCCACAAAGGCACCGAGGACGGCTGGCTGTACCGGGCGTTCTATCCGGATACCGACAAGATTGTCTCGCTGCTTGAAGAGCTGGAACTGCCGACCGCGCCGATGCCGGCCTTTGGCGCGACGCTGTACCGCGACCCGGATCTGGTCAACGGCTTCAGCCAGTTGCACCGCTTGCTGGAAAGCCCCGCCACCGCGCTGCAGCAGCAAACCGTTTGGCGCGAAATGATGATGCTGCTGTTGCAACGCCACGCAGCGGTGCAGATCAACGGCAAACCCGGAAAAGAGCACCGCGCAGTAGTAATGGCCAAGGAGTTGCTGCACGCGCAACTGGCGGCGCCACCCTCGCTGGAAGAACTGGCGGCGGCGGTGAACCTGTCGCCCTTCCACTTCGCCCGGGTATTCCGCCGCGCCACCGGCATGCCGCCGCACACCTGGCTGATGCAACAGCGGATCGCCTGCGCGCGGGGCTTGTTGCAGAGCGGCTGCCTGCCGGTGGAAGTCGCCACGCAACTGGGCTTTGCCGACCAGAGTCATCTGAGCCGGCAGTTCAAACAGGTTTACGGCGTAGGGCCAGCGGCCTATCGCAGTGCGCGGCTGGACCGCTGAACGCGCTTACTCACCCGTGGCGATACCACGCGAAGGCTCGTTGATCCACTCGCTCCACGATCCGGCATACAGCGTACCCAGCGGATAACCTGCCAGACACAGGGCAAACAGGTTGTGACACGCCGTCACCCCGGAGCCGCAGTAAGCAACCAGATCGTTCGGCGAACGCTCACCGAGTTTCGCGGCAAAGCGCTGCTTGAGTTGATCCGCCGGCAGGAAACGTCCATCACTGCCCAGGTTGTCGGTGAACGCCGCGCATTGCGCGCCGGGAATGTGCCCGGCAATCGGGTCGATCGGTTCCACTTCGCCCTTGAAGCGCGGCAAGGCGCGGGCATCGAGCAGGGTCAGGGCCGGTTGGCCGAGACGCTGCTGCAATTGCTCGGCGCTGAGCAGCAGATGCTTGTCCGGGCGTCCGCTGAACGTCCCGCGCGCCACCGAAGGCGCATCCAGGCTCAGCGGCAGCCCCGCCGCATGCCAGGCCTTGAGCCCGCCATCGAGAATGAACACACCGTCGCGCTTGCCCAGCCACGCCAGCAACCACCAGGCCCGCGCCGCGTAGGCACCGGGGCCGTCGTCATACAGAACCACGTCGCTGTCGTTGTTGATGCCGAACGCTTGCAGACGCTCGATCAACGCCGCCGGCTCCGGCAACGGATGGCGTCCGGTCACGCCCTTGGTCACCGGTCCGCTCAGGTCACGTTCAAGATCGGCGAAACTCGCCCCGGCAATGTGCCCTTCGGCATAGCTGCGCTGGCCGTAATCCGGGTCTTCGAGGGCAAAACGGCAATCGAGAATCACCAGCCCCGGTTGCTCCTTGCGGGCATCCAGCGTGGTCGGGCTGATCAGTTGCGCAATCGGCATAGCGAACGACTCCTGTGAGCGGATGGGTCAGGACCTTTCTTCGAGGGCCTGGGCCAACGGTACGTAGAATTCTTCGAACAGTGCGTTGACCTCATCCCGGGCCTGCTCGGTGACAAACCCCGCTTCCAGCACCAGCACCTGATACACGCCACGTTTAATGGCCTGCTCGCTGAGGTGATTGGAGTTTTCCCGGGTCGTGCACAGAAAACGCACCCAGGAAGTGAGGATGATCCACGCGTTGAGGGTCAGGGATTCGATCTGCACCCGGTCCATTTTCAGGATGCCGGCGGCGACGAAACCTTCATAGATTGCCGCGCCCTGAATCACGCAGCGCTGGGAAAAGCGCCGGTAACGTGCGGCCAGGTCCGGATCGCTGTCGAGCAGATGCTCGAGATCCCGGTGCAGAAAGCGGTAGCGCCACATCGCCGACAGCAATTCCTTGAGGTAGAAACGCTTGTCTTCGACCGTCGCCGCACGCCCTTGAGGCGGGCGCAGGAAGCTGTCCACAAGGCTTTCGTACTCACTGAACAACACGGCGATGATCGCCTGCTTGTTGGGGAAGTGGTAGTACAGATTGCCCGGAGAAATCTCCATGTGGGCCGCGATGTGATTGGTGCTGATGCTGCGCTCGCCCTGCTGATTGAACAGCTCGAGGCTGTTCTGCACGATGCGCTCGCTGGTTTTGATCCGTGGGGCCATGGCTTGAGCTTTAATTCAGAGTGCGTTGGGGGGCATCTTACGACCTAACCGGAACGGGATAAAACCATGATGCCCAAGGAAGTCATTTGACTTTCTAGAGCATAGACTCTAGAAAGTTCCTCACGACAACAAATCCGGAGCCGACAATGACCGCCGATATTGCCTACCTGCAATCGTTGCAACAGCCGCTGGAAGAGCTCAACCGGTTGTTCGACGCGCAGCGCGCCGCCTACGCCGCCAACCCGATGCCGCCTGCCGCCCAGCGTCAGCAGTGGCTCAAGGCCTTGCGCGATCTGCTGAGCAGCGAACGGCAGGCACTGGTCGAGGCGATCAGTTCGGATTTCAGCCATCGCAGCGCCGATGAAACCCTGCTCGCCGAGCTGATGCCGAGCCTGCACGGCATTCATTACGCCAGCCGGCATATCAGCCAATGGATGAAGCCTTCGCGGCGCAAGGTGGGTGTCGCCTTCCAGCCGGCGTCGGCGAAAGTCGTGTACCAACCGCTGGGCGTAGTCGGCGTTATCGTGCCGTGGAACTACCCGCTGTTTCTGGCCATGGGCCCGTTGACCGGAGCCCTCGCGGCGGGCAACCGGGTGATGCTCAAACTCAGCGAATCGACCCCGGCCACCGGCCTGCTGCTCAAGGAATTGCTGGCGCGGATCTTCCCTGAAGACCTGGTCTGCGTGGTACTCGGCGAGGCCGATGTCGGCGTGGCTTTCTCGAAACTGCGCTTCGATCACCTGCTGTTCACCGGCGCCACCAGCATCGGCAAACACGTGATGCGCGCGGCGGCGGAAAACCTCACGCCGGTAACCCTGGAACTGGGCGGCAAATCCCCGGCCATTGTTTCCCACGACGTACCGCTCAAGGACGCCGCCGAACGCATCGCCTTCGGCAAGACCCTCAACGCCGGCCAGACCTGCGTGGCGCCGGACTACGTCTTGGTGCCGGAAGAACGTGTCGGCGGTTTTGTCGAAGCCTATCGCCAGGCCGTGCGCGGGTTTTATCCGACCCTCGCCGACAACCCGGACTACACCGCGATCATCAACGAACGCCAACTGGCGCGACTGAACAGCTACCTCAGCGACGCCACCAGCAAGGGCGCGCTGCTGATTCCGCTGTTCGAGCAAGGCCAGGGCCGACGCATGCCTCACAGCCTGCTGCTGAATGTCAGCGACGAAATGACAGTGATGCAGGACGAAATCTTCGGCCCGCTGCTGCCGATCGTGCCGTACCGGGACCTGGATCAGGCATTTGCTTACATCAATCAGCGCCCACGTCCTCTGGCTCTTTACTACTTCGGCTACGACAAACGCGAACAGCACCGCGTGCTCCACGAAACCCACTCCGGCGGCGTCTGCCTCAACGACACGCTGCTGCATGTGGCTCAGGACGACATGCCCTTCGGCGGTATCGGGCCGTCGGGGATGGGGCATTACCACGGACACGAAGGTTTTCTGACCTTCAGCAAGGCCAAAGGTGTGCTGGTTAAACAGCGCTTCAACGCGGCGAAGCTGATTTACCCGCCGTACGGCAAATCCATTCAGAAACTGATCCAGAAACTGTTCATTCGCTAACGTCACCGCCGGGTAATAACAACAATGCACCCAAGCCTGACCGAAACACCCGCCCTCTCGCGCCGTGGCCTGCTGAAATTCAGCCTCGGCGCCACGGCTTTCCTCGCCACCGCCGGCCTTGGCGCCAGCCTCAGCGGCTGTTCGTCGAGCGTATCGGCCAACGGATTCGCCGCGTTGCGCAGCGGTGACCTGCTGTTTCTGCGTGCGTTGATTCCGGTGATGCTCGATGGCGCCGTCGCGGTGGAAAAGATGCCTGCCGCTGTCGACGCAACCCTGAAATCCCTGGACTACAGCCTCGATCACCTGTCGCCAGAAATGCTCAAGCTCACCCGGCAACTGTTCGACGTGCTGGGCATGGCCGTAACCCGGGGACCGCTGACCGGCATCTGGGGCAGTTGGGAAAACGCCAGCCCCGAGGCGATTCGTCACTTTCTCGAGCGCTGGGAAAACAGCTCGTTGAGCCTGCTGCGCATGGGCCACAGCTCCCTGCAGCAAATGGTGATGATGGCCTGGTACACCCGCACCGAATCCTGGGCGCACTGCGGTTATCCCGGCCCGCCCACGGTTTAAGACCTGCGACGCCTCCGAACAATAATAAGAGAGCCTGATTGATGCCCGTACCCGACCCGTTTCGCGAAGGCCTTGCCCGTGGCTGGAAAACCTACAACGGTGCGCAACTGTCCGATGACCTGACCCTGGAAACCGACGTAGCCATCATCGGCAGCGGTGCCGGCGGCGGCACCACGGCGGAAATCCTCAGCGCCGCCGGCTACAGGGTGCTGCTGATCGAAGAAGGCCCGCTCAAGACCAGCAGCGACTTCAAGATGCTGGAAGACAAGGCCTACAGTAGCCTCTATCAGGAAGGCATCGGCCGCATGAGCAAGGACGGCGCGATCACCATCCTTCAGGGTCGTGCGGTCGGCGGCACAACTCTGATCAACTGGACTTCGAGTTTTCGCACGCCCGAGCCGACCCTCGAACACTGGGCCAAAGAACACAACGTCAAAGGCCACAGCCCCGCCGACATGGCGCCGTGGTTCGAAAAAATGGAGCAACGCCTCGGCGTCGCCCCGTGGATGGTGCCGCCCAACGCCAACAACGACGTAATCCGCAAAGGCTGCGAACAACTCGGCTACAGCTGGCACGTGATCCCGCGCAACGTGCGCGGCTGCTGGAACCTCGGCTACTGCGGCATGGGCTGCCCGACCAACGCCAAGCAGTCGATGATGGTTACGACCATTCCTGCGACCCTGGAAAAGGGCGGCGAACTGCTCTATCTGGCCCGCGCCGAAAAACTGCTGATCAACGGCGACAAGGTCACCGGGCTGCAATGTGTGGCTATGGACGAACGCTGCGTCGAGCCGACCGGGCGCAAGATCACGGTCAAGGCCCGCCATTACGTGCTGGCCGGCGGCGGCATCAACAGCCCTGCCCTGCTACTGCGCTCGGATGCGCCGGATCCGCATCAACGCCTGGGCAAACGCACCTTTCTGCACCCGGTGAACATGTCTGCCGGGCGCTTCGACGAGGTCATCAACCCGTTTTACGGAGCGCCGCAGTCGATCTACTCCGACCATTTCCAGTGGAAGGACGGCACCACCGGGCCGATGGCCTTCAAACTCGAAGTGCCGCCGTTGCACCCGGCGCTGGCCGCCACCCTGCTCGGCGGCTTCGGCCAGGAAAATGCACAGCACATGGCGGATCTTCCGCACACCCACGCCATGCTGGCGCTGCTGCGTGACGGGTTTCATCAGGACAGCCAGGGCGGCAGTGTCGAATTGCGCGGTGATGGTTCGCCGGTACTCGATTATCAGGTTTCGCCATACGCCTGGGACGGTCTGCGCCGGGCCTTCCACGTCATGGCCGAAATCCAGTTCGCCGGCGGCGCCAAAGCGGTGATGCCGATGCACGCCGATGCCCGTTATGTGAACAGCCTGGCCGAGGCACGCAAAATGATCGACGACTTGAGCCTGGAGCTGTACCGCACCCGCTTGGGCAGCGCCCATGTCATGGGCGGTTGTGCGATGGGCGAAGACCCGAAAAGCGCCGTCACCGACAGCCTGGGTCGCCATCATCAGCTGCGCAATCTGTCGATTCACGACGGCTCGCTGTTCCCCACCAGCATCGGCGCCAACCCGCAATTGTCGGTGTATGGTCTGACGGCGCAACTGGCGACGTCCCTCGGCGAACGGCTGAAAAACCCGTGAAAAAGCCGAAGATTCGTACCGTCCATAGTGCTTTCTTACCCAAAAGGCGACTTGGCCGACCGGGACGGCTGCGATACCATCCGACTCCCCAACGGATTCCCGCCAGGACGACGCGATGAACCGAGTGTTGTACCCAGGTACCTTCGACCCTATTACCAAGGGCCATGGCGATCTGGTCGAACGCGCCTCGCGCCTGTTCGACCATGTGATCATCGCCGTCGCCGCCAGCCCCAAGAAGAATCCGCTGTTCCCGCTGGAACAACGGGTCGAGCTGGCCCGCGAGGTCACCAAACACCTGCCGAACGTGGAAGTGGTCGGCTTCTCGACGCTGCTGGCGCATTTCGCCAAGGAGCAGAACGCCAACGTGTTCCTGCGTGGTTTGCGCGCGGTGTCGGACTTCGAATACGAATTCCAGCTGGCCAACATGAACCGTCAGTTGGCGCCGGATGTGGAGAGCCTGTTTCTCACCCCGTCCGAGCGTTATTCGTTCATTTCCTCGACACTGGTGCGGGAAATTGCAGCCCTGGGCGGCGATATCAGCAAGTTCGTCCACCCGGCGGTGGCCGAAGCCCTGACCCTGCGCTTCAAGAAGTAACGACCGTTCAAACGGCGCCCGCGTGCACTGCGGGCGCCAATGCGGCACAATTGCGCGCATTGATTCATAGCGCCCGGGCTCCCCGCCCCGGCTGGAGTTAGCATGTCCCTGATCATCACCGACGATTGCATCAACTGCGACGTCTGCGAACCCGAGTGCCCGAACGCCGCCATTTCCCAAGGCGAAGAGATCTACGTGATCGACCCGAACCTGTGCACCCAGTGCGTCGGCCACTACGACGAGCCGCAGTGCCAGCAGGTCTGCCCGGTGGATTGCATTCCACTGGACGAAGCCCATCCGGAGACTGAAGAACAGTTGATGGAGAAGTACCGCAAGATCACCGGCAAGGCTTGAGCCACTGAATCCGATCGCAGCTCCCGGCTGCGATCGCGTCATTCGCGCTGCTCGAATCCCTCCCCTGTGCAGCCCAGGCAACGCACGAACGCCGCTTTCGCCGGCGCCACCACCAGCGCCTCCCCCGCATCGCCGACGCCGCCACCCAGCGCGGTAAACGGCAACGACACCACAAACACGCCTGCACCGATCACTGTCGCCGCCACCAGCAAGGGGCGGGCAATCAGCAGATCGCCGATCATGGCGTAGGCCGGTGGGTTCTGGATGGCGTAACGCGGATCACCGCTGCCGCCCTCCGTGGCCTGAACGGTCAGGCTGGAGCACAGCAGCAGTGCGAGGAGCAGGGCTTGCGAGGACTTCATGGCACGATCCTTCGGGCTGAACAGTGAGACAACTCACTATAGACCGTAGGACTTTTTCAGCTTTTCGTCAGGTCTGGCAGCGCGGGCAGAAAACGCTGGCCCGCTGGCCCAGCTTCACTTCCCGCAGGCCCGTACCGCAAACCTTGCAGTGTTCGCCACCACGACCGTAGACAAACAGCTCCTGCTGGAAATATCCCGGCTGCCCGTCGCCACCGATGAAGTCACGCAACGTGGTACCGCCGCGCTCGATGGCGGCGGCGAGGATGCGTTTGATCTCGATCGCCAGCTTCAGATAACGCGCCCGGGAAATGCCCTTGGCTTCGCGGCGCGGATCGATGCCGGCGGCGAACAGCGCTTCCGTCGCGTAGATATTGCCGACCCCCACCACCACCGCGTTGTCCATGATGAACGGCTTGACCGCCATCGAACGTCCGCGTGACAGCTGAAACAACCGCTCGCCGTCGAACAGATCGGTCAATGGCTCCGGCCCCAGACGAATCAGCAATTCGTGATTGAGCGGATCGTTGCTCCAGAGCATCGCGCCGAAACGTCGCGGATCGGTGTAGCGCAAGGCCAGGCCCGACTCCAGTTCGATATCCACATGCTCATGCTTGGCTGCCGGCATCCCGACCTCGACCAGCCGCAAATTTCCCGACATGCCCAGATGGCTGATCAGTGTGCCGACTTCGGCATTGATCAGCAGGTACTTGGCGCGCCGCTCGACCAGCACGATGCGCTGCCCGGACAGGCGCACATCGAGGTCTTCGGGAATCGGCCAGCGCAGCCGCCGGTCACGCACGATCACCCGGCTGACGCGCTGGCCTTCCAGGTGCGGGGCGATCCCGCGACGGGTGGTTTCGACTTCCGGCAATTCAGGCATGAGCGTCTCGAATCTTGAGTGTCTTGATCAGTGTGCGCCGAGTTCGCGGATCGTCTGCTTCAGGGTTTCGAAGTCGTAATCCGAAAGACCGATGTATTCAAGCACCAGCGGCCCGACCGCCTGCCACTCGAAATCTTCGCTCTGGTTGCCCAACACCCGGTACGACGCGCAGATGTGCTCGGCCATTTTCAGGATCGCCAGCAGGTTTTTCATCTGGCTGTTACGCGAAGTCTCGTCGCTGAAGATCGCCATGGCGTTGTGGTGATTGGCGATGGCCGCACTGACGTGCTCCGGCAGGCGCCAGGACTTGGCAGTGTAGTAACCGACCACCGAGTGATTGGTGTTGTAGACATCGTTCTCGGTGTCCACGACCCGGCGTTCGGCACTTGCGTTGGCGTAGGCCTTTTCGAGCGTCGTCATGTAATCCGGGAAACGCTGGAGCATCAGCGGCACGCCGCAGTCATGGAACAGGCCCAATGCGTAGGCCTCGTCGCTCGCCTCGGTGCCGACGCGCTTGGCCAGGGTCAGGCAGGTCATGGCCACGTCCTGGGCGGTGTCCCAGAAACGGTTGAGCGTGACGATAGTGTCGTCGTTCATCTCGCCCTTGATCGACTGCGCGTTGATCAGGTTGATGATCGAGCGGCTGCCCAGCAGGTTCACCGCGCGCTTGATCGAGGTGATCTTGTTGCTCAGACCGTAATACGGCGAATTGACGATTTTCAGCAGAGAGCCGGACAGGCCGGGGTCCTGGGAGATCAGCTTGGCGATCGTCTCCAGGTCCGGGTCGGGCATGTACTGCTCCATTTGCAGATCCACCATGATCTGCGGTTGCGCCGGCACGCTGATGCCTTGCAGGGATTGTTGAATCTGTTCGGTGGTCAGCTCTTGGGACATAAGTACATACTCTTGGACAGGCGGCGATTCTAACCCCTAAAAACCGACGAACGACACATCAGGGGCAGATCGGCGGAAACTTTCATTCAAGACCATGGACAGAATTCTGCCTTCGTCCGTTTGCGCGCCACGCCTGTGCGCCACATGTCCAGCACCGAACCCGCCTGCGTCGCAACACGGTATACTCCCGCTCTTTTTTCCGGAGCGACGTCATGTCCCTGCCTAGCTTGCGCCTCAAAGCCAACGCCGACCGTCGCCTGCGCGCCGGCCACCTGTGGGTCTACAGCAACGAAATCGACGTGGCCGCCACCCCGTTGCACGGCTTCAAGGCCGGCGACCAGGCCATCCTCGAAGCCGCCGGCGGCAAGCCGCTGGGCATCGTGGCCATGAGCCCGAACAACCTGATCTGCGCCCGCCTGCTGTCGCGCGACATCAAGCTGCCGCTGGACAAGTCGCTGCTGGTGCACCGCCTGAACGTGGCGCTGTCCCTGCGTCAGCGCCTGTTCGACAAACCGTTCTATCGCCTGGTCTACGGCGACTCCGACCTGCTGCCGGGTCTGGTGGTCGACCGTTTCGGCGACATCCTCGTGGTGCAGATCGCTTCCGCCACCATGGAAGCCCATAAAGATGACGTGATCGCGGCACTGACCCAGGTGCTCAAACCGAGCGGCATTCTGTTCAAGAACGACTCTGCCGCCCGTGACGCCGAAGGTCTGGAGCGCTACACCGAAACCGTGTTCGGCCTGGTGCCGGAGTGGGTTGCTCTGGAAGAGAACGGCGTGAAATTCGAAGCGCCGGTGATCCAGGGCCAGAAGACCGGCTGGTTCTACGACCACCGCATGAACCGTGCACGCCTGGCGCCTTACGCCAAAGGCAAACGCGTGCTGGACCTCTATAGCTACATCGGTGGCTGGGGTGTGCAGGCTGCCGCGTTCGGCGCCAGCGAAGTGTTCTGCGTCGATGCCTCGGGCTTCGCCCTCGACGGCGTCGAGCGCAATGCCGCGCTGAACGGCTTCGCCGACAAGATGACCTGCATCGAAGGCGATGTTTTCGAAGCCCTGAAGGAACTCAAGGCCAGCGAAGAACGCTTCGACGTGATCGTGGCCGATCCGCCTGCGTTCATCAAACGCAAGAAGGACATGAAAAACGGTGAAGGTGCCTACCGTCGCCTGAACGAGCAAGCCATGCGCCTGCTCAACAAGGACGGCATCCTGGTCAGCGCTTCGTGCTCGATGCACCTGCCGGAAGACGATCTGCAGAACATCCTGCTGACCAGCGCCCGCCACCTGGACCGCAACATCCAGTTGCTGGAGCGCGGCGGTCAGGGCCCGGATCACCCGGTGCACCCGGCCATTGCAGAAACCCGCTACATCAAGAGCATCACCTGCCGTCTGCTGCCGAACAGCTGACAGACGCACGTCATTGATGCTGTCGAAAGGGGAGCCCGCGGGCTCCCCCTTTTTTTGTCTTGAGCTTTGCTTTCCTACATTTATTGTCCTGCCGGCGTGCAGGATATTTCCTTAACTCTTTTATTTACTGGAATTTAACTTACACATTTACTTCCAGCCAAAGATCACTCCGACAAAATTACTGGATTATTCCTACTTAATATTTGCTTGCGATTAATCCATTACAAACTATTATTAAGTCGTCACCACGAAGGTGGCACCAACTAACCACGAAGCAACAATGAACAAGGAGTTCAATCATGAAAGCAATTACTCTGGAATCCCGCACCCTCGCAAACCTGGCTTTTCTGGTCGCACCTAAAGCCCGATAAGTAAGGTGGGCGCTGGGTATGCCGGCTACCCAGCGCCTCTGGCAAAACACTCATCCAGAGCAGCGTGCCCCAACATGCATATAAACCCTTATTTATTCATATTGCCACGAACGCCCGGCCAGATAGTCTGGAACTACAAAGACCATACTCAGCACGAACTTGACCTCAAATACTCTTTTCGACTCGCACAACTTATTCACGAACCAGCCTTATATGACAGCGACAACACAATAGACGCGCAACTTCTAAATGCCGGAATACTGACTTCTACAAAAATCGCAGCGCCGGTCTGGGGCTGGGATGAACTGTCCAGGATCTACCATATCGGCACCCGGAATATTCCCTGCAAACACACGCCTCGAAATATTCGGGAATGGTCCAGGCAATACCTCGAACACTGCAACACCGTGCTTGCCACGTCGCCTCCGGCCGATGTCCCTGTGGACACCGCCCCGAACGCACTCATCGCCCTGCCCGCACCACTGGCACTGAAGGACGACAGCCTGTCAGGCTCACTGATCCGGCGAAAGACTTGCCGATCCTTCACCGGCGCTGCGGTGCCGCTGGGCGACGTCGGCACCTTGCTATACCTGTCCCTCGGTTACCTGCGAGAACGCGAAGCCGACTGTGACGACAGCATCGCCGAAGGGCTTGGCGCGCGACGCGGCAGCCCTTCCGGGGGCGGCCTCAATGCCTGCGCGGGGGTTGTGCTGGTGCAGAACGTCGACGGACTGCCACCCGGCATATACGCCTATCACCCGGCGGAACACGCCCTGAGCTTCATCAACCCCAGGCCCGACACAGCACTGGGCAATCTGCTGGGAGGTCAGCACTTCATCAATAACCTGCCACTGGGCCTGTTTATCACGGCCCGCTTCGACAGGCTCTGGTGGAAATACCCGCACTCGCGCGCCTATCGAATGGCATTCGTCGAAGCCGGGCACCTCTCACAGACGTTTCAACTGGTGGCCACCGCCCTGGGCATGAACACCTGGCTGACCGGTGCGTTTTCCGACGACCAGGTCGAGACGTTGCTGAAACTCGAGAACAGTGCGGAACAACCCTTGTTCTTCGTCGGTTGCGGGGAAAGCGACGGTCAGGCGATGTGCCAGGAAATGCGCGACCTGCTGCGCGAGACGCCAGCATGAGCCTTCTCTCCCAAGACCCGGCATTCGAGTTTTCGCTGGGTGACTGGAGCACTCGCGCGTCGGTGCGTACCAGCGCCCACAATTACCGTTTGCCGGATGACGTAGTGCAACAACTGGAAACCCGTCACTGGTTCCCGCCGGCATTTCTGCCCTACCTCGCCCACCCGGCCATCGAAGCCGCGGGCCGCTCGATAGTGCACCGGCTCACGGCCAATCATCTGGTGCACTTTCTCGACTACACCACCCTGCTCGAACATCGCATTGTCAATCGCGCCGTGGAAGTCATCGTCCACGGCGAACTGCCGGTCGATGCTCCGCCGTCCATGAAAACCGCCGCGCTGCAGCTCTACACCGATGAGGGCTACCACGCCCTGTTCTCAAATCAGGTCGCGGAACAGATCGCCGGGTTCTACGGCATCACCGGGCGCCCGGCGATGCCCAGGCGGATCACTCGCATGATCAGGCTGATCGACGAAACCCTTCCGCAGCAGCGACCGCTGACAGGGTTTCTGCTCGGCTTCGTGTCGGAAACCATCATTGCCCGGGAACTGCTCGACGTCTGCCGGGACAGCCTGGTGTCCGGGGTCAACGACATGCTGCGCGATCACCTCACCGACGAGGCGCGACACAGTCGCTACTTCACCGAAGTGTTCCATTACCTCTGGTTGCGTCTGGGGCTGCAGCAACGAACGTTCGCCGCCACCACCCTGCTCGAGATCATCGGGATTTTCTTCGAAACCGATGAACAGTGGCTGCGACAAAGCCTGTGTGATGCCGGAATTGCCGACGGTGCCGTGCTTGAAATACTCGACAGCCTGACAACAGTGCAAGCCTCCAGACGACGTGCCCGAACAGGCGGCATCGCCACATTGAATGCACTGAGGAAAGCCGGATTTTTCGAAGAACCTTACAACCAGATACTTTTCGCCAGGGCGGGATTGATCGATGGATAAAGGAAAATCCGGGGTGACGACCCGACAGCGTCGCGGGGCCGTCAGCCTGTTGCTGGCGATGGTGCTGCTGGGCGTATTTCCGCTGGATGTCCTGCTGCCTTCGTTCCCGGCACTGGCCGAACACTTTCGCAGCACCCCGGCCGACATCGCGCTGTCCATCAGCCTGTTCGCCGTCGGCATCGCTTTCGCCCAGTTGCTGATCGGGCCGCTGTCGGATGTGATCGGGCGCAAGGGCCTGTTGCTCGCCGGCATGAGCGTTTCAATGCTCGGCGCCCTCGGCTGCGTGATGACCACTGATTATTCGCTGTTCCTGATGTTCCGGGTCGTGCAGGCGCTGGGCTGCGGTTGCTTCGTGCTGTCCCAGGCGCTGGTCCAGGATCTGTTCGAAGGCGAGGAACGCGATCGCCTGCGAATCCTGATGGTGACCGCCGGCGGGATTTTCATCTCGGTGTCGCCTCTTGCCGGTACGTTCCTGCAGGCAACACTGGGATGGCGTGGCAGCTTTTGGGTGTTCATCGCGTTATCAGCTGTCGTACTGCTCAAGGCCTGGCTGTTTCTGGAGAACACCCGACCAACCACCCGCGGCACACGCACAAACTTCCTCACGGCTTACCGACGGGTGTTGGGAGATTTCGACTTCGTCGGCTACTGGCTGATTTCGGCATTTGCGTTCGCCTGCCACTTTTCATTCATCGTAATCTCGCCGCTGATCTTCATGGACCGGCTGCAATTGTCCGCCTACGAGTTCTCCTTGATCCTGCTGATCTATGGTGCGGCTTACGTCACCGGAGGCATTCTCGCCAGCGTGCTGAGCAGGCGCATCAGCAGCGGCCAGCAGATGGTCGTCGGTCTGAGCCTGATCCTGTTCGCCGGCGTGACCATGCTGTATCTGTCGTCGAACTTCGCTCTGGCTCCGGCAACCGTGCTGATCCCGATGCTGATCTGCACCGCCGGCACCACCATTGCCCGGCCGGCAGCCACCTCCAGGGCCATGAGCCTGTTTCCGGACAACGCCGGCACCTCGGCCTCGGCCGGCAGCACGATCATCTTCATCTGCGGCGGGTTGATCAGCGCCTTGATCAGCCTGAGCCCGGCCAATCTGCAATCCACCCTGGGTTACGCCTTTGTCTTGCTCAGTGGTGTGGCGCTCGCGCTGAACAACCGGATCAGCCGTCGCGCCAAAGTCCTGCAAGCCGATGCCATCGCACAGCCGGGTGGCGACTAAACCTGCCAGTCGTCATTCCGCACGCGGCGTCAGCACTGGAACAACGTTTTGCGCCATTCCCTCCTGACGCCAGCGGTGTAGAATCGCGAGATTCATCGCCATTCATCCCCGGCGGGTTTATGAGCTCAGGCTGAGACCAGCGGCGATCCCGCAACGTCATCGGCAACTTCAGGACACACGGCCATTTCTGAGTGTTCCAGACGTCAATAGAAGCTCACTCCCTTTTGATACCTGATTAGCCGCCCGGAGTGCTCCATGCCAGATTACCGCTCGAAAACATCCACCCACGGCCGCAACATGGCCGGCGCCCGCGCACTGTGGCGCGCCACCGGGATGAAAGATGACGACTTCAAGAAGCCGATCATCGCCATTGCCAACTCCTTCACCCAGTTCGTACCGGGCCACGTTCACCTGAAGGATCTGGGCCAACTGGTTGCCCGTGAAATCGAACGGGCCGGTGGCGTGGCGAAAGAATTCAACACCATCGCCGTGGACGACGGCATCGCCATGGGCCACGACGGCATGCTGTATTCGCTGCCGAGCCGCGAGATCATCGCCGACTCCGTCGAGTACATGGTCAACGCCCACTGTGCCGACGCCATCGTCTGCATCTCCAACTGCGACAAGATCACCCCGGGCATGCTGATGGCCGCCCTGCGCCTGAACATCCCGGTGATCTTCGTCTCCGGCGGCCCGATGGAAGCCGGCAAGACCAAACTGGCCAGCCACGGTCTCGACCTCGTCGACGCCATGGTCATCGCCGCCGACTCCAGCGCTTCTGACGAGAAGGTTGCCGAGTACGAGCGCAGCGCCTGCCCGACCTGCGGTTCGTGCTCCGGCATGTTCACCGCCAACTCGATGAACTGCCTGACCGAAGCCCTGGGCCTCGCATTGCCGGGCAACGGTTCGACCCTGGCCACCCACAGCGACCGCGAACAGTTGTTCCTGCAGGCCGGCCGCACCATCGTCGAACTGTGCAAACGCTATTACGGCGAGAACGACGAGTCGGTACTGCCGCGCAACATCGCCAACTTCAAGGCGTTCGAGAACGCGATGATGCTCGACATCGCCATGGGCGGTTCGACCAACACCATCCTGCATTTGCTGGCCGCCGCCCAGGAAGCCGAGATCGACTTCGACCTGCGCGACATCGATCGTCTGTCGCGCAAGGTGCCGCAGCTGTGCAAGGTCGCGCCAAACATCCAGAAGTACCACATGGAAGACGTGCACCGCGCCGGCGGCATCTTCAGCATCCTCGGTTCGCTGGCCCGTGGCGGCCTGCTGCACACCGACCTGCCGACCGTGCACAGCCGCAGCATGGAAGAAGCCATCGCCAAATGGGACATCACCCAGACCGACGATGAAGCCGTGCACCATTTCTTCAAGGCAGGCCCGGCCGGCATTCCGACGCAAACCGCGTTCAGCCAGTCGACCCGTTGGGAAACCCTGGACGACGACCGTGAAAACGGCTGCATCCGCAGCTTCGAGCACGCTTATTCGAAAGAAGGCGGCCTGGCCGTGCTGTACGGCAACATCGCCCTGGACGGCTGCGTGGTGAAAACCGCCGGCGTCGATGAATCGATCCACGTCTTCGAAGGCAACGCGAAGATCTTCGAAAGCCAGGACAGCGCCGTACGCGGCATCCTCGCCGACGAAGTAAAGGAAGGCGACATCGTCATCATTCGCTACGAAGGCCCGAAAGGCGGCCCGGGCATGCAGGAAATGCTCTACCCGACGTCGTACCTGAAGTCCAAGGGCCTGGGCAAAGCCTGCGCCCTGTTGACCGATGGCCGCTTCTCCGGCGGTACGTCCGGGCTGTCCATCGGCCACGCTTCGCCAGAGGCCGCGGCCGGCGGCGCGATCGGTCTGGTGCAGGACGGTGACAAGGTGCTGATCGACATTCCGAACCGCTCGATCAACCTGTTGATCAGCGACGAAGAACTGGCGGCACGCCGTGTCGAGCAGGACAAGAAAGGCTGGAAACCGGTCGAGAAACGTCCACGTAAAGTGACCACCGCCCTCAAGGCCTACGCCCTGCTGGCGACCAGCGCCGACAAGGGTGCGGTGCGTAACAAGGCGATGCTCGACGGCCTGTAAGGGTCAAATCGCAGAAACAAAAATGCCCCGCCAAGTGCGGGGCATTTTTTTGCCTTGAGGCTTACTGAATCTCTTCCGGCTTCACGATCACCCAGTTCTTGTCCGCCGTCACCGGCAAACCTTCTTTCGCCTGGGCCGCCGCGTGCTTGGCCATCATGCCGTTGAGCTGGGTCATGTACTTGTCCTTGCGGTTGACCCACAGGTGAATGCCGCCCTTGGCCACGTCGACGCTGTGGAACAGCATGTAGCCGTCGCTGCTCGGGGTGTCGCCACCCACCAGCACCGGTTTTTTCCATTCGTCGATGTAGGTCAGGATCGCCGCATGCTTGCCGGCCATCCAGGTCGCCGGGGTCCACAGGTACGGGGTCAGTTCGAGGCCGAGGTTGGCCTTCTCGTCATACTTGCCGGCGGTGATCTGCTTGCGTGCGGTGGTCAGTTCACCGGTCTCGCGGTTCTTCAGCAACGTGGTTACACCGATCACGTTCTGCGGTTTGACGTTGTAGCCGTACTTCGGATCGGCCGCGACCATCCGCACCAGTTCTTCGGAGGCGGCGGTCATCACGTAGACCTCGATGCCGTTCTCCATCAGTTTGTTGTACAGCTCGGCCTGACCGGTGAAGACTTTCGGCGGCTGCACGTCGATGTTCTTCACCACATCGCCTTCGTAATAGGTCGCCGGCACCGGTTTGCCCGAGGCCATCAGTTCGTCGACGTAGCCTTTGAGTTCCTTGAGGGTGAAGCCGGAGAACACCTGCGCCACCCATGGGTAGCAGACCATGTCGTCGACTTCGCAGAGGCGGTAGTAGTAGCTGAACAGGCTTTCCTTGTGGTCGGCGGTGTCCTTGAACGGGATCAGCTTCAGCGACGGGTCGAGCTTGTCACGGGTGATCAGGCCCTTGTTTTCCATGAACGGCAGCAGCGACTCTTCGAGGTCGTAGCGGTAACTGGTGTTGTCCATGTCGAACACCGCGTAGTTACCCTTGTTGGCGTTGGCCGCGATCATCGCGTCCAGTGCCTTGGCCTGGTCCGCCGGCCAGTGCTTGAGGTCAGTGGCGAACGCTTGGCCAACAAGGCCGAAGCAGAGTGCGGCAGCCAGCAATTTAGGTGCGAACTTCATTCTGCGTTTCTCCCCGATTGAAAGAGATCGACGCTAACAAATCAGTGTGACAGTTACCGTCTGTCAGCGACTGTCCACGTCCCTTTTGCGCCAACTGCATCCCCGAGAGCGACACCCGCTTATTCCAAAAACGACGGACGACCTTTGATTTCGGTATTAAATCATTGGAAATCAAACTGTTAGGCTTGCCGGTTCGCAACAGCCCCGGAAGGTTGTTGGCACAGTCTTTTCTGGAGTCCTCATGAATCTGCCCCTGATTCTCAACTTGCTGGTGTTCCTCGCCCTGCTCTTCGGCCTGGCGCAAACCCGCCACACCTCGTGGAGCCTGGCGAAAAAAGTCCTGCTCGCGCTGGTGCTGGGCGTGGCGTTCGGCGTCGCGCTGCACACGATCTACGGTGCCGGCAACCCGGTGCTGAAAGCCTCGATCGGCTGGTTCGATCTGGTGGGCAACGGTTACGTGCAGCTGCTGCAGATGATCGTGATCCCGCTGGTGTTCGCCTCGATCCTCAGCGCCGTAGCCCGTCTGCACAACGCGTCGTCGCTGGGCAAGATCAGCTTCCTGACCATCGGCACGCTGCTGTTCACCACGGCGATTGCGGCGCTGATCGGCATCGGCCTGACCAACCTGTTCGGCCTGACCGCCGAAGGTCTGGTCGCCGGCACGCAGGAAATGGCCCGTCTGCAAACCATCCAGACCGACTACGCCGGCAAGGTCGCCGACCTGAATGTGCCGCAACTGCTGCTGTCGTTCATCCCGCAGAACCCGTTTGCCGACCTGGCACGGGCCAAGCCGACCTCGATCATCAGCGTGGTGATCTTCGCCGCGTTCATGGGGGTTGCCGCGCTGCAACTGCTCAAGGATGACGCCGAGAAAGGTCAGAAAGTGATCAACGCCATCGACACCCTGCAAGCCTGGGTGATGCGCCTGGTGCGCCTGGTGATGAAGCTGACCCCGTACGGCGTGCTGGCGCTGATGACCAAAGTGGTGGCCGGTTCCAACCTGCAGGACATCATCAAGCTCGGCAGTTTCGTGGTGGTGTCCTACCTCGGCCTGGGCCTGATGTTCGTCGTGCATGGCCTGCTGGTCTCGGCGGCAGGGATCAACCCGCTGCGTTTCTTCCGCAAGATCTGGCCGGTGTTGACGTTCGCCTTCACCAGCCGCTCCAGCGCCGCGAGCATTCCGCTGAGCATCGAAGCGCAGACCCGTCGTCTGGGCATTCCGCAATCGGTGGCAAGCTTCGCCGCCTCGTTCGGTGCGACCATCGGCCAGAACGGTTGCGCTGGCCTGTACCCGGCGATGCTGGCGGTGATGGTTGCGCCAACGGTCGGCATCAACCCGCTGGATCCGCTGTGGATCGCGACGCTGGTGGCGATTGTGACCCTGAGTTCGGCCGGTGTGGCGGGCGTGGGCGGCGGTGCGACCTTCGCGGCACTGATCGTGCTGCCGGCCATGGGCTTGCCGGTTTCGCTGGTGGCGTTGCTGATTTCGGTCGAGCCGCTGATCGACATGGGTCGTACGGCGCTGAACGTGAGCGGTTCGATCACCGCTGGCGCGATTACCAGCCAGGTGATGCAGCAGACCGACAAGGCCCTGCTGGATGCCGATGAGCATGCGGAGCTTGCTCAGGCATAAGTAGCGTCTGACAGATTGCTATCGCGAGCAGGCTCGCTCCCACAGGGAAATGCATTCCAATGTGGGAGCTGGCCTGCCAGCGATGCTCTTAGGCTTTTTCCCAGACTTCGAAGTGGTAAGCCGGTTTGTCGCCTTCAGCCGGATTCGGCACGTTCGACACCAGTTTCCACTGGTTCAGATCGAACTCCGGAAACCACGCATCGCCTTCCGGGCTCAGCGCCACACGGGTCAGATACAGACGATCCGCCTGGGCCAGTCCCTGCGCATACAGTTGCGCCCCGCCAATCAGCATCAACTCGTCGACGCCCTGCTCTTTCGCCCACTCTTCGGCGCGAACCACGGCAGCTTCCAGCGACGGATAGACTTCCGCCCCTTCCAGCACCAGATCGGCCTGACGGCTGACTACGATGTTCAGACGGCCCGGCAACGGACGACCCAGCGAATCCCAGGTCTTGCGACCCATGATGATCGGCTTGCCGAGCGTCGTGGCCTTGAAGTATTTGAAGTCCCCCGGCAGGTGCCAGGGCATGCTGTTGTCGACGCCAATCACGCGGTTTTCACCGAGGGCCGCGATCAGGCTGAGGGGGAGTGATTTAGTCATGCCGGCGAGGATACCAGAGCCGCGCTTACCCCGATAAGCGCCACAGCGGTTATGCTCACGGCTCAATCAAGCATCGGGATGCCGCGTGACTGAACTGACTCCACTGCAAAACCTCTGGCTCACCGAAACCGTGCGCCTGCGCGAAGAACACGCAGGCCCGCTGGACGATCAGGAAGCCAATCGCCTGGCCCGCGCGGCCGGCGGCGATCTGCCGGGACGCATTCAACGCCGGGCCCTGTGGCTGGCCGAGCGCGATGGTCTGACCTCGGCGCTCAGGCACTGGCTGCAAGGCGCGCGCCTGGCGCTGGTGCTGCTGGCGATCTTCGCGGTACTGAGCGGCGCCGGTCTGGCCTTCGCCGCACTGGGCCAGACGCCGGTCAATGTGTTCTGGGCGCTGGGCAGTCTGCTTGGGCTGAATCTGATTCTGCTGCTGAGCTGGGCGCTGGGGCTGATCTTCGCTGGTGAACACGGCGCCACCCTTGGCCGCTTGTGGCTGTGGCTCAGTGAAAAACTCGCCCGCGACGCCAAGGCTGCACAACTGGCGCCGGCCCTGCTGTTGATGCTGCAACGCCAGAAACTCAATCGCTGGGCGCTCGGTACGCTGGTCAATGGCCTGTGGTTGCTGGCGATGATCAGTGCGCTGGTTTTGCTGCTGACGCTGATGGCGACCCGGCGCTACGGCTTCGTCTGGGAAACCACGATTCTCAGTGCCAACACCTTCATCAACATGACCCAGGCCCTCGGCGCATTGCCGGCGCTGCTGGGTTTCAACGTACCGACCGTGGACATGATCCGCGCCAGCGGCGACACCGCGCTGAACATCGAAAGCGCCCGTCAGGCCTGGGCAACCTGGCTGGTCGGCGTGCTGGTGGTGTACGGCGTGCTGCCGCGTCTGCTGTTGGCGCTGTTCTGCTTCTGGCGCTGGAGCAGCGGTAAAGCCGCGTTGCGCCTGGACCTGAACCTGCCCGGCTACGCTCAACTGCGCGAACGCCTGATGCCGACCAGCGAACGCCTCGGCATCACCGACCCCGAGCCTGCGCAATTGCACCGCGTCGAAAGCGCCGTCGGCGAACTCGCCAGCGATGGCGCGTTGCTGGTGGCGATCGAACTCGACGATCAACACCCGTGGCCACCTACGCTGCCGAAAAACGTCAGCAACGCCGGCATCCTCGACAGCCGAGAGTCGCGCAACAAACTGCTCGAACAGCTCAGCCGTTTCCCGCCGGCGCGTCTCGCGATTGCCTGCGACCCACGGCGCTCGCCGGATCGCGGCAGCCTGGCACTGATCGCCGAACTGGCGCGCAATGCCGCCGCGACCCGGGTCTGGCTGTTGCAGGCACCGCAAGGACAGGCGCTGGACGCCGAGCGTTTGGGCGACTGGCACGTGGCGCTGCAACAGCTTGAGCTGGAGTTCGCCGATTGCGCCCCGTTGAACTGGCTGGAGCACGGACATGACTGATGCCTGGAAAGCGCCGCTGAAACTGGCGGTGGTCGGCCACACCAACGTCGGCAAGACGTCGCTGTTGCGCACCCTTACCCGCGACGTCGGCTTCGGCGAAGTGTCCCATCGGCCGAGCACCACGCGGCATGTCGAAGGCGCGCGGTTGTCGGTGGATGGCGAGCCGTTGCTCGACCTCTACGACACACCGGGCCTGGAAGACGCCATCGCCCTGCTGGATTTTCTCGAGCGTCTGGAACGTCCCGGCGAACGCCTCGACGGCCCGGCGCGTCTGGCGCGGTTTCTCGACGGCAGCGAAGCGCGCCAGCGTTTCGAACAGGAAGCCAAAGTGCTGCGGCAACTGCTCGACTCCGATGCCGGCCTGTATGTGATCGACGCCCGGGAACCGGTGCTGGCCAAGTACCGCGACGAACTGGAAGTGCTGGCCAGTTGCGGAAAACCATTGCTGCCGGTGCTGAATTTCGTCAGCAGCGCCAACCACCGCGAGCCGGACTGGCGTGAAGCGCTGGCGCGTCTGGGGCTGCATGCGTTGGTGCGTTTCGACAGCGTCGCCCCGCCCGAGGACGGTGAGCGGCGACTGTATGAAAGCCTCGCATTGTTGCTGGAAAACGCCCGCCCGCAACTTGAACGGCTGATCGCCGATCAACAGGCCCAACGCCTCGCCCGCGAGCAAAGCGCCGCACGCCTGATCGCCGAACTGTTGATCGACTGCGCCGCGTGCAGACGCAGCGTGGCGAGCAACGCCGAGCAGGAACAACAAGCCATCAGCGAACTGCGCAAAGCCGTGCGCCAACGCGAGCAGAAATGCGTCGAAGCGCTGCTCAAGCTTTACGCCTTCCGCCCGCAAGACGCCGCCGCCAGCGATCTGCCGCTGCTCGACGGCCGCTGGGGCGACGACCTGTTCAACCCGGAAACCCTCAAGCAACTGGGCGTGCGGGTTGGCGGCGGAATTGCGGCCGGTGCAGCCGCCGGTGCGGGGGTGGACTTGCTGGTGGGCGGCATCACCCTTGGCGCTGCCGCACTGGCCGGCGCGATTGCTGGCGGCGCTCTGCAAACCGCCCGCAGTTATGGCAATCGGTTACTGGGCAAGATCAAGGGACAGCGTGAACTGACGGTCGACGACAACGTGCTGCGCCTGCTGGCTCTGCGTCAGCGGCAACTGCTGCAAGCGCTGAATGCCCGTGGTCATGCAGCGATGGATGCCGTTCAGGTGGCGACGCCGCAGGACAAGACCTGGCGCGAAGGCAAGCTGCCGGAAGCGCTGAATATCGCCCGGGCCCACCCGCAGTGGTCGTCGCTCAATCCGCATCCGAAACTGAATCAGGCTCAGCGTCAGGAACAGATCGATGAGCTTGTGAGCAAGGTCCTCGAACTCTAGAACCAGCCAAGCTTGAGGAACTGTTTGACCAGCGCCGTCACGCGGCTGCGATCCGTACGATTGGCGCGCCCGTCGTTGTCGACGTCCGAACTCAGGACAACCTCGAAGCGGCCATCGTTATCCAGGTCGTGGACGGCGGCCTTGTAAGCGATGGTTTCGCCCTGATGAAAGTGCAGCCTTACTGATTCCGGCGTTCCATCGCTGCGGGAGTTCAGAGCGAAGATCCGCAGATGTCGCACGTCCTCATCGGCCGCGTTGAACCAGGCGCATTTCAGATAGGTTCGGGTGAAGCTACGCAGTTGCGCAACTTCACGGGCAGAGGCTTCACGCCAATCCTGTTCGCTGTCATGAAAGCGCAGCTGGACAGTGCCTCCTGCGCCGCTGCCCGATCGATCACGGGCAATCACTTTCAAAAAACGCATCCGTGCGCTCCTTCAGTCACCCACCTGTTTACGACGGTCCGCCTTGAAATTACTTCCAGTTGAATTTCAGAAACTCGGTGGCCAGCCATTTCACCTGATGCTCATCGCTTTTACCGGCCCGACCATCGTGGTCAAGATCCGGGGCCAGAATCCATTCAAGACTGCCATTGTTGTCAACGTCATAGGCGGTCGCCCCGTAGACCATCGAATGGTTTACCGGACTGCCAACACCCTCGTGAAAGTGCAATCGAACGGCTTCAGGTGTGCTGTCGGTCGTAAAGTCCTCGGCAAATATTTGCATGTAGCGGAGCAGGCTTCCGGCTGGATTGTTCCAATTCAACTTCAGATAAGCCTTGGCGAATCGCTTGAGTAATTGTTCGTCGCGCAGATTGCGCTTGCCATCATCGTTTACGTCGCCGCCGCATAGCTGATCGATCCTGCCATCGCCATTCATGTCGAAGGCTGAAGCTTTAAACAGCACGCAGTCTTCATTCGGTCCCGGAGTGACTTCACAGAAGTGAAAATGAACGGTGTCGGCAACGCCGTTTTGACTTTGATCCTGGGCAATGACTTTCAAATAACGCATGGGAATGATCTCGGTTTGAAGAGTCATCAACCTAAGTCCATGCCCGAATCCCCTCTATAAGCCTATTCATCAATATTTGTGGGACAACTTACCGTTTACTGAGAGCCGATATCTTTCCTTTCAAATTCATCGCTTCGGCCAATGGACAACAACTTATCTGCCTTGTTTTTTAGCAACTCAAGATCCATCACCGGCACCGCCATTTCCTTCGCCAGTTCATCCCACTGGCGCATCCGCAGGCTGACGGCGCACAGCGGATCCTGCTCGAACGCATCGGCTTCAGCCTCGGTCATCACCCCGCCCTGATATTCCAGGGTGCGGCGGCTGGCTTCGCTCAAGCGTTCGTAATAGCCCGGCTCCCTGAGCGTCAGAAAACGCTTGGCCTGGACGTGATACTCCACCAGCCGCGCCAGGCGCTCACTGAATCCGGCCTCACGCAAATAGTCGGCACCGAGGCGCTCGTGGCTGACCACGCCGTAACCGCCCATATTCTCCGCGCCTTCGGCACACAAGTGACCGATGTCGTGGAAGAACGCGGCGAGCACCACTTCGTCGTCAAAGCCTTCGGCGATGGCCAGTTGCGCCGCCTGGGACATGTGCTCGATCTGCGACACCGGTTCGCCGATGTAGTCGCTGGCGCCGAACCGCTCATAGAGGCCGAACACCCGTTCGATGACTTGCTCGTGAGTCAACATCCGTACTCTCCAAAAAGCTGTGCGACATTGCGCTCGGCCATGGCCGGGCCGACGCTCATGCCGACGCCGCTGTGCATCAGCGCCACACTCAGCCCCGGTGCCGGACGCAGGAACGAAAACGGCCCCGGCCCCCGGGACCCATAGACACCCTGCCAGCGCTCGACCACTTGCACCTTGCAACCAAGGGTCTGTTCGGCCAGTTCGAGCATCCAGTTATCGACTTGCTCGGCGTTGAACGGTGAAGGATCGCTGCCGTAATGGTGCGAGTCGCCGATGATCAGTTCGCCGTAAGGCGTCGGGCTGATCAGCAGGTGAATGCCGTTTTCCTGCAGGTGCGGTTGCTCGCGCAGGATCTGCGCCTGCACCGCCGCCGCTTCCGGCAAATCGGCGAAGGCGCCGTAATGCACGCAGCTGAGGCCGGTGAGCAAGGCGTGTTGCAGGTTCAGGTCGATCTGCGGTCGGGCGCGGAGCATTTGCAGGCGGCAGATCTGCGGGTCGAGGGCGGCAATCGGCTCGGCCAGCAAGGTCTGATAATCGTGGCCGGAACAGACGATGATCTGCTCGGTGGTGAAGATCCCGGCGGTGCTGTGCAGGCGCCCCGGTTCGACGTCGCGCACCAGCGTCGAGAAGTGAAACTCGACGTTGAGTTCGCGACGCAGGTATTCGATCAGCGCCGGAATCGCTTCCCGGGAATACAGCTGTTGATCGTCCATGCCGTGCAGTGCGGCGCGGTGATGGCTGAACTGGCCGCCATACAGATCACGCAGCGCGGCACCGCGCAGCAGCTCGACGCGGTAGCCGTGCTCCACGGCGCGCCCGGCACAGAAGGCTTCGAGCAAGTGCTCTTCGGCCTCGGTACGGGCGAACAGGTACGAACCGTTGCGCTTGAGTTGCAGGCCGGCGAGCTGCGCCCACTGGCCCCAGATTTCGCGGCTGGCCTTGGCCAGTTCGAGCATCGGACCCGGTGGCTGGCCGGTGACCAGTGCCTGGCCGAAGTTGCGTACCGATGCGCCGATTGGCGTGGCGGTGCGCTCGAAAACCGTGACTTTGAGACCGCGTCTGGCGGCGGCATAAGCGTGGGACAGGCCCAGGATGCCGGCGCCGACGATCAGCAAGTCTTTGTGTTGTGTCATCTAGAGGTGCTCTGAATGAGAGACCGCTTTCGCGAGCAAGCTCGCTCCCACACTGGATCGCATTCACAACGCAATTCCCTGTGGGAGCGAGCTTGCTCGCGAAGAGGCCCTGTCAGTCGATGAAGATCTTACTTGGCAGCGACTTTCTCGGACTTGCCGTCATAGCGCTTGCGCCATTCGGTCAGGATCTCGTCGCGGTTCTTCGAGGCCCACGCAAAGTCGTTCTTGATCAGGCGCTGCTCGTAGTCGGCCGGCAGTTCGGTCTGTGGCTTGGCGATGCCCGGCTGAGCGAGGACGGCAAAGTTTTCCTTGTACAGATCCATCGCCGGGGCGCTGGCGGAGAAGTCGGCCAGTTTCTTCGCAGCCTCTTCATGCGGCGTACCTTTGATCACGGCAGTCGCTTCGATCTCCCAGCCCAGGCCTTCCTTCGGCAGGATGATGTCCAGCGGCGCGCCCTGACGCTTCAGCTGAACGGCCGGGTATTCGAAGGAAATGCCGATCGGGAACTCACCGGCAGCAGCCAGTTTGCAAGGCTTGGAACCGGAGTGAACGTATTGGCCGATGTTCTGGTGCAGACCGTCCATGTAGGCCCAGCCCTGTTTCTCGCCGAAGGTTTGCAGCCAGGCGCTGACGTCGAGGAAACCGGTGCCGGACGAGGCCGGGTTCGGCATCACGATCTTGCCTTTGTACTCAGGCTTGGTCAGGTCCTGCCAGCTCACCGGTTTGGTCAGGCCCTGCTTCTCGGCCTCGACGGTGTTGAAGCAGATGGTCGCGGCCCAGACGTCCATGCCGACCCAGGCTGGCGGGTTGGCGGCGTCGCGGTAGTTCGCGCCGATCTTGCCCAGGTCCTTCGGCGCATAGCTTTGCAGCATGCCTTGCTGATCGAGGATCGCCAGGCTCGAAGCGGCCAGGCCCCACACCGCGTCAGCCTGTGGACGCTCTTTTTCAGCCAGCAGTTTGGCAGTGATGATCCCGGTGGAATCGCGCACCCACTTAATCTCGACGTCCGGGTTGGCCTTTTCGAACGCAGCCTTGTAGGCGGTCAGCTGTTCGGCTTCGAGGGCGGTGTACACCGTCAACTCGGTTTTTGCCGCGAAGGCATTCAGGCTGAAAGTAGCGAGCACAGCAGCGGCCAGGGCCATAGGCTTGAACATGATCGTTTTCCTGTCTTTTGAGTTGAGGGGGAGTTGAACGGGATGGAATCAGTGACCGGGCGCCGTTTGCCGCCAGGCCTGGGAACGGCGCAGCAAGCCGCGCGAAGCCCACGCCAGCAGCAAGGACACGCCCGCCGAGGTGAACAGAATCAGGGTCGACATCGCCGCCGCACCGCCGACGTTGCCGGCGTCATCCATGTTCAGCACCGCCACCGCCGCGAGGATGGTGTCGGGGCTGTAGAGGAAGATCGCGGCGGAAACGGTGGTCATGGCCGAGACGAACAGGTAGCGCACGATGTCCAGTAGCGCCGGCAGGCAGATCGGCACGGTGACCCGCAGGTAATGCCGGTACAGCGGCGCCTTGAGCGACAGCGCGGCGGCTTCGAACTCGGCGTCGAGCTGGCGCAACGCGGTGGTGGCGGTCATCTGCGCAGTGGTCAGATAGTGAGCAATGGTGCAGACGATCAGCAGGGTCATGGTCCCGTACAGCACATGCAACGGGTTGCCGGTGAGGTTGAAGAAGAAGACGTAACCCAGACCCAGCACCAGCCCCGGCACCGCCATCGGTACGAAACTGAGCATGCGCAGCGTCAGATTCAGCCCGCGCTGGCTGCGGGTCTTTTCCATCAGGTAGGCACCGGTGAAGATCAGCACGCTGCCGATCAACGCCGTGCCCAGCGCCATTTTCAGACTGTTGCCGTAGGCCAGCCAGCCACCGCCGGCGGTTTCGTTGAACTGGTAGTGGTTGAGCGACAGCGACAGGTTGTACGGCCAGAACTTCACCAGCGACGAGAACACCGCCATGCCGAACACCAGCAGCAACGCCGCGCTGATCAGCAGGACGATGGCCAGATAACAGGCGTCGCGCTTCTTTGACGGCGCCGGTTTGAACACCTGGGCGCGGCCGCTCATGGAGTCGCCGTGACGCCGACGCAACCAGGCATCGACACCGAAGCTGAACAGCGCCGGCAGCAACAGAACCATGCCGATCAACGCGCCGCGACCGAATTGCTGCTGGCCGACCACGGCTTTGTAGGCTTCCAGCGCCAGCACTTGATAGTCGCCACCGACCACTACCGGCACACCGAAATCGGTGATGGTCAGGGTGAACACCAGACAGAATGCGGCGAACACAGCCTGGCGCGTCGCCGGCCAGGTGATACTGCGAAAGGCCTTCGCCGGACTGGCACCCATGCTCGACGCGGCGTCGAACAGTCGCGCATCCGCCAGCGACAGGGCTGACAGCAAAATCATCAAGGCGTGTGGGAAGGTGTAGATCACCTCGCCCAGCACAATCCCCCAGAAACCGTAGATGTTGTCCGACAGCAGCCCGCGCAACATGCCCTGATTGCCGAACAGATAGACCAGCGCAATCCCCGGCAGCATCGACGGCGCCATCAGTGGCAGCAGCGAAATCCCGCGCCAGATGCCTTTTGCCGGAATCAACGTGCGCTGCAAGGCGTAGGCAAACAGGTAGGCCAGCGGTACGACGATGGCCGCGACGCTGAGGGAAACTTTCAGGCTGTTACCAAGCAACCAGTGGAAGTTGTCGCTGGTCACCAGTTCCTTCGCCGCCAGCCAGCCACCGCCCTGCCCGGCTTCGCTGCTGAAGCCGCGCCAGAAGATCGCCAGCAATGGCAACAGCACCGCCACACCGAGCAACACCAGCAGCAGAAGTTTGCCGCCGAGAACGAAAATCCGGTCACCGACCTCGGCCCCGGACACCTGCCGCGCCTGCTTTTGCGGTAGCGGCAGTGCGAGGTTGCTGTTCATCAGGCAAACACCTGCAGGCTGCGTGGCGGCAAGGCGACCATGATCTGCTGGGCGCCAAGGCGTGGCATGGCTTCCGGCGCCAGTTCGGCGAGCAAGGCGTGGCCGGGCAGTTGATCGAGCTCGAAGCTCATGCGGCAGCGGTTGCCGAGGAAAGTGATCTCGCGGACCTTGGCCGGGAACAGGTTTTCCTCATGCACCAACGGATTGACGCTGATTGCTTCCGGGCGGCAGAACAGTCGGCCCGACGGGCTGTGGACGCTGCCATCGGCGAGGCGCAGATTCATCCCGCCGACCTTGGCGTGGCTGTCGCTGCTGCGCTGGAACGGCAGCCAGTTGCCCTGGCCGACGAACTCGGCCACGAACGGCGTGGCCGGGCGGTTGTAGATTTCCTGTGGGGTGGCGTATTGCTCGACCTTGCCGTTGTTCATCACGGCGATGCGGTCGGCCATCAGCATGGCTTCGTCCTGATTGTGGGTGACCATCAGGGTGGTGATGCCGAGGTTGCGCTGCAGCTGGCGCAGCTCGGTGCACAGATGCTCGCGGACCCGGGCATCGAGGGCCGACATCGGTTCGTCGAGCAACAGCAGCGACGGCGCCGGCGCCAAGGCACGGGCCAGCGCCACACGTTGCTGCTGGCCGCCGGACAACTGGCCCGGGTACTTTTTCTCGCTGCCGCTCAGGCCGACCAGTTCCAGCATCTGACCGACACGACGGCGCACTTCATCGCGACCGCTGCCGGCGAGGCCGTAGGCAATGTTCGCTTCGACGGTCAGATTGGGGAACAGCGCGTAGGACTGGAACAGGATGCCGTAGTCCCGGGCCTGGGGCGCGAGGTGGGAAACGTCGCGATCGCCGAGGTACAACTCGCCGCTGTCCTGCTTCTCCAGACCGGCAATGCAACGCAGCAGTGTGGTCTTGCCACAGCCCGACGGGCCGAGCAGGCATACCAGCTCACCGGCCGCGACATCGAGGGAGACGTTATCCAGCGCCGTGAAGGCGCCGAAGCGCTTCTGCACGCCGCGCACTTTCATCGGGGCGCCGGGGTTGGTCAGGGCAGTTGCGATTGCAGGGTTCATGGACAGGCCTCATCAAGCAGATGAGACGAATCCTAGAGTTGTAATGCGTCGGTCATATGGCAACGAGGCAAAAACGACCGATAGTGGTATTCAGGGATTTTGGTTGATCAGGCCGGAGACATTTCCTGCGCCAGCCCGAGAAACGCCGCCGGCAAGCGCGCATTCTTGCGTTCCTTGAGACAGTAGAGGTATTCGGGGATCTGCGGCGCATTCTCCAGGGTCAGCACCCGCAACAGCGGATCATGCGGCACTTCCTGGCGGGCGATGATGCTGATGCCGATGTTGCGCAGCACCGCTTCGCGGATCGATTCGCGGCTGCCGATCTCCAGCAACGGCCCGAAACTGACCCCGGCACCGGCCAGCAACTCTTCGGTCAGGCGACGGGTGGTCGAGCCCGGCTCGCGCATCAACAAGGTATGTCCGGCCAGCGCGTTCAGCGTCACGTGGTCGTGTGCCGCCAGCGGGTGATTGCGATGCACCGCCAGCACCAGCGGATCGCTGCCGAGCACCCGGCGGATCAGCCGCGCATCGTCGAGCAATTGCGACGAAGCCGCGACATCCACCCGGTAATCCTCCAGCGCTTCGAGCACTTGCTGTGAATTGCCGATTTCCACCGACACTTCCACCTGCGGCAGGCGCTCGCGGAAGGTCTTCACCAGATCGAGGATGTAATACGGCGCGGTGGCGGCGATGCGCAGCGTGCCCTGCACCTGGCCGCTGTTGCGCAGGAAGAACTCGATGTCGGCCTCCTGCTGCAACAGCGCCTTGACCATCGGCAACAGCCGCGCGCCTTCGTCGCTGACACTCAGGCGGCGGCCACCACGGTAGAACAGCTCCACCGAATACTGACTTTCCAGATTGCGGATCTGGGTGGTCACGGTCGGTTGACTGAGGCCGAGCTTTTTCGCCGCCAGCGTGATGCTGCCCAGGCGGGCCACCATGTAAAACGCTTTCAGCTCGGCACTCAGCACGACCGCCCCTCTTCCTCTATTTGCGCAACAGGCGCAAACCGTTGAACACCACCAACAGGCTCACGCCCATGTCGGCAAACACCGCCATCCACATGGTGGCGAGCCCGGCGAAGGTTACCCCAAGAAAGATAGCCTTGATCACCAATGCCAACGCAATGTTCTGTTTCAGGATGCTGGCCGTGTTGCGGGACAGGCTGATGAACGCCGGAATCTTGCGCAGATCGTCGTCCATCAGGGCGACATCGGCGGTTTCAATCGCTGTATCCGTACCGGCCGCCGCCATCGCAAAACCGATCTCCGCCCGAGCCAGTGCCGGCGCATCGTTGATGCCGTCGCCGACCATGCCGACCCGACGGCCCTGCGCATACAGGTCTTCGATGGCCTGCAGTTTGTCGGTCGGCAACAAGTCGCCCTTGGCCTGGTCGATCCCGACCTGCGCCGCAATCGCCTGCGCGGTGTGGACGTTGTCGCCGGTCAGCATCAGGGTTTTCACGCCCAAGTCGTGCAACTGGCGGATCGCCTCGCGGCTGGTTTCCTTGACCGTGTCGGCCACGGCGAACAGCGCCAGCGGGCCGGAGCTGTCGAGCAGCAACACCACGGACTTGCCTTGCTTCTCCAGCGCGAACAGCTTTTCTTCCAGTTGCGGCGAGCACAGGCCCAGTTCTTCCACCAGTCGGTGATTGCCCAAATGGTAGGCCTGACCGTTGACCTCACCTTTCACACCGCGCCCGGCCAACGCTTCGAAGTTATCCACAACCAGCGGCGCGAACCCTTTATCCACAGCGGCATTGGCGATGGCCAGCGACACCGGGTGATCGGAACGCCCGGCCAGCGCGGCGGCAATGGCCGGAGCCGTGGCGTCGGCGGTCGGGTCGAGGGACAGGTAATCGGTCTGCACCGGTTTGCCGTGGGTGATGGTGCCGGTCTTGTCGAGGGCCAGATAGTCGAGCTTGAAACCGCCCTCCAGGTACACGCCGCCCTTGACCAGAATGCCTTTGCGCGCCGCTGCGGCGAGGCCGCTGACGATGGTCACCGGGGTGGAAATCACCAGTGCGCACGGGCACGCGACCACCAGCAGCACCAGCGCGCGATAGATCCAGTCGAACCATACAGCGCCCATGAACAGCGGCGGAATGATCGCCACGGCCAGGGCCAGAACGAAGACCACCGGGGTGTAGATTTTCGAGAATTGATCGACGAAGCGCTGGGTCGGCGCCCGTGCGCCTTGCGCCTGTTCCACGGCGTGGATAATTCGCGCCAGGGTGGAATTGTTCGCCGCTGCGGTCACTGTGTATTCCAGCGAACCGGCCTGGTTGATGGTGCCGGCGAAGACTTTGTCGCCGACGGTTTTTTCCACCGGCAGGCTTTCACCGGTGATCGGCGCCTGATCGATGGTCGAACTGCCGCTGACGACTTCACCGTCCAGCGCGATGCGCTCGCCGGGTTTCACCCGCACGCGGGCGCCGAGATCGATGCTTTTCACATCCAGTTCGACCCAGTTGCCGTCCGCCTGCAACACAGTCGCCTGCTCCGGCGTCATCTGCATCAAACCGCTGATGGCGTTGCGTGCGCGATCCAGCGAGCGTGCTTCGATCAGCTCGGCCACAGTGAACAGGAACATCACCATCGCCGCTTCCGGCCACTGGCCGATCAACACCGCGCCGGTCACGGCGATGCTCATCAGGGCGTTGATGTTGAGGTTGCGGTTCTTCAGGGCGATCCAACCCTTCTTGTAGGTGGTGAGGCCGCCGCTGAGGATCGAGATCAGCGCGATGATCGCCACCACCCAGGTCGGGGCAGCGCTGGTGAAGTGGATCACTTCGGCAGCGAGCGCACCGACGCCGGACAGCGCCAGCGGCCACCAGTGTTTTTTCACCGGGGCGGCGGCGGGGGCATCAACGCCCGCCTCAAGTGGCTCGGCCTGCATGCCGAGGGATTTGATCGCGTCGATGATCGGAGCGGTGTCCGGCAGATTGTGAGTCACGCCAAGCACGCGGTTGATCAAGTTGAATTCCAGCTGCTGGATCCCGGCCAGTTTGCCGAGCTTGTTCTGGATCAGCGTCTGCTCGGTCGGGCAGTCCATCGCTTCGATACGGAAACTGCTCAACCGGGCGTCGGCGCTTTTCGCCTCGCTCAGTTGAATCAGCGACGGGGCTGCGGCTTTTGATGCACAGCAGGAATCAGCGCCGTGATCATGTTTATGCACAGGCTGCAATTTGTGGCTGTGGTCGTGTCCCGCGTGGGATTTGTGGGTGTGCTGGGAATCGCTCATTGGTCGCGTCCATGAAGGTGCCTGTTGCCAAGTAAAGACCCTGTAGCCACTATAGGGTCAAGCACCCTTTTGGAGATCGCTGTCATGAAGATCGGAGAACTGGCGAAACAGACCGATTGCGCCGTGGAAACCATCCGCTACTACGAGCGCGAAAACCTGCTGCCGGAACCGGCCCGCAGCGACGGCAACTACCGCGTCTACACCCAGGCCCACGCCGAGCGCCTGACCTTCATCCGCAACTGCCGCACCCTCGACATGACCCTCGAAGAAATCCGCAGCCTGCTCGCCTTGCGCGACAGCCCGCAGGATCAGTGCGAGAGCGTGAATGCGCTGATCGACGAGCACATCCAGCACGTCAAGGCGCGGATCGACGGGTTGTTGGCATTGCAGACGCAACTGCTCGACCTGCGCCAGCGTTGTGGCGAAGGGCCGGAGGCGGATCAGTGCGGGATTTTGCAGCGGCTGGAGGTGAGTGGCGGGGTTGTGGCGACGGAGGTCGAGCATTCCCACGTGGGCCGCAGCCACGGCCATTGATACTTACTCAGAACCAAATGTGGGAGCGGGCTTGCTCGCGAAAGCGGTGTATCAGCCAACATCACTATCGACTCAAACACTGCCTTCGCGAGCAAGCCCGCTCCCACAGGGGTTTTGCGTATTGCTCGTCAGACCGCCATCGGCGCGGTCATCGGCGCATGGTGTTCATAGCCTTCCAGCGAGAAGTCGCTCGGTTCCACCAGCTCCAGCCATTCCGGCTGGTACACGCCAGTCTTGGCAAACTCCGGCACACGATCCGAAATCTTCAGCTTCGGCATGGCGAACGGCTCGCGCTTGAGCTGTTCGTTGAGCATGTCGAGGTGGTTTTCGTAGACGTGGGCGTCACCGATGAAATAGGTGAACCAGCGCGGCGTGTAGCCGGTCAGGCGACCGATCAGGCTCAGCAGCGCAGCGCCTTCGGTGAGGTTGAACGGCGTGCCCAGGCCCAGGTCGTTGGAGCGGATGTAGAGGGTCAGAGAAATCTCTTTGGTCTCGACATTCGGGTGGAACTGGTACAGCAGATGGCACGGCGGCAGGGCCATTTCATCGAGCTGGGCGCAGTTCCAGCCGTGGAACAGGATGCGGCGGCTGCCCGGGTCCTTGATGATCGTGTCGACGCACTGGCGCACCTGATCGATGGCTTTGTACAGCACCACGTAGGCCTGGCCGTCTTCTTCGCCCTGGGCAATCTGCTTGTAGCCGTTGCTCAAGGTTTGTTCGATGGCGGCGGTGTTGCTCAGCGGGATCTGCTTGTACGCCGGCCATTTGCGCCATTGCACGCCGTAGATTTCGCCGAGGTCGTCTTCGCCCTGACGGAACGGGTTGGCCAGCCACTGGGCGTTTTCGTTGGCGTTCTGATCCCAGACCTTGCAGCCCAGCGCACGGAATTCGGCGGCGTTGTTCACGCCACGCAGAAAGCCGCACATCTCGCCGATGGCCGATTTGAAGGCCATCTTGCGGGTGGTGATCGCCGGGAAACCTTCCTGCAGATCGAAGCGCAGCATCGCGCCCGGAAAGCTGATGGTGTTCACGCCGGTACGGTTGGCCTGTTTGGTGCCGTTGTTGATGACGTGCGACACCAGATCGAGATATTGCTTCATGAGTTACCTGTGTCCTTGAGCCCCGGCCAACTGCGCCGGGGTTCGAATATTTAAGCTGTCGGGGCAACCGGCGCCGACGGGGCACGGCGGTAGGCCAGCCAGATCAGGAACAGCCCGCCGATGATCATCGGTACGCAGAGGATCTGACCCATGGTCAGCCAGTTCCAGGCCAGGTAGCCCAGCTGCGCATCCGGCACGCGGACGAATTCGACGATGAAACGGAAGATGCCATAGAACAGCGCGAACATGCCCGAGACCGCCATGGTTGGTCGCGGCTTGCGCGAGAACAGCCAGAGGATCAGGAACAGTGCCACGCCTTCGAGCGCGAACTGATACAGCTGCGACGGGTGACGCGGCAGTTGCGCCGGGTCGCTGAACGGCGGGAACACCATGGCCCACGGCACGTCGGTGGCCTTGCCCCACAATTCGGCGTTGATGAAGTTGCCGATACGCCCGGCGCCCAGACCGATCGGCACCATCGGCGCCACAAAGTCCATCAGCTGGAAGAACGACTTGCCGTTACGCTTGCCGAACCACAACGCCGCCAGCATCACACCGATGAAGCCGCCGTGGAACGACATGCCGCCCTTCCACACTTCGAAAATCAGCGTCGGGTTGGCGATGTAGGCGCTCAGATCGTAGAACAGCACATAGCCCAGTCGCCCGCCGACAATCACCCCCATCGACAGCCAGAACACCAGGTCGGAGAGTTTCTCTTTGGTCCAGGTCGGGTCGAAACGGTTGAGCCGGCGCGACGCCAGCAGCCACGCACCGCCGATGCCGACCAGATACATCAGGCCGTACCAATGGATTTTCAGCGGACCGATGGCCAGGGCCACCGGGTCGATCTGCGGGTAAGGCAGCATTGCGACTCCTCGTTAGAGTTCAAATCTTCAAAATTCCCGGGCGACGCTGCCACCTCAGGATTAAGCCAGGATTGTGGCCTGCTCGGAACAAACGCCTCAGAACAGAAAGCTCAGCCCCACGCAGAACAGCAAAGCGGCAAACAGCCGTTTCAGCAACTTCGGCGACAACTTGTGCGCCAGCCGCGCGCCGATCCGGGCGAACACCATGCTGGTCAGCGCAATGCCCAGCAGCGCCGGCAGATACACAAACCCGAGACTATGGGCCGGCAGCAACGGATCATGCCAGCCCAGAATCATGAAACTTATTGCACTTGCCAAAGCGATCGGCAGGCCACAGGCCGACGAGGTCGCCACGGCCTGCTGCATCGGCACGCTGCGCCAGGTCAGGAACGGCACGGTCAGCGAGCCGCCGCCAATGCCGAAAATCGCCGACGCCCAGCCGATCACACTGCCGGCCACGGTCAGACCGAATTTGCCGGGCACCGTTCGACTGGCCTTGGGTTTGACGTCCAGCGCCAGCTGCGCCGCGATTACCAGGGCGAACACACCGATGATCTTCTGCAGGTTGGGCCCGGAGATCGCTTCGGCGGTCAGCGCGCCGAAACCGGCCCCGAGCAGGATCCCGACGGTCATCCAGGCGAAAATCGGCCAGCGCACCGCCCCGCGTCGATGATGTTCACGCACGGCGTTGACCGAGGTGAAGATGATCGTCGCCAGCGACGTGCCGACGGCCAGGTGGGTCAGGATCGACGGATCGAAACCCTGCAAGGTGAAACTGAACACCAGCACCGGGACGATGATGATCCCGCCGCCAACCCCGAACAGCCCAGCCAGCACGCCTGCGCAGGCACCCAGCGCCAGATAGAGCAGAAATTCCATGACTGCCTCCAGAGGCGCATCCCAAAACCGGAGCGGCATGGTAACGGATGCATGGCCTTCGGCTCCACTGGCGATGGATGCACGGACGATGTCTGCGTAGAGTGGACAGAAAACACACAAGGACCACCTTATGTGCCTGATCGTTTTCGCCTGGCGGCCGGGGCATGCCCAGCCGCTGATCGTCGCGGCCAACCGTGACGAGTTCTATGCCCGGCCCAGTCTGCCGCTGGCCCAGTGGCCCGAGTCGCCGCACGTCCATGCCGGACGGGATCTGGAGGCCGGCGGCACCTGGCTCGGCCTCGGCGCCAACGGCCGCTTTGCCGCGCTGACCAACATCCGCGATCCGCATCAGCCTCCGGCCCGGCGCTCCCGGGGTGAACTGGTGGCGGGGTTTCTGACCGGAAACCTGTCGATCGATGACTATTTGTCCGACGTTGTCGCCCGCTCGCCGGAATATGCCGGGTTCAATCTGCTGCTGGGCAATGCCCACGAGATGTGGCATTTCAACGCGCGGTCTTCGGAACCGGTGATGTTGCAGCCGGGCATTTATGGACTTTCAAATGCGGGGCTGGATACGCCGTGGCCGAAACTGCTCAAGGCCAAGGCGGCATTGAGTGCGGTGCTGGATGATCCGCAGCCCGAGCGGTTGCTGGCGTTGCTGGGGGATGCGCAGACGGCACCGTTCGCCGAGCTGCCGGATACCGGCGTGGGGCTGGCGACCGAGTCGCTGCTGTCGAGTGTGTTCATTGCCAGTCAGAGTTACGGGACGCGGGCGAGTACGGCGCTGATCGTGCAGGCGGACGGGACGCGGCGGATGGTGGAGCGCAGTTTCGGGCCGTACGGCGGGCATCTGGGGGAAGTGGAGATCAATCTTTGAAAATCGCAGCCCGAAGGCTGCGATCTTCTGTTCAGAGCGGTTTGACCATCCGCGACAGCCCGAGACTCTTCAGCGCCAGTTGCAGCGAGCTGTGGATAACTTGCGGGTTGTCGATGGTCATCAGTTCCGCCAGCAGATCCTTCGCCTTGCTCAGATTGATCTGACGCAGCATCCACTTCACCTTCGGCAGGTTGGTGGCGTTCATCGACAGGCTGTCGAAGCCCATCGCCATCAACAGCACCGCTGCCGCCGGGTCACCGGCCATCTCGCCACAGATGCTCACCGGCTTGCCTTCGGCATGGGCGTCACGCACGACGATCTGCAAGGCTTGCAGCACCGCCGGGTGCAGATAGTCGTAGAGATCGGCCACACGCGGGTTGTTGCGGTCCACGGCCAGCAGATACTGGGTGAGGTCGTTGGAACCCACCGACAGGAAGTCGACCATCCGCGCCAGTTCTCTGGTCTGGTAGACCGCCGCCGGAATCTCGATCATCACGCCCACCGGCGGCATCGGCACATCGGTACCTTCGTCGCGCACTTCGCCCCAGGCCCGGTGGATCAGGTGCAACGCTTCTTCGAGCTCGTGGATGCCGGAGATCATCGGCAACAGGATCCGCAGGTTGTTCAGGCCTTCGCTGGCCTTGAGCATCGCGCGGGTCTGCACCAGGAAGATTTCCGGGTGGTCGAGGGTGACGCGGATCCCGCGCCAGCCAAGGAACGGGTTGTCTTCCTTGATCGGGAAGTACGACAGCGCCTTGTCACCGCCGATGTCCAGCGTACGCATGGTCACTGGTTGCGGGTGGAACGCGGCGAGCTGCTCGCGGTAGATCGCCAGTTGTTCCTTCTCGCTCGGGAAACGCTGGTTGATCATGAACGGCACTTCGGTGCGGTACAGACCGACACCTTCGGCGCCACGCTTCTGCGCCCGCGCCACGTCCGCCAGCAGGCCGGTGTTGACCCACAGCGGCATGCGGTGGCCGTCGAGGGTCACGCACGGCAAGTCGCGCAGGGTATCGAGGCCCAGCGCCAGTTGCTTCTCTTCTTCCACCACGTCGGCGAATTGCTTGATCAGCACTTCGCTCGGGTTGGTGTAGATTTCGCCCTTGATCCCGTCGACGATCATCGGGATGCCATCGACCTTGGCGTACGGCAAGTCGACTACGCCCATCACCGTCGGAATACCCATGGCCCGGGCCAGGATCGCGACGTGGGAGTTACCCGAACCCAGTACCGAGACCAACCCCACCAGCTTGCCTTCCGGTACTTCACCGAGCTGGGTGGCGGTCAGCTCTTCACTGACCAGGATGGTGTTGTCGGGGAAAACCATGTTGGTCGTGCGGTCTTCCTGCAGGTAGGCCAGCAGACGGCGACCGAGGTCACGCACATCCGAGGCCCGCTCACGCAGGTATTCATCGTCCATCAATTCGAAACGGTTGACGTGGTCGGTCACCACCTGACGCAGCGCGCCCTGAGCCCACTGACCGGTCTTGATCACGGTTTTGACTTCGTTACCGAGGGACGCGTCATCGAGCATCATCTGGTACACGTCGAACAACGCGCGTTCTTCGGGACGCAACTGGGTGGCCAGTTTGGTCGACAGGTTGCGCATGTCGGCGCGCACGCCTTCAAGCGCCTTCTTGAACAGTTTTATTTCGGCATCGATGTCGTCGACAGTCTTGTCCGGCACGACATCGAGGTCGGCTGGCGGCAACATGACAACCGCCGTACCGACCGCCGCGCCCGGTGAACCCGGCACACCGACGAACTTGGCTTCCTGGATGCCCTTGCCCTGACGGCCCAGGCCACGGATCGACCCGGTGGCCTCGGCGTGGGCGATTACGCCGGCGAGCTGCGCGCTCATGGTCACGAGGAAGGCTTCTTCACCTTCATCGAACTGGCGGCGTTCTTTCTGCTGGATGACCAACACGCCGACGACGCGGCGGTGGTGAATGATCGGCGCCCCGAGGAACGAGGCGTAGCGCTCCTCGCCGGTCTCGGCGAAGTAGCGGTAGCGCGGGTGATCCGCGGCATTTTCGAGGTTCAGGGGTTCTTCACGCGTGCCGACCAGGCCGACCAGACCTTCGTTGGGTGCCATGCTGACCTTGCCGATCGAGCGCTTGTTCAAGCCCTCGGTGGCCATCAGGACGAAGCGGTTGGTCTCGGGATCAAGCAGATAGACCGAGCAGACCTGGCTGCCCATGGCCTCTTTGACGCGCAACACAATAATCCCCAACGCCGCCTTGAGATCCTTGGCGGAGTTAACTTCCTGGACGATCTTGCGCAGCGTATTGAGCATGGCTCGGGGTCGAACTCCGTCGTCAGTCGCGCGCTAAAAGGCGCGGGGCAAGCTCTTTGAGAGCGCGGCGATACACCTCGCGCTTGAATGTCACCACCTGGCCCAGCGGATACCAATAGCTGACCCAGCGCCAGCCATCGAACTCCGGTTTACCGGTCAAATCCATCCGCACCCGCTGCTCGTTGGAGATCAGGCGCAGGAGAAACCACTTCTGTTTCTGGCCGATGCACAGCGGTTGGCTGTGGGTTCGCACCAGACGTTGCGGCAAACGATAGCGCAACCAGCCCCGGGTACAGGCGAGAATTTCAACATCTTCGCGTTCCAGGCCCACTTCTTCGTTCAACTCGCGGTACAAGGCGTCTTCCGGCGTCTCCTCGGGATTGATTCCTCCCTGTGGAAACTGCCAGGCATCTTGATTGATACGGCGAGCCCATAGCACCTGTCCGGCGTCATTCGTCAGAATGATCCCGACATTAGGACGGAAACCATCGGGGTCGATCACGGCAACAACCTCGCAAACGCATGTCGCCGCATTGTTCCACAAAGCTTGTGAAGGCGGCAACGAAGGTTCCGAGCTTATGTGCACTCTTGTGAAAAGACCGTATTCTTGTGGCCTTTTTACTGACTTTTCAGCGGGTAACTGCAATGCGCCTGGCTTTATTCGATTTGGACAACACCCTTCTGGGCGGCGACAGCGATCACGCCTGGGGCGACTATCTGTGTGAACGCGGCTTCCTCGACCCGATCGCCTACAAGGCGCGCAACGACGAGTTCTACCAGGATTATCTGGCGGGCAAACTGGATAACGCCGCGTACCTGAACTTCTGCCTGGAAATCCTCGGCCGCACCGACATGGCCGTGCTCGAACAATGGCACAGCGACTTCATGCGCGACTGCATCGAGCCATTGATGCTGCCAAAAGCGGTCGAACTGTTGAAAAAGCACCGCGACGCCGGCGACAAACTGGTGATCATCACCGCCACCAACCGTTTCGTCACCGCACCGATTGCCGTGCGCCTGGGCGTTGAAACCCTGATCGCCACCGAGTGCGAGATGCAGGACGGCCGCTACACCGGCCGCAGCACCGACGTGCCGTGCTTCCGCGAAGGCAAGGTGACGCGCCTGAACCGCTGGCTGGAAGAGACCGGGCATTCGCTGGAAGACAGCTACTTCTACAGCGACTCGATGAACGACTTGCCGCTGCTGGAGCAGGTGGTGAATCCGGTGGCCGTCGATCCGGATCCGAATCTGCGGGCCGAAGCCGAGAAGCGTGGCTGGTCGGTCATTTCGCTGCGCGATTGATGTCGAGACCGGGCGCCGGGCCTAAACCGGCTTGGCGCCCATCAATCCGGCAATCGCGACAAAGCAGACAAAACTGAACAACGCCAGGGCAAAGCTGAACCTGCCCACACCGCCCGGCGTCTTGCGCAAGCGGTTCAAGCGCACCAGCAGCCAGAACCACGCCAGCGCCGCCCCGGTGTACAGCACGCTGGAGGCCAGAATCCACGTCTGCCCCAGCGGCCAGCCCACCAGATGCACCATCCACCAGCCGGTGAAAGGCATGCTCAGCAGCGCCAGGCCCATCAGCAGCCAGACAAACACCCGTGGTCGCTGCAACGTGCGGCTGCCCGCCGTCGCATCACCCTTGCGCCGGGCCAGTAAAACCCAGATGCCCAGCCCCAGCGCACCCGCCAGCAGAACCACGGTGGCAACCATGTGCGCCGTTTTCAGGGCAGTTAACGTTTCCATTGTCGAATTTCCTTATGGCCTGCCCATCAGCGTAGCCGCTCAGCCAAGAAACAGCTGATAGGCCGGGTTGTCGCTTTCGTCCCAGTACGGGTAGCCGATTTCCGCCAGCGCCGCGGGAACCAGGTGACGCTCATCGTGAGGCACCTGCAGGCCGGCGACCACACGACCGTCCGCCGCGCCGTGGTTGCGGTAGTGGAACATCGAGATGTTCCAGCGTCCGCCGAGCTTGTTGAGGAAGTTGAACAGCGCGCCCGGACGCTCCGGGAACTCGAAGCGCAGCACCACTTCATCGACCACCTGCGCCGCGCGCCCGCCGACCATGTGGCGGATGTGCAGCTTGGCCAGTTCGTTGTCGGTGAGGTCGAGTACCGGGAAACCCTGCTCGGTCAGGCTCGCCAGCAGTGCGCTGCGCGGGTCGTTTTCCGGGTGGGTCTGCACGCCGACGAAGATGTGCGCTTCGCTGCCGGTGTTGTAGCGGTAGTTGAATTCAGTGATCTGGCGCTTGCCGATGGCTTCGCAGAATGCCTTGAAGCTGCCGGCCTTCTCCGGGATGGTCACGGCGATGATCGCTTCGCGGCCTTCACCCAGCTCGGCTCGCTCGGCGACGTGGCGCAAGCGGTCGAAGTTGACGTTGGCGCCGGAATCGATGGCGACGAAAGTCTTGCCGCTGACGCCGCGCTGTTCGACGTACTTCTTGATCCCCGCCACGCCCAGGGCGCCGGCAGGTTCGGTGATCGAACGGGTGTCGTCGTAGATGTCCTTGATCGCCGCGCAGATCTCGTCGGTGCTGACGGTGATCACTTCATCGACGTAATCCTTGCAGATATCGAACGTGTGCTGACCGATCTGCGCCACCGCCACGCCGTCGGCGAAGATGCCCACGGTCGGCAGCACCACGCGCTCGCCCGCTGCCATCGCTGCCTGCAGACAGTTGGAGTCGTCGGGCTCGACGCCGATGACCTTGATGTCCGGCCGCAGGTACTTCACGTAAGCCGCAATGCCGGCGATCAGACCGCCGCCGCCCACCGGCACGAAAATCGCGTCCAGTGGCTGCGGGTGCTGGCGCAGGATTTCCATCGCCACGGTGCCCTGCCCGGCAATGGTGTGCGGATCGTCGTACGGGTGGATGTAGACGTAGCCTTTTTCATCGACCAGTTTCAGCGAGTAGGCCAGGGCTTCCGGGAACGAATCGCCGTGCAGCACTACTTTGCCGCCACGGGAGCGCACGCCTTCGACCTTGATCTCCGGGGTGGTCTTGGGCATCACGATGGTCGCCTTCACACCCAGCACTTTCGCCGCCAGGGCCAGCCCCTGCGCATGGTTGCCCGCCGACGCGGTGACCACGCCACGGGCGCGTTCTTCGTCGCTCAACTGGGTCAGTTTGTTGTAGGCGCCGCGAATCTTGAACGAGAACACCGGCTGCAAGTCTTCGCGCTTGAGCCAGATGTCGTTGCCCAGCCGCTCGGAGAGCTGGCGAGCGTTCTGCAGCGGGGTTTCTACGGCAACGTCATAAACGCGCGAGGTGAGGATCTTCTTGACGTACTGTTCGAGCATCGGAAAGCATCACTGGCGATTGGGCGGGACCAACGAGTCTAACCCGGCTTTTGGGCGCACGACCACACGAATCCAGAGGTTTTACCCCGGCTTGAGGCTATAATGCCGGCCTTTCCGTTCTTACCTTGCCCGCTTCCGGAGCCCGCATGACCCAGGATCAACTCAAACAGGCCGTAGCCCAGGCCGCCGTCGACTTCATCCTTCCGAAACTCGACGACAAGAGCATCGTGGGGGTCGGCACCGGCTCCACCGCCAACTGCTTCATCGACGCCCTGGCCCAGCACAAGGGCGCGTTCGATGGCGCGGTCGCCAGTTCCGAAGCCACCGCCGCGCGCCTCAAGGGCCACGGGATTCCGGTGTACGAACTGAACACCGTCAGCGACCTGGAGTTCTACATCGACGGCGCCGACGAAAGCGACGAACACCTGAACCTGATCAAGGGCGGCGGTGCAGCCCTGACCCGCGAGAAGATCGTCGCGGCCGTGGCCAAGACCTTCATCTGCATCGCCGACGGCAGCAAACTGGTGCCGGTGCTCGGCGCGTTCCCGCTGCCGGTGGAAGTCATTCCGATGGCTCGCAGCCACGTCGCCCGCCAACTGGTGAAGCTGGGCGGCGATCCGGTCTACCGCGAAGGCGTGTTGACCGACAACGGCAACATCATCCTCGACGTGCACAACCTGCAGATCACCAACCCGGTGGAGCTGGAAGCGCAGATCAATGCGATCGTCGGCGTGGTCACCAACGGCCTGTTCGCGGCGCGTCCGGCGGATCTGCTGTTGCTGGGTACCAGCGAAGGTGTGAAGACCCTCAAAGCTGAATAAACCAGGCTGCCCACATATTTGTGGGCAGATGAAAAACCTGTGGGAGCTAGCTTGCTAGCGATAGCGGTGTGTCAGTCGACATGTTTGGCGACTGACCCTCCCTCATCGCGAGCAAGCTCGCTCCCACAGTGTTTTGTGGTGTTGGTTAATTCTGCGCAGGCTTTCTGAAGACGTAAAACAGATTCGGCTCGCTCACCAGGTACAACGTCCCGTCGTCATCCATCGCAATGCCTTCCGCCTGCGGCACGGTTTTCTTCAGCCCTTGCCGGCCACCGCTCAACGACATCGTGCTCAACGGGCGCCCGTCCACATCCAGCTCCAGAATCAGCCGCGACTCGTCCGACAGCGCCAATAAATGGCCGCTGCGTTCGTCGTATTGCAGGCTCGACAGGTCACGCACGAACATCCCGGCGTCGCGCTTGGGGTTGTTGATGACATGCACCGCGTAGGATTTCTCCGGATTGAAGTGCGGAAAGCCGTGCACTTCGTAGATCAGCATCGGGTCGCGCTCCTTGGCCACGAACAGACGCTTGCCCACCGAGTCGTAGGCCAGCCCTTCGAATCCCTTGTTACCGCTCATGTGCACGCCGAGCGTCATCTGCTCGGCGTCCGCTGCGTCGAGGAACTTGGTGTCGTGCTCCAGATGGATCTTGATCAGACGCTGCTGACGCTCATCGCTGATGACGTAGGTATCGGCGCTGATGAACTCCACCGCCTCCGCATCACCGAAGCCAACCAGCGCGACCCGACGCAGGATCCGGCCCTCCAGCGACAGCTCGATCAGCTCGGCATTCTTGTTGGTGACGGTGAACAGGCTCTTGCGCACCGGATCGTAGGTCAGCGCCGAGACATCGTCGTTCAACCCCTCAATAGTCCGGGCCTCGATGTCCACGTGGTACTGATCCAGATTGATGGCATCAATGCTGTGGGGCTGCCAGTGGCTTTGCAGGTTGAACCAGGCGCGCTCGAACAGACGCAGGTATTGGCCAATCGCAATCAGTGCGATCAGGGCAATCACTGAAAGGATGATCAGAAGTGGCTTGGGACGGGCAAATCGACGCATGCGGACAGGGCTCGGGATCAAAACAGGCGGATGAAATATCACGCCTGTCTGAATCGAAGCTTAAAGGCCACTTGCCCGGAACGACAACCTTGGTGCGGCGGGTTGGTTATTTCTGCTTTTCGAAGCGGTAGAACAGGTTCGGCTCGCTGACCATGTACAGCGTGCCCTGCTCGTCCATGGTCACGCCTTCGGCGCGGGGAATGGTTTTCTTGAGGCCGTTGAAACCGCCGAGCAGGGTCATGAAGCTGACTTGCTCGCCCTTCTCGTCCAGCTCCAGCAGCAGGTGCGAGTCGGCGGACAGCACCAGGGTATGGCCGGTGCGCGGGTCAATCGCCAGTGCCGAAAGGTTGCGGATGTCCAGATCGTCGTTCGGCAGCTTCTGCTTGTCGCCGGTGAGGGTCTGGCTGCCGTCGCTTTTCCAGGTAAACAGCGCCGGTGGCCGCTCTTCACCCAGCAACAGTCGTTGATTGCGGGCGTCCCAGGTGATGGCTTCGAAGGCCTTGTTCTGGTTTTTCGACGGGCCGAGGTCGTATTTCGGGAAATCGTCGCGCTTCAGCTCGCGGGTATCGGCATCGACCTTGACGATCGACAGCATGTGCTCACGCTCGTCGACGATGGCCAGCAAGCCATTGCCCATGACCGTCACGCCTTCCGGATTGATCCAGCCCACCAGTGGCATCTTGCGCAGCACGTCGCCCTGCAAGGTCAGCTCGACCAGGAACGGATTCTTGCCCATCACCGAAAACAGGGTCTTGCTCTGCGCATCGTAAGACAGGTCCGAGGCCTCGTCCTTCTCCATACCCGGCAGCAGTTTGCCGTCGATCACCACCCGATAGTCCGGCAGCCAGACGCTTTCCTTGCGCTCGGTCGGGCTTTCAAAGCGCTCGCGCACCCAGAGCAGGCCGCGGTCATCCCAATGCATGGCATGCGCCAGACCGTAAGCGGCAGCGACCACCAGCAACAGCCAGTAATACCAGCGCAGGGCGAAACGTGAGCGACGGGCAGGGTTGAGCTGAGTTTGAGATGACATCAGAGGACGCGTTCCGAAAATTCAGGCTATGGGTAATAGCACAAAGAGGCCGGCTCAGACGCCAGGATGACCGGAATTATCCGGACAGGATGTGAAAAAAACGGCAAATGGCCGGATCGCCTTATGCCTTTGCGGGCTGCACCACAAAAACAGATGTGGGAGCCAGCCTGCTGGCGATAGCGGTGTATCAGTCGAATGAAACATCAACTGACAGTCCGTCATCGCCAGCAGGCTGGCTCCCACAAAGGTATTTCAGTGTTGCAGTCAGCGCACGCTGCTGGTGAAGCGACTGGCGCCCGGCAGTTCCAGCACGATGTCATCACCTACGTTCAACGGCCCCACGCCCACCGGCGTACCGGTCAGGATCACGTCACCGGCCTGCAGCGAGAAGCAGCCAGCCATATGCTGGATCATCGGCACGATCGGGTTGAGCATCGCGCTGCTGTTACCGTCCTGGCGCACTTCACCATTGATGGTCAGGCGGATGCCGATGTCGGTCAGATCAGGGAATGTGCTGCTGACCACAAACGGTGCAATTACCGCCGCGCCGTCGAACGACTTGGCGATTTCCCACGGCAGGCCCTTGGACTTGAGTTCGGCCTGCTTGTCGCGCAGGGTCAGGTCCAGCGCCGGGGCGAAACCGGAGATCGCGTCCAGCACTTCTTCACGACTCGGTTTGGTCGACAGCGGCTTGCCGATCAACACGGCGATTTCCGCTTCGTAATGCACGGAGCCACGCTCGGTCGGAATGCTGAAACCGCCTTCCAGCGGCACCACGCAACTGCCCGGCTTGATGAACAGCAGCGGCTCGGTAGGGACCGGGTTATCCAGTTCCTTGGCGTGTTCGGCGTAGTTGCGGCCGATGCACACCACTTTCCCCAGCGGAAAATGAATCCGCGTACCGTCGACATACTGGTGCTGATAGCTCATTACCGACTCCTGCCTTCATTGATTCATCAGGGATTGCCAATCAAACCGCGAAGATCTTGCCCGGATTCATGATGCCGTTCGGGTCGAACACCGCCTTGACCGCTTTCATGTATTCGATTTCCACCGGCGAGCGGCTGTAGGTCAAGTAATCGCGCTTGGTCATGCCCACGCCGTGTTCGGCGGAGATCGAACCGTTGTACTTCTCGACGGTTTCGAACACCCACTTGTTGACGGTGGCGCACTTGGCGAAAAACTCGTCCTTGCTCAGGTTGTCCGGCTTGAGGATGTTCAGGTGCAGGTTGCCGTCGCCGATGTGGCCGAACCAGACGATTTCGAAATCCGGGTAGTGTTTGCCGACGATCGCGTCGATTTCCCGCAGGAATGCCGGGACTTTCGACACGGTGACCGAGATGTCGTTCTTGTACGGCGTCCAGTGGGAGATGGTTTCGGAGATGTACTCGCGCAACTTCCACAGGTTCTGCAACTGGGTTTCGCTCTGGCTCATCACGCCGTCCAGCACCCAGCCCTGCTCCACGCAATGTTCGAAGGTTTCCAGGGCGCTGTTGGCCACTTCTTCGGTGGTCGCCTCGAATTCCAGCAAGGCGTAGAACGGGCAGTCGGTCTCGAACGGTGCCGGGACATCGCCACGGCCCATGACCTTGGCCAGGGCCTTGTCGGAGAAGAATTCGAACGCGGTCAGGTCGAGCTTGCCCTGAAAGGCGTGCAGCACCGGCATGATCGAGTCGAAATCGGCGGTGCCGAGGACCATCGCGGTCAGGTTTTTCGGCGCACGATCCAGGCGCATGGTGGCTTCGACCACAAACCCGAGGGTGCCTTCGGCGCCGATGAACAGCTGGCGCAGGTCATAACCGGTGGCGTTCTTGATCAGGTCCTTGTTCAGTTCCAGCACATCGCCCTTGCCGGTGACCACTTTCATGCCCGCCACCCAGTTGCGGGTCATGCCGTAACGAATGACCTTGATCCCGCCGGCATTGGTCCCGATATTGCCGCCAATCTGGCTGGAACCGGCGGAAGCGAAGTCCACCGGGTAGTACAGGTGATGTTCTTCGGCCGCGTTCTGCAATTGCTCGGTGACCACGCCCGGCTGGCACACGGCGGTGCGGTCGGTGAGGTTGATGTCGAGAATCTGGTTCATGTAGTCGAACGAGACAACCACTTCGCCATTGGCGGCGACGGCAGCGGCGGAAAGTCCGGTGCGCCCGCCCGATGGCACCAGCGCCACTTTATGTTCGTTGGCCCAGCGGACGATGGCCTGCACTTGCTCGATGGTCTTGGGGAACACGATGGCGCTCGGCGCCGGGGCGAAGTGCTTGGTCCAATCCTTGCCGTACGCGTTCAGGGAGTCGGCATCGGTCAGGACCTTGCCAGGCTCGACCAGGGTCTTCAGTTCATCAATCAGGGCAGGATTGGTCATCGACAGAACTCTCGAACAATTCATGGTCATCCTGAGAACGCTTCACGTCGCAGGAATGAGTGATTAGCGGGGCGGCTATGCTAGCATACCGACCCCGCAGGCCAGTGCCCAACGGCGGTTCTGCGGTGACGGCTTTCTTGTCGTCAAGGTCAATGTCTGTTGACCATTTCCTGCCATTTTTCTCCGGGATACAGGTTTACGCAGATGAGCAAGACTTCTCTCGATAAGAGCAAGATCAAGTTCCTTCTTCTCGAAGGCGTCCACCAATCGGCTGTCGACGTCCTCAAGGCGGCGGGCTACACCAGCATCGAATACCTGACTGGCTCCCTGCCGGAAGACCAGCTCAAGGAAAAGATCGCTGACGCTCACTTCATCGGCATTCGTTCGCGCACCCAACTGACCGAAGAGATCTTCGATCACGCGAAGAAGCTGGTGGCAGTCGGCTGTTTCTGCATCGGCACCAACCAGGTCGACCTGGAAGCGGCCCGCGAGCGCGGCATCGCCGTGTTCAACGCGCCGTACTCCAACACCCGCTCCGTGGCCGAGCTGGTGCTGGCCGAAGCGATCCTGCTGCTGCGCGGCATCCCTGAGAAAAACGCTTCCTGCCACCGTGGCGGCTGGATCAAGTCCGCAGCCAACTCCTTCGAGATCCGTGGCAAGAAACTGGGCATCGTCGGCTACGGCTCGATCGGTACTCAGCTGTCGGTCCTGGCTGAAGGTCTGGGCATGCAGGTGTTCTTCTACGACACCGTGACCAAGCTGCCGCTGGGCAACGCGACCCAGGTCGGCAACCTGCACGAGCTGCTGGGCATGTCCGACATCGTCACCCTGCACGTACCGGAAACCGCTGCGACCCAGTGGATGATCGGCGAGAAGGAAATCCGCGCCATCAAGAAGGGCGGCATCCTGATCAACGCTGCACGCGGCACCGTGGTCGAGCTGGATCACCTGGCTGCTGCGATCAAGGACAAGCACCTGATCGGCGCCGCCATCGACGTGTTCCCGGTCGAGCCGCGCTCCAACGACGAAGAGTTCGAAAGCCCGCTGCGTGGCCTGGACAACGTGATCCTGACCCCGCACATCGGCGGCTCCACCGCTGAAGCGCAGGCCAACATCGGTCTGGAAGTGGCAGAGAAGCTGGTCAAGTACAGCGACAACGGTACCTCGGTATCGTCGGTGAACTTCCCGGAAGTGGCCCTGCCGGCTCACCCTGGCAAGCACCGTCTGCTGCACATCCACGAGAACATCCCGGGTGTGATGAGCGAGATCAACAAGGTCTTCGCCGAAAACGGCATCAACATCTCCGGTCAGTTCCTGCAGACCAACGAGAAGGTCGGCTACGTGGTGATCGACGTCGACGCCGAGTACTCGGAGCTGGCGCAAGAGAAGCTGCAACACGTCAACGGCACCATCCGTAGCCGTGTGTTGTTTTAAGAGCAGCTACGAGTAACAAGTTTCAAGCGGCAAGTGAAAAGCGCTTTGGCTTGAAGCTCGTAGCTTGTAGCTCGCAACTGATAAAAAAGGGAGCCCCGAAGGGCTCCCTTTTTTATTCCACGGTAATGGTGATTTTCTTCGAGACCACGGGTGGATCGAAAGCCATGTGGTTCTTGTCGCCCAGCTCCAGCTGCAGGGTGTGCTTGCCTGGCGCCAGTTTGATTTCTGCGAACGTCTGGGCCTTGCCGAAGTGCATGTGGTTGGCGTCGGTCGGCACCACTGCGCCGGCCGGAACGATCTCCTTGGCGTCGATCAGCAGATGGTGGTGACCGGTATTCGGCGTGGCATCACCGGCCGGTGCCAGCGCGACATCCTTGGTGCCGAACTTGACGGTGAAGGTCTGCGAAACCTTTGCTCCGTCTTCGGGAGAAACGATGAACACTTCGGCCCCCTTCGGCGCCGGCGTGGCCGCACTGGCCAGCACCGAAACGCCCATCAGCAAACCAGCCAAAGCAGCACGTGACATGAATGTTTTCATTCTCTTCTCCAGTTTTTCCGTAAAATCCGCGCGGTCATGACAACTTCATGACCATTCGTTGTCGAAGGCACTCGACAACCATAGCAAAGCGAGCCTGACCAACAGGCCGCGACAATGATTTCAAAGGAGTGACCATGCGTTTTCTGCCTGGCCTGATCTGCCTGCTACCCCTTCTGAGCCCTCTGGCTCACGCCGAACTGATTGATGACGTCAACGACCGTGGCGAGCTGCGCATAGCCCTAGAGGCTAATACACCGCCCTTCAATTTCAAGGACGGCGACACACTCACGGGGTTCGAGGTCGAGCTTGGGCAACAGCTGGCCAACGAGCTGGATGTACGCGCCGACTTCATCGTCACCGACGAAGCCGATCTGCTCCAGGGCGTCGAAAGCGGCAAGTACGACGTCGCGCTCAACCACATAGCACTGACCCCGGAACTCAAGGATCGTTTCGACGTGAGCCAACCTTACACGCAGGTCAATGCGCAGCTGTTGGCGAAAAAGGATGAACAGCCCCGCCCGCTGGTGCTGGTCCAGGCGTTGACGGAAGAGAAACCGAAGGTCGGGCCACCGGTGGATCTGGCGATTCCGTTTCAGAAGGGCAACCCGGCGTTTCAGGCGAGTTTAGAGAATGCGTTGCAGCGGATCAGGGCGGATGGGCGGTTGGAGGCGTTGTCGAAGAAGTGGTTGATCGTGCAGGCTTCTGAAGACCTGAAGTGACGGTGTCTAGTCGAGTGCCTTGAGCGCTTGTGCAGCCTGCGGCAGTTCGAGCTCGCTGAAGACCTGCACCCCATGGCGCTTCAGCAACGCAGCAGTAACCCCCTCACCACTCACCTTCACCCCATTGAACGTCCCGTCATAGGTCAACAGGTTCCCGCACGAAGGGCTGTTGGCCTTGAGCACCGCCACGCGAATTCCGTGTTTCTGCACCAGTTCCAGCGCCTGGCGGGCGCCGTCGAGAAACTGCGCACTGACGTCCTCGCCTTCGATGGTGATCACCGCCGCAAGGCCATCGAGCACTTCACTGCCCTGCCCGCCCGGAATCTCCGCCGCCGCCCGAGGCGTCGGCAAGCCGCCGGCCACTTCCGGGCACAACGGTACGACACGCCCCTCGGCAATCCACTGTTCCAGCAGATCGAACGGCCCGCTGGCCCCACCGTCGTAACGCACGCGATGGCCGAGCAGGCAGCGACTGACGAGGATCTTCTGCATCTCAGAACGGCTCGTTGCCGCGACGACGAAACCAGCCGGTCAACGACAAGCGCTCGCGTTGCGCCGGTAACACTTCGTGGGGCACTTCGCCGGAGAGAAACACCACCAGACAACCGCCGGTGGGTTGCACGTCATGGACCCGATCACCTTCCAGATACATGCGCAGTTGTCCGCCATCCTCCGGCAACCAGCCGTCGTTGAGGTAGATCACCGCCGAGACCATGCGCCGGTCATCGTCGCGAAAACGGTCGACATGCTTGCGGTAGAACGCACCCGGCGGGTACAGGGCGAAATGGCATTCGAAGTCTTCCAGACCGAGGAACAACCCGCGATTGAGGGCCTCGCGCAGACTGTCCATCAGGTTCAGATAACGGTCGCTGGCCTCCGCCTGACCGGGATCGATCCATTGGATATGGTCGCCGCGAATGCCCTCGCGGACCTCCGAAAACGGCCCGCGTCCGACGCCCGCCGGTGCCAGTTCACCTTCGGCCTCACGTTTACGGCACTCGGCGGCCAGCGCGCGGGTCAGATCCGCAGGCAGGAATATGTTCTGCTGCGACCAGCCACGCTCGGCCAGGTCGTCGACGATACGTAACAGCAGCGGGTGTTCAGAGGATATTTGCATGGCGCGCATAGTATGCCTGCGGCAAGAATTCCGACAGAGCCACGCGGCGGCTTGATACGAATTCTCGACAAGTACTGGCACCGCACGGAGAATAGTCCGCTGCCGACAGGAGTCCCTATGCGCCGTTTGCTTTTTTCACTGTTGATGTTCTGCGTTTTGCCCGCCTGGGCAGACGGCCACGACCAGTTGTACAAGGTCGCCGGCTGGCCGGACCAACGTGCGCATTTCAATGACGCCCTGAGCGCCGCGCAACAGCGTTACCAGAGCAGCCTGCCGCCGGCGGTGTTTCAGGCACTGGTGAACAACAGCAATCAGCGCTTTGCTCCGCAGGCCGTGGATCAACGCGCCGAAGCGCAACTGCGCAAGAACCTCGCCGATCCGAAACCGGCCCTGTCATTCTTCCAGTCACCGCTGGGCAAGAAAATCGTCGCCGCCGAACTGCTGGCGACCCGTCGCGATCAATTGGCGAAAAACGCCAAGGGCCTGCCGAAGATGCCGGCCAGCGACAGCCGCCTGCTGATCATCGGCCACCTCGCCCAGGCCCTGCCCGCCCGCGAAGCCGGTGCCGAAGTCAGCCTGGCGATTGCCGGTGTGGCGGCGGACAGCCTGAGTTCGATGATCCCCGGCCTGCTCGGTGGCGGTCAGGCCCAAGGCATGTTGAACGGTCAACGTCAGCGCCTGATGGATCAGATCGGCGCCGACCTGAACAACACGCTGCTGTACGTTTATCGCGACCTGTCGGATGAAGAGCTGGAAGAGTTCGCGACCTTTGCCGAGTCCACCGAAGGCAAGGCTTACTATCAGGCCGCGCTGGCGGCGATTCGCGCCGGGCTGGCCGTCGGCCAGAGCACCTCGAACCTCAGCCAGTGATCTAGGGATTGCGGCCCTTGATCCGCTTGCTCAGAAACTCGAAATATTCCTCACGCATTGGCGCCGTTTCATTGGCCAGGTGATGCCGCGCCTCGGCCAGCAGCAGAATCTGCGGCCGGTCGAATTTCCACTTCATCACTTGCAGGTTGTGCTGCCAGTCCACGGTCATGTCCGCCTGGCCCTGGACGATCAGCGGCCGGCGCGGACTTTTCTTCGCGTATTCCACCCGTTTGATCCAGCGTGACAGCGCCCCGACCCACGCCGTCGGCAGGCGTTTGGGCTGCAACGGATCGGCCTGCAGGAACGGCAGGAAATCCGGGTCGTTGGAGTTCTCGCTGAAACGCCGGGCAATGCCCCGCACGAAGGGCCGCAGCAAGTAATAACTGAACTGCGACCAGCCCCAGGCCCGTGGGCGCACCAGCGGCGCCAGCAAAATCAACTGGCCCTGGGCCGGGCTGTTCTCACCGTGATTGAGCACGTGATCGACAATGATCGCACCGCCGGTGCTTTGCCCACACAGGTGCCACGGCTGCGGCAACGCAATCGAGCGCGCCTCGGCGAACAAACCCTGCAGCGCATCCTGATACTCGGAGAAATCGCGGATGCTCGCCCGTGGCCCGCTCGACAGGCCATGCCCGGGCAAGTCACAGGCAATCACTGCAAACCCCAGATCCAGCGCCCACTCGATCACATGCCGGTAGAGGCCGGTGTGATCATAAAAACCGTGCACTAGAAACAGCGTGGCCTTGGCCGTTTCCGCCGGCCACCAGCAATGGCTGACGAGTTCATAACCATCGACCTCGAAGCGACCCATGCCACGCCAGACATCGCGCTCCGGGAAGTCGGTCTGGTAGAACCGCTGATATGCCTTCGCCTCCTCGGACAACGGCTGCCACTCGGCCAACGGCTTGAGGCTCGCGCGCAGATGATCGGGATCGAAAGCAACAGACATGGGCAATTCCAGAACGGTAAACAGACTTTATCGGCCTGCGATATTCATCTGTAGAAGCAAGCATGGCAAGCTAGCGCGCTCTCGAGGACCGAAAACCATGCGCCCGCCCTACCGCACCGCACTGTTTGCCAGCCTGCTCGCCATCGTGTGTGCCGGCGTGCTGTGGGCTGCGTACGACTGGTTTCAGGGCCGCTACCTGCGGGCCTTCAGCGAACATACCGCGGTGTTTTCCGGCGACCCGCTGCGCCTGCCCGACGACCTCGCCGGCCCCGGCAACATCCGCCTGGTGCATTTCTGGGACCCGGCCTGCCCGTGCAACGTCGGCAATCAACAGCACCTGACCGAGATGGTCGAACAATTCGGCCCCAAGGGTGTGGAGTTCTTCGCCGTGCAGAAGGCCGGCAGCCACGGCCAGTTGCCCGCCACCCTCAGCAACCTCAAGACCATCGCGGTGCTGCCCGGCTCCGAACAGATCCCCGCCAGCCCGGCCGTGGCGATCTGGGACCGCAGCGGCAAACTGGCGTACTTCGGCCCCTACAGCGAAGGGCTCACCTGCAACTCCAGCAACAGTTTTATCGAACCGATCCTGCAGGCGTTGAGTGATGATCGTCCGGTGAATGCCACTCACACGCTGGCAGTCGGTTGCTACTGCCCGTGGCCGGTGGTGACGAAGTAAGGCATTCCGGACATTTCAAGGACAGCGATGCACGGCACACGAGGCGTGTGCTAATTGTTTGCAGCCCGACGGGCGGCAATCCCGAATGCACAAGGAGTCACCATGAAACGCGTCTTCACCGTTCTTGCCTTGCTCATCGTTGTCCTGCTCGCCGCCGGCGGCTGGTACGTGTACAGCAAGCAACCGACGCGTCAGGGCCAGGTGGAACTGCGCAACCTGCAAGGCTCGGTGACCGTGCGTTACGACGAGCGCGGCGTGCCGCACATCCGTGCCGAAAACGAGACCGACCTCTACCGTGCCCTCGGCTACGTGCACGCCCAAGACCGACTGTTCCAGATGGAAGCCATGCGCCGCCTGGCCCGTGGCGAACTGGCGGAAGTGCTCGGGCCGAAACTGCTCGACACCGACAAGTTGTTCCGCAGCCTGCGCATTCGTGAACGCGCCGCCAGTTACGTGGCCGGCCTCGACAAGCAATCACCGGCGTGGAAGGCCCTGCAAGCCTATCTGGACGGCATCAACCAATATCAGGACTCGCACGCCGCCCCGGTCGAGTTCGACGTGCTGGGCATCCCCAAGCGGCCGTTCACTGCCGAAGACACCATCAGCGTGGCCGGCTACATGGCTTACAGCTTCGCCGCCGCGTTTCGCACCGAGCCGCTGCTGACCTACGTGCGCGATCAGCTCGGCGCCGACTACCTCAACGTCTTCGACCTCGACTGGCAGCCCAAGGGCGTCCTCGCCAAGGGCCGCGCCGGAACCGCGCCGGCCCTCGCTGCCGATGACTGGAAAGACCTGAACGCCCTCGCCCGCCTCAGCGAACAGGCACTGATCGACAACGGCCTGCCGCAGTTCGAAGGCAGCAACGCCTGGGTGATTGCCGGCAGTCGCAGCAAGAGCGGCAAGGCGTTGCTGGCCGGCGATCCGCACATCCGTTTCTCGGTGCCGTCGGTGTGGTACGAAGCGCAGCTGTCGGCACCGGGTTTTGAACTTTACGGCCATCATCAGGCGCTGGTGCCGTTTGCGTTTCTGGGGCACAACCTGGATTTCGGCTGGAGCCTGACCATGTTCCAGAACGATGACCTGGACCTGATCGCCGAGAAGGTCAATCCGGACAACCCGAATCAGGTCTGGTACCACGGCCAGTGGACCGACATGGTCAGCACCGAGCAGCAGATCGCCGTGAAAGGCCAGGCGCCGGTGACTATCACCCTGCGTCAGTCGCCCCACGGGCCGATCGTCAACGACGCCCTCGGCAGCGCTGCCGGGAAAACCCCGATTGCCATGTGGTGGGCGTTCCTCGAAACACCAAACCCGATCCTCGAAGGTTTCTACCAGCTCAACCGCGCCGACACCCTGGCCAAGGCCCGCGCCGCAGCGGCCAAGGTGCAGGCACCGGGGCTGAACATTGTTTACGCCAACGCCAAGGGCGATATCGCGTGGTGGGCTTCGGCGCTGCTGCCCAAGCGGCCGGCCGGGGTCAAACCCGAGTTCATCCTCGATGGCAGCGGCAATCAGGCGGACAAGGACGGCTACTTCCCGTTCAGCGCCAACCCGCAGGAAGAGAACCCGGCGCGGGGCTATATCGTCTCGGCCAACTTCCAGCCCGTATCGCCGACCGGCATGGAGATTCCCGGTTACTACAACCTCGCCGACCGCGGCCAGCAGCTCAACCGCCAGCTCGCCGACAAGAACGTGAAGTGGGACAACGAAGCCAACCAGAAGCTGCAACTGGGCACCACCACCGGTTATGGCCCACGCGTACTGGCGCCGCTGTTGCCGGTACTGCGTGAAGTGGTGACCGACCCGGCGCAGCTGAAACTGGTCGAGCAACTGGCGCAGTGGCAAGGCGACTACCCGCTGGATTCGGTCAGCGCCACGGTGTTCAACCAGTTCCTTTACGACCTGGCCGACGCGGCAATGCGCGATGAGCTGGGCAACGACATGTTCGAAACCCTGCTGTCGACCCGCGTGCTCGATGCAGCGCTGCCGCGTCTGGCGGCGAACGCCGACTCACCGTGGTGGGACAATCGCAACACCCCGGGCAAGGAAACCCGCGCCGACACCGTGCGCACCGCGTGGCAGGCCAGCATCACGCATCTGAAGCAGACACTCGGCGACGATGCCTCCGGCTGGCAATGGGGCAAGGCGCACACGCTGACCCACGGACATCCGCTGGGGCAGCAGAAACCGCTGGACCGCATATTCAACGTCGGCCCGTTCGCCGCACCCGGCTCCCACGAAGTGCCGAACAACCTCTCGGCGAAGATCGGCCCGGCGCCGTGGCCGGTGACCTATGGGCCGTCGACACGGCGGCTGGTGGACTTCGCTGATCCGGCCCACAGCCTGACCATCAACCCGGTCGGCCAGAGCGGCGTGCCGTTCGACAGCCACTATGACGATCAGGCGGAGGCGTATGTGGACGGGCTGTATGTGCAGGCGCATTTCAGTGATGAAGAGGTGACGGCGAATACGCGGAGTACCTTGAAGCTGTTGCCGGCGCGAGCGGCGCAATAAGCGCCGCTCAAACCATCGCCGCAAAATTCAGCCGGAACTGCTGCGGTGTCACCCCCAGCCGGCGGTTGAACACGCTGCGCATATGTTGCGCATCGCGAAACCCGCACTGATACGCCACCGTCTTCAGCGGCGCCGTGGTGCTTTCGAGCATCACCCGCGCCGCATCCACCCGCGCCCGCTCGACGAATTCCGCCGGGGTGACTTTCGCTTCGCGAGCAAATACCCGGGAGAAATTCCGCGCACTCATGTTGGCGGCATTCGCCAGGTCGGCGATGGTCAGGTCGCCGGTAAGATTGGCCAGCACATACAGCTGCACCATCGCCACCGCCGACGTCGGTTCGGCGTGGGGCGTGAGGAACGGGCTGAACTGCGACTGTCCGCCCGAGCGCTGGGTAAACACCACCAGCCGCTTGGCCACGCTCAGCGCCACTTCGGCGCCGTAATCACGCGCCAGCAGGTACAGCGACAGATCGATCCCCGCCGTCACCCCCGCCGAGGTGTAGAGCTGACCGTCCTCGACGTACAACCGATCGGCCTCGACCCGACTGGACGGGCACAACTGCGCCAGCGCCTCGGCGTCGTTCCAGTGGGTGGTGACCGTGCGCCCGTCCAGCAACCCGGCACGCGCGAGCATGAACGCACCGTTGCAGATCGAGCCGAACCGCCGCGCCCGCCCGCAGGCCTCGCGCAACCACGCATCAAACGCCTCGCCAAAATCCAGGAACGGCAACTGTGGTCCGCCGGCCACCAGCAGCAAGTCATACGCTTCCCGCACGTCGCTGAAATGCCGATGCGCACTCAGGGTCAGCCCGTTGGAACACGCCATCGGCCCGCGTTCGACGCCGATCACTTCGAGCCGGTAATGATCCTCCGGCGCCAGGAAACGATTGGCTTCGGCAAACACATCCATGGGCCCACTGACGTCCAGCGCCTGCACGCCGGGGAACACCACGATGGCGACGGTTTTGTTCATGGCGATGTCGGCTCCCGGGGATTGACGGATCTGCGCCAACCCTAGCCAATCCGCGCCGCAGAAGCGAGCTGGCACGATTTGCAGGTGGAATGGCAAGGATCGCAGCCATGGATCGATTGTCCGGTTTTGCCCCCGGGAACAGACTTTCCCCATCAGCGCCGCAACGGCGTTTTCGACGAGGAAGCTCAACATGACCACGACCATCGCCGGTATCAAGATCCCCGACAGCGCCCTGGCCCGGGCCACCACCGAGTACATCCGCGACATCGAATCCGACCTGCTTTACCACCACTCGCGCCGGGTGTTTCTGTTCGGCGCCTTGAGCGGCGAACGCCGGCAACTGGCCTACGATCCGGAGCTGCTGTACGTCGGTGCGATGTTCCACGATCTGGGTCTGGTCGACGGCCACCGCAGCGATGACGAACGTTTCGAAGTCGATGGCGCCAACGCGGCAGCGGCGTTTCTCAAGTCCTACGGGTTGAGCGACGACGACATCGAACAGGTCTGGCTGTCGATCGCCCTGCACACCACGCCGGGCGTACCGAAGCATCTGCGTCCGACCGTGGCGCTGGTGACCGCAGGCGTCGAGATGGATGTGCTGGGCATGGACTACGCGGCGTTCACCACGGTGCAGCGCGAGGCAGTGGTGCATGCGCACCCACGGGGCGAAGGCTTCAAGGAGTGCATCATCTGCGCGTTTGCCGATGGCTTGCGTCATCGCCCGCAGACCACGTTCGGCAATGTGAAGACCGATGTGCTGAAAGATCAGATGCCGGGGTTCCAGCCGATGAATTTCGTCGAGGTCATTCGCCAGTCTCCGTGGATTTCCTGACGGGCATAAAAAAACCTCGCGGCCGTTACCGGTCGCGAGGTTTTTTGTGTTTGCAGACTTAAGCCGCTTCCGGCGTCTGCGCCCGGCGCACGTCCGGTTGTTTCCACGAATCGGCAGCGCCTTCTTCGATGGCTTGCTGGATCGCCTTGCGGCGCGACTCTTCGGCACGGCGGCTGAAGAACCAGACCATGAAGGTCACCAGCGACACCGCCAGCAGAATCAGGCTGGCCACGGCGTTGATCTCGGGTTTCACGCCCAGACGCACCGCCGAGAACACTTCCATCGGCAGGGTCGTCGAGCCCGGGCCGGAGACGAAGCTCGCCAGCACCAGGTCGTCCAGCGACAGGGCGAACGACATCATGCCACCCGCCGCCAGCGACGGCGCGATCATCGGGATAGTGATCAGGAAGAACACCTTCCACGGCCGCGCACCCAGGTCCATCGCCGCTTCTTCGATGGACAGGTCCAGCTCACGCAGACGCGCCGACACCACCACCGCCACATACGCCGCACAGAACGTGGTGTGGGCGATCCAGATGGTGACGATGCCACGCTCCTGGGGCCAGCCGATCATCTGCGCCATCGCCACGAACAGCAGCAACAGCGACAGACCGGTAATCACCTCGGGCATTACCAGCGGCGCAGTCACCAGACCACCGAACAGCGTGCGGCCCTTGAAGCGGGTGATGCGGGTCAGCACGAAGGCCGCCAGCGTACCCAGCGCCACCGCCGCGACGGCGGTGTAGCAGGCGATTTCCAGCGAGCGCACCACCGAGCCCATCAACTGGGTGTTGTCGAGCAGGCCGACGTACCACTTGATCGACCAGCCGCCCCATACCGTCACCAGTTTCGAGGCGTTGAACGAGTAGATCACCAGGATCAGCATCGGCAGGTAGATGAACAACAGGCCGAGCACCAGCATCAGGCTGGAGAAACGGAAGCGCTTCATTCTTTACCCTCCATTTCCTTGGCCTGACTGCGGTTGAACAGGATGATCGGCACGATCAGGATCGCCAGCATCACCACCGCCAGGGCGGACGCCACCGGCCAGTCACGGTTGTTGAAGAACTCTTGCCAGAGCACTTTACCGATCATCAGGGTTTCCGGACCGCCGAGCAGTTCCGGGATCACGAACTCGCCCACCACCGGGATGAACACCAGCATGCAGCCGGCGATGATGCCGTTCTTGGACAGCGGAACAGTGATTTTCCAGAAGCTGTTGAAGGTGCTCGAACCCAGGTCGGACGCGGCTTCCAGCAGGCTGGTATCGTGTTTCACCAGGTTGGCGTACAGCGGCAGGATCATGAACGGCAGGTACGAATAGACAACGCCGATGTACACCGCGAGGTTGGTGTTGAGGATCTGCAGCGGTTCGTCGATCAAGCCCATGCTCATCAGGAAACCGTTGAGCAGGCCGTTGTTGCTGAGGATGCCCATCCACGCGTAAACGCGGATCAGGATCGCGGTCCAGGTCGGCATCATGATCAGCAGCACCAGCACCGTCTGCACTTCCTTGCGGGCGCTGGCGATGGCGTAGGCCATCGGGTAGCCGATCAGCAGGCACAGCAGCGTGCTGAAGAACGCCATCTTCAACGAACCGAGGTACGCCGAGATGTACAGTTCGTCGTCGCCGAGCATCGCGTAGTTGCCAAGGTTCAGCAGCAACTGCAGCTTCTGCTCGGCGTAGGTGTAGATCTCGGTGTACGGCGGGATGGCCACGTCCGCTTCGGCGAAGCTGATCTTCAGAACGATGAAGAACGGCAGCATGAAGAACAGGAACAGCCAGATGAACGGCACCCCGATGACCAGCTGGCGGCCACCGGGAATTATTCGATTGAGCCGGCGTTTGAATTTGCGCATGTTCATGAGCGAAGTACCACGCCGCTGTCGTCTTCCCAGTACACGTAGACCTGATCGCCCCAGGTCGGACGTGCGCCACGACGTTCGGCGTTGGCCACGAACGACTGCACCAGCTTGCCGCTCGGCAGTTCGACGTAGAACACCGAGTGCCCGCCGAGGTAGGCGATGTCGTGCACCTTGCCGCTGGACCAGTTGTACTCGCAGGTCGGCATTTCGGCGGTGACCAGCAGTTTTTCCGGACGGATCGCGTAGGTCACGGACTTGTCCTGCACCGAGGTGCTGATGCCGTGGCCGACGTAGATCTGCCGGTCGAGGTCCTTGCAGGTGATGGTCGCGTGGCCTTCGGCGTCGTCGATCACTTCGCCTTCGAAGATGTTCACGTTGCCGATGAATTCGCAGACCAGACGGCTGGTCGGGGTTTCGTAGATGTCGATCGGGCTGCCGATCTGGGCGATCCAGCCCAGGTGCATGATCGCGATGCGCTCGGCCATGGTCATGGCCTCTTCCTGGTCGTGGGTCACCATCACGCAGGTCACGCCGACGCGCTCGATGATCTCAACCAGCTCCAGTTGCATCTGCGAACGCAGTTTCTTGTCGAGCGCGCCCATCGGCTCGTCGAGCAGCAACAGCTTCGGCCGCTTGGCCAGCGAACGCGCCAGCGCCACACGCTGACGCTGGCCGCCGGATAACTGGTGCGGCTTGCGCTTGGCGTACTGGCTCATCTGCACCAGCTTGAGCATCTCGGCCACACGGGCGTCGATCTCGGCTGCCGGTATCTTGTCCTGCTTGAGGCCGAACGCGATGTTCTGCGCCACGGTCATGTGCGGGAACAGGGCGTAGGACTGGAACATCATATTGATCGGTCGCTCGTACGGCGGCATGTCGGTGATGTCGACGCCGTCGAGGAAAATGCGCCCCTCCGTGGGCCGTTCGAACCCTGCCAGCATCCGCAGCAGAGTGGATTTGCCCGATCCCGAACCGCCGAGCAGGGCGAAGATCTCGCCCTTCTTGATTTCCAGGGACACATCGTCCACGGCAACCGTCTCGTCGAACTTCTTCGTGACCCGGTCGATTTTAACCAGCACCTGTTTCGGTGTCTGGTCGCCCTCGAGGGCTTTCTTATAGGCGCCGGAGGCAACTGCCATTTACGAAACTCCCAGAAAAAAAAGAGTGCAGTTCGCCCACGCAAGACGAACCCAGGATGGTTTGCGCGTTATTTACCCGACTTGACCTTGGTCCAGCTGCGGGTCATCAAACGCTGAATATTCGGTGGCAACTCGATCGACACATAGGTCTTGTCGAGGACGGCCTGCGGTGGATAAACCGCTTCGTCGGTGCGGATGGACTGCTCCATCAGCTTGTCCGAACCCGGGTTGGGGTTGGCGTAACCGACGTAATCACTGACCTGGGCAATCACCTCAGGTTTCAGCAAATAGTTGATGAAGGCGTGGGCCTCTTTGACGTTGGCCGAATCCTTCGGAATCGCCAGCATGTCGAACCAGAGTGCGCCGCCCTCTTTCGGGATGGCGTAGGCGATGTTGACGCCCTTCTTGGCTTCTTCGGCACGGTGCTTGGCCTGGAAGATGTCGCCGGAGAAACCGATGGCCACGCAGATGTCGCCGTTGGCCAGGTCGCCGATGTATTTCGAGGAGTGGAAGTAGGTCACGTAAGGGCGCACCGCCAGCAATTTGGCCGTGGCTTTCTCGTAATCCTTGGGATCGGTGCTGTTGGCGTTCAGGCCCATGTAGTTGAGCACGGTCGGCATCATTTCATCGGCCGAATCGAGGAACGCCACGCCGCAGCTGTGCAGCTTCTTGATGTTCTCGGGTTCGAACAGCACGCTCCAGGAGTCGATCTTGTCGACGCCGAGCACGGCTTTCACTTTGTCGACGTTGTAGCCGATGCCGTTGGTGCCCCACAGGTACGGCACGGCGTACTGGTTGCCCGGGTCGTTCTGTTCCAGGCGCTTGAGCAGCACCGGGTCGAGATTGGTGTAGTTCGTCAGTTGCGCCTTGTCGAGCTTCTGGAACGCGCCCGCCTTGATCTGCTTGCCGAGGAAGTGGTTCGACGGCACGACCACGTCGTAACCGGTACGCCCGGCGAGCAGTTTGCCTTCCAGGGTTTCGTTGGAATCGAACACGTCGTAGACCGGCTTGATCCCGGTTTCTTTCTGGAAATCGGCCAGGGTGGTCTCGCCGATGTAATCCGACCAGTTATAAATATGCACAGTACCGGCGGCTTGGGCACCGACAGCGAACGTCAGGCCGGCAGCGGCCAGCAGGGCATTGCGCAAAGAAGAAAAAATAGGCAAGTGGAGGTCCTCTGATTTAGTTGGGCCCAAGTTGCCCCGCGCTGCATGACAGTCACGGTTGCCCGGCAACAAAACCGGCGCGCAACTTACCTTCGAAAAACCGTTGCAGCAAAACTTTCTGTCATTTAATTGCACCACTGGCCGCCCGGGTGAAGGCGACGGCCAGCGGTTGCGGCTTCAAACCGGCTTATTTGCCGGATTTGATCTTGGTCCAGCTGCGCGTCATTTCACGCTGGGTTGCCGCCGGCAGATCGGCGATGGCATACAGCTTCGCCTGCACGTCGGCTGGCGGGTAGATGCCTGGATCGCTGGTGATGTCTTTCTCTACCAGTGGTGTTGCAGCAGCGTTACCGTTCGGGAAACGTACGGCGTTGGTGATGCCGGCCATGACTTCAGGCTTCTGCAGGAAGGTCATGAACTTGTAGGCGCCTTCAACGTTTTCGGCATCCTTCGGAATGGCGACCATGTCGAAGAAGCTGCCAGCGCCTTCCTTCGGAATGGCGTAGCTGACTTTCACCTTGTCACCGGCCTCGGCGGCACGGGACTTGGCCTGCTGCACGTCACCCGAGTAGCCGACCGCTACGCAGATGTTGCCGTTGGCCAGGTCCGAGATGTACTTGGAGGAGTGGAAGTAGGTGATCGAAGGACGAATCTTGAGGAACAGGTCCTCGGCTTTCTTGATGTCTTCTTTCTTCTGGGAGTCGGTTGGCAGGCCCAGGTAGTGCAGCGCGACCGGCAGCATCTCGGTCGGCGAATCGAGGAAGCTCACGCCGCAGCCCTTGAGCTTGGCGATGTTTTCCGGCTTCAGCAGCACGTCCCAGGAATCGATCTTGTCGACGCCCAGCGCAGCCTTGACCTTCTCCGGGTTGTAGCCGATGCCGATCGAACCCCACATGTACGGGAAGGCATGCTTGTTGTCCGGGTCGCTGACCGACACGGCCTTGAGCAGGTCCTGGTTCAGGTTCTTCCAGTTAGGCAGCTTGGAGCGATCCAGTTCCTGGTACACGCCGGCCTTGATCTGCTTGGCCAGGAAGTTGTTGGACGGCACGACCACGTCGTAGCCGGACTTGCCCGCCAGCAGCTTGGCTTCCAGGGTCTCGTTGGAATCGAATACGTCGTAGACCACCTTGATCCCCGACTCTTTCTCGAAGTTCGCGATGGTGTCCGGAGCGATGTAGTCGGACCAGTTGTAGACGTGCAGCACTTTGTCGTCCGCGTGAACCGCGCCCGCCATCATGCCCGCGACGGACAGGGCCAGAAGAGTCTTGCCAGCAAGCTTTTTACCTAATGCCTTCATGCGTCATGCTCCAAATTTTTCTTTTTTGAACCACTTTGTTCAGCGGCCGAACCCGGACAACTGGAACCGCGGCTAGTCTGGCAAGATACGAGGCGGTCTTTCAAGAAAAGACCAGCCTTTCCAACTGCTCCGAGCGACAGCGCAACAGCTCCATCGCTCGAAGCCTAGCACTTAGCCCTGCAATGCACTGAGGGTCAGGTCCAGGCACTTGCGTGCCTTGGTCACCAGCTCATCGATCTCCGCCTTGCTGATCACCAGCGGCGGCGCAATGATCATGGTATCGCCCACGGCGCGCATGATCAGTCCGTTGTCGAAGCAGAACTGGCGGCAGATCATGCCCACACCCTTGCCTTCGTAACGCTTGCGAGTGGCCTTGTCCTGCACCAGCTCGATGGCCCCCAGCAGACCGACTCCGCGTACTTCCCCCACCAACGGGTGATCGTTCAGTTCGCGCAGACGTTTCTGCAAATACGGTGCCGTTTCGTTGTGCGCGTTCTCGATAATTTTTTCGTCGCGCAGGATCCGGATGTTTTCCAGACCCACCGCCGCCGCCACCGGGTGACCGGAGTAGGTGAAGCCGTGGTTGAAATCGCCACCCTCGTTGAGCACCGCCACCACTTCGTCGCGCACGATCAGGCCACCCATCGGGATGTAGCCGGACGTCAGGCCTTTGGCGATGGTCATCATGTGCGGCTTGAGGTCGTAGAAATCGCTGCCGAACCATTCACCGGTACGGCCGAAACCGCAGATCACTTCGTCCGCCACGAACAGGATGTCGTACTTGGCGAGGATTTCCTTGATGCGCGGCCAGTAGGTGTCTGGCGGAATGATCACGCCGCCGGCGCCCTGGATCGGCTCGGCAATGAAGGCACCGACGTTGTCGACGCCGACTTCCAGAATCTTCTCTTCCAGCTGATTGGCGGCCCAGATCCCGAATTCTTCCGGGGTCATGTCGCCGCCTTCGGCGAACCAGTACGGCTGGGCGATGTGGACGATGCCCGGAATCGGCAGGTCGCCCTGTTCGTGCATGTAGGTCATGCCGCCCAGGCTGGCGCCGGCCACGGTGGAACCGTGGTAGCCGTTCTTGCGGCTGATGATGACTTTCTTGTTCGGCTGGCCCTTGATCGCCCAGTAGTGGCGAACCATGCGCAGCATGGTGTCGTTGCCTTCGGAGCCGGAACCGGTGAAGAACACGTGGTTCATGCCTTCCGGCGCCACGTCGGCGATGGCCTTGGCCAGTTCCAGTGCCGGCGGGTGCGCGGTCTGGAAGAACAGGTTGTAGTAAGGCAGTTCGCGCATCTGCTTCGCGGCAGCATCCGCCAGCTCATCGCGGCCATAACCGATCGCCACACACCACAGACCCGCCATGCCATCGAGGATCTTGTTGCCCTCGCTGTCCCACAGGTACACGCCCTTGGCGTTGGTGATGATCCGCGGACCCTTTTCTTTCAGCTGCTTGAAGTCGCTGAACGGGGCCAGGTGGTGCTCGCTGCTGAGGGCTTGCCACTCACGGGTTTGCGGGTTGTTGCTGGTCATGCCAATTCTCCTTGTTATCGGTGAAGGCGCGGCGGCTGGCCACCGCGCCCGGCGTATCAGACGGCGAAGAGCAGGTACTCACGCTCCCAGGAACTGATCACGCGCTTGAAGTTTTCATGCTCGGCCCGCTTGACCGCGACGTAGCCGGTGATGAAGGTCTTGCCCAGGTATTTCTCGATGGTTGCGCTGTTTTCCATGCGCTCCAGCGCATCTTCGATGGTCAGCGGCAGACGCAGGTTGCGGCGCTCGTAACCACGGCCCACCACCGGCGCGCTCGGGTTGATGCCTTCGACCATGCCGATGTAGCCGCAAAGCAGGCTCGCGGCAATCGCCAGGTACGGGTTGGCGTCGGCGCCCGGCAGGCGGTTTTCCACTCGGCGGTTCTGCGGGCCGGCATCCGGTACGCGCAGGCCCACGGTGCGGTTTTCTTCGCCCCACTCCACGTTCACCGGTGCCGAAGTGTCCGGCAGGAAGCGGCGGAACGAGTTGACGTTCGGTGCGAACAGCGGCAGCAGTTCCGGGATCAGTTTCTGCAGGCCACCGATGTGGTGCAGGAACAGCTGGCTCATGGTGCCGTCGTCATTGGAGAACACGTTCTTGCCGGTCTCGATGTCGATGATGCTCTGGTGCAGGTGCATCGCACTGCCCGGCTCGCCGGTCATCGGTTTGGCCATGAAGGTCGCGGCTACGTTGTGCTTGAGGGCGGCCTCACGCATGGTGCGCTTGAACACCAGAATCTGGTCTGCCAGGGACAGGGCATCACCGTGACGGAAGTTGATTTCCATCTGCGCGGTGCCGTCTTCGTGGATCAGCGTGTCGAGATCCAGCTCCTGCAGTTCGCACCAGTCGTAGACGTCTTCGAACAGCGGATCGAACTCGTTCGCCGCTTCGATGGAGAACGACTGACGACCGATTTCCGGACGCCCGGAACGGCCGACCGGCGGCTGCAACGGATAGTCGGGGTCGTCGCTGCGTTTGGTCAGGTAGAACTCCATTTCCGGCGCCACGATCGGCTGCCAGCCCTTGTCGGCATAGAGTTTCAGGACTTTCTTGAGCACGTTGCGCGGCGACAGCTCGATCGGGTTGCCTTGCTTGTCGTAGGTGTCGTGGATCACCTGGGCGGTCGGCTCGATGGCCCATGGCACCAGGTACACGGCGTTCTGGTCGGGGCGGCAGATCATGTCGATGTCGGCCGGGTCGAGCAGTTCGTAATAGATGTCGTCTTCGACGTAGTCGCCAGTCACCGTTTGCAACAAAACGCTTTCCGGCAGACGCATGCCTTTCTCGGCGATGAACTTGTTGGTCGGCGAGATCTTGCCCCGGGTGATGCCGGTCAAGTCGCCGATCATGCATTCGACTTCTGTGATCTTGTGGTCTTTCAACCAATCGGTGAGCTGGTCGAGGTTGTTGCTCATAAATGCCTCTGGGCTGAGTCTCCTGACGCGTGTCAGGCAGGTTTGACGCACGGGGCGTCGCGTTAAAGGGGGCTTGTTTGCGCGCAGTACCGGCTTACGCCTGGCACCGCGCATCGACAATGAAGGAGGAGCTTACCTGCCCTTTACGCTGGCGTTGCATTTCCTGTGCACATCCAGGGTGTGCAGAATCACGGGCACGGCGACGGGCGCGGTGCAGGCCGGGAGCAGGAAAGAGATCTATATTGAAAGGAGAACCGCTGAAGAGGATGCCCTTCCCCGCGTCCAGAATATCGGACGCCGGCGCCTGATCCGCCATGGACAAAGAGATCGCTGGCAGAATGCGAGCCTGGCTGTCGGCTGCGCTGCGGACGGACGTGTCGCCACTGATGTGATAAGCATGCAGACCGTACTGCACGGAGCAGTCGGTGACGCCGATTAACGGCAGGCGAGACATGAAGCACCCCGGTATTATTGCTGTTATGGGTTTGACCCGAGCTTAGCCTTGTTCATTTTTTTACACAACACCCCCGTAAAAAATACAACACGGCCTGCTCAAGCCTGCGGGTGGCGCGTCTTTCACGGATAAAAAAATGCCCCAAAGTGCCCCATAAATGCCCTCGCGGCGCTTTTTCGGGGCAAAAAAGGCCTCGCTTGACTTCGGCATGCCGTTCGGGTTGACTGAAACCAGAAAAGATCAATGATTGATATTTTTAACAACAAAGGTGTTGCATCATGTCGGTACCCCCGCGTGCCGTTCAGCTTAACGAAGCGAACGCGTTCCTTAAGGAACATCCTGAGGTTCTGTACGTTGACCTTCTGATTGCGGATATGAATGGTGTGGTGCGCGGCAAGCGCATCGAACGCACCAGCCTCCACAAGGTTTACGAGAAAGGCATCAACCTGCCGGCCTCTCTATTTGCTCTGGATATCAATGGTTCGACGGTGGAAAGCACCGGCCTGGGCCTGGACATCGGCGACGCCGACCGTATCTGCTATCCAATCCCCGATACCCTGTGCAACGAGCCATGGCAAAAGCGTCCTACCGCGCAACTGCTGATGACCATGCACGAACTCGAAGGTGACCCTTTCTTCGCCGACCCGCGCGAAGTGCTCCGTCAAGTTGTTGCAAAGTTTGACGAGCTGGGCTTGACCATCTGCGCCGCATTCGAACTCGAGTTCTACCTGATCGACCAGGAAAACGTGAACGGCCGCCCTCAGCCGCCACGCTCGCCGATCTCCGGCAAACGCCCGCATTCGACACAGGTCTACCTGATCGACGACCTCGACGAATACGTCGACTGCCTCCAGGACATTCTGGAAGGTGCGAAAGAGCAAGGCATCCCGGCTGACGCCATCGTCAAGGAAAGTGCCCCGGCGCAGTTCGAAGTGAACCTGCACCACGTCGCCGACCCGATCAAGGCTTGCGACTACGCGGTACTGCTCAAGCGTCTGATCAAGAACATCGCCTACGACCATGAAATGGACACCACCTTCATGGCCAAGCCGTACCCTGGCCAGGCAGGCAACGGTCTGCATGTGCACATTTCGGTTCTCGACAAAGATGGCAAAAACATTTTTGCCAGCGAGGATCCCGAGCAGAACGCCGCGCTGCGTCACGCGATCGGCGGTGTGCTCGAGACCCTGCCCGCGCAGATGGCTTTCCTCTGCCCCAACGTCAACTCCTACCGTCGTTTCGGCGCACAGTTCTACGTGCCGAACTCGCCGAGCTGGGGCCTGGACAACCGCACCGTGGCCCTGCGCGTACCGACCGGCTCCGCCGATGCGGTCCGCCTGGAACACCGCGTTGCCGGCGCCGACGCCAACCCGTACCTGCTGATGGCCTCGGTCCTGGCAGGCGTGCATCACGGCCTGACCAACAAGATCGAGCCACCGGCCCCGACCGAAGGCAACAGCTACGAGCAGAACGAGCAGAGCCTGCCGAACAACTTGCGCGATGCCCTGCGCGAGCTGGACGACAGCGAGGTGATGGCCAAGTACATCGATCCGAAATACATCGATATCTTCGTCGCCTGCAAGGAAAGCGAGCTGGAGGAGTTCGAACACTCCATCTCCGACCTTGAGTACAACTGGTATCTGCACACCGTTTAAGCGGACTGCAGCACATGAAAACGCCGTTGGCTTCCCAGCCCGCGGCGTTTTTTTATTGGCCTCTGTGGCAGAGATTCAAGCTCTGCGTACAATGCCCGCTGCCCCGCAGGAGACTTTCATGACGCGTCCCGCCCCCGTCCGCAAACCCCGTGCCCGCAGTCAGGCACGAATCGATTCGATACTCGACGCCGCGCGCACGCTGCTGGCCGCCGAGGGCGTGGCGAGCCTGTCGGTCTACAGCGTGGCCGAACGGGCGCAGATCCCCCCCTCCTCGGTCTACCATTTCTTCGCCAGCGTCCCGGCCTTGCTCGAAGGTCTGACGGCAGATGTTCACGCGGCCTTCCGCGCCTGCCTGCAAGCGCCGATCGATCACGATGCCCTGCGCGACTGGCGCGACCTGTCCCGCCTGGTCGAGCAACGGATGCTGGAGATCTACGACGAAGACGCCGCCGCCCGCCAACTGATCCTCGCGCAGCACGGCCTGACCGAAGTCACCCAGGCCGACCGCCAGCACGACCTCGAACTGGGCGACCTGATGCACAAGCTGTTCGACCATCACTTCGAACTGCCGAAGCTGCCGGATGACGTCGACGTGTTCGCGCTGGCCATGGAGCTGGGCGACCGCGTCTACGCCCGCTCGGTGCAGCAGCACGGGCGGATCACCCCGCGCATGGCCGAGGAAGGAATGCGCGTGTTCGATGCCTACATCGGGCTGTATCTGCCGCCGTATCTGCCCAAGCGGGTTCTCTAGCGCAGCACGCGACAGACACAAAAAACCCCGAAGGGCTCACGCCCTTCGGGGTTGTTTTTTACTCACAGGCTTACAACTTGGCGATGGACACCTCGGTGGATTTCACGAAGGCGATTACTTCGCTGCCGACCTCCAGCTCCAGCTCCTTGACCGAACGGGTTGTGATCACCGAAGTGACGATGCCGGAAGCGGTCTGCACGTCGATTTCCGACAGCACGTCGCCGAGAACGATCTCCTTGATCGCGCCTTTGAACTGGTTGCGTACGTTGATGGCTTTGATAGTCATGGCATTGATTCCTGTCGTTTGCTTGAGTTATTGAGCCCAGCGCAATTGCGTAGGCAAGGGTGAAACGGGTTCCGGCGCCGGCGGCTCGCCGGGCAGGGACAACACACGGTTGAGTACTTCGGTTTCCAGCGCTGCCAGCCGATGGGAGCCACGGACCCGAGGGCGCGGCAGCTCCACTTGCAGATCGAGACCGACTTCGCCGTCCTCGATCAGAATCACCCGGTCGGCAATCGCCACCGCTTCGCTGACATCGTGGGTCACCAGCAACACGGTGAAACCATGCTGTTGCCAGAGACGTTCGATCAGTTGCTGCATCTCGATCCGGGTCAGCGCGTCCAGTGCGCCGAGCGGCTCGTCGAGCAACAGCAGACGCGGTTGATGGATCAACGCCCGGGCCAGCGCCACACGCTGCTTCTGCCCGCCGGACAATGCCGCCGGCCATTCATTGGCGCGATCCGCCAGGCCAACGGCATCCAGCGCTTCCAGGGCTTGAGGACGCCAGTTGCCCTTGAGGCCGAGACCGACGTTGTCGATGATCTTTTTCCACGGCAGCAGCCGTGCTTCCTGAAACATCAGCCGGGTGTCTTCCCGGGCATCGCTGAGCGGTGCGGCACCCGCGAGCAGATCGCCGCCGGTGGGCTGATCGAGGCCGGCCAGCAAGCGCAGCAAGGTGCTCTTGCCACAGCCGCTGCGCCCGACCACGGCGACGAACTGCCCCGCCGGAATGTGCAGGTCGATGTCGCGCAACACCTGCCGCGCGCCGAAGGTCTTTTGCAGATTGCGCACCACCAGCGGAATCCCGCGCAGCAGGCGTGGAGGTTGTTGAGCCGTCATGCCGCACCTCCTTTCGCCACTTGATAGGCCGGATGCCAGCGCAACCACACACGTTCAAGGCCACGAGCCGCGAGGTCGGCCAGCTTGCCGAGCACCGCGTAGAGCAGAATCGCCAGCACCACCACGTCGGTCTGCAGGAACTCACGGGCATTCATCGCCAGATAACCGATGCCGGAGCTGGCGGAGATGGTTTCCGCCACGATCAGCGTCAGCCACATGAAGCCCAGGGCGAAGCGCACGCCGACCAGAATCGAAGGCAATGCACCTGGCAGAATCACCTGCCAGAACAGGCTGAAACCGGACAGGCCATAACTGCGCGCCATTTCCACCAGCGCCGGATCGACGTTACGGATGCCGTGATAGGTGTTGAGGTAGATCGGGAACAACGTGCCCAATGCCACCAGGAAAATCTTCGCCGACTCGTCGATGCCGAACCACAGGATCACCAGCGGAATCAGCGCCAGGTGCGGCACGTTGCGGATCATCTGCACCGAACTGTCGAGCAGGCGCTCGCCCCACTTCGACAGACCGGTGATGAAGCCCAGCACCAGACCGATGCTGCCACCGATGGTGAAGCCCAGCGCCGCGCGCCAGCCGCTGATTGCCAGGTGCGTCCAGATTTCACCACTGCGCACCAGGCTCACGCCGGCTTCGATCACCGCCACCGGTGCCGGCAGAATCCGCGTCGACAACCAGCCCGCCGACACCGACAACTGCCACACCGCCAGCAGCAACACCGGCAACGCCCAGGGCGCGAGGCTGTGGATAAATTTCTTCATGGCGGCGCCTCAGCTCTGGGACGCGGCTTTGGGAAGAATGTCGTTGGCCACCATCTCGCCGAATGGGCTGACGTAACCCGCGCTTTTCGGCAGTTCCGGGCGCTCGACGTCGAGGTGCGGGAACAGCAGCTCGGCGACGCGATACGACTCTTCGAGGTGTGGATAACCGGAGAAGATGAAGGTATCGATACCCAGTGCCGCGTATTCCTTCACCCGTGCGGCCACGGTCGGGCCGTCGCCCACCAGTGCCGTACCGGCACCGCCGCGCACCAGACCGACGCCGGCCCACAGGTTCGGGCTGACTTCGAGGTTGTCGCGGCTACCACCATGCAGCGCGGCCATGCGCTGCTGGCCGACCGAGTCGAACCGCGCCAGCGAAGCCTGGGCACGCTTGATGGTGTCGTCGTCCAGATGCGAGATCAGGCGATCCGCCGCCTGCCAGGCTTCAGCGTTGGTTTCCCGCACGATCACATGCAGACGAATACCGAAGCGTACGGTGCGCCCGAGCCTGGCCGCTTTGGCGCGAACCTGTTCAATCTTTTCGGCAACCGCCGCTGGCGGCTCGCCCCAGGTCAGGACCATTTCCACTTGTTCGGCAGCCAGATCCTGCGCCGCTTCCGACGAACCACCGAAATACAGCGGCGGACGCGGTTGCTGGATCGGCGGATAGAGCAATTTGGCACCCTTCACGCTGATGTGCTCGCCGTCGTAATCCACAGTCTCGCCTTCCAGCACCCGACGCCAGATCCGGGTGAATTCCACCGAAGCCTGATAGCGCGCTTCGTGATCGAGGAACAGACCGTCGCCGGCCAACTCTTCCGGATCGCCGCCAGTCACCAGGTTGAACAGCGCACGACCGCCGGACAGACGATCCAGGGTCGCCGCCTGACGCGCCGCCACCGTCGGGGAAATGATCCCGGGGCGCAGGGCGACCAGAAACTTCAGGCGCTGGGTCACCGGGATCAGCGATGCCGCCACCAGCCACGAATCCTCGCAGGAGCGGCCAGTGGGAATCAGCACGCCGCCGAAGCCAAGGCGATCTGCCGCTTGCGCGACCTGTTGCAGATAGCCGTGGTCGACGGCGCGGGCGCCTTCGGCGGTGCCAAGGTAATGGCCGTCGCCGTGGGTAGGCAGGAACCAGAAGATGTTGAGGCTCATGGAGTGGTCTCCTTGGGGATTCGATTTACTGGGCTTTGGTAACCGAGCTTTGGGCCACAGCGGCCGGTGGGGTCCAGATCACGTCCTTGATGCTCAACGGCTTGGGAATCAGCTTGAGCTGGTAGAAGGTGTCGGCGATTTTCTGTTGCGCGGCGACCACTTCCGGGGTCAGGAACAGCGCGCCGTAGCCCTGGCGTTTCACCGAGGTCAAGGTGATGTCTGCCGGCAGGCCGAGCAGTGGCGCGACCTGCTGGGTCACGTCTTGCGGATTGGCCTTGGACCACTCACCGACAGCGCGCACTTCTTCCACGAGGGTCTTGATCACCTCGGGATTTTTCTGTGCGTAGGGTTTGGTCGCCAGGTAGAACTGGTGGTTGTCGACGATGCCTTTGCCGTCACGCAGGGTGTGCGCTTGCAGCTGTTGCTCGGCGGCGGCCTGGTACGGGTCCCAGATGACCCAGGCGTCGACGCTGCCGCGTTCGAACGCGGCGCGGGCATCGGCCGGCGGCAGGAATACGGTTTGAATGTCGGTGTACTTGAGGCCGGCGTCTTCCAGTGCACGCACCAGCAGGTAGTGGACGTTGGAGCCTTTGTTCAGGGCGACTTTCTTGCCCTTGAGATCCGCCACCGACTTGATCGGCGAGTCTTTCGGCACAAGGATCGCTTCGCTGTTCGGCGCGGGCGGTTCGTAAGCGACGTAGAGCAGATCGGCACCGGCTGCCTGGGCGAAGACCGGCGGGGTTTCGCCGGTGACGCCGAAGTCGATCGAGCCGACGTTCAGGCCTTCCAGCAGTTGCGGGCCGCCGGGGAATTCAGTCCATTGCACGTCGACGCCTTGGGCGGCGAGACGTTTTTCCAGGGTGCCCTTGGCTTTGAGCAGCACCAGCGTGCCGTACTTCTGATAACCGATTCGTAGCGTCTCGGCCTGAGCTTGAGTGATGGCGCCGAAGGTGACAGCCGCAGCAAACAGAGCGACCAGACCACGACGCAAAAATACAGTGCGCATAGCGCTCTCCTTTTTGCTGTTGGGTTTTGGCTGCACCTGCTTGCCCGTTGGCGGGCGAGTAAGGCCAGTACTTCAAGTGTCGATGTGGCTCAAATGCTCCAGCGAGCACTCAACAAACGTTCGTTCAACAACCCCGGCTCCAGTGGCTTCGGCCGGCGTGCCATGGCACTGACAAACTGGTCCAGCGCTTCATGCAGTCGCTGTTCCAGAGCCGGCGCCAGCTGCGCCGCCGCACTGCCTTCGCCGTAGGCGATCTGGCTGTCCTCGGCAAAAATCCCTTGCAGCATTTCCTGGGCCTTCAACGCCGACAGCACCGGTTTGAGTGCGTAATCGACCACCAGCATGTGGGCGATGCTGCCGCCTGTGGCCATCGGCAAGACAATCTTGTGGTTCAGGGCGCGTTCCGGCAGCAGATCGAGCAGGGTTTTCAGGGCGCCGGAGAACGACGCCTTGTAGACCGGGGTGGCGATCAGCAGGCCATCGGCGTTTTCAATCTGTTGCAGCAGGTCGAGCACCTTCGGGCTGTCGAAGCGGGCGTGGAGCAGGTCTTCGGCGGGAAAGTCCCGCACCTGATAACTCACCACTTCCACCCCTTGCTGCTGCAACCAGCGTTGCGAGCGCTCCAGCAACACCCCGGAACGGGAGCGTTGACTGGGACTGCCACCGAGTGAGACGACCAGCATTCAGACGATTCCTTGCGCGTTACCGGCGATTCGCGGGTTGCGATCTCGCTTCAATGAGAGTGACCTTATCAGCTGATTCATATATCCATAAATCATATTTATTCATTTGGTTATTCTTTATGGAGATATACGTTTCACTTTTCTCCGGGCAAAAAAACAGGCCGTGAAAACGGCCTGAAACCCTGCATCGTGGTTTTTGCTGATCGCCCTCACGCAGAACCCGGGAACGATCCGAGGTAGGTTATTTGTTCGGTTGTGGCGTGAGGCGCAGGTAAGGCTTCACCGCGCGATAGCCCTTCGGAAAGCGTTGCTTGATTTCATCTTCATCCTTGAGCGACGGCACGATCACCACCTCTTCACCGTCCTGCCAGTTGGCCGGCGTGGCCACCTTGTAGTTGTCGGTGAGTTGCAGCGAGTCGATCACCCGCAGGATTTCGTGAAAGTTGCGCCCGGTGCTCGCCGGGTAAGTGATAGTCAGGCGGATCTTCTTGTTCGGATCGATCACGAACAGCGAGCGCACGGTCAGGGTGTCGCTGGCGTTCGGGTGGATCAGGTCGTAGAGATCGGACACCTTGCGATCGGCATCGGCCAGGATCGGGAAGTTGACGATGGTGTTCTGGGTTTCGTTGATGTCTTCGATCCACTTGTGGTGCGAGTCCACCGGATCGACCGACAGCGCGATGGCTTTCACGCCGCGTTTGGTGAACTCATCCTTGAGCTTGGCGGTGAAGCCCAGCTCGGTGGTGCACACCGGGGTGAAGTCCGCCGGATGGGAAAACAGCACGCCCCAGCTGTTGCCCAGCCATTCGTGGAAACGAATCTTGCCGGCGCTGGAGTCCTGTTCGAAATCGGGGGCGATATCGCCGAGTCTGAGGCTCATGGTGCTGCTCCTGATGAGTTGTTGGAGACCTCAACTGTAGCTCGGGATTTGCCATTCAGAAAAAGAATAAATAACTAGATATCTAGACCATTTGAGAATATTAAACTTCTGTTCACTGGACGCTCGCCGGCAACGCGCCGAACATCGGCCCCAAGGTTCGAGAAGGCCTTGAGTTGCTGTAAAGAGGGAAATGCCGGGAAAGGTCTACGGGGGTGGGCCTGACCCGAAAACGCAAAAGCCCCGTCCGGCGCGATGCCGGACGGGGCTTTTTTACGTCGGTTGCTCGAGCGCTATTACAGCAGCGGGATCGAGTAGCTGACGATCAGGCGGTTTTCGTCCTGGGAACGGGTGTTCGCCAGGTCGGTGCGCCACATGGCGTTCTTCCAGGCAACGCCGAGGTTCTTCAGCGGGCCTTCCGGAATCACGTAACCAACGGTCAGGTCACGTTCCCACTCGGTTTTTTCACCCAGAGTGGTGTCGATGTTGTCGCCACGCAGGTAGATCACACCGGCGGTCAGGCCAGGCACGCCAACCTTGGCGAAGTCATAGGCGTAGCGAGCCTGCCAGGTACGCTCGCCGGCACGGGCGAACTTCTGGATCTGCATGTCGGTGATGGTGCTGTTGGACGAACCGTCACCCTGGTTCAGCCAAGGGAAGTCGCTGTCGCCCTTGGTGTACTGGTAGCCGGCGCCGAAGGTGTGACCTTCAACGGAGTACAGTGCCAGGTAGCTGTACAGATCGTTGTCGACCTTACCGCGGTTCTTGACCTTGTTGTCTGGGTAGTAACCGGAGGTGAAGTAGGCCGACTCATTACCGTTGGAGCCGTTGTCACGGCTGCGGTAGTAACGCAGGTCGCTTTTCAGCACGCCCGGACCGATGGCCCAGTTGTGTACCAGACCCAGGAAATTCTGCGAGTAGAAGTCCTTCAGCTCACCGTAGTAATACGATGCGGTCAGGTCTTTGGTGATTTTGTAGTCAGCACCACCGTAGTAGAACTTGTTGCTGAACTTGCCAGCATCGTAGTTCGAGTTAGCGTTCGCACCGGCAATCGACAGGTTTTCGTCGTTGCTGGAGTTACGGCCCTTGGCGGACTCGATCTGACCGGCAGTCAGGGTCAGATCCTTGATCTCGTTGGACTTCAGCTCGCCACCGGTGAAGGTTTGTGGCAGCAGACGACCATCGTTGTACTTGATGACCGGGTTGTTCGGCATCAGGGTACCGACCTTCAGCTCGGTCTGGGAGATCTTGACCTTACCGGTCAGGCCCAGGCTGGCGAAGTCATGCACGGCACGGTTGCCATCGCTCGGGAAAATGGTGCCGCCGGAAGCGCTACCGGTCGAGTTGCCGCTCTTGTCCGGGCTGGAATCCAGACGCAGGCCGTACAGGCCGATGGCATCAACGCCGAACTGGACGGTGCCCTGGGTGTAACCCGAGATGAAACGCAGATCGAAGCCTTGGCCCCACTCTTCGTTCTTGTTCGGGCCAGTGCCATCGCGGTTGTCAGTGTTGATGTAGAAGTTACGCAGCCCCAGTGTGGCCTTGCTGTCTTCGATGAAACCGGCTGCGCCTGCCTGCTGCGCAATAACCCCTACCGCCACGGCCAGAGCCAGGGTGGACTTGTTCATGTATCGCTCCTCTCGTTTCTAATTCTTGTGTTCCTGGTCCGGAGTCTGATGCCCCTGGATCCTAAGATGCGCGATTAGCGCCAGACCGTGACTGACAAGTCAATCGTAACCTTGTGCGTCTACGACCAAGGTCTAATCGCAGTTATTTGGTCCTTGCAGGGTAAAGACTTCCAGATAAACCCAAAAAGAATTTATTCATTCTTTTTCATACCATTCAGGAATATGGCTGGATAGTGGCCATCTGTACCGGGATACAGCGTATCGGCGCCTAAGCTCATTCCTAAATGGTATTTATTAGCCTTTTTTTAGATCGTTTAGCTTTGGCGAAACCCCGATTCGTCAAACCCTATCGAAAAGGCGACGCCATCATGGCCAAACGTGCACTATCTAGTCAATTTGTTACAGTTTGTGTGTCAGCGCTGATTTCTTTTTCTGTCCATGCTTCCAGCCTCACTGTCGGCTACCAGACCGGCATCGATCCAAGCAAAGTCCCCCAAGCCGACGGCGTTTACGAGAAGACCATAGGCGAGAAAATCGACTGGCGCCGTTTCAATAGCGGTCCGGAAGTTGTGACAGCCATCGCCTCCGGTGACGTACAAATCGGCAACCTCGGTTCCAGTCCGCTGGCGGCCGCCGCTTCGCGTAATCTGCCGATTGTCGCGTTCATCGTTTCAGCACAGATCAATGCAGCCGAAGCGCTGGTGGTGCGCAACGGCAGCGGTATCGACAAACCCGAGGATCTGGTGGGCAAGACCATCGCCACACCCTTCGTCTCCACCTCCCACTACAGCCTGCTCGGTGCACTCAAGCACTGGGGCCTGGACACCTCGAAAGTCAAAGTAGTGAACCTGCAACCCGCAGAAATCGCGGCGGCCTGGAAACGCGGCGACATCGATGGCGCCTTTGTCTGGTCGCCGGCACTGGGGGAAATCCGCAAGACCGGCAAGACCCTGACCGATGCCGCACAGGTCGGCCAGTGGGGCGCGCCAACCTTCGAAGTCTGGGTCGCGCGCAAGGACTTCGCCGAGAAGCATCCGGAGGTCGTGGCCAAATTCGCCAAGGTGACTCTGGACTCGTTCGCCGACTACGCCGCCCATAAAGACAGCTGGACTGCCGACTCGGTACCGGTGCAAAAAATCGCCAAACTGACCGGTGCCAACGCCGCCGACGTCCCGGAATTGCTCGCAGGTTCGGCGTTCCCCGATGCCAAGGCGCAACAGACCACGGCGCTGCTGGACGGCGGCACGGCGAAGGCGATTGGCGAGACGGCAAAATTTTTGAAGGAACAAGGCAAGGTCGAAAGCGTACTGCCCGATTACGCGCCTTATGTCAGTGCGAAGTTTGTAACCGAATAAACGCTATCGCGAGCAGGCTCGCTCCCACACAGGCTCAGTGAACCTTGTGGGAGCGAGCCTGCTCGCGATGAGGGCACCACGTTACAGAGACTTTTCGAAAATCTTCGAATTGCGCTGATAGTTATAGAGAGAAGCCCGGGCCGCCGGCAGACGCTCGACGCTGCTCGGTTCGAACCCACGCTCGCGGAACCAGTGGGCGGTGCGGGTGGTGAGGACGAACAGCGTCTTCAGGCCCTGCGCCCGGGCACGGGTCTCGATGCGCTCAAGCAATTCATCACCGCGACCGCCATGGCGGTACTCCGGATTCACCGCCAGGCACGCCAGCTCACCGGCATCCGATTCGGCAATCTGATACAGCGCCGCACAGGCGATGATCATCCCTTCGCGCTCGACCACGCTGAACTGCTCGATCTCGCGCTCCAGCACTTCACGGGAGCGACGTACCAGAATCCCCTGCTCTTCCAGCGGACTGATCAGGTCGAGCAGACCGCCGACGTCTTCAATCGCCGCCTCGCGCACCAGTTCGAACTGTTCCTGGGCCACCAGCGTACCGCCACCGTCGCGGGTGAACAGTTCGGTCAGCAGCGCGCCGTCCTCGGCATAACTGACGATATGGCTACGCGCCACGCCGCCACGGCAGGCTTCGGCGGCGGCATCCAGCAGTTCCGCCTGATAGTTGCTGCCCAGACGCTGCAAATGCGCCGGTACCTGTTGCGGGCGCAGCTCGCGCACCAGTTTGCCGTTTTCGTCGATCAGACCGAGGTCGGCACCAAACAGCAGCAGCTTGTCGGCGCCCAGGTCGATGGCAGCACGGGTGGCGACGTCTTCGCAGGCCAGGTTGAAGATTTCACCGGTCGGCGAGTAACCCAGCGGCGACAGCAGCACGATGGAGCGCTCGTCGAGCAGACGGTTGATACCTTTGCGGTCGACCCGGCGTACTTCACCGGTGTGGTGATAGTCGACGCCTTCCAGCACGCCGATCGGCCGCGCGGTCACCAGGTTGCCGCTGGCCACCCGCAGGCGAGAGCCCTGCATCGGTGACGAGGCCATGTCCATCGACAGCCGCGCTTCGATGGCGATGCGCAGCTGGCCGACCGCGTCGATTACGCACTCAAGCGTCGCGGCATCGGTGATGCGCATGCCGTGGTGGTAATGCGGGGTCAGGCCACGCGCCGCGAGACGGGTTTCGATCTGTGGGCGGGAACCGTGCACCAGCACCAGTCGCACGCCAAGACTGTGCAGCAGCACGATGTCATGGACGATGTTGCCGAAATTCGGATGCTCCACGCCGTCGCCGGGCAGCATGACGACGAAGGTGCAGTCGCGGTGGGCATTGATATAAGGAGACGCGTGACGAAGCCAATTGACGTATTCGGGCATGAACCTGGGCCTGTAATAAATAGCAGCCGGAAAAAGGGCGAAACGGAAAACGCACAGCGGGCTGATGGTTATCGTCGGAACAGGCTTGGCGACACGCGCGCTCTCCTCATGAATACGGGTTGGCAGGACGGCAATTTATACAGCTTTGAGACAGTAATGTTCGATCAACTGCCGCAATAGATGCACGGTAGGCTGCAAACGTGACATTTCAAGGTACTCGTCCGGCTGGTGAGCGCAGGCGATGTCGCCGGGGCCGAGCACGATGGTTTCGCAGCCAAGGCGCTGAAGATAAGGCGCTTCGGTGCCGAACGCTACCGCTTCGGCCGCATGGCCGGTGAGTTTTTCGGCGATTCGCACCAGCTCGGCGTCCTCGGACTGCTCGAACGGCGGCACCTCGGGGAACAGCGGCGCGTAATCGATCTTCACCTGATGCCGCTCGGCGACCGGGTTGAGCTTGCGCAGGATCTCGGTCCGCAGCACCTTCGGGTCCATCCCCGGCAGCGGCCGCAGATCGAACTCCAGCGAACACTGGCCACAGATGCGATTGGGATTGTCGCCACCATGGATGCAGCCGAAGTTCATGGTCGGCTGCGGCACGCTGAACTGCGGGTTGTTGAATTCGCGTTGCCACAGCAGACGCAGACCACGCAGCTCGCCGATGGCGTCGTGCATGGCTTCCAGAGCGCTGTGCCCCAGACGCGGATCCGACGAATGGCCGCTCTGCCCGAGGATATCGATGCGTTCCATCATGATGCCTTTGTGCATGCGGATCGGCTTGAGCCCGGTCGGCTCGCCGATCACTGCCGCCCGGCCCAGCGGCTGACCTGCTTCGGCCAGCGCCCGGGCACCGGACATCGAGCTTTCTTCATCACAGGTAGCGAGGATCAGCAATGGCTGCCTGAACGGCTGGTCGAGCAGCGGTTGCACGGCCTCGATGATCAGGGCGAAAAAGCCCTTCATGTCGCAACTGCCGAGGCCGACCCAGCGGCCGTCGACTTCGGTGAGTTTCAGCGGGTCGGTTTTCCACAATGCATCGTCGTAGGGCACCGTGTCGCTGTGCCCGGCCAGCACCAGCCCGCCGGGACCGCTGCCGAAACTGGCGAGCAGGTTGAACTTGCCGGGGCTGACCTGCTGGATGTCGCAGCTGAAACCCAGATCTCCCAGCCATCCGGCAAGCAGATCGATCACCGCCCGGTTGGATTGATCCAGGTTCGGTTGGGTGCAGCTGACCGACGGCACGGCGATCAGTGCAGCGAACTGGTCTTGCATGGATGGCAAAGGCATCGCTGACTCCAACTCCCGGATTGAAGTCCATCATAGAACCATCCGGCGCCGAGAATAAACCGCCGCAAAGCGTAGGAAGGTTCAGTCCTGTACACTGCACGACCTTGGCAGCCACACATTCCCCCGGCTGCGCTCCCGATCCTGGATTTTCCGGCCATGCAGAAAGAAACCGAAATCAAACTCCGCGTCAGCCGCGAAACCCTCGCCGCCCTGCGCGAGCACCCTCTCCTGAAAAAACGCAACAAAAGTGGCTGGGAACGCCGTGAGTTGATGAATCAATACTTCGACACGCCCGAGCGTGATCTGGCCCGGGCCAAGGTTGCCCTGCGCCTGCGCAAGGACGGCGAAGAAGTGATTCAGACCCTCAAGACCCGTGGCCAGAGCGTCGCCGGTCTGTCCGAGCGTAACGAGTACGACTGGCACCTGCCCAAAGCCAAGCTCGATGTGAAGAAACTCGACGGCGAATGCTGGCCCGAGTCCCTCGCCGAGCTGGACAAGAAAACCCTGAAACCGATCTTCACCACCGATTTCGTCCGCGAGCGCGCCGAAATCGCCTGGGGCCGTGGCAAGACCAAAGTGGTCATCGAAGCCGCACTGGACCTGGGCCATGTGGTGGTCGGCAAGCAGAAAGAAGAAATCTGCGAGCTGGAACTGGAACTGCGCGAAGGCGAGCCTGCCGCGCTGCTGGAACTGGCCGCCGAACTGGCCGAAACCCTGGCCCTGATGCCTTGCGATATCAGCAAGGCCGAGCGCGGTTATCGCCTGTACGACGCCAACAGCTACTCGCTGAGCCTGCCGGCGCCGGCCATCACCGCAGAAACTCCGCTGGACGACGCCTTCGCCGCCCTGAGCTGGCACCTGCTCGGCAGCAGTCAGCGTCTGGCCGAACAGTATCGCTTCAACGGCCACTGGCGCCTGCTGCAGGACTGGGTCGAAAGCCTCGCGGAAATGCGCGCCCTGCTGAGCAGCCTCGGCCAGGCCGCACCGCGTCAGTCGACCCACGACCTGCGCGTTGCGTTGGACGCCTTGCTGGAAGACTGGCGCCCGCTGGTACAAGTCGGCCTTGAAGACGAAGACGTGCGCAAAGCCGCGCCGGAGCAGTTCCTCGAGGAACTGGAAGATCCGCGCTGGGGCCTGTTCTCGCTGAACACCTCGCGCTGGTTGCTGGCCCGCACCTGGGCGGCCGACCGCAACACCCGTGGCAATCGCCAGGGTGCCGCGCAGTTGCAAAGCTGGCTGCCGCGCCTGCTGGGCGAAGAAGCCACTTCGCTGCAATTGCAGCGTTATCAGCAGCAGCCGGAAGATCTGGCCGAGCAACTGCCGCGCATCGAACGCATCCAGGTCTGGCTGCACCACGCGCGCAACGTGCTGGAGATCCCGGAAATGGATCGTCTGTACGGCGAGCTGAACAAACTGGCGCAACTGGCCAACGAGCCGACCATCACCGATGAACTGCTCGATGCACGCAAGCATCAGGCGATTGCGGTTTACCAGAATCGCGCCTGGAAAATGCTGCTGCGCATGTAATCCCCGGATGATGATCGTTCCCGCTCACGGGAACGATCATCAGCGCAGTACCGGCAGGCTCGTCGTCGACTTGATCTCCGACAGCGCCACAATCGAGTTCACTTCCTGAATCCCCGGCACCATCGACAGCTTCTCGAAGAAGAACCGCTCATACGCCTCGATGTCCGCCGCGACAATCCGCAACAGAAAATCCACCGCCCCCATCAACACGTAGCACTCCAGCACTTCCGGAAAGCCGCGAATCGCCTCGGTGAACTCAGTGAAGTTCGAACGGCCGTGGGCGTTGAGTTTGATTTCGGCGAAGATCTGCGTGTTCAGGCCGATTTTCTTGCGATCGAGCAAGGTCACCTGGCCGCGAATGATCCCCTCCTCCTTCATTCGCTGAATCCGCCGCCAGCACGGCGACTGCGACAGACCCACCTGTTCGGCGATCTGTGCGCTGGACAGGGAAGCGTCCTCTTGCAGCAGGGCGAGAATGCGTCGGTCATAGCTGTCCAGTTCGCTGTGCATAAATAATCCTCAAAAGCAGCCAATACCGAATTGATCCACCCTATCAACCGGCCAATCGACTCATCTTAGACAAGAAATGCCCGGCATCGAATGTAAAAATTTCTCCACTGATTCCGGAGACCTGCCATGCCACACCTCGAAGCCGTCAACACTCCAGCGCCCCGTGCCGATGTGTGGAACGCCAGCAACGCCCATTGCCTTGCGCAGTACCAGATACTGGCCGAGGCCGAACCGGATCTGCTGGTGCGGGTGCTGAACCTGTTCGCCCTGCAGTTCCTCACCCCGGAACAGGTCAATGTCCAGCGCCTGGACGACCTGCTGTCCATCGACATCGTCATGGGTGGCCTGAGCTGGCATCGCGCCCAGATGATCGCGGAAAAACTTCGTAACCTGATCAGCGTCTGCTCGGTGAATCTGCAGAACCCCGATGCGGCGTGGGATGCGCCGGCTCAGGCGGCTGGCTGACAAAAGCGGAAACGCCTTTGTCGGGTAGTGGCCCAACGGTCGGCGGGGCCACGACTATCCTTTGCGGACTGTCGTTCAAAAGGAGCCCGCATGTCCGTTCAACTCGCCACTCAGGACCGCTGGCTGGATCTCAATGATGTATTGCGTGAACTGGTCGCCCAGGGCTTCATCAGCCAGGACTCGGCCGAACACGCGCTGAATGCCCGCCGCCGGCAGGCGACCCACGGTCAGATACATCCACTGGAATTTATCGCCGGCCAGCAACTGGACGACCTCAGCCGTCCGGGCAAGCACCTGGACCTGGAAAGCCTGACCCTGTGGCTGGCGCAGCAGGCCGGCCAGCCGTACCTGCGCATCGATCCGCTGAAGATCAATGTCGCCGCCGTCACGCCGCTGATGTCCTACGCCTTCGCCCAGCGCCACAAGATCCTTGCGGTGTCGGTTGATCGCGATGTCGTGACCGTGGCCAGCGCCCAGCCTTACGTCAGGGGCTGGGAAGCCGATCTGACCCACGTGCTGAAACTGCCGGTCAAACGGGTGGTGGCCAACCCGGCGGACATCCAGCGCTTCAGCGTCGAGTTCTTTCGCCTCGCCAAATCGGTCAGCGGCGCCAGCAACGCCGACCAGCCGGGCAGCAACCTCGGCAACTTCGAACAACTGCTCAACCTCGGCGCCAGCGATCAGGAGCCGGACGCCAACGACGCGCACATCGTCAACATCGTCGACTGGCTGTTCCAGTACGCCTTCCAGCAGCGGGCCAGCGATATCCACATCGAGCCACGGCGCGAGCAAGGCACGGTACGGTTTCGCATCGACGGCGTGCTGCACAACGTCTATCAGTTTCCGCCACAGGTGACGATGGCCATCGTCAGCCGCCTGAAAAGCCTCGGCCGGATGAACGTCGCCGAGAAGCGCAAACCCCAGGACGGCCGGGTCAAGACCAAGACCCCGGACGGCGGCGAGGTCGAGCTGCGCCTGTCGACCCTGCCCACCGCGTTCGGCGAAAAGATGGTGATGCGGATCTTCGACCCGGAAGTGCTGCTCAAGGACTTCGACCAGCTCGGGTTTTCCGCCGACGACCTGCGGCGCTGGCAGGACATGACCCGGCAGCCCAACGGCATCATTCTGGTGACCGGCCCGACCGGTTCAGGCAAGACCACCACGCTCTACACCACCCTGAAAAAACTGGCGACCCCGGAGGTCAACCTCTGCACCATCGAGGACCCGATCGAGATGGTCGAGCCGGCCTTCAACCAGATGCAGGTGCAGCACAACATCGACCTGACTTTCGCCGCCGGGGTGCGGGCGCTGATGCGGCAGGACCCGGACATCATCATGATCGGCGAAATCCGCGACCTGGAGACCGCCGAAATGGCGATCCAGGCCGCATTGACCGGGCACCTGGTGCTCTCGACCCTGCACACCAACGACGCGCCGAGCGCCATCAGCCGCCTGCTGGAACTCGGCGTGCCGCATTATTTGATCAAGGCCACGGTGCTCGGGGTCATGGCCCAGCGTCTGGTGCGCACACTGTGCCCGCACTGCAAGGCACCGCTGCCTGTCGCCGAAGAGGACTGGCAAACCCTGACCCGGCCGTGGCAGGCGCCGCTGCCGGGCAACGCGCAACGGGCCATCGGCTGCCTGGAATGCCGCGACACCGGTTATCACGGCCGCGCCGGGGTCTACGAAATCATGCAGTTGACCGACAGCCTCAAGGGGCTGATCAGCCCGGATACCGATCTGACGGCGCTCCGCCGTCAGGCCTTCAAGGAAGGCATGCGCAGCCTGCGGCTGTCCGGCGCGCAGAAAGTCGCGGCGGGGCTGACGACCATCGAGGAGGTGCTGCGGGTGACGCCGCAGAGCGAGCAGAAATAGCCCGTCACGGAACCGGATCGTCGAAATGACGATCCAAGCCGTTATTCAACACCAGTGGAGTCATCCCTCATGCGTCTCAAACTTGCTGTCGCCACCCTTGCCCTGCTGTCTCTGCCCGTCGGTTCGGCAATGGCTGACAGCTTTTGGCGTAACGTCATTTCGTCCGGCGCCACCACCGGCTCGACGTACCTGACCTTCAAGGATCACAAACTGATCGTCGCCGCCCAGGACGACGCCGGCAGTTTCGTTGCCAGCGATGGCGGCATCCGTGGCCCGTACCTGGAGGCCGCCATGCAGAAAGTCCGCGCCGACAACCCGGGCCTGCAGGCGACGGACATGGAACTGGCGAATGCGATTCTGGCGAAGAACGCCGTGGCTTCGGAATAAATCTGTCGCCCACAAAAATGCCGCTCACATGAGCGGCATTTTTTTGCCCGCCGATCAGCGGTAATCGTCCACCGGCACACAGGCGCAGAACAGATTGCGGTCGCCGTAGACGTTGTCCACCCGGTTCACCGCCGGCCAGTACTTGTGCGCCTTGGTGTGCGCATCCGGGGTGATGCCCTGCTCGATGCTGTAGGGCCGCTCCCAGACGCCGGTAACATCGGCCAGCGTATGCGGCGCCCGCTTGAGCGGATTGTCCTCGGCCGGCCAGTTGCCGTTCTGCACTTCGGTGATTTCCGCACGGATGCTCAACATGGCGCCGATGAAGCGGTCCAGTTCAGCCTTGGATTCACTCTCGGTCGGCTCGACCATCAAAGTGCCCGGCACCGGGAACGACATGGTCGGTGCATGGAAGCCGTAATCCATCAGACGCTTGGCGATGTCTTCCTCGCTGATGCCGGTCTGCGCTTTCAGCGGCCGCAGATCCAGAATGCACTCATGGGCCACCCGATCATTGCGCCCGGTGTAGAGCACCGGAAAGGCGCCGGACAGATGCTGCGCCAGGTAATTCGCCGCAAGGATCGCCACTTCGCTGGCGTCCGCCAGTTGCGGCCCCATCATCGCGATGTACATCCAGCTGATCGGCAAAATGCTCGCACTGCCCCAAGGCGCTGCGCTCACCGCGCCGTTCTGCGGCTGTGGGCCGTCGATCGGCACCACCGGGTGATTGGCGACGAACGGTGCCAGATGCGCGCGAATGCCGATCGGTCCCATGCCCGGCCCGCCTCCGCCGTGGGGAATACAGAAGGTCTTGTGCAGGTTCATGTGCGAGACGTCGGCGCCGATGTCCGCCGGCCGCGCCAGCCCGACCTGGGCATTGAGGTTAGCGCCGTCCATGTACACCTGACCGCCGTGCTTGTGGATAACTTCGCAGATTTCGCTGATGCCCTCCTCGTATACGCCGTGGGTCGACGGATAGGTCGCCATCAGGCACGACAACTTGTCTCCCGCTTCGGATGCCTTGGATTTCAGGTCATCCAGATCAACGTTGCCCGCCTCGTCGCACTCGACGATCACCACGCGCATCCCGGCCATCTGCGCCGAGGCCGGGTTGGTGCCGTGGGCCGATGACGGGATCAGGCAGATGTCGCGCCCGCCCTGGTGGCGGCTTTCGTGGTATTTGCGGATCGCCAGCAACCCGGCGTATTCGCCCTGGGCCCCGGAGTTGGGCTGCATGCAGATCGCATCGAACCCGGTGATCGCGCATAACCAGCGTTCCAGCTCTTCGATCATCAGCGTGTAACCGACGGCCTGCTCCCGGGGCACGAACGGGTGCAGGTTGGCGAATTGCGGCCAGGTGATCGGGATCATCTCGCTGGTGGCGTTGAGTTTCATGGTGCAGGAGCCGAGCGGGATCATCGACTGGTTGAGCGCCAGATCCTTGTTTTCCAGCTGTTTGAGGTAGCGCAGCATCTCGGTTTCGCTGTGATGGGCGTTGAACACCGGGTGGCGCAGGTACGGTGAGCTGCGTTGCAGATTGTCAGGAATTCCGGATACCAACGCTTCGGCGTCGAGTTCCTCGACGTTGAGCCCATGATCGACACCCAGCAATACATCGAACAGTTTGCCGACGGTGCTCTCGTCACAGGTTTCATCGAGACTCAGGCCCAAATGGCCGCGACCGAGAATGCGCAGGTTGATCTGTGCCGCCTGAGCGCTTTCGATGATCGCGGTCTGCGCGCCGCCGACGTCCAGGGTCAACGTGTCGAAAAACTGCTGGTTGATGCGTTTGATGCCATGCCGTTCGAGGCCGGCAGCGAGGATGCAGGTCAACCGATGGACTCGCTGGGCAATCCGTTTCAGGCCTTCCGGCCCGTGGTACACCGCGTAGCAACTGGCGATGTTGGCCAACAGCACTTGAGCTGTGCAGATGTTCGAGTTGGCCTTCTCCCGGCGAATATGCTGCTCGCGGGTCTGCAGGGCCATACGCAGCGCAACGTTGCCCCGCGCGTCTTTCGACACGCCGATGATGCGCCCGGGAATCGCCCGTTTATATTCCTCGCGACTGGCGAAAAACGCCGCATGCGGCCCGCCGTACCCCATTGGCACGCCGAAACGCTGGGATGAGCCGAAGACCACATCGGCGCCCAGTTCACCCGGCGGTGTCAGCAACAGCAAGCTCAGCAGATCGGCCGCGACACAGGCCAGCGCCTGTTGCGCATGCAGGTGATCGATCAACGGACGCAGGTCGCGGACCTCGCCGTGGGTGTCGGGATATTGCAGCAGAGCGCCGAATACCTGGTGCTGTTTCAAGTTATCCACAGTGTCGACGATCAGCTCGAAACCGAAGCCTTCGGCGCGGGTCTGCACCACGGAAATGGTTTGCGGATGACAGTTTTCATCGACGAAAAACAGATTGCTCTTCGACTTCGCCACACGTTTGGCCAGCGCCATGGCCTCGGCGGCCGCAGTCGCCTCATCGAGCAGCGAAGCGTTGGCCAGTTCCAGACCGGTGAGGTCGATGGTCAGTTGCTGGAAGTTGAGCAACGCTTCGAGCCGGCCCTGGGCGATTTCCGGTTGATACGGCGTATACGCGGTGTACCAGCCGGGATTTTCCAGCACGTTGCGCAGAATGACCGTCGGCGTGAGGGTGCCGTGGTAACCCATGCCGATCAGGCTGGTCCAGACCTGGTTTTGCTCGGCGTAGCCGCGCAGTTTCGCCAGCGCGGCCTGCTCGTCCAGCGCGGGCGGCAAGTCCAGTTCACGGTTGAGGCGGATGGCGGGCGGGACGGTCTGCTCGATCAGTTCGATCCGACTGCCCAGGCCCAGGCTGTCGAGCATGGCCTGCTGCTCGGCGGCATCAGGGCCGAGGTGACGGCGCAGGAAGGCATGGGGGTCGCGTAACTGGCTCAAGGATGGCAACTGGGACATGACGGGCTCTCTCTTGGCTGGCGCTCGGCGTCAATGCAACACGGTCAAACCAGCATAGCAGTCGATCCCGTCGCGGACGGCTTGGCGGCGGGTGGTCGAACGGGGCATGCTGTGGCACCTGCAACACGCGCCCAACCCTTGGATGATCGAATCCTCATGAGCCAACTGCCGTTTCTGCCGTTTTCCAAACCTGTCATCGACGAAGCCACCATCGCCGCCGTCGGCGATGTCCTGCGTTCCGGCTGGATCACCAGCGGGCCGAAGGTCCAGGCCTTCGAAGCGCAACTGTCGGAGTATTTCGGCGGGCGTCCGGTACGCACCTTCAACTCCGGCACCTGCACCATGGAGATTGCCCTGCGCATCGCCGGCATCGGACCGGGTGACGAAGTGATCACCACGCCGATCTCCTGGGTCGCCACGGCCAACGTGATTCTTGAAGTGGGCGCCACCCCGGTGTTCGCCGACATCGATCCGGTCACCCGCAACATCGACCTGGATAAACTGGAAGCGGCCATCACGCCGCGCACCAAAGCCGTCATTCCGGTCTACCTCGCCGGGTTGCCGGTGGACATGGAGCGCCTGTACGCCATCGCCAAAAAGCACAACCTGCGCATCATCGAAGACGCCGCCCAGGCCCTGGGTTCGAGCTGGAACGGCCAGCGCATCGGCGCCACCGGCGACTTCGTGTCGTTCAGCTTCCAGGCCAACAAGAACGTGACCTGCTCCGAGGGTGGCTGCCTGGTGCTGAACACGCCCGAGGAAGCGCGTCTGGCGGAGAAATATCGCCTGCAGGGCGTCACCCGCACCGGCTTCGACGGCCTGGACGTCGATGTGCTCGGCGGCAAGTTCAACATGACCGACGTCGCAGCGACCATCGGCCTCGGCCAGTTCGCCCACATCGAAGCCCTGACTGCTCATCGTCAGGAACTGGCTCGCCACTACTTCAAGTGCTTTGGCGACGACTTCGAAGCCACGTACGGCGCGCAACTGCCACCTGCCGATTTCACCAACAGCAACTGGCACCTGTTCCAGCTGGTATTGCCGGAGCGCAAGGACGGCTTGCCGGCGCGGGCCACGTTCATGGAGCAGATTCAGGCGCTGGGCATCGGCATCGGTTATCACTATCCGCCGATCCACTTGTTGAGCCTGTACCGCGAGCGCGGTTTCAAGGAAGGCATGTTGCCGGTTGCCGAACGGGTCGGACGGTTGATCGTGTCCTTGCCGATGTTCACGACCATGACCAAAGCCGATGTCGAGCGCTCGGTGGCGGCGGTCAAAACGGTATTGGGCAACGCCTGAGCCGCGCAATAGAAAGCTTCGGCCACAAAAAAGCCCCGACGGATCGGGGCTTTGCGGTGTTGCTTGAAGCTTACTCGCCGATGGACTGCTTGTAGGCAGCGGCGTCGAGCAGCTTGTCCAGCTCGGACTTGTCGCTCGGCTTGAGCTTGAAGATCCACGAGCTGTACGGTTCTTCGTTCAGCAGCTCCGGCGAATCCGCCAGCTCTTCGTTGACCGCGATCACTTCACCGCCGACCGGGGAGTAGATGTCGGAAGCGGCTTTCACCGACTCGACAACACCTGCCGCATCACCGGCAGCAAACACCTTGCCGACTTCAGTCAGCTCGACAAACACCACATCGCCCAGCGCTTGCTGTGCGTGATCGCTGATGCCCACGGTGACGGTGCCGTCGGCTTCCAGGCGCGCCCATTCATGACTTTCGGCAAAACGCAGGTCGGCGGGGATATTGCTCATGCTCGGTGTCCTCAAGAAATTGTCAGCGGTCGTGCCCGCCGGAAAAGGTTAGATCAAGGTTTTGCCGTGACGGACGAAGGTCGGTTTGACCACTCGCACCGGATACCACTTGCCACGGATTTCCACTTCGGCGCGGTCGGCAGTCGCCATCGGTACACGCGCCAGGGCAATCGACTTGCTAAGCGTAGGAGAGAAACTACCACTGGTGATCTCTCCTTCGCCAACATCAGCGATACGAACCACCTGATGCGCACGCAAAACCCCGCGTTCCTCAAGCACCAGACCCACCAGTTTGTGCTGCACGCCGGCGGCTTTTTCCGCTTCCAGCGCATCGCGACCGATGAAGCGGCGCGTGGCCGGTTCCCAGGCAATGCTCCAGGCCATGTTCGAGGCCAGCGGCGAAACGTCCTGATGGATGTCCTGACCGTAGAGGTTCATCCCCGCTTCCACCCGCAAGGTGTCGCGGGCACCGAGGCCAATGGGAGAAATGCCGGCGCCTACCAGATCGTTGAAGAATCCGGGGGCCTGATCGGCCGGCAGGGCGATTTCCAGTCCGTCCTCACCGGTGTAACCGGTGCGGGCAATGAACCAGTCGCCGTCGACCTGACCTTCGAAAGGCTTGAGCATCTGGATCAGATTGGCGCGGGACTGGGTCACCAGTTCGGCAATCTTGTGCCGGGCATGGGGGCCTTGAATGGCGAGCATCGCCAGATCCGTGCGTTCTTGCAGCTGCACATCGAAGCCGGAGAGATGAGCCTGCATCCACGCCAGATCCTGATCGCGGGTCGAGGCGTTGACCACCAGTCGGTAACCGTCCTCGAGGCGATAGACGATCATGTCGTCGACGATGCCGCCGCGCTCGTTGAGCATGGTGCTGTACAACGCACGGCCGGGGCTGTGCAGGCGTTCGACGTCGTTGGCCAGCAAATGCTGGAGCCAGGCCTTGGCCTGGTTGCCGGCGACATCGATCACGGTCATGTGGGATACATCGAACACCCCGCAATCGCGACGCACCTCGTGGTGCTCCTCGACCTGCGAGCCGTAATGCAGTGGCATGTCCCAACCGCCAAAATCGACCATTTTCGCGCCGAGGGCGAGATGCAGGTCATACAGAGGCGTACGCTGTCCCATGGGTTTCTCCTTCCGGGCGTGGCGAAGGTGCGGAGCGCTGCTGCACGGTTTGAAAGCCCCGAAAGAGAAGGCTCTCAGCCGATTTCAGCGACAGGGTCTGTCAGACGGACCGCACCGAATGCCGCGCATTGTAGCCGCATGATTCAGGACTGACGACTAAGTGTTTCGGTGCGCCGAGCGGCGGATAAGTCCGATGACCGGCAACAACCCGACCAGCACCAGCGTCAGCGCCGGCAACGACGCCCTCGCCCATTCGCCTTCGCTGGTCATCTCGAAGATGCGCACCGCCAGCGTGTCCCAGCCAAACGGGCGCATCAGCAGGGTCGCGGGCATTTCCTTGAGCACGTCGACGAACACCAGCAGTGCGGCGCTGAGCGTGCCGGGCAGCAGCAACGGCAGATACACTTTGAAAAACAGTCGCGGCCCACTGACACCCAGGCTACGTGCCGCTTCAGGCAAAGAGGGCCGTATACGCGCCAGACTGCTTTCCAGCGGCCCGTAGGCCACCGCCACGAAGCGCACCAGATAAGCCATCAACAACGCCGCCAGACTGCCCAGCAGCAACGGTTTGCCCGCACCGCCGAGCCAGCCGGACAGCGGAATCACCAGCTCACGATCCAGATAACTGAATGCCAGCATGATCGACACCGCCAGCACCGAGCCCGGCAACGCGTAGCCGAGGTTGGCCAGACTGACGCCGGAACGGATCGCAGAAGTCGGTGCCAGACGTCGGGCGAACGCCAGCAACATCGCCACGCTGACCGTGATCAACGCCGCCATGCCGCCCAGATACAGGGTGTGCAGAATCAGCCCGGCGTAACGCTCATCCAGATCGAAACGCCCGCGCTGCCAGAACCACACCAGCAGTTGCAGCACCGGAATGACAAACGCACAGGCGAACACCAGACCGCACCAGCCGGTTGCCGCCCAGGCCTTTGGGCCGCGCAGGTGATACAGCGCCTTGACCCGCGGCCGCTCGTTGCTCGCCCGATTGGCACCGCGGGCGCGACGTTCGCCGTACAGCACCAGCATCACCACCAGCAACAACAGACTGGCCAGTTGCGCAGCGCTCGACAGACTGAAGAAGCCATACCAGGTCTTGTAGATTGCGGTGGTGAACGTGTCGAAGTTGAACACCGACACCGCGCCGAAATCCGCCAGGGTTTCCATCAAGGCTAGCGCCACGCCGGCGCCGATGGCCGGTCGCGCCATCGGCAATGCCACGCGCCAGAACGCTTGCCACGGTGACTGCCCTAGCACCCGCGCCGCTTCCATCAGGCCTTTGCCTTGGGCGAGAAACGCGGTGCGCGCCAGCAGGTAAACGTAGGGGTAGAACACCAGCACCAACACCAGAATCACGCCACCGGTGGAGCGCACTCGCGGCAGACGCAGGCCGGTTCCGAACCATTCACGCAGCAGGCTTTGCACGGGACCGGCGAAGTCCAGCAGGCCAACGAACACGAACGCCAGCACGTAGGCCGGGATCGCGAACGGCAGCATCAGCGCCCAGTCGAGCCAGCGCCGGCCGGGGAATTCGCAGAGGCTGGTGAGCCAGGCGAGGCTTACACCGATCAGCGTCACACCGACACCTACGCCGAAGACCAGCGTCAGGGTGTTGCCCAGCAGGCGCGGCATCTGGGTTTCCCACAGGTGCGACCAGATCTGCTGGTCGATGGTCTGCCACGACAGCAGGAGGACGCTGAGGGGGAGCAGCACCAACGCGGCGATGGCGAAGACGATGGGGTACCAGCGGCGCTGGGCGGGGTGGGCCAAGGAAAAACTCTCGTTGAATGATTGTGCCCACGCGTTGCGTGGGCACGTATCGTGTGACGCTGCGCGTCACGCTTGCGGCGATTCGACTCGCAGCGTCAGTTCCAGCCCGCCCGATCCATCATCCGGATCGCTTCAGCCTGACGCTTGCCCGCCACTTCGACCGGCAGCGTATCGGCGACAAACTGCCCCCACGCCGCCACTTCTTCCGAAGGCTTCACCGCCGGATTCGCCGGGAATTCCTGGTTTACGTCAGCGAAGATCTTCTGTGCCTCAGGCGTGGTCATCCACTCCACCAGTGCCTTGGCGGCTTCCGGGTGAGGTGCATGTTTGGTCAAACCGATGCCCGACAGGTTGACGTGCACACCGCGATCCGCCTGGTTCGGCCAGAACAGTTTCACCGGCAGGTCCGGTTTCTGCTTGTGCAGGCGACCGTAGTAGTAGGTGTTGACGATGCCGACGTCGCACTGGCCGGCGTTGATCGCTTCCAGTACCGCGACGTCGTCGGAGAACACGTCGGTGGACAGGTTATTGACCCAGCCCTTGAGGATCTTCTCGGTTTTCTCGGCGCCGTGGACTTCGATCATGGTGGCGGTCAGCGACTGGTTGTAGACCTTCTTCGCCGTGCGCAGGCACAGGCGGCCTTCCCAGTTCTTGTCGGCCAGCGCTTCGTAGGTGGTCAGCTCGCCCGGTTTCACGCGCTCGGTGGAGTAGGCGATGGTCCGCGCGCGCAGGCTCAGACCGGTCCAGGCGTGGCTGGACGAGCGATATTGCAGAGGAATGTTGGCGTCGATGGTTTTCGAGGTGAACGGCTGGAGAATGCCCATCTTCTCGGCCTGCCAGAGGTTGCCGGCATCGACGGTCAGCAGCAGGTCGGCAGTGGCATTCTCGCCTTCGGCCTTGATCCGCTGCATCAGCGGCGCTTCCTTGTCGGTGATGAACTTGATCTTCACCCCGGTCTTGGCGGTGTAGGCATCGAACACCGGTTTGATCAGTTCATCGATGCGCGACGAGTAGACCACCACCTCGTCGGCGGCCTGGGCGGCGGTGCTGCCGATCAGGGTCAGGGCCAGTGCGGTCAGAAGACGCTGGGGTGCCAACATGGGAGTGATCTCTCGGTCGGGAAAAGTGGCCCAAATGATAAGGACTCACATTTACCAGCTCAATCGATCACTTTCCCAAGGAGTTACCAGATGTTGCACGACGTTCGTCAGACCTTGGCAAGCGCCGGCAAGTCCCCGGTCAGCCCCAACGCTTCGCGTACGAACAGCGCTTTGGCCTCGGGCATCTGCTCGACGATTTTCAGTCCGGTGTTGCGCAACCAGCGCAGCGGCAGCGGATCGGCCTGGAACAACCGCTCGAAGCCTTCCATCGCCGCCATCAGCGCCAGGTTGTGCGGCATGCGCCGACGCTCGTAGCGGCTCAAGACCTTCACGTCCGCCAGACGTTCGCCGCGTTCGTGGGCTTGCAACAGCACTTCGGCCAGCACGGCAGCGTCGAGGAAACCAAGGTTCACGCCCTGCCCCGCCAATGGGTGAATGGTGTGCGCCGCATCGCCGATCAGCGCCAGGCCTTCGGCCACGTAGCGCTTGGCGTGACGTTGACGCAGCGGCACGCACAGCCGCGGGTCGGCGCTGATGACGTCGCCGAGGCAACCTTCGAAGGCGCGTTCCAGCTCACGGCAGAAATCCGCTTCATCCAGCGCCATCAGCCGTTCGGCTTCGCTCGGCGTGGTCGACCAGACGATCGAGCACCAGTCCTGCTGACCGTCACGCTCCAGCGGCAGAAACGCCAGCGGCCCGTGATCGGTGAAACGCTGCCACGCTGTCATGCGGTGCGGCTTGCTGCTGCGCACGCTGGTGACGATGGCGTGATGCAGATAATCCCACTCGCGAGTGGCGACGCCGGTCAGGCGACGTACGGCGGAGTTGGCGCCATCTGCTGCGATCACCAGCGGCGCGCGCAGGGTGCGACCGTCAGCCAGGGTCAGCAGCCAGTCGTCACCGGAGCGGCGCATCTGCTCCAGCCGCGCATTGGCCAGCAGGCCGAGATCGCAATCGTGCAAACGGTCGAGCAAGGCATCCTGCACTACGCGGTTCTCGACAATGTGGCCGAGCACTTCGGCGTGCACGCTACTGGCCGAAAAGTGGATCTGCCCGGTGCCGCTGCCGTCCCAGACGTGCATGTCGGTGTAGGGGCTGCTGCGACGGTTGACGATGCCGTCCCACACGCCGAGGCGCTCGAGGATCCGCTGACTGGCCGCCGACAGCGCACTGACTCGCGGCTCGAACGGCGCATCGCCATTGAAGGGTTTGACGCTCAGCGGGCTGCCGTCGAGCAGCAGGACTTCCAGTCCGCTGCCCTGCAACGCCAGCGCCAGGGCGCTGCCGACCATTCCGGCTCCGACAATCAGCACATCCGCGCGCATTTCCATGCTTTAAGCCTGTCTCGCTTGCGGCTTGAGCCGCACGTAAAGGGTTTTACCGACCCGCGCCACCAGGTTGTCGGCGCCGTCATGAATGTCGACCTGCAACTGCGGCAGGTATTTCTCGCCACTGGCGGTCTGCCGACGGATTTCGTCGAGCAGGGTGTCGTCGATGTTGAACCGGGCGAACACCGGGCCTTTGCCCGGCGCAATGAAGTCAATGTCGGCAGCCTTGTCCCAGACGATGTAGCGCGAGCCGAGGTTCTCCATGAGCATCAACATGAAAAACGGATCGACCATCGAATACAGACTGCCGCCGAACTGGGTGCCGACGTAATTGCGGTTGTACCAGCCCAGGCCCATCGAGACCTGGATGTCACGAAAGTCATCGCTGATGTGCTTCACCCGGACTCCGGCGCCGAAGTACGGCGGGTAGAACGTCATGATCCAGCGCATCAGCCGCGCCTTGCCAAACTGTTTGATCAGCCACTCACGCATCCGGCCGCGTCCCCAGCCCCATGGCCTGACGGGCGAACCAGCGTTTGGCCGGCGGCAGCAGATCGAGGCCGAGCAGGCCGATGTTGCGCCCCAGCGACACCAGCGGCTGAGTGCTGCCGAACAGGCGCGTGACCTGATCGGAGAAGCCCACGGTGAGGTCCTGATCGAGGCGCTGGCGCTCGCGATAGGCCTGCAGCGTGGCGAAATCCCCCAGTGGTTTGTCGCTGGTCAGCAGCGCGGCGGCCAAGGCATCGGCATCGCGCAGGGACAGGTTGAAACCCTGCCCGGCAATCGGGTGCAGGCTGTGGGCGGCGTTGCCGAGGACGGCCAGATGTGAACGCACCTGCTCTTCGGCCTCCACCAGCGACAGCGGATACAGATGCCGTGCGCCGACCTGCTTCAAAGTGCCGAGACGGTAACCGAACACACCTTGCAGCTCGCTGAGGAAATCACGATCACTCAGGTCCGCCAGACGTTGCGCGTCCATGCCCAGACGGGTCCAGACCAGCGCGCAGCGGTTTTCCGGCAGCGGCAGCAGCGCCATCGGGCCTTCGTCGGTGAAGCGCTCGAAGGCCATGCCGTTGTGCGCTTCGCTCGGGGTGATGTTGGCGATCAGCGCGCTCTGGTTGTACGGGCGCTTGCGCACGTTGATGCCCAGTTGTTCGCGCAGACCGGAGCGGCCGCCATCGGCGAGCACCGCCAGATCGCATTCGACGGTGGTCTCATCGTTGAGGGTCAGGCGATAGCCATCGGGCAGCGGCTCCATGCGGATGACTTCCGCCGGGCAGCGCCAACTGATCACGTCTTTGTCGAGGTGTTGCCACAGGCTATGACCGAGCCAGGCGTTTTCCACGACATAACCGAGCGCCGGTACGCCCTCTTCCATCGCCGACAGTCGGGCGGTGGAAAACCGTCCACGGTCGGACACATGAATCTGCTTGATCGGCTCGGCGCGGCGGGAGATTTCCTGCCACACGCCCAGCCGCTGATAAATCTGCCGCGAGCCAAAGGACAGCGCCGATGAACGTGCGTCGTAGCTCGGCTGCCAGCTGTCGCCGGGAGCGAACGGTTCGATCAGCACGATCTTCCAGCCCCGGGCCTTGGCTCCGGCCTGCAAGGCCAACGCCAGACTGGCGCCGACCAGACCGCCACCGATGATTGCCAGATTGACCCGACTCATGCCGCGTGTGTCCGTGCTTGCGCCATCAGGGCTTCGATCTCGGCGACGGTTTTCGGCACACCGCCGGTCAGGATTTCACAACCGCTCTTGGTCACTACCACGTCGTCCTCGATGCGCACGCCAATGCCGCGCCATTTCTTCGCTACGTTCTGATTGTCCGGGGCGATGTAGATGCCCGGCTCCACGGTCAACGCCATGCCGACTTCCAGCACTCGCCATTCGCCGCCGACCTTGTACTCGCCGACGTCATGCACATCCATCCCCAGCCAGTGGCCGGCGCGGTGCATGTAAAACGCTTTGTAGGCCTCGGAGGCGATCAACTCGTCCACCTCGCCCTGCAACAACCCCAGCTGCACCAGCCCGGTGGTGATCACCCGAACCGTGGCTTCGTGCGCCTGGTTCCAGTGTTTGTTCGGGGCGATTTCGGCGAACGCGGCTTCCTGCGAGGCCAATACCAATTCGTAGATCGCTTTCTGCTCGGCGGAGAACTTGCCGTTGACCGGCCACGTCCGCGTGATGTCGCTGGCGTAGCAGTCGATTTCGCAACCGGCGTCGATCAGCACCAGGTCACCGTCCTTGAGCAACGCGTCATTCTGCTGGTAATGCAGGATGCAGCTGTTGCGCCCGGCAGCGACGATCGAACCGTAGGCCGGCATCTTCGCCCCGCCCTTGCGGAACTCGTAATCCAGCTCGGCTTCGAGGCTGTATTCGTAGAGGCCGGCACGGCTGGCCTGCATCGCCCGGATGTGAGCCTGGGCGGAAATCCGCGCCGCTTCGCGCATCACCTTCACTTCTGCCGCCGATTTATACAGGCGCATGTCGTGCAGCAGGTGATCCAGGGCAACGAATTCGTTCGGCGGCTGGGCGCCGAGGTGCGCCTTGGAGCGGATCACGTTGATCCAGTCCATCAGGTGACGGTCGAATTCCGGGTTGCTGCCCATGGCCGAATACACCCGGTCGCGACCTTCGATCAGGCCCGGCAGGATGTCGTCGATATCAGTGATGGGGAACGCGTCGTCGGCGCCAAAGTCGCGAATCGCACCTTCCTGGCCGGCGCGCAGGCCGTCCCAGAGTTCGCGTTCGGCATTGCGTTCACGGCAGAACAGCACGTATTCGCCGTGTTCGCGACCGGGCATCAGGACGATGACCGCCTGTGGCTCGGGGAAACCGCTCAGGTACTGGAAGTCGCTGTCCTGGCGGTAGACGTGCTCGACGTCACGGTTGCGAATGGCAACCGCAGCGGCGGGCAGGATGGCGATGCTGTTGGGTTCCATCTGCGCCATGAGTGCCTTGCGGCGACGGGTGTATTCCGCTTTCGGGATATGGATCATGGGCAGATGGCTTTCCCTGGCACGCGATCAGTGCAGCGACGGCTTGGCGGCTGGCGGCACGTCGGCTTTCTTGGTTTCGGAGAACAGCAGCAGCGGCGCTACACGCAGGTACTCCATGACTTCCATGTAGTCGCTTTCGCCGTCTTCGGATTCTTCCAGTGCATCTTGCACCTGGGAGATCGCTGCCAGATCCTGCAACACCTCGGTGGCCTCGGTGCTCAGCATGCTGCTGTCGCGGCAGTTCAGGCCGAAACCGGTGAGGAAGCCCTGACACCATTCGCCCAGTGCGGCAGCGCGATCGGCCAGCGGCACGTCGTCGGTCGGCAACAGCAGCACGACGGTCACGTCGTCGCCGGTAAGCTCGCCCTTGACCATTTCCTGCAGGCCGATGAGCGCGTTGCGAACGTTGTCCTGCGGCTCGCTTTCGAGCAGCTCGGCAGCGTCGATCAGCCATTCTTCGGCATTGAAGCCGGCACCGGCGCAGCTGCGACCGAGCAGCAGGCCATGCAGTTCGGCAGGCGAGACGTTGTGACCGCTGGCAGTCAGCAGGGTGGCGAAGGCTTGGTACGGAGAATTCTGAATGGGCATGGGCAGCTAGGCGCCAGACGGCGCTATGTCTAGAATGAAGGCCTTGTATCCTACATCGACAGACTCGCCAAGACCATTAAAGGCTGTCCCCCAGCCAAACCCATCAGACCGAATCAGTGGACACAATGGAAGACACCGACCTGCAAGCGCTGATGGCCAGACTCGAACTGCTGATTACTCGGGTCGAGCAACTAAAGAGTCAAAACGCACTCTTACTAGCTCAGGAAAAGACCTGGCGCGAGGAACGCGCGCACCTCATTGAAAAAAACGAAATCGCCCGGCGTAAGGTCGAGTCGATGATTTCGCGCCTCAAGGCCCTGGAGCAAGACTCATGAGTTCAAGCAATAGCGTTACCGTGCAGATCCTCGACAAAGAATATTCGATCATCTGTCCCCAGGAAGAACGCAGCAATCTGGTCAGTGCCGCGCGTTACCTGGACGGCAAGATGCGCGAGATCCGCAGCAGCGGTAAAGTCATCGGCGCCGACCGCATCGCCGTGATGGCCGCCCTGAACATCACCCACGATCTCTTGCACAAAGAAGAGCGCCCGGACATCCAGGCCAGCGGCTCGACCCGTGAACAGGTGCGTGACTTGCTCGATCGTGTCGATCTGGTACTGGCCGACGATCCGGACATCAGCAAGGGCTGATTCGCCAGGCCGCTTGAGGTATACTCGCCGCACTCCCTGGGGTGCTTGCCAGTTGACGATGTCCCTGAGCCGATTTGCACTACCCTGGGGGTTGCACGTTGGGCTGGTGTGCATGTCCGCCAGACGGAAAGCCTTAAAGCCTACTGCATCCTCCACCTTGAACTCTCGGGTTCAAGGGCTAAGTCGACAGCGGCTCATCCGGGGAGCCTGATTCGAATCCGATGCCGGTGCATGCCGGCATCGGATTTTTTATGCGTACGTTTTCGTCCCACCCTGCCGAAGCCGACCATGACCGAACCCGCGCTGCTGCCCCGTCCCCAACTGCGCCGCCTGCTGCGCAAGGCCCGCCGCTCCTTGACGCCAAGTCAGCAACGCGCGGCCGCCGAAGGTCTGTACAAACAACTCGCGCAGGACCCGCAATTTCGCCGGGCGAAACACATTTCCCTGTACCTGCCCACCGACGGTGAGATCGACCCGCGCCTGTTGCTGCGTGCCGCCCAGCGCCGCGGCAAAAAAACCTACCTGCCGGTGTTGAGTGCCTGGCCGCGGACCAAAATGGTCTTTCAGCAGATCCGCCCCGGCGAAAAGCTGCGGCCCAACCGCTTCCGAATTCTTGAGCCTCGAGTCAATGTCGCCCGTCAGCGCAAGATATGGGCACTGGATCTGGTGTTGTTGCCATTGGTAGGGTTTGACGATGTCGGCGGACGACTGGGGATGGGCGGCGGATTCTACGACCGCAGCCTCGCGTACCTGGCCCGACGCCAGAACTGGCGCAAGCCGACGCTATTGGGCCTGGCCCATGAATGTCAGAAAGTCGAACGACTGGCGCAGGCCAGCTGGGATGTACCGTTGCAGGGAACGGTGACCGACAAGGCGTGGTATTTCGCAGGATAGACGCCGCGAGGGAATCAGCGGCGTCGGGAAGACAGGATCAGCGTTTGAACGCTGTCGACTGCTGTACTTGTTGCGCCACTTCAATCGGAGCATCGGCCTTGTTGGCCCACAGACTTTGCGCATAACCGGTGGTCACGACGCCAAGGCCGAACAAAATCACCAAAGTCCACAGCAAATCCGGTTTGCGTTTCATCGATTGCCCCCCTCAAGGCACATCATCACGATGACAGCAGCGGTTTCCATTCGTAGGCCGTGCAGCAGCGTCAAGCTTTAAAGGCCGGCATTTTGCGACAACGTGAACCTCTGCGCAAATGCTGGCGTCAACCGACTGTCGGTTTGTCATAAAATTGCCCGACAACCTGCCCAATGACCGTTTCAGGAGCAACCACCATGGCCTACTGGCTGATGAAATCCGAGCCCGACGAACTCTCGATCAAGGGTCTGGAAAAACTCGGCAAGGCGCGCTGGGACGGGGTACGCAACTACCAGGCGCGCAACTTCCTGCGGGCCATGGCAGTGGGGGATGAGTTCTTTTTCTATCACTCCAGCTGCCCTGAGCCGGGGATTGCCGGAATCGGCAGGATCATCGAGGCCGCGTACCCGGATCCCACCGCACTGGAACCGGAAAGCCATTACTTCGACCCCAAAGCCACGCCGGAGAAAAACGCCTGGAGCGCGATCGATGTCGCCCATGTCGAGACGTTCGCCCGGGTGTTGAAGCTGGATTACCTGAAGCAGCAGACCGCGCTGGCCGAGATGCCACTGGTGCAGAAGGGCTCGCGGCTGTCGGTGATGCCGGTGACGGCCGAACAATGGGCGGCGGTTATCGCGTTGCTTTGACCGCGTCTTCGCAGGAGCCGGAATCCGACTCCTGCGAGTCCAGCCTTACTGAATGATCAGGTTGTTGAACAACAGATCCTCGACCACCGGCTTGCCGGTCTCGTCATTCATCACTTGCTGGGTCTGCTTCAAGGCTTCCTGACGCAGCTTTTCCTTGCCTTCGATGCTGCCCATCGCGTCGGTGGTCTGCTGAGTGAACAGCGCCACAAGCTGATTGCGGATCAGCGGCTCGTTGGCCTTGACCAGTTTGGTTGCCTCGTCGCCGGTCACCCGCAACGCCACGTCGGCCTTGTAGACCTTGAGCTTCGGCGTGCCGTCCAGCCCGTAGTTGCCCACGAACGGCGGACTCAGGGTGATGTAGTTGACCTTCGGCGCCTCGCCTTCTTTGGCTTCTTCGGCCAGCGCTGCCACAGGCAGAGACAGGGCCAGCAACAACATGATCCACGCTTTCACAATTCGCTCCTTATCCGGTTTGCGGCCTAGCATAACGACCCGCCGCGCAAGCACAAGCTTATGGCGGACTATCAGGGCCGGGCATGCTCGTTGACCCGTTGACTGCCACACCTACACTTATCGGCCATCACTCCCAAAGGAATAGCCCTGATGAAAGCCGTGCTGTGCAAAGCCTTCGGCCCTGCCGAATCGCTGGTGCTGGAAGACGTCGCCAGTCCTGTCGCGAAGAAGAATGAAATCCTGCTGGACGTGCACGCCGCCGGGGTCAACTTCCCGGACACGCTGATCATCGAGGGCAAGTACCAGTTCAAGCCGCCCTTCCCGTTCTCGCCGGGTGGCGAAGCGGCTGGCGTGGTCCGCGAAGTCGGCGAAAAGATCAGTCACCTCAAGATTGGCGACCGGGTCATGGCCCTGACCGGCTGGGGCAGCTTCGCCGAGCAGGTGGCGGTGCCGGGCTATAACGTGCTGCCGATTCCGCCGTCGATGGATTTCAACACCGCCGCCGCCTTCAGCATGACTTACGGCACGTCGATGCACGCCCTCAAACAGCGCGGCAACCTGCAACCGGGGGAAACTCTCTTGGTGCTCGGTGCCTCCGGAGGTGTCGGCCTGGCTGCCGTGGAGATCGGCAAAGCCATGGGCGCCCGGGTTATCGCCGCCGCCAGCAGCGCCGAGAAGCTCGCCGTGGCCAAGGCCGCTGGTGCAGACGAGTTGATCAACTACAGCGAAACCAGCCTCAAGGACGAAATCAAACGCCTGACCGACGGCCAGGGTGCCGACGTGATCTACGACCCGGTCGGCGGCGACCTGTTCGACCAGGCCATCCGCGCCATCGCCTGGAACGGCCGCCTGCTGGTGGTCGGTTTCGCCAGCGGACGCATCCCCGAACTGCCGGTCAACCTCGCCCTGCTCAAGGGTGCAGCGGTGCTCGGCGTGTTCTGGGGCTCCTTCGCGCAGCGCCAGCCGCAGGACAACGCTGCGAACTTCCAGCAACTGTTCGGCTGGTTCGCCGAAGGCAAGCTGAAGCCGCTGGTGTCGCAGGTCTATCCGCTGAGTAAGGCGTCACAGGCGATCAATGATCTTGGGCAGCGCAAGGCAGTGGGCAAGGTTGTGGTGCAGGTGCGCTGAGCACCTCGGAGCCGTCAATTGTTGCCGGGAGAATCCACAGCGTCGCCCGGCAACAGGTGCTCCAGAACCTTCCGGCTATCAGCCTTGATGATCTGGCCCTTGTCATCGAAACGCAGCACGAGCATCCAGTCGTACACCTCGTCCGGCCATTTCTTCTGGCCCATCAGGGCCGTGCTGTCGCCGCCGAACGCGCTGATCAGCTTGTTGATGCGCCCGTGGTGCCAGGCGATCAGGATGACCGGCGCCTGATTGCTCTTGCGCAACAGCTTGACCAGTTCATGCACGTCGCCGTTGATGTAAGGCTGCTCGATAGACAGATTCAGGCGCTCGGCCAGCGGGGTCAGGGTCAAACGTGAGCGGGAGCTCTCGGGAGTGTCGCCGGCGGCAATCAGCCGTTCCGGGGTCAGCGTCTGGCCATCGAGCTTCAATGGATTGAAGTAGTCGGCGTAGGCGCGAGCCCGCTCTTCGCCCCGGGCATTGAGCACCGAGCCTTCAGTCGGCTTCTCCGCATGGCGGATGATCAGCACGGTTGCATTGCGCAACCCGGACTGGGCAGGGTGATCGGCGTAAATCAATCCCAGCACCGCAACGGCGATAACCGCCGCCGCCAATAATCGGCGCATGAGCATGCGAACCTTCAAAGCCATCATTCATCTCTGCTGATCAGTCGATCGACGGATCGCGAGTCTATGCCAGCCCATGTTCATAAGTGGTGAAAACGCCCTGTTCTTACAGGAGAGCGACAGGTTCGTAAAAGAACGCGCGACTTCCAACATTTTCCGCTGTTTTGCCGATGCGAACCGGTGCTATTTTCGGTAACGAAACTGTAACATTCGTATCCGCAGTCAAAACAAGAAATCTGGAGCTCTTGAATGTTTGCTTTCTTTCGACCTGCCGCACATCAGGCTCCATTGCCTGAAGAAAAAATAGACAGTACCTACCGACGCCTGCGCTGGCAGATCTTCGCCGGTATCTTCTTTGGCTACGCGGGTTATTACCTGCTGCGCAAAAACTTCTCCCTGGCCATGCCGTACCTGATCGACGAGGGTTACACCCGTGGCGAACTGGGTCTGGCGATGTCGGCCATCGCCATTGCCTACGGTTTGTCCAAGTTCCTCATGGGCCTGGTCTCCGACCGTTCCAACCCGCGCTACTTCCTGCCGTTCGGCCTGCTGGTTTCGGCGGGGGTGATGTTCATTTTCGGTTTCGCACCTTGGGCAACGTCCAGCGTGACCATGATGTTCATCCTGCTGTTCATCAACGGCTGGGCCCAGGGCATGGGCTGGCCGCCGAGCGGACGGACCATGGTGCACTGGTGGTCGCAGAAGGAACGCGGCGGTGTGGTGTCCGTGTGGAACGTGGCGCACAACGTCGGCGGCGGCCTGATCGGCCCGCTGTTCCTGATCGGCATGGGCCTGTTCAACGACTGGCACGCCGCGTTCTATGTACCGGCGGCGGTAGCCCTGGCGGTGGCGGCATTTGCCTTCATCACCATGCGTGACACTCCGCAATCGGTTGGTCTGCCGCCAATCGAGAAGTACAAGAACGACTACCCGGAAGGCTACGACGCCAGCCACGAAGACGAATTCAGCGCCAAGGAAATCTTCGTCAAATACGTGCTGCGCAACAAAATGCTCTGGTACATCGCCATGGCCAACGTGTTCGTCTACCTGCTGCGCTACGGCGTACTGGACTGGGCGCCGACCTACCTCAAGGAAGCCAAGCACTTCGACGTCGACAAGACTTCGTGGGCCTACTTCTTCTATGAGTGGGCGGGCATTCCGGGCACGCTGCTGTGCGGCTGGATGTCGGACAAGATCTTCCGTGGCAACCGTGGCCTGACCGGCATGGTGTTCATGGCCCTGGTGACCGTGGCGACGCTGGTTTACTGGCTGAACCCGGCCGGCAACCCGACCGTCGACATGATCGCGCTGTTCTCCATCGGCTTCCTGATCTACGGCCCGGTGATGCTGATCGGTCTGCAGGCGCTGGAACTGGCACCGAAGAAAGCCGCTGGCACTGCCGCAGGCTTCACCGGTCTGTTCGGTTATCTGGGTGGTTCGGTCGCGGCCAGTGCCGCCATGGGCTACACCGTGGACCACTTCGGTTGGGATGGCGGTTTCGTGCTGCTGGTGGGCGCTTGCCTGCTGTCGATGGCCTTCCTGGCCCCGACCCTGTGGCACAAGCAAGTCGCCAGTCAGAGCCGCGAAGCAGTCGCCTGATCGGCTTTTGACTTGCAGCGCTTGAGCCGCGCCTCCAGATTCCGGTCTGGCATGGCGTGGCTGCGCAGGGCGTGGGCGGTCTGCTCGACATAATCGCGAGTGGTGCCGTAACGCCCGCAAGCGCTTTCGAACACCTGGCTCAGCACGTGATCCGGCAGATTGCCGGCATAGCTGGGCAGGTGTCGCTCCAACACGAATCCCAAGGCCTGTACCTGGCTGCCATCTTCGAGACGGCAGTTGAGCCAGTGCGGGCGATAGGACGGGAACGGCATCTCGCGTTTCCACAGCGCATACAGCGCACTGTCGAGATTGTCTTCCGGCAACCGGTAGGCAAAGCCGCTGCACGAACCGCCGCGATCCAGACCGAATACCAGCCCCGGCATTTCCGGCGTACCGCGATGTTCGTGGGACCACAGGTACAAGCCGCGATGGTAGCCATGCACCCGTCCGCGTACCCGCTCCACCGCCGAACACTCCGGCCGCCAGATCAGCGAACCATACGCGAACAGCCACACCGGCCCGCCCTTGTGGCGCGCCATGGTCGATTGCATGGAAGCGAGAAGTTGTTCGTGAGTCAGCTGCGGACCCAGATCGAGCCGCGGAGGGTAAGCCAGATTCAGAAAAGCAGATTCTATGGCTGTCATGACGGAAGTGTTCGGCCCCGCAAGTATTACAAGATGTAAGCACAATTCGCTTGATAGAACATATAGCAGTAACTGTAAAACGAAAAGTGCTAAAGGATGTATGACACCTTTGATAGCGCTAATTCGGGGTTATCCGCGAGGGCTATCTTGTTTGATATAGCCTAATACCATTGCGCGGATATCTTAAATACCCGAATGAAATATCGTTAAGCCCTCTCTTCGTTCAGGATTCGTTCATGAAGTCTCGGGATTTTTCCTACTAAAATTTCGGACTTCCCATATTTACCGTCGCTGATCGCCTGCGTAAAACGGCTTTCCTCTGGCGCAAGCCAACCCGTTCAACCGAGGCTGCACGATGAACACAACCAGGCTTTTGGCCGCACTTTTATTGGTTCAGACCGGCCAGGCACTGGCTACGGATGACTCGCAAGAAGACAAAGGTTTCTGGTACGCACAAACCAGTGTCTACACCAAACATTACTCACCCGACCCCGAACACAATAATCATCAGGACTTGATCGGCATTGAACGCAATCAGGCTTCCGGCTGGGTATTTGGCGGGGCAACTTTCCGTAACTCGTTCAGTCAGCGCTCCAATTACGCCTATGCCGGCAAACGCTTCGAGAGCGCCGATTATCCGGTGTACGTGAAACTCACGGGCGGGTTGCTGCAGGGCTATCGGGGTGACTACAAGGACAAGATCCCGCTCAATCACTTCGGCGTTGCACCGGTGATCATTCCGTCGGTCGGCACCCACTATGGCCCGCTGGGCGCCGAGCTGGTGTTTCTCGGCGCCAATGCGGCCATGGTGACGACGGGCGTACGCTTCTAAAGCGACTCAGGCAGACTCAAGAGCGCGGCTCAAGAGCGCGGCGCATACGCAAACACGTCGGCGCGCATCTGGTGGGCATCCATCCCGGCTTCCACCAGCGCATCCAGGGTGCCGTAAACCATCGCCGGCGAGCCGCTGGCGTAGACATGCAGGGATTTCAGATCCGGGAAGTCTTCGCACACCGCCTCATGCAACATCCCGCAGCGCCCTTCCCAGCCGCACTGGTCGCTGACGACCTTGTGCAGAAACAGGTTGGGCAGCTTCAGCCATTCGTCCCAATGCTCGATTTCATAGAAATCTTCCGGACGACGCACGCCCCAGTACAAATGCACCGGATGCTTGAAGCCGTTGGCCCGGCAATGTTCGATCAGGCTGTGGATCTGGCCCATGCCGGTGCCGGCGGCGATCAGCACCAGCGGTCCGTCCGGCAATTCCGCGAGATGGGTGTCACCGAACGGCAGCTCGACCCGCACCATCGAATTGCGCTGCAGTTGCTCGATCAGGCTCAAGGCACTGGCTTCGCGCGCCAGGACGTGGATTTCCAGATCTCGCCCGCCGTGGGGCGCCGAGGCCATGGAAAAGGCTGATTTCTCGCCGCTCTCGCGCTCGATCATCAGGTACTGGCCGGCGTGATAACGCGGCGGCTTGCCGGCCGGCGCCCGCAGGCGCACGCGCCAGGTATCGCCACCGACGTCCCGGCATTCGATGACCTGACACGACAGGCTGCGCACCGGCAGTTCTCCCAGCGCAAGCACGCCATCCCACAGCAGGATGCAGTCTTCCAGCGGCTGCGCTATGCAAGTGTAGAACTCGCCGTGGTCATGCACCTTGCCGGCCTGTTCGACCCGGCCTTCCACCAGCAGCGCTGCGCATACATGACAATTGCCGTTGCGGCAGCTTTGCGGGCATTCGTAGCCCAGGCGCCGCGCACCATCGAGAATCCGCTCTCCGGGCCGTATCTCGAGCACCGCTCCGGAGGGCTGCAGGGTTACACGCATCAATCTATTCCTAACTGATTCCAGATGGCATCGATCCGTTGGGTGACGGCATCATCCTTGACGATGACGCGGCCCCATTCGCGAGTGGTTTCGCCCGGCCACTTGTGGGTGGCATCCAGGCCCATTTTCGAGCCAAGTCCCGACACCGGCGAAGCGAAGTCGAGGTAGTCGATCGGCGTGTTGTCGATCATCACCGTGTCGCGCTTGGGGTCCATGCGCGTGGTGATGGCCCAGATCACGTCGTTCCAGTCCCGCGCGTTGATATCGTCGTCGGTGACGATAACGAACTTGGTGTACATGAACTGTCGCAAAAACGACCAGACACCCAGCATCACGCGCTTGGCGTGGCCCGGATACGACTTCTTCATCGTCACCACGGCCATGCGGTACGAGCAGCCTTCCGGCGGCAGGTAGAAGTCGGTGATCTCCGGGAACTGCTTCTGCAGGATCGGCACGAACACTTCGTTCAGCGCCACGCCGAGAATCGCCGGCTCATCCGGCGGACGGCCGGTGTAGGTGCTGTGGTAGATCGGTTTGATCCGGTGAGTGATGCGCTCGACGGTGAACACCGGGAAGCTGTCGACTTCGTTGTAGTAGCCGGTGTGGTCTCCGTACGGGCCTTCGTCGGCCATCTCGCCCGGATGGATCACACCTTCAAGGATGATCTCGGCGGTGGCCGGCACTTGCAGGTCGTTGCCGCGGCACTTGACCAGCTCCGTGCGACTGTCGCGCAACAGACCGGCGAAGGCGTATTCGGAGAGGCTGTCCGGCACCGGGGTGACGGCGCCGAGAATGGTCGCCGGATCGGCGCCGAGGGCCACGGACACCGGGAACGGCTGGCCCGGGTGCTTCTCGCACCACTCACGGAAATCCAGCGCACCGCCACGGTGGCTGAGCCAGCGCATGATGACCTTGTTGCGGCCGATCACTTGCTGACGGTAGATGCCGAGGTTCTGCCGGTCCTTGTTCGGGCCTTTGGTGACCGTCAGGCCCCAGGTGATCAGCGGCGCCACGTCACCCGGCCAGCAGGTCTGCACCGGCAGCATCGCCAGATCGACGTCATCGCCTTCGATGACCACTTCCTGGCAGGGTGCGTCTTTGACGACTTTCGGCGCCATCGCAATGATCTTGCGGAAGATCGGCAGCTTCGACCAAGCGTCCTTCAAGCCCTTCGGCGGCTCCGGCTCCTTGAGGAACGCCAGCAGCTTGCCGATCTCGCGCAGCTCGCTGACGGACTCGGCGCCCATGCCCATGGCCACCCGCTCGGGGGTGCCGAACAGATTACCGAGCACCGGGATGTCGTAACCGGTCGGCTTCTCGAATAACAGCGCCGGGCCCTTGGCCCGCAGTGTGCGGTCGCACACCTCGGTCATTTCCAGCACCGGCGAGACGGGAATCTGGATGCGTTTCAACTCTCCGCGCTGCTCAAGCTGCTGCACGAAATCCCGAAGATCCTTGAATTTCATTGACGATGGCACCCTCAAAATAGGCGTACATCCTACCTGCTATGCCGGTCGCTGGCAGCCCGTCACTGCTTACTTGGCTGCATTCACCTGGCCGTTACCCGGATTTTTGCCGGCCTGCAGGCTGACAAACAGCGGTTCGAGGATCGGTGCCACGTATCGCGCACCTACTTCCGACAGGTGATTGTCATCCTTGTACAGCGAATAGCCGTCGAGCTCGGCGCGACACAGACCGTTTTCATCGCACAGCCGTGGCGCCGGGTCGATCACCCGCACCATCGGATCCTGCGCCAACTGGGCAAATAAGCGGCTGATAAATGCCTGGCGCTTGTCATGCTCGCCGATGGCCAGACCGACGCTATCCACCGGATGGCCCAGCATTGCAAGGCGTGTCAGGCGATACGGCGGGCTGAACGCCTGTAACGGCGCCTCTTTCACCAGCCAGACCCGATGCCCGCCCTCGCGCAATTGAGCAAGCTGCGCGCGCAAGCCTTCGGCCAGACGTTGCTCAGCGACGGCACGGTCGTATTTGCCATCCGGCTTTCTGAGCGCGTGGTCGAGATCGCCTTTGGCGTCGCCATACAGATAGAGGCTCCAACGCGCGACCAGCACCACATCGCTGATACGTTGCGCGCTCAGCCGCTGCTCGACGCGCCGATTGAAATGCGTGCAGGCCGCATCGGTTTCCAGCCCCTCGACCGGAATACAACCGGCAGAGCTGGCGAGGATCACGCTGACGCCATGGGCTTGCGCACCGTCCTCCAGCACTGGAATGAATGCCGTAGCGTGGCTGTCGCCCCAGACCATTGCCTGGGCTGGCAGGTTTTCCACGCCGTAATGGCAGAACAACTTGTCGTCCGGTGCCTTGTCATCCGTCAGGCACGCCATCAGCTCCGGCCGCCACTCGTGGCCCCTGGCATATTGCAGCGCCTGTTCGGACAGACGGGACGGCATGCCATCGGTCCAGCGCAGGGCTTGCCCGGCCAGTCCGAGCACCAGGATGCCGCAGAAGCCGGCCAGCAGAACCTGTCGACGCCCGGCCAGCAGGCGACGCTCGCGGAACGGCGTTTCGACGAATTTCCATGACAGGTAACCCAGCACCAGCGTCAACAGGATCAACCCTGCGATGTCCGGCACACCCGGCTCCTCGACGCTGGCATAGCTGGAAAACACGAACACCGGCCAATGCCACAAGTACCAGGAATAGGAAATCAGGCCGAGGCCGACCATCACCCGACTGCTCAGGAATTGACCAACTAGCGTCTCTCGATGACCGTTGGCCAGAATGAGTGCCACCACGCCCAGCACCGGTAACAGCGCAGCGATACCGGGAAACGGCGTGCGTTTGTCGTACCCGAAGACAGCCAGCAGGATCAACGCCATACCGAGCAGGCTCAGCCACTGCGCGGCCATCGGATTGAGGCGCCATGAATGTCGGGGCGCTACCGCAAGCATCGCACCGGCCAGCAACTCCCACGCCCGCATCGGCAACAGGAAGAACGCCTTCTCCGGATAATGCTGGACCGCCCAGACGCTCAGCCCGAAGGACAGCAGCAATACGCCGAACAGCGCCAGCCGCCAGTGTTTCAATCGGCTCGACAGCACGGTCAGCAACAGCGGGAAAAGGATGTAGAACTGCTCTTCCACCGCCAGCGACCAGGTGTGCAGCAGTGGCTTGAGATCCGACGCGACGTCGAAATAGCCGTCCTGACGCATGAACAGGATGTTCGAGACGAAAGTCACCTGGTAGCGCACCGAGCGTCCGAGCTCTTCGTAGTCCTTGGGCGCCAGCAGGAACCAGCCCACTGCCAGCACCGCGATGATCATCGCAAACAGCGCCGGCAGGATCCGCCGGGCACGCCGGGCCCAGAACTCGACGAAGCTGAAACGCCCGGCCTGGCGCTGGTTCCAGATGATCGAGGTGATCAGGTAGCCGGAAATCACAAAAAACACGTCCACACCGACAAATCCGCCGGTGAATCCCGGGACGCCAAAGTGGAACAGCACCACGGCAATCACTGCGACTGCGCGCAAGCCGTCGATATCCCTTCGATAAGCGAGAGTGCTCATAAATCCTTGATGCCAATCAGATGGTTATTTTTTGTACAGCCTCGGGGACTGCCTGTTGTTTTGCCAAAACACTGACCTTACCAGATCGCAAACCTCCCAAAGCCCGGACAAAAAACGGGCAAAAAAAATGGCGCCCCCTGAGGGACGCCATTTTCAGACTCGACCGACGATGTTACTTGCGCTTCATCGACAGGAAGAATTCGTCGTTGGTCTTGGTCGTTTTCAGCTTGTCGACCAGGAACTCGATGGCCGCCACTTCGTCCATCGGGTGCAGCAGCTTGCGCAGGATCCACATACGCTGCAGTTCATCGTCAGCAGTCAGCAACTCTTCACGGCGAGTGCCGGACTTGTTGATGTTGATGGCCGGGAACACACGCTTCTCGGCGATGCGACGGTCCAGAGGCAGCTCCATGTTGCCGGTACCCTTGAACTCTTCGTAGATCACTTCGTCCATCTTCGAGCCGGTTTCAACCAGCGCGGTGGCGATAATGGTCAGCGAGCCGCCTTCTTCGATGTTACGCGCGGCACCGAAGAAACGCTTCGGCTTCTCCAGGGCGTGGGCATCGACACCACCGGTCAGCACCTTGCCGGAGCTCGGGATCACGGTGTTGTAGGCACGGGCCAGACGGGTGATGGAGTCGAGCAGGATCACCACGTCCTTCTTGTGTTCGACCAGGCGCTTGGCCTTCTCGATCACCATTTCAGCAACCTGCACGTGACGGGTCGGCGGCTCGTCGAAGGTCGAGGCAACCACTTCGCCGCGCACGGTGCGCTGCATTTCGGTCACTTCTTCCGGACGCTCGTCGATCAACAGCACGATCAGGTGAACTTCAGGGTTGTTACGGGCAATGTTCGCTGCGATGTTCTGCAGCATGATCGTTTTACCGGCTTTCGGCGGAGCAACGATCAGACCACGCTGGCCTTTGCCGATCGGGGCGCACAGATCGATCACACGACCGGTCAGGTCTTCGGTGGAACCGTTGCCGGCTTCCATCTTCATGCGCACGTTCGGGAACAGCGGGGTCAGGTTCTCGAAGAGAATCTTGTTCTTCGCGTTCTCAGGGCGATCGAAGTTGATCGTGTCGACCTTGAGCAGGGCGAAATAACGCTCGCCTTCCTTCGGCGGCCGGATCTTGCCAACGATGGTGTCACCGGTGCGCAGGTTGAAACGGCGGATCTGGCTCGGCGAGACGTAGATGTCGTCAGGGCCGGCGAGGTAGGAAGCGTCAGCGGAGCGCAGGAAGCCGAAGCCGTCCTGGAGAATCTCCAGCACGCCATCACCGGAGATTTCCTCACCGCTTTTAGCGTGCTTTTTCAGCAGGGAGAAAATCACGTCCTGCTTGCGCGAACGGGCCATATTTTCTATGCCCATCTGTTCGGCCAATTCGAGCAGTTCGGTAATCGGCTTTTGCTTGAGTTCAGTCAGATTCATATAGGAATGACGTAATCATTTATGGAGGGGGGGAAATTAAGCTTTTGGCTTAATGAGGCCGCGCCGCGGAGAAGGCGACAGGATCGCGTACTTGTTCGAAAAGGAGTGCGTCGGCGACGGCTAGCAGGGGGCAGTGGAGAAACCAGTGCGGGGCCGAATGTATCACCTGAGTTTCGGAGCGTCTAGCCCTGAATACGCAAAAAGCCCCGCAATTTGCGGGGCTTTTTGAGGACAATCTTTACTGCGACGCTTAGATGTTGGCGTCGAGGAAAGCAGCCAGTTGCGACTTCGACAGAGCGCCGACCTTGGTCGCTTCCACGTTGCCGTTCTTGAACAGCATCAGGGTAGGAATACCACGTACGCCGTGCTTGGCCGGGGTTTCCTGGTTCTCGTCGATGTTCAGTTTGGCAACGGTCAGCTTGCCTTTGTAGGTCTCTGCAATCTCGTCCAGAACCGGAGCGATCATTTTGCAAGGGCCGCACCATTCAGCCCAGTAGTCGACCAGGACAGCGCCTTCGGCCTTGAGTACGTCGGCTTCGAAGCTAGCGTCGCTAACGTGTTTGATCAGATCGCTGCTCATGGAATTCTCCAGGTTGTAAGCAAAAAAACGTGGCCCATCATAGCCGCCCTTCCCTTGTTCAGGAAGCCGCAGATGATTGAGTCTTGCTATGGCACTCGATGAGTTTGGGTATAGCTCAAGTCACGCGCCGGCGGGGGCGATGAAGGAAATTCCGGTACGCAGCGCCGCGTTGCGCACATGCTCCTGCATGGCTTTCTGCGCGGCAGCGGAGGCCCGGCGCGCCAGGGCGCGGAGGATCTTGCGGTGCTCCTGCCAGGTTTCCATGGCCCGTTCGGCGCGGATGAACGGTAGCTTCTGGCTCTCCAGAAAGATCTCGGCGCTGGCGGTGAGGATGCTCAGCATCGCCTGATTGCCGCTGGCCCGCAGGATCCGCTGGTGGAATTCGAAGTCCAGTTTCGCCGCCGCCTCGAAGTCGCCGGCACGCAGTTGCTCACGCATGGCGGCGACGTTGTCTTCCAGTTCGTCCAGATCGAACGTGCTCAGCGTCACTGCCGCCAGCCCGGCCGCGAAGCCTTCCAGCGCATAACGCAACTGAAAGATCTCCAGCGGCGAGGCCTGGGCTGCGAACGGCCAGGCCGGCGTGCCCTCCCCGCGCGGCAAATCCACCGGCGACTGCACGAATACGCCCTTGCCCGGCTGGATACTGACAACGCCCAGCGCACTCAAGGACGACAACGCCTCGCGCAGCGACGCCCGGCTGACCCCCAGCTGCACCGCCAGATCCCGTTGCGAGGGCAGCGCATCGCCGGGGCCGAAGCCCTGCTCGGTAATCAGTTTGCGGATCGCTTGCAGCGCCACTTCGGGTACGGCGCGGGAGATCGAGTTCATGGTTTTCCAGACGGACCAGGCCAAGGTGCGGCCAGTTGTAATGCTATTCGAGGCATCAGGCAAGTCGTGCCCCAGCGGGGTTCGACGGCGCGCATCGATGCGCTATCGCAGTGCGAAACCCGACCTGACTGTTCAGACCAGTAAGACCGAACAAACCCGCTAAACCCGTGGCTTTGCGGGGCCAGACCGCTGGCTTGGCACGGCCCGTGCTCTGTCCGATCGCAGATTTCACTTCCCGCCGATCCGGAGATTGTCCATGACGAAGCGTTACAGCGCCCTCCTCGCCGCCCTGTTTGCCGGTCTGATGCTGAGCCAGGCCCCCGCCCATGCCGACGGTCTGGACGACGTGGTCAAACGCGGCACCCTGAAAGTCGCCGTGCCTCAGGACTTCCCGCCCTTCGGCTCGGTCGGCCCGGACATGAAGCCGCGCGGCCTCGATATCGACACCGCGAAACTGTTGGCCGAGCAGCTCAAGGTCAAACTCGAACTGACCCCGGTCAACAGCACCAACCGCATCCCGTTCCTGACCACCGGCAAGGTCGATCTGGTGATTTCCAGCCTCGGCAAGAACCCCGAGCGCGAGAAGGTCATCGATTTCTCCCGCGCCTACGCGCCGTTCTACCTCGCTGTATTCGGCCCGCCGGAGGCAGCCGTCGGCACCCTGGACGACCTCAAGGGCAAGACCATCAGCGTCACCCGTGGCGCCATCGAAGACATCGAACTGACCAAGGTCGCCCCCGAAGGCGTGACCATCAAGCGCTTCGAAGACAACAACTCGACCATCGCCGCCTACCTCGCAGGCCAGGTCGATCTGATCGCCAGCGGCAACGTGGTGATGGTCGCAATCAGCGAAAAGAGCCCGAAGCGCGTACCGGCGCTGAAGGTCAAGCTCAAGGATTCGCCGGTCTACGTCGGCGTGAACAAGAACGAGCCGGCGCTGCTGGGCAAGGTCAACGAGATCCTGGCCAGCGCCAAGGCTGACGGCGCGCTGGAAAAGAACGCGCAGACCTGGCTCAAAGAGCCGCTGCCGGCCGACCTCTGACCGGCGACGCGGGAGACTTTCATGGCCTATCAGTTCGATTTCTTGCCGGTGGTGGAAAACACCGACCTGCTGCTGCGCGGGGCGCTGTTCACCCTTGAGCTGACGGCCATTGGCGCGCTGTTCGGGGTTGGCGTGGGGATCGTCGGGGCGCTGGTACGGGCGTGGAATATCCGCCCGTTCTCGGCGATTTTCGGCGTGTATGTGGAGTTGATCCGCAACACGCCGTTCCTGGTGCAACTGTTCTTCATCTTCTTCGGCCTGCCGTCCCTCGGCGTGCAGATTTCCGAGTGGCAGGCGGCGGTGCTGGCGATGGTGATCAATCTCGGCGCGTACTCGACCGAGATCATCCGCGCCGGCATCCAGGCGATCCCGCGCGGGCAACTGGAAGCAGCGGCCGCGCTGGCGATGAGCCGTTTCGAAGCGTTCCGCCACGTGGTGCTGCTGCCGGCGCTGGGCAAGGTCTGGCCGGCGCTGAGCAGCCAGATCATCATCGTCATGCTCGGCTCGGCGGTGTGTTCGCAGATCGCCACCGAGGAGTTGAGCTTCGCCGCCAACTTCATTCAGTCGCGCAACTTCCGCGCTTTTGAAACCTATGCCCTGACCACCCTCATTTATCTGTGCATGGCGCTGCTGATCCGTCAGATATTGAACTGGCTTGGCCGCCGTTACCTGACGAAAAGCAGCGCAAGGAGCAGCCAATGAGCGACTTCACGTTCTGGGACATCCTGCGCAACCTGCTCACCGGCCTGCAATGGACGCTGGCGCTGTCACTGGTGGCGTTCATCGGCGGCGGCATCGTCGGGTTGCTGATCCTGGTCATGCGCATCTCGAAAAACCCGCTGCCCAGCAGCATTGCCCGCACCTGGATCGAACTGTTCCAGGGCACGCCATTGCTGATGCAGCTGTTTCTGGTGTTCTTCGGCGTGGCGCTGGCCGGGGTGGAGATTTCGCCGTGGATGGCGGCGGCGATTGCCCTGACGCTGTTCACCAGCGCCTACCTGGCGGAGATCTGGCGCGGCTGCGTCGAGGCGATTCCCAATGGCCAGTGGGAGGCTTCGTCGAGCCTGGCGCTCAATCCGCTGGAGCAACTGCGCTACGTGATCCTGCCGCAGGCGCTGCGGATTGCCGTGGCACCGACCGTGGGCTTCTCGGTGCAAGTGGTCAAAGGCACCGCCGTGACCTCGATCATCGGCTTCACCGAACTGACCAAGACCGGCGGCATGCTCGCCAACGCCACCTTCGAACCGTTTATGGTCTACGGCCTCGTCGCCGCCGGCTACTTCCTGCTCTGCTACCCCCTGTCCCTCAGTGCGCGCTACCTGGAAAGGAGACTGCATGCCTCTGCTTAGAATTTCCGCCCTGCATAAATACTACGGCGATCACCACGTGCTCAAAGGCATCGACCTGAGCGTCGAGGAAGGCCAGGTGGTGGCGATCATCGGCCGCAGCGGCTCGGGCAAATCCACCCTGCTACGCACCCTCAATGGTCTTGAATCGATCAACGACGGCGTGATCGAGGTCGACGGCGAATACCTCGACGCGGCCCGCGCCGACCTGCGCAGCCTGCGGCAGAAAGTCGGCATGGTCTTTCAGCAGTTCAACCTGTTCCCGCACCTGACGGTGGGCGAAAACGTGATGCTCGCGCCGCAAGTGGTGCAGAAAGTGCCCAAGGCCAAAGCGCAGGAACTGGCGCGGCAGATGCTGGAGCGCGTCGGCCTGGGTGAAAAATTCGATGCGTTCCCGGATCGGCTTTCCGGGGGCCAGCAACAGCGCGTGGCGATTGCCCGTGCGCTGGCGATGTCGCCCAAGGTGCTGCTGTGCGACGAGATCACTTCGGCGCTGGACCCGGAACTGGTCAACGAAGTGCTCAGCGTGGTCCGGCAACTGGCCAAAGAAGGCATGACATTGATCATGGTCACCCACGAAATGCGCTTCGCCCGGGAGGTCGGGGACAAACTGGTGTTCATGCACCAGGGCAAAGTGCACGAGGTGGGCGATCCGAAGGTACTGTTTGCCGACCCGCAGACGCCGGAGCTGGCGAATTTCATCGGAACCGCAGAAGCCGCAGGCTGAAAGCAGGCCGTCAGTGCGCTAAATCAAGGGTTTGAACCATGCGCGTTGGCGGCAGCCTTTGATCGTGGCACGATGTCAGGGTTATCGACCGAGACCCCAGACCATGCCGCAATCCCAAGCCAAGAATCTGTCCCTGATCGCCGCGATCGACCTGGGCTCCAACAGCTTCCACATGGTCGTGGCCAAGGCCCAGAACGGCGAAATCCGTATTCTCGAACGTCTCGGGGAGAAGGTTCAGCTGGCCGCCGGCATCGACGATGAGCGCCATCTCAACGAAGAATCCATGCAGCGCGGGCTCGATTGCCTGAAGCGTTTTGCCCAACTGATCAACGGTATGCCGCTGGGCGCCGTGCGGATCGTCGGCACCAACGCCCTGCGCGAAGCGCGCAACCGCCTGGAGTTCATCCACCGCGCCGAAGAAATCCTCGGCCACCCGGTGGAAGTCATCTCCGGCCGTGAAGAGGCGCGTCTGATCTACCTCGGCGTGTCCCACACCCTCGCCGACACCCCGGGCAAACGCCTGGTCGCCGACATCGGCGGCGGCAGTACCGAATTCATCATCGGCCAGCGCTTCGAACCGTTGTTGCGCGAAAGCCTGCAAATGGGCTGCGTGAGTTTCACCCAGCGCTACTTCAAGGACGGCAAGATCACTCCGGCCCGCTACGCCCAGGCCTACACGGCGGCGCGGCTGGAAATCATGAGCATCGAACACGCCCTGCATCGCCTGACCTGGGATGAAGCCATCGGCTCCTCGGGCACCATCCGTGCCATCGGCCTGGCGCTGAAGGCCGGCGGACACGGCACAGGCGAAGTGAACGCCGAAGGCCTGGCGTGGCTCAAGCGTCGCCTGTTCAAGCTCGGCGACGTCGACAAGATCGACTTCGAAGGCATCAAGCCTGACCGTCGGGCAATCTTCCCGGCGGGCCTGGCGATTCTCGAAGCGATCTTCGACGCCCTCGAACTGCAACGCATGGATCACTGCGAAGGTGCGCTGCGTGAAGGCGTTCTTTACGACCTGCTCGGCCGCCATCATCACGAAGACGTGCGCGAACGCACCCTGACCTCGCTGATGGAGCGCTACCACGTCGACCTGGAACAGGCCGCGCGAGTCGAGCGCAAAGCCCTGCATGCCTTCGATCAGGTGGCCGTGGACTGGCAACTGGACGACGGCATCTGGCGCGAATTGCTGGGCTGGGCGGCGAAAGTGCACGAAGTCGGGCTCGACATCGCTCACTACCACTACCACAAGCATGGCGCCTACCTGATCGAGCACTCGGACCTCGCCGGGTTCTCCCGCGAAGACCAGCAAATGCTCGCCCTGCTGGTGCGCGGCCACCGCCGCAACATCCCCAAGGACAAGTTCGCCGAGTTCGGCGAGGACGGCGACAAGCTGATCCGCCTGTGCGTACTGCTGCGCTTCGCGATCCTGTTCCACCACATTCGCGGCACCCAGACCATGCCGCAGGTCGCGTTGCACGCCAATGGCGACAACCTCGACGTGGAGTTCCCGGAGAACTGGCTGGATGAAAACCAGCTGACCCAGGCGGATTTCGCGCTTGAGGCCGAGTGGCTGACGCGAGTGGGCGTTGTCCTGACCGTGCACTGAGTCAAAGGCAGGCACAAAAAAGGCGATCCGGATGGATCGCCTTTTTTATCGTCTTGAGACCTGCAGTCAACTGCTCACCGGCAGAATCGGGCTGCCCAGCCGCTCCAGCAACGTCGCCTGCGCACTGCGCGGGTTCTGGTTGCCGGTCGGCGTGTTGCGGATGTAGCGGCCGTCCGACTGCAGGCTCCAGCTGTGGGTGTTGTCGGTCAGGTACAGCTCCAGCTCTTTCTTGACCCGGGTCAGCAGCTTCTTGCCTTCCACCGGGAAGCAAGTCTCGACGCGCTTGTCGAGGTTGCGCTCCATCCAGTCGGCACTGGACAGGAACATCTGTTCCTCGCCGCCGTTGAGGAAGTAGAACACCCGGGTGTGTTCAAGGAAGCGGCCGATGATCGAGCGCACGTGAATGTTGTGCGAAACCCCGGCGATGCCCGGACGCAGGCAGCACATGCCGCGCACCACCAGATCGATGCGCACGCCGGACTGGCTGGCCTTGTACAGCGCGCGGATGATCTTCGGATCGGTCAGCGAGTTGAACTTGGCGATGATGTGCGCCGGCTTGCCGTCGAGCGCGAATTGCGTCTCGCGGGTGATCATGTCGAGCATGCCCTTCTTCAGGGTGAACGGCGCGTGCAGCAGCTTCTTCATGCGCAGCGTCTTGCCCATGCCGATCAACTGGCTGAACAGTTTGCCGACGTCTTCGCACAAGGCGTCGTCAGAGGTCAGCAGGCTGTAGTCGGTGTACAGACGGGCGTTGCCGGCGTGGTAGTTACCGGTGCCGAGGTGCGCGTAACGCACGATCTCGCCGGCCTCGCGACGCAGGATCAGCATCATCTTGGCGTGGGTCTTGAAGCCCACCACGCCGTAGATCACCACCGCACCGGCCGCTTGCAGTCGGCTGGCCAGCTGCAGGTTGGATTCTTCGTCGAAGCGTGCACGCAGCTCGATGACCGCTGTCACTTCCTTGCCGTTACGCGCGGCATCTACCAGTGCATCGACGATTTCCGAGTTGGCGCCGGAGCGGTACAGGGTCTGGCGCACGGCCAGAACGTGCGGGTCTTTCGCGGCCTGGCGCAGCAGGTCGACCACCGGGGTGAACGACTCGAACGGGTGCAGCAGCAGGATGTCCTGTTTGCTGACGACGCTGAAAATGTTCTCGCTGTTCTGCAGCAGTTTCGGGATCTGCGGGGTGAACGGCGTGTATTGCAGCTCCGGATGGCTGTCCAGGCCGGTGATGCTGAACAGACGCGTCAGGTTCACCGGACCGTTGACCTGATACAACTCCGTCTCGCTCAGATTGAACTGCTTGAGCAGGTAGTCCGACAGGTGTTTCGGGCAGGTGTCGGCGACTTCCAGGCGCACGGCGTCACCGTAACGACGGGAGAACAACTCGCCACGCAGGGCGCGGGCCAGGTCTTCGACGTCTTCTGAGTCGAGCGCCAGGTCGGCGTTTCGCGTCAGGCGGAACTGGTAGCAGCCTTTTACTTTCATGCCCTGGAACAGGTCATCGGCGTGAGCGTGGATCATCGACGACAGGAACACATAGTTGTCGCCAGGGCCGCCGACTTCTTCCGGCACCTTGATGATCCGTGGCAGCAGTCGCGGCGCCGGGATGATCGCCAGACCGGAGTCGCGACCGAAGGCGTCGATACCTTCGAGTTCGACGATGAAGTTCAGGCTCTTGTTCACCAGCAACGGGAACGGGTGCGTCGGGTCGAGGCCGATCGGAGTGATGATCGGCGCGATCTCGTCGCGGAAGTAACGACGTACCCAGGTCTTGAGCTTGGTCGTCCAGTAGCGGCGACGGATGAAGCGCACCTGATGCTTTTCCAGCTCCGGCAGCAGGATGTCGTTGAGGATCGCGTACTGGCGGTCTACATGACCGTGGACCAGCTCGCTGATGCGGGCCAGGGCCTGATGCGGTTGCAGGCCGTCGGCACCGGCCTGCTCACGGGCGAAGGTGATCTGCTTCTTGAGGCCGGCGACGCGGATCTCGAAGAATTCGTCGAGGTTGCTGGAGAAGATCAGCAGGAACTTCAGCCGCTCCAGCAACGGGTAGGACTCGTCCAGCGCCTGTTCCAGCACGCGGATGTTGAACTGCAGTTGCGACAATTCCCGGTGGATATACAGGCTGCTGTCATCCAGGCCGGGAATCGCGATCGCCGGCGCCGCCGCTGCGGGCTCGGTGGCCGGCGCGGGTGGCGCAGGCTCCAGTTCCGGCGGGGTTTCGGTAATCTGCTCGACCACGGGTTGAGCTTCTTTTACGGCAACTTCAGTGAGTCCTTCGGTATTCATCGAATGTTCCTGGGAGGGCTATTTCTGCTCTCGTAACAATTGAGCGGCACGGACAGCAAAGTAAGTCAGGATGCCATCAGCGCCGGCACGTTTAAAGGCGGTCAGGGATTCGAGGATCACGCCTTCGCTCAACCAGCCATTCTGGATCGCCGCCATGTGCATGGCGTATTCGCCGCTAACCTGATAGACGAACGTCGGCACTTTGAAGGCATCTTTTACCCGGAACAAAATATCCAGGTAAGGCATGCCGGGTTTGACCATGACCATGTCCGCGCCTTCAGACAAGTCCGCGCCCACTTCGTGCAACGCTTCGTCGCTGTTGGCCGGGTCCATCTGGTAGGACGCCTTGTTCGCCTTGCCCAGGTTCATGGCCGAACCCACGGCATCGCGGAACGGGCCGTAATAGGCGCTGGCGTACTTGGCCGAGTAGGCCATGATCCGCACGTTGACGTGACCGGCCAGCTCCAGCGCCTCGCGAATCGCCTGGATGCGACCGTCCATCATGTCCGACGGGGCCACCACCTGGGCGCCAGCGGCGGCATGGGACAACGCCTGTTTGACCAGTGCATCGACGGTGATGTCGTTCTGCACATAGCCTTCTTCATCGAGAATGCCGTCCTGACCGTGAGTGGTGAACGGATCGAGGGCGACGTCGGTGATCACGCCCAGCTCCGGGAAGCGGTCACGCAGGGCGCGGGTGGCGCGCTGGGCGATACCTTCGGGATTCCACGCTTCGGCGGCATCGAGGGATTTGAGTTCAGGTGGCGTGACCGGGAACAGCGCCAGCGCCGGAATTCCCAGCTCGACCCATTTCGCCGCTTCTTCAAGCAGCAGGTCGATGGTCAGGCGCTCGACACCCGGCATCGAGGCCACGGCTTCGCGACGGTTCTCACCGTCCAGCACGAACACCGGCAGGATCAGGTCATCGACCGTCAGCACGTTCTCACGCACCAGTCGCCGGGAAAAATCATCACGACGATTGCGACGCAGGCGGGTGGCGGGGAACAGGCGGTTGGCTGGGGTAAAGCTCACGGCAGACTCCTGAGCCCGCGCAGACGGGCGAGTGTGGCAGTTATAAGCGGCCATTATGACGGTCGTATTACAGTTATGTGCACCCCTGTGACATGTAGCCGCAATCCATTGTCGTTGTAGGAAATGTTAACGTCGAGACACATTTCGACACTTTCCTGAATGTGCCCGAAGGGTTAGGCTGCGCGTTCATTTCGCCAGCACCCAGACAATGCTCCAACAATTTCTGCATGACTTCGGCTACTTTGCCCTGTTTCTCGGCACGTTCTTCGAAGGCGAAACCATCCTGGTGCTCGCGGGCTTCCTCGCGTTCCGTGGCTACATGGACATCAACCTGGTGGTGGTCGTGGCGTTCTTCGGCAGCTATGCCGGCGATCAGCTGTGGTACTTCCTGGGCCGTAAGCACGGGCGCAAGTTGCTGGCGCGCAAACCGCGCTGGCAAATGATGGGCGACCGCGCGCTGGAGCATATCCGCAAGCACCCGGACATCTGGGTCCTGAGCTTCCGCTTCGTTTACGGCCTGCGCACGGTGATGCCGGTGGCGATCGGCCTGTCGGGCTACCCGCCGGGACGCTATCTGCTGCTGAACGGGATTGGCGCAGCGATCTGGGCCGCCGCCCTGGCCGCAGCCGCGTACCACTTCGGTGCGGTGCTTGAAGGCATGCTGGGTAGCATCAAGAAATATGAACTGTGGGTGCTCGGCGCGCTGCTGGTGCTGGGCGTCGGCCTGTGGCTGCGCCGCCGGTTCAAGAATGCCCGGCTGGCCAAGAAGGTCTACGAGGACGAGCAGGCCGAGCAACTGGCCAAGGCCGAACGGCACAAAGCCGAACAGGCCAAATCCGCCGAACCTAAGACGCCAGCCGAGTAAACCGCTGGCGGCAATAATACAGCCCGATGCCACTGAGCAGGCTGTAACCGAGCAGACCGGCCCAGACCTCGGGGCTGGCCGGCCATAGCCCCACCTGCGGCGCCAGCCACACCAGCGGCAGATTCGCCGCCAGCCGCAGCAGCTCCAGCCTCAACGCCCACGGGCGATTTTCCAGGGCCGCTCCCAACACGAACAAACCGAACGCCACCGCGCCCCAGCCCAGTACCAGAGCGCCGGTCGACAGGCTGCGCTCCAGATTCATCAGGTAACTGCCCAGCGCCACATACACGCCGAATTGCAGCAGCACGTACCACTGCTGTCGGACGCCCAGCGGCACTTCGAATTTGCGGAAACGGCTCAAGTCCGGCTTGTGCATCGGGTACTTCTCCGCCACGTCCGCCGGACGCCATCCGGTACGCATGAACCAGATCCGCAGCTTGTCCCGTTTGCTCCCGGCGCGCCGCGCATCGTCCCACAACTGCGCGTAAAACTGCAGGTTGGCCCACAGCGGATTCCAGCTCGCCAGCGGTGTGGTCACGCCGAAAATCACCGGTTCATTGTCGTCCTCTTCCTGGAACGAGCCGAACAGACGATCCCAAATAATGAACACCCCGCCATAGTTGCGATCCATGTAGAGAGCGTTCTGTGCATGGTGGGCCCGATGATTGGACGGGGTGACGAAGCACCATTCGAACCAGCCGAGCTTGGGAATGTGCTTTGTATGAACCCAGAACTGATACAGCAGGTTCATCGCCGCGACACTGACGAACACCAGCAGCGGTACGCCAAGCACGGCCATCGGCAGGTAAAAGATCCAGCCCAGCAGAAACCCGGTGCTGGTCTGGCGCAAGGCGGTGGACAGGTTGTAGTCCTCGCTCTGGTGATGCACCGAATGAGCGGCCCAGAGAATGTTCCGCTCGTGGCCCATGCGGTGCAGCCAGTAGTAGCAGAAGTCGTAGAGGACAAAAGCGAAGACCCACGTCCAGACGCTGTCTGCAGGCAACCTGAGCAGCGCCAGATGCTCCAGGGCAAAGCCGTAGGTCACCAGCCCAACGCCTTTGGTCAGCAGGCCGGTGGTGGTCGACAACACCCCGGTGCTGATGCTGTTCACCGCATCGGCCAGGCGATAGTTACTCACCCCGCGCCAACGGTCGGCGATCAGCTCTGCCGCGATCAATACGAAGAAAAACGGCACCGCATACAGAATGAAGTTCATGACGCGCCCTGATCGAGATCCGTGTGCACAGATCCTAGGTGTAGCCACGGCTTGGCCCTATGGCAACGAACGACAAATTAGTGGACATTTAGCGCCATGAATCTGGAGAGAAACCCATGAGCAAAAAAGTTGCAGTGATCCTGTCCGGTTGCGGCGTGTACGACGGCGCCGAGATCCACGAAAGCGTCATCACCCTGTTGCGCCTGGATCAGCGCGGCGCCCAGGTGCAGTGCTTCGCCCCGGACATCGCGCAATTGCATGTGATCAACCACCTCACCGGCAAAGAGATGCCCGAGTCGCGCAACGTGCTGGTGGAGTCGGCGCGCATCGCCCGGGGCAACGTCAAGGATGTCCGTGAAGCCGATGTCGATGATTTCGATGCGCTGATCGTGCCCGGCGGTTTTGGTGCAGCGAAGAACCTGTCGAACTTCGCCGCCGACGGCGCCGGCTGCTGCGTCCAGCCGGACGTGCTGGCGCTGACCGAGGCGTTTGCCGAAGCGGGCAAACCGGTGGGCCTGATGTGCATTTCGCCGGCACTGGCCGCGAAGATCTACGGCCCGGGCGTGACCTGCACCATCGGCAATGACGCGGAGACGGCCAAGGCCATCGGCAAGATGGGCGCCACCCACGAAGACTGCGCGGTGACCGACATCATCGAAGACAAGGCGCGCAAACTCGTGACTACCCCGGCCTACATGCTGGCGCAGTCGATCAGTGAAGCGGCTTCGGGGATTAACAAACTGGTGGATCGCGTGCTTGAGCTGACCCACGAAAACGACGCCTGATCTCTCGGTCGAACACAAAACCAATGTGGGAGCGGGCTTGCTCGCGAAAACGTCAGGTCAGACAACTATTCGTTGAATGACACAACGCGTTCGCGAGCAAGCCCGCTCCCACAAGGGATTTATGTAATGTTCAGGGTTTGCGGGTGAGCCTGGTGAGGATCCGGTCCAGCGCATTGGCGAACGCCTGCTTCTCCCGGTCGCCGAACGGCGCCGGGCCACCGCTGACCTGACCCTGCTCACGCAGATCAGTGAACAGGTTGCGTGTCGCCAGCCGCTCACCCATGTTCTGCGCGTCGAACTCCTTGCCGCGCGGGTCCAGCGCTGCAACACCCTTCTTCACCAGCCGGTCGGCCAGCGGGATATCGCTGCAGATCACCAGTTCGCCCGGCACCGCGTGCTCCACCAGATAATCATCCGCCGCATCCGGGCCGCTCGGCACCACGATCAGCTTGACGATCGCCAGTGCCGGTTTGCTTTGCGGCTGCCCCGCCACCAGCACCACCTCGAAGCGGCGCTTGAGGGCGAACTTGACCACCAGCTCCTTGGCCATCTTCGGGCAGGCGTCGGCGTCGATCCATACGCGCATCATCTCAGGCCGCCACCCGGCGCTTTTCCGCCACCCGACTGCGGCCGTACAGCACGATGATCGCTGCAATCGCCACGGCCTGCGCCGTCAGCGAGTAGGCGTCGGCATGAATCCCCAGCCATTCGAAATCGAAGAACGCCACGGGCCGGGTGCCGAAGATCCCGGCTTCCTGCAACGCCTTCACACCATGACCGGCAAACACCACCGACAGCGCGCACAGCAGCCCCGCGTTGATGCTGAAAAACAGTGTCAACGGCAACTTCGCCGAACCGCGCAGAATGATCCAGGCAAGACCGAACAGCAGGACGAGTGCCGTGGCACCGCCCGCCAATACCGCGTTATGCCCGGCAGGGCCGGCCTGCAGCCACAGGGTTTCGTAGAACAGGATCACTTCGAACAGCTCGCGGTACACCGAGAAAAACGCCAGGACCGCGAAGCCGAACCGCCCGCCGCCACCGACCAGACTCTGCTTGATGTAATCCTGCCAGGCTGCCGCATGCCGACGGTCGTGCATCCACACCCCGAGCCACAGCACCATGACACTGGCGAACAACGCCGTGGCGCCTTCCAGCAATTCACGCTGGGAACCGCTGACATCGATCACATACGCCGCCAGCGCCCAGGTGCCGAGACCGGCCAACAGCGCCAGACCCCAGCCGACGTTGACACTGCGCACCGCCGATTGCTGGCCGGTGTTGCGCAGGAACGCGAGGATCGCCGCCAGCACCAGAATCGCTTCCAGGCCTTCGCGCAGCAGAATCAGCAGCCCGGAGATGTAGCTCAGCGACCAGCTCAGGCCGTCGCTGCCCAGCAAATCGGCGGACTCCTTGAGCCTGGCCTTGGCCGCGTCGAGACGCTGTTCGGCCTGCTCCACCGACAAGCCGTCCTGCAGCGATTGCCGGTAGGCCATCAGGGATTTTTCGGTGTCCTTGCGCACGTTGGCGTCGACGTTATCCAGCGAACTTTCGACCAGTTCGAAGCCTTCCAGATAGGCTGCAACCGACAGGTCATACGCCTGATCACGTTCACCGGCGCGGTAGGCGGCGAGGCTTTTGTCCAGAGTCGCGGCGGTGTAGTCGAGCAACTGCGCCGGACCACGCTTGACCTGCGGCGGTTGCGCCCGCTGTGCGCGGAAGGTCGCGGCGGCGGCCGGGCCTTCGGCGGCCTGCACTTCGGCCGGCGTCTGACGGGCGAGGTCGGCGATGTTGTAGGTCTTGTCGGACTTGGCCGTGGCCGGGTCGGCACTGAACTGGGCGATGTAGGTCGCCAGATCCCAGCGCTGACGGTCGTCCAGTTGATCGGCGAAGGCCGGCATGTCGGTACCTTCGACGCCCTGGCCGAGGGTGTTGTAGATCGCGTAGAGGCTCAGATGGTCCAGACGCTTGGCATCACGCAGGTTGGCCGGCGCGGGCTCCATGCCGACACCCGCAGGGCCATCGCCGGCCCCGTTGGCGCCATGACACACCGAGCAGTGCTGGGTATAGAGCGGCGCACCACGGGTCGGATCCGGGGTAATGATCGGCGCCTGGCTGACTTCATAGGCCACCGCCAGTTTCGCCCCCAGTTGCCGGGCCTGACGGGCGACGTCCGCGCCGTCCTGCTTCGCGGTGATCGCAGCCAGCAGCGCGTCGATGCCCTGCTCCAGGCCGGCCTTCTCCGGTTTGGCCGGCATGCCGGCAATCAAACCCTGCAGCGCGCGGGTGAACTCCAGTTGTTCACGGTATTCGGCATCGTCGATGACCTTGCCCGCCTCCACCGTTGGCGGGTAATCGGCGCTGATGTAATCGAGCAGGTGCAGCGCTTGCGGCGCGCCTTCCACGGTATCGGCCAGCAGATTGAAGCTGCTCAGGGCAAACAACGGGAACACCAGCCAGGCCAGGAATCGGGACGAGGCAGTCATGAAGGGGTCTCAATTGGAAATGCGAAGTAACACATTGTTCACGTCGATGGAGGCTGACTCAAGCTTTCTCGTTGGCCGCATCAGGATTACGCACAACGGGTTGCAGCACATAGCCATCACTCGCCTCTATACTGCGTCGCCTTTCGCCCCTTTCGATTAAGGAAGATCTCGTGGTCATGCGCCATTGCCTGCTGTTTCCCTTGCTGTTGAGTGCGCTCCTGCAACTGAGCGGTTGCGGGGCCTACCGCAATTACGACCTGGAACTGCAACAGACCACCGAGCAATTGAAAGCAGGCAACACCGACGGTGCGCTGGCCCTGATCGAGGCGCATAACCCGGATGAAGAAAAAGACCTGCTGTATTACTTCGAGAAAGGTGCGGTACTCAGCGCCGCCGGCGAGTTGCCACAGAGTCAGGTCGCCTGGCGCAGCGCCGAACAGATGGTGATCCAGCGCCAGGACGCCATCGAAACCACTGGCGACAAGCTGCTTTCCGCCCTGGGCAATCAATGGGGCAGCATCATCAACGACAAGATTCGTCGCTACGATGGCTACGACTATGAAAAGGTCATGCTGACCACGCAAATGGCCCTGAATCAGTTGGCCGTGAATGATTTCGATGGCGCCCGTGCGGACATCAAGAAGACCCACGAGCGCGAAACGCTGATCGCCCGGCAGCGAGAGCTGGAGTACGAGCGTGTTGAAAACGCCGCCAAGGACGGGGGCGCCCGCGTGCATTACAAGGACCTGCAAGGTTACCCGGTGGTCATGCTGGACTCGCCGGCGGTCATCGCCCTGAAGAACGGCTATCAAAGTGCGTTCAGCCACTATCTGGCCGGCTTCACGTATGAAGCCCTGGGCGAAAAGGATCTGGCGGCCCCGGGTTATCGTCAGGCCATTGAACTGCGTCCTGACATGCCGTTCTTCCAACAGGCCTTGCGTGACCTCGACAGCCCCGGACTCAAGGCCGGCGAAAGCGACGTGCTGATCATCGTGCAAAGCGGGCTGGCACCGGCTCGCAGCTCGGTGCGCGTGCCGTATCCGGTGAAGCTTGAAGACGGTCAGGTGATCGTCGCCAATGTGTCGTTTCCGGTGATGGTGCCCGACACCTCCACCCAGCCTTTCAATCAGATAAGCCTCGACGGCCGCCAGAAGAAGCTGATCACGGTCAACAATATCACCGACATGTCCTTGCGCACCCTGCGTGACGACATGCCCGGGATCATTCAACGCACCACGTATCGAGCGTTCCTCGCCGCAGACGTCCAGGGCACCGACAATCGGCGCAACCCGGCCAAAGCGTCCTACGTGACCCATTACGATGGATTCGAGCACGCAGACACCCGCACCTGGCGCACCCTGCCCAACCTCACTCAAGTGTTGCGCCTGCGTCTGAAGAAAGGCGAACACTCGATCAGCCTGCCAACCGCACCCGGTGTCGCCCCACTGAAAATCCGCATCGATCAGGATCGCCAGATCATCGGCCTGCGTGCCTTGGGCGACCGTATCTATGCCAATGGCAGTGCTTTCCAGGCACCCGTTTCAGCGGAAAGCCGCGTGGTATCCGGCCTGAAATAAATAATGGCATCTAACTAACCAGTGCAATTAAAAAGCTATTACATAGCCAGCATCGCCCGCTTATAATGCCGCGCCCTCGTTATCGCGACGCGGCATTAAAGCTCCTCTGTTTATGAGGAATTGGCAGGAGGCCAGCGCCACTGCCGATCGGTCCCAGCAGCCCGACCCGCACCCGAGGCTGTCGCTACTCATGGAAGAAGTACCCCATGGCATTCCGCGCTCCCACTCTGATCGCGCTTGGCGCAGTCACTCTGCTGTCCGGCTGTTCGGCGTTTCGCAACTACGATTCCGAACTGGCCCAGACCAATCAGCAACTGGCCACCGGCAACGTCGACGCCGCCCTGACCCTGCTGGAAAAGAACAACACCGGCCCGGACAAGGACCTGCTCTATTACTTCGAGAAAGGTGAACTGCTGCGCGCCAAGGGCGACCTGTCCGGCAGCCAGAACGCCTGGACCAGCGCCGACCAGGTGGTGGGCAAGTGGGAAGATTCGGTCAAGCTGGACACCGACAAGTACCTGGCCCAGTTCGGCAGTTTCCTGGTCAACGACAAGGTCCGTCGCTACGAAGGCTACGACTACGAAAAAGTCATGCTGACCACGCAGATGGCCCTGAACCTGCTGGCGGTCAACGATTTCGACGGCGCCCGCACCGCGATCAAGAAGACCCACGAACGTGAAGCCGTGATCGCCGACCTGCGTGACAAGGAATACCTCAAGAGCGAAGAGCAAGCCGAGAAAGAAGGCATCAAGACCCAGTACAAGGACTTGCAAGGCTACCCGGTCGCCAGCCTCGACGCCCCGGAAGTGGTCGGCCTGAAGAACAGCTACCAGAGTGCGTTCAGCCACTATCTGGCCGGTTTCGTCTACGAAGCCCTGGATGAAAAAGACCTGGCCGCGCCGGGCTACCGCAAGGCAGCCGAACTGCGCCCGAACACGCCGCTGCTGGAGCAGGCGCTGGTCAACCTCGACAAACCGGTCAAGAGCGATGACAGCGACGTCCTGATCGTGGTGCAAAGCGGTCTGGCACCGGCCCGCGACTCGATCCGCGTACCGCTGCCGCTGCCGATCTCCAACAACGTGGTGATCACCCCGCTGTCGTTCCCGATCATCAAGCCTGACACCTCGACCGCGACCTTCGCGCAGATCGGCGTCGACGGCCAGCAACTGAACCTGACCGCTCTCAACAGCACCACCGCCATGTCCCGCCGCGCCCTGCGCGATGACATGCCGGGCATCATCGTGCGCACCATGGTGCGGGCAATCACCAAAGGCGTGGCGCAGAAGAAGATCAACGAAACCAACCCGCTGGCGGGTCTGGCCGTGGGTATTTCTTCAGCGGTGCTCGAAGGTGCCGATACCCGTACATGGCGTACCTTGCCGGACACCACTCAAGTGGTACGTCTGCGCCTGAAAAAGGGCGAGCATCAGGTTACTCTGCCGAGCGCCGTGGGTGGCACGCAGGTCAAGGTCACCGTCGATCAGCGTTATCAGGTCATCACCCTGCGCGCCGTCGGCAATCAGGTGTTCGCCGCCGGCCTCGCCGCCCACGTGACCCCGAGCGCCGGCACCACCGCCGTAGCCAGCCTCAAACAACCTTAAGAACGGAGTCTTTGCATGCGTTTCAAACTCTTCGCTGTCGCCGCCCTCGCCGCGCTGGCCAGCGGCTGCGCCACCCCGCCACCACCGGAACCGGGCAGCGCCGCGAGCAAGGTCGTGGCCATGGGCCCGCAGAAACACATTGCGGTCGGCGCCATGCGCGTCGCCCGCGAGAACGGCTTCATGACCGTCAATGTGCAGTTGACCAACACCCTCAACAGCAACAAGACGTTCTATTACCGCTTCGCCTGGCTCGGCGCGGAAGGCTTCCCGATCGCCGAAGAAGAAGTCTGGAAGAGCCAGATGATGTACGGCGCCCAGACCAGCTTCATCCAGGGCATCGCCCCGACGCCGAAAGCCGTGGACTTCCGTCTTGAAATGAAAACGCCTTAAGCCCGACACCCTATTCCCGATTCAGAGAACATTCCCATGTTTGCACGCTTTTCCTTCATCGCTGTCCTCGCCCTGCTGGCCTCCGGTTGCGCCAACACTTCGCCGACCCTGGGCAGCAAAAACATCAGCTACGGCGACACCAAGGCCGTTGAAACCGTGACCAACGAGTTCGGCTCGACCGACCTGCAGATGATCGCCGAGTCGATGACCCGCTCCCTGGCCCAGTCCGGCATTCTGCAGGGCCGTCCGGTGGTGCAGGTCTACGACGTGAAGAACAAGACCAGCGAATACATCGACACCCGCGAAATCACCACCAGCATCAAGACCCAGCTGATGAAGTCCGGCACCGCCCGCTTCGCCAGCGACAACACCGCAATGCAGAGCCAGGTCGACCAGCTCAAGCTGCAAAACCAGAGCGGCCTGTACAAGAAAAGCACCGTGGCCAAGACTGGCAACATGATCGCCGCCAAATACCGTCTTGAAGGTTCGATCAGCTCGATCGTCAAGCGCAGCAGCGACTACAAGGACGTCTTCTACAAATTCAGCCTGCAACTGATCGACGTTGAAAGCGGTCTGGCCGAGTGGATGGACGAGAAAGAGATCCGCAAAACCACGGAGCGTTAATCGATGCGCGCATGGATTGGCATGATGGCCCTGGCTTGTGCGTTCAGCGCGCAAGCGGCCCCGAAAGTCGCGGTAACGGATCTGGCGTACCAGGAACGCGTGGAGCAATACATCCACATCGTTTCGGCGCAGAACAATTACCGTGAGGGCTACTACAGCTCCAGCGGTTCGTCGAACTACAACGAGCTTGAAGCGTCCACCAGCTACATCGAACAAGGCGAACTGCGTAAATTCACCGGCGACATCAAGGGTGAAATCCTGCGCACCGGCATGTTCCAGCTGGTGCAAGGCACGCCGTACACGGCGTCTTCCAAGGGTGACGTATACGACGTGATCAAGCGGATCAAGGCCGGCAACTTCAAAGGCGCCGACTATGTGCTGTTCGGTACGGTGTCCGACATCGACTTCACTCAGGACATGAACGAGCTGGCCAACACCGACAGCTATTCAGCCGTACTGGGCCTGACGCTGGTGGCGGATTTCAGCCTGATCAACACCAAGACCTACGAAATCACCTCGGCCTTCACGGCCATGGGTGAAGCGCAGGACACCAAACTGGTGAACCACCGCGACATCAAGATCTCGCTGAACCGCCCACGGGTGGTGCGTGATGTCTCGAAGGCGCTGGGTGAAGACGTGGCCGGGCAACTGAGCATGCAGCTCGGCGGTGGCGGTTACGAGCAGCCGCGTGAACCGCAGCAGCGCAACAATCTGCCGCGTGATACGGCGCCGGTGATTCTGCACTGACCGACTGCCGGAAACGAAAAAGGCGACCTGAAAAGGTCGCCTTTTTTATGCCTGCCCGCTTTACGCAGCAGCTTTGCGCAACGTCGCCATGAACGCCGCTGCACCGATGAACAGCCCGGCAAACGTACGGTTCATGCGTTTTTGCTGGGTCGGTGTGCGCAGCAGACGCAGCACCTTCGACGCCAGCCCGGTGTAGCCGGCCATGACGATCAGGTCGACGCAGATCATGGTCACGCCGATCACCACGTACTGGATCAGCAGCGGTGCGTGAGGATTGATGAACTGCGGCAGCACCGCCAGCATGAACACCAGGGCCTTGGGGTTGCTGATGTTCACCAGGAATCCACGGAACACCAGCGCCATCGGCCGGCCGATCGGGCGTACCGCCGCGTCATCGCTCATGTCCATCGGCAGTGCGCGCCACTGCTTGATCGCCAGGTAAACCAGGTAGGCGACACCAAACCATTTGATCGCATGGAACGCGGTGGCCGAAGCAGTGAGGATTGCGCCGACACCGGCGCCGACGATGGCAATCTGCAGGGCCAGGCCCAGTTGCAGGCCCAGGGCGTTCCAGTAACCGCGCCAGAAACCGTATTGCAGACCGCTGGACATCGACGCAATCGCGCCGGCGCCCGGAGAAAGGCTGATTACCCAACACGCGGCAAAAAACGCCAGCCATGTTTGAAGCTCCATCGCACACCTCGACTCAGACTCGTGACAAACGTCCAAGCTAATGGGATTCAGGCTGGATGACTACCGATTTTTTTCAGGATGTTGCGGCCGCCGACCAACGTGGCCGGCGCCCGATCACTTTTCGAAACCGCTGGAAGGAAACACATCCGACCCGCGCCAGCGTCTTACCGAGCGCTGGAAGAACAGGCTGTTGGGGACCTGCACCATGGCGCTGCCGGTGCCAAGTTCTTCGGCCTCGATCAGCGTGGTGTAGAGCAGATTGATCGCCACCACCCGGCCTTTGACGCCGGGCTTGTCGGTGGTGTCCACCAGCTCCACCACATCGCCCAGACGAAACGGGCCGACGGTGAAAATCAGAATCGCGCAGAGCAGGTTCGACAACACGCTCCACATGGCGAAGAACGCCACGGCGGCAACGGCGACGAAGCCAGACAGTGCCGTCCACAGCACGGTGGCAGAAACACCGAGACGCTCCAGCACGAAGATCAGCGCACTGCCCATGATCAGCCAGCGCAGGCCACCGCGCAGCGGCATCAACAACTGCGGCGGGAACGGATACTTCTCGCCCAGGCGCGTCAGGAACCGCGCGACGACACGCTGAGCGAAGTACCCCGCCAGCAGGATCAGCAGAATCTGTACACCCAGCCAGATCGGCTCGATCCACACCGCCGGCAACGGCAGCTTGAACGCGTCCATCAGGACAGCGCCTCCAGCTCCGCCTGCATGGTTTCCAGGGTTTCCAGCGCCTGCATCCACGCCTCTTCAAGCTCGCCTTCGCGGACTTTCAGCTTGGCCTGTTCGGCCAGCAGGTCGCGCAATTCGTTCTTGCGTGCCGGCTCGTAGAGATCACTGTCGCCGAGGCTGGCATCGACCTTGGCCAGTTTCTCGTGCAGCTTGCCCAGCTCGGCTTCGAGCTTGTCGGCTTCACGCTTGTGCGGTGCCAGTTGTTGACGCAACGCAGCCGCAGCCTGACGCTGGGCCTTCTTGTCGGTCTTGTCCGGGTTCACCGGCGTGTTGCTGACCGGGGCGTTGCGCTGGCGATACTCCACCAGCCAGCGCGCGTAGTCTTCGAGGTCGCCATCGAACTCCTCGACCTTGCCGTCCGCGACCAGGAAGAAGTTGTCGGTGGTGCTCTTGAGCAGGTGCCGATCGTGGGAAACCACCAGCACCGCGCCGCTGAACTCCTGCAACGCCATGGTCAGCGCCAGGCGCATTTCCAGGTCCAGGTGGTTGGTCGGTTCGTCGAGCAGCAACAGGTTCGGCCGTTCCCAGGCGATCAACGCCAGGGCCAGACGGGCCTTTTCGCCACCGGAGAAGTTCAGCACCGGCTCGTCGATCCGTGCGCCACGGAAGTCGAAACCGCCGAGGAAGTCGCGCAGGGTCTGCTCACGCTCGGTCGGTGCCAGACGTTGCAGGTGCAGCAACGGGCTGGCCTTGGCATCCAGCGAATCGAGCTGATGCTGGGCGAAGTAGCCGACCACGGTGTTCTCGCCGCGAGTCAGGCGCCCGGCCAGCGGCAACAGCTCGCCGGCGAGGTTCTTGATCAGGGTCGATTTACCGGCGCCGTTGGGGCCGAGCAGACCGATCCGCGCACCGGGGGTCAGTTGCAGCTTGACCTTCTCCAGCACGGTTTTCTCGCCGTAACCCAAACGCGCATCGGACAGGTCGATCAGCGGGCTGGAGATCTTGGTCGACTCGCGGAACACGAAGTCGAACGGCGAATCGACGTGAGCTGCCGACAGCTCTTCCATCCGCTCAAGTGCCTTGATCCGGCTCTGGGCCTGACGGGCCTTGGTGGCCTGGGCCTTGAACCGGGCGATGTAGCTTTCCATGTGCGCACGTTGCGCCTGCTGCTTCTCGTAGGCCTGTTGCTGCTGGGCCAGACGCTCGGCACGGGCGCGCTCGAACGCGGTGTAGCCGCCACGGTAGAGCACCAGCTTGCGCTGATCGACGTGGGCCACGTGATCGACCACTTCATCGAGGAAGTCCCGGTCGTGGGAAATCAGCAACAAGGTGCCGGGGTAACTTTTCAGCCACTCTTCGAGCCAGATGATGGCGTCGAGGTCCAGGTGGTTGGTCGGTTCGTCGAGCAGCAGCAGGTCTGACGGGCACATCAAAGCCTGCGCAAGGTTCAGACGCATCCGCCAGCCACCGGAGAAATCTCCTACCTGACGATCCATCTGCTCGTTGGTGAAACCAAGACCGGCCAGCAACTTGCGCGCCCGCGCGTCGGCGGTGTAGCCGTCGGCGCTGTCGAGTTCGGCGTGCAGGCGCGCCAGAGCAGCCCCGTCGTGGGCCTCTTCGGCGGCTGCGAGGTCACGCTGGACCTCGCGCAGGCGCAGGTCGCCATCAAGCACGTAGTCGACCGCCAGCCGCTCGAGGGTGTCGACCTCCTGGCGCATGTGGGCGATACGCCAGTCGGCCGGCAGCAGGCAGTCGCCCGAATCCGGGTGCAACTCACCGCGGAGCAAGGCGAACAGGCTGGATTTGCCGGCGCCGTTGGCACCGATGAGGCCGGCTTTGTGGCCGGCGTGCAGGGTCAGCTCGGCGTCTTCTAGCAGACGTTGCGGGCCACGCTGTAAAGTCAGGTTCTGAAGTCGGATCATAATGGCGGCGGAGTCTACCAGCTTCGTCCGCAACTGGCGCGAGTAGCACGATGTCCTCTGACCTGTGGAGCTTTGCCCTTGCCATCTACGCCCGTCCCGGCGTGGAGGATGCCTGCCTGCGCCTGCAATCGGCGGGGGGCAACGTGTGCCTGATGCTGTGTGGTTTGTGGCTGGAACAGCGCGATGCGACCTGCGACGAGGTACGCACGAGGCAGCTTCAAGAGCTGACCATCCCTTGGGACAAAGAGGTGGTTCAACCGCTGCGCGCGATGCGCATGCAGTGGAAAAGTCTGGCCGACACCGATCCTGTGCTCAAGGGTATGCGCGAGCAGATCAAGGGGCTGGAGCTGGAGGCGGAGCGCGCGTTGCTGTCGCGACTTGAAGGCGTAGCGCAGGGATGGAAGCGTAATTCGAAGGAATCGAGTGACTGGCTGGAGGTGCTGGCCGGCCCTGCGGCCAACCTGAACCGCGACGCGCTGCAAGTGCTGCGCGTCGCGGCGACCGGCGCTTAGGAAGCGCTGGTCGGGTTGCTGGCGACGCTCGACACCGGCGCCGAGGATGGCGTGGTTGCGGTGGTCGAGGTAGTGGCGGCCGATGCAGGTGCTGTGGTTGCAGCCGGGGTTGCCGGAGCGGCAGGTTTGGCAGCAGGAGCGGTGGCCGGTTTGGCTGCAGCTGGCTTGGCAGCGGCTGGTTTTTTCACTGCTGGTTTTGCAGCAGGTTTAGCGGCTGGCTTGGCGGCCGGTTTAGCGGCGGTCGCTGGCTTGGCGGCGGCAGTTGCAGGCTTGGCAGCAGCAGCCGGTTTGGCGGCTGGTTTCGCAGCAGGTTTGGCAGCAGCAGGTTTAGCCGCTGTTTTTACCGCAGGCTTGGCCGCAGGTTTCGCTGCAGCTTTGGCAGCGGGTTTGGCTGCAACCGGTTTGGCAGCGGTTTTGGCCGCAGGCTTGGCAGCAGCCGTTCTGGCCGCTGGTTTCGCTGCCGGTTTGGCGGCGGTTTTGGCGACTGGTTTAGCGGCCGGTTTGGCAGCTGCGGTTTTTGCCGGAGCCGCTTTTGCAGCAGCGGTTCGCGCAGCAGGTTTGGCAGCGGCTGGTTTCGCTGCAGCCGGCTTGGCGGCAGCAGGTTTTGCAGCGGTGGTTTTAGCTGCAGGTTTAGCAGCGCTTGCGGCTGCGGGTTTCTTCGCTGCAGGTTTTGCGGCGGCTTTCACTGGTGCTTTGGCCGGTGCTTTTGCAGCAGGTTTGGCGGCCGTTTTTTTCGCAGGCGCCGCTGCCGGTTTGGCCGAACGCAGGGACAACGCCTTGCCGACAGCTTCCTGAACACGGCCAACACCCTGGGCCAGTTTCAGGCTTTCCTGGGCATCGCGCTTGAGTTGCAGAATGTAGCTGCGGGTGTCGGACTGACGATCCTTCAGCGCATCGAGCAGGTCTTCGAGTTCCTTCACGGCAGCCTTGGCCTTGGTCTGCGCCTTGGCTTTACCGGCTGTGGCTGCGTCCTGCAATTTGGTGCGGGATTTGTGCAGTTTTTCTTGTGCCTTGCCGCGTTGCTTTTCCAGTTTGGCGAGCAGTTTTTCAGCATCAGCCAAGGCTTGGGAGCAAGCGTTTTCCAGATGTTCGAGCAGGCTGCCCGAGAGCTGTTGGAGTAAGTGCAACGGAGTGTTTACAGGCTTCTTGGTGGCCGACATGGTTTACCTCCTGGCTGACGTGAGTGCGGCTCATACTAGACCTCTGCTGCTACCGCCGCTAGGGCATGTTGACAGTATCGAATGCACTCGGTTGCAGGCTCGCGAAAAACTTCTGCACATTGCTCAAAGCAGTTCACCGTTGCAGAGCTTCGCGCTGGCATAATCCACCGCAATTCAGGACGGAGAGTGCCCATGTCGCGCTACCTTTTTTTATCCCTCTGCATGATCTTTTCGGCGGTCCAGGCCGACGAAAAAAACACCGCGAACGATGCCCATGATCTGGCCTACAGTCTCGGCGCGAGCCTCGGTGAACGGCTGCGTCAGGAGGTTCCGCAACTGCAGATCCAGGCATTGATCGAAGGCCTGCAACAGGCCTATCAAGGCAAGCCGCTCGCCCTGAGCGAAGCGCGGATCGAACAGATTCTGGCGGATCACGAATCGCAGACCGCCGAGCACGCAGCCATGCCTTCGACTGAAGCGGCGATGGAAAACGAGCGACGCTTTCTCACCGCCGAAAAAGCCAAGCCTGGGGTGAAAGAGTTGTCCGACGGCATCCTGCTTACCGAGCTGGCGCCGGGCAATGGTGCGAAGGCCGGCCCCGACGGAAAGGTGCAGGTGCTGTATATCGGTCGACTGCCGGATGGCACCGTGTTCGACCAGAACACTCAGCCGCAGTGGTTCAATCTCGACAGCGTGATCGCCGGATGGCGCACCGCGTTGCAAAACATGCCGGTGGGTGCGAAGTGGCGGTTGGTGATTCCATCGGATCAGGCTTACGGCGCCGACGGTGCCGGCGACTTGATCGCGCCGTTCACACCGCTGGTGTTCGAAGTCGAGTTGCGCGGCGCGACCGGTTGATCGCCCAATAAAAAACGGTGCGCTATTGGCGCACCGTTCTTGTGTCTTGCGGGACCGGTTCAGGCCTGAACCGGATCCTCTTCCTTGTGGGCGGTATGCAGCACTTCGATCAGGCAGTCTTCCAGTTCGAAGCGCTCGTGGAGCAGCCCACCCAGCTCCTTGAATTTTTCGGCAACGCATTTGCCTTCATCGCAAAGATCGTTGAAGGCCAGCAGTTTTTCCGTGATGACATCGATGCGCGGGTAGATCGTCTCGGCCAGTTCCAGGCCACGCTTGTCGTTGAAGGCCTTGGCCTCGCCCGTCAGCTGTTCGTAGATTTCGAAATGCCCGGCCGACACGTAATCGACCAGTACACCGCAGAATTCCTGCAAGGGCTTTCGATCTTCGGACAGTGCCTGAGGTTCTGCGCCCAGCTTGTCGTAGGCAGCGATCAGTTCCTCACGCTCCTGGAGCCAGCGGTCGATCAGCAGATGAACTCCACCCCAACGTTCCTGAGCATTCTGACAACTTTCGAGCATGGCGATCTCTCTTCCCTTGTGGGTCATGCTGCCCTACGCCTGCGCCCCTTCTTGTGGCTGTTGCTTTGAGAGGCGTTCAGGCAGAGCGTCATCGAGCAACACAAATCCAATGACACGTGCGGGCCAGATTATGCCCGCACGCCTGTGGCTTCAAGGTACGCAGGAGAGAAAGTTCATACAAGTGTTTAATCCCTGACCAGCCCCCGGTGCGACGCTTCGCCGCTGAGCGGTCGCTGCAGAGCGCTCCAGGCCAGTCGCAGCAATTGGTAAACCGCAAGGATCGACATCGCGACGAAGAACAGCAGGCTCCACTCCGGAACGCTCAGATCGAACAGCGTCCAGGACATTTGCGAGCAATCCTCGCTGTCAGTGAACATCCGCGCCAGGGCGCAAAGCCACGGCAGGTGACTGAATAATTCCTCGGTGCCGGGCGCGCACTGTGCCAGATGATGCAGAGCGTCACTTTGCAGGAGCACCTGCCGCCATGCAGCCATGGTTGCGCCGAGACTGGCCGCCAGCGCACCGGACCAGTAGAGCGAAAGGCCGAAGCGCCCTGGCCCATGCACCGCTGCCACACCACAGCAGGTGGTGAGAATGCTCAGGAAAAGCCGTTGCACCAGGCACAGGCTGCACGGCACGAGACCCACCACGTACTCGAGGTAATAGGAAGCTCCCAGCGCCAGTGTTCCCGCCGTGAAAGCCATAAAAAACAGGGAGCGTGAGCAGGTCAACGACATGGGTTATCCGTAACAGTAAAGACAGGCAGTTACGGTAGAGGAAAGGGCCTCGGCCTTTCAAGGCAGGTCACTGGCGACACTTCACCAGAGATGTAGGGAAATCCCGACAGACGCGAGAGGAAAGAATGTAGGCCTCTGTAGGACTTTGCCTCAGAAGTGAAATAGCGGTAACTATTCAGTCAAGGATATGGGCGAGGGAGCGCACCCCCTCGTCCATTCAGGCGTGAGCCTGCACCGGTAAAGGCGCGGCCAGCAGGCGCTCGTCCAACAATCCCAGACCTTCCTGGAACAGCTGGTTGCTGCGCTCGGTATCACCCAGCCGGGCCAGCAATCGAGCCAGCTCCGCACAGGCTTCCGGATTGCGCTGCGTGCGCAGGCTGCTTTCCAGATAGTCCCTCGCCTTGCCCCACAGACTGGCTTGCAGGCACAGGCGGCCGAGCGTCAGCAACAGGCTCGGGTCGGAGGGATGATCCTTGAGCCAGCCCTCGGCCACCTGCAATTGACGCGTCGGATCACTACCGCGCACCAGGCCATAGAGGCGCGCCAGGTGGCTGTCGTACTTACGCTTGAGGGCGTTGCGCAACACTTCTTCCGCCTCGACCTGAGCACCGAGTTGACGCAGTTGTTCGGCGTAGGCCAGTACCAGCGGCGACTCCTGGCGCTGTGACGAGGTCAGTTGCTGCCAGGCACGGTTGAGCGATTGCAGACCGACCGCGCCATCTTCTTCGCGATGCGCCGCCAGCGACAGATTCTCTCCCCAGGCGCGACGTTCCAGCTCGGCCAGTTCGGCAGGCGGCAGGACTTTGTCCTTGCGCAGCTCGGGCAGCATGCGAATTACCGCGGACCAGTCACCGCGCTGCTGATGCAGACGCTGCAACTGACGCAGGGTCTGGACGTTGTGCGGATGACGCTCGCGCATGGCCTGCAAGGTCACCAGCGCACCTTCGGTATCGCCACGATCGGTTTGCAGTTGCGCGTGGCTCAAGGCGATCGCCAGTTCAGCCTGAGGCTGACGTTCGAGCGCGCGCTCCAGCAGACGATCACTTTCCTCGTAATTGCCTTGCTCGTTGGCAGCACGGGCGGCGCCGAGGTAATACAGCAACGGTTGGCGCTCGGCCTCGGCAGCCCGATAAAGGTGACGCTGGGCGCTGGCCCAGCGACCTTCGGCCAGATCCAGTTGACCGTGTTCGATCGCCACTTGCACACGACGACTGCGGTTGCGGCGCGACCATGGATTGACCACACCACCGGAAGTCAGCACCAGTTCAACCAGCGCCTTGATGCCCCAGATCAGCAGCCAGAGCACCGCCACCAGCGCCAACGTCGCCCACAGGCTCGACTCATAGCGGAAGCTTTTGTAGGCCACCAATACGTAACCGGAATGCTCGGCAATCGCCAGACCAAGAGCCGCCGTCGCAGCGATCACCAGAAACACGATGACGTAAAGACGCTTCATGGTGTGGCCTCCTGCGCGGTGGCGGCAGGTTTGGCGAAGGGTTTCACCGAGTCCTCAGCGTTGACGTTACGGCGCTCAAGATAGGCCTGCACGGCGCTGAGGGTGCCTGCCAGATCCGGAGTAACAACCGTGACCGGCTGCTTGCTCAGCTCCGCCACTTGCTCAAGCATGATTTTGCTCTGCGGGTTGTCCGGGTTGAAATTACCCTTGAGCACGTCCCGCGCCTCAGTCAGTGCCTGGGTATAGACCGCTGCCTGACCGTTGAGCGCCGCCCATTGCGCCTGTTCCAGAGAGAGACTCAGGGCCAGGCGTACCTGGCTCAGGCTCTGCCCTGCAAGCAGAGGCCGCACGTTTTTATCGGCATTGAAATCGATGCGGATGTAGCGCGAGATCTGATCCCACCATTGCGACCAGCGACTGGCACCGTCGCCGTCGGAGGTCAGGCCCAGCAGCGAATCGCCGCGATCCTTGTATTCCGGCGCCAACTCGGTGAGCCCGATGACCTGATCGCGCAGGGCGCCCAGCTTCAGGAACAGACCAGTACGATCGGGTTGCTCGGTACTGCGCAACGCCACCAGGGTTTTCGCCACTTGCTCACGCGCGGCAAACGAACCCGGATCGTTTTGCTCCTTCAGAATATCGTCGGCACCCTGCACCAGTGCCTGAGCGCTGCTGATGTCTTGCAGGGCCGAAAGACGCAAGCTGGCCAGACGCAATAGATGTTCGGCCTCGGCCAGACGCCAGTCCTTGCGGCTGGCCCCGAGGACGGTTTCCAGACGCTGATTGAGGCGCTGCTGATCGCCCTGCAGTTGTGTGACCAGACGCTGGCGCTCGGCGAGCTCGTCGGCGCCCGGCAGTTGTCCGAGACGTTCGGTCAGACGCTGCTCGTTGAGTTTCAGGTTCTGGGCCTGATCATTCAACGCCTGCACCTGACTCAATTGCTCCTGCGTGCTGGCTTGCAGGTGTCGCACCTGCCAGACACCCCAGCCACCCACCGCAACACCGGCGGCGCCGAGCAGCAGCGCGACAATGGCCAATCCGTTGCCTCGGCGCGGTTCAGCGGCCGGTGGCGGTGCATCAACCGGTGCATCGATCACAGGTTGAACGTCATCTTTAGGCAAGGCTGTTTCGCTCACGTATCCATCCTTTGCATTAGAGAACGGGCACGGGATGCTCCCGTAACGCCGTCAGCAAGGCCGCGGCACTGGCGCCGCGACAATCCACAACTGTTCGGGCCCCGGCGGCACGTGCCTGCTCGGCGACCCTTGGGCTTGGAACAAACAACGGCATCTGCGCAAGCACCGGCCACGTATCGCCGGCCAATTGGCGCAGGTGCTCAAAACCCTGTCCACTGCTGACCACCAGCCCGTTCAGGCGTTCCGCCTCAATCCGTCGAGGAAGTTCTCGCGGCGGATAGTCCGGCAGGTCACGGCGGTACAGTTCCAGATACTCGACACTAGCACCAAGCGCGCGCAGGCGCTCGGCCAGCAGCTCACGACCGCCCTCTCCGCGCAGGATCAACACCTGTGCGCCGGGCTGTGCAACAGCCTCGAGCAGACGCGGCAATTGCAGCAAGGCTTCGCTGTCATCGCCTTCGTCCGGGCAATGCGCATCGAGACCCCGATCCCGAAGAATCTGTGCCGTCGCTGCGCCAACGCTGAACCAGGGCATGGCCGGCACGGCATCGATCATTTGCACAGCGATGCGTGCCGCCGGTTTACTGACCACGATCACCGCGCTGTAGCGCGACAACCCGGCGAACGTCTGGCGCATTGTGTCAGAGACCGGCAGCGGCGCGATTGCCAAAAGCGGCAGACAACTGCTGAAAATCCCCTGCCCGGCCAGCACCTCGGCCAGCGCCTCGCAATCGTCAGCGGGGCGCGTCAGCAGCAGGCGCCAGGTCGTCACTCGTGACCTGCCTCGCCGTAGACAGCCTTGAGAATGTCGTCGGCACCCTGGCGAAGCAAATCTTCAGCGACCTGCACACCCAGCGCTTCAGCTTCAGTGCGCGGCGCCCGGGCTTCGGCACTCAACAGCTTGCCGCCGCTCGGCTCGCCAACCAGGCCACGCAGCCACAATTGCTCGCCTTCGAGCACGGCGTAGCAGGCGATCGGCACCTGGCAACCGCCATTCAAGTGTTTGTTGAGGGCACGCTCGGCGCTCACACGGTCAGCCGTATCGGCGTGATGCAGAGGCGCGAGCAAGGCGTGGATTTCAGCATCGGCGCTGCGGCATTCGATACCGACGGCACCCTGGCCACCGGCCGGCAGGCTGTCGTCGACGCTGATGGCAGAAGTGATGCGATCTTCGAAGCCGAGGCGAATCAGACCGGCCGCCGCGAGGATGATCGCGTCGTACTCGCCGGCATCGAGCTTGGCCAGACGGGTGTTGACGTTACCGCGCAGGAAGCGGATTTCCAGGTCGGGACGACGGGTCAGCAACTGCGCCTGACGGCGCAGGCTGGAGGTACCGACGACGCTGCCGGCCGGCAACGCATCAAGGCTGGAAAAAGTATTGGAGACAAACGCGTCGCGCGGGTCTTCACGCTCGCAGATGCAGAACAGGCCGAGGCCTTCGGGGAAGTCCATCGGCACGTCTTTCATCGAATGGACGGCGATATCGGCTTCGTTCTCCAGCAACGCGGTTTCCAGTTCCTTGACGAACAGGCCCTTGCCACCGATTTTCGATAACGGCGAATCAAGCAGCTTGTCGCCGCGACTGACCATGGGCACCAGCGTCACCAGCAATCCCGGGTGGGCTGCTTCCAGACGGGCTTTGACGTATTCGGCCTGCCAGAGGGCCAGTGCACTTTTGCGGGTGGCGATGCGGATTTCGCGAGAGGACATGGATCAATCCGTACTGAATAGATACGGCGGATAATAACAGCTCAGCCAAATCCACTTTGACCTGAATCAGAAACGGCGTGGCCTCCCTGGCCGGCATTGCCTGGTGAAGAGAATGGAAAACCGCCCGACGCCCTCGGGCTAAAGCCCTTGCATCATTTTGCGTACGCCCGCCACATGGCGGCGGCTGACGATCAGCGCGTCACCGTTCAGGCCCTTGAGGAACAACTGGAAGTGGCCCAGCGGGGTGCGTTGCAGGCGTTCGATGCGGTCGCGGGCGACCAGCGCATTGCGGTGGATCCGCACGAAGCGCTCGCCGAACTCGTCTTCCAGCGCCTTGAGTGGCTCGTCCAGCAACACTTCACCGGCCTCATGACGCAGGGTCACGTATTTGTGATCGGCAATGAAATACACCACCTGATCCAGCGGGATCAGTTCGATGCCTTTGCGGGTGCGGGCGCTGATATGACTGCGCGGGCCATTGCCACTTTCGGCGGCGGGACGGGTCAGGGCCGATAGCTGAGCCCGATTCGGACGTTCGGCCCTTTTCAGGGCTTCCTGCAGATGTTCGGTTCTCACGGGTTTCACCACATGGCCCACGGCGCTGGCCTGCAGGGCCTCCAAGGGAAATTCATCGATACCGGAGCAGAACACCACGGCGGGCGGGGTTTCGCGTTCGCACAGCCGGGCAGCCACTTGCAGGCCGTCGAGGCCCGGCATGCGGATATCGAGCAGCACGATATCCGGCTTGTGGCTGTCGATCAGTGCCAACGCCTCTTCGCCATTGGTGGCGCTGGGCTCCAGGACTGTGTAGCCCTCGAGCTCGCTCACCATTCGGGCGAGGCGCTCGCGGGCCAGTGGTTCGTCATCAACGATCAGGACATTCATATTGCGCTGGATTCCTGCGTGAGTCTCGCACAAGGATAGCGTAGACAAGTGGAGTGACGTCCGTCACCGCGATCCACGCTAAGACTAGCGCGAGCGCCAAAAAGTGCCGTACGTCGGCCGGCAATATTTGCCGACACCCGGGACGCACCACTCGAAGCTCGCGTCTGTCTGCGTTTTACGCAGGGTATGCCGATGGTCAAAACACCCACCCCTCTCTTCTTATAGTCGGCGGCCAGACCTTTGCACGATCCACAGTCACGCCGACCCTTAGTCCTACTGTAGACGCTCGCCGGGCCGATATTGCTCAATCGGAAAATATCCTTGCGCAAATCCCCCGGAACCGGCGGCGACTATGAACGCAGAGATGAGAAAAAAACGTATCGACCAGTGTCAGCGACAGGATTGGCAACCCTGTTATTATCCGCGCCAGCGTTTCACGCCTTCTTTCTTCAAGCCGATACGAGCGAATTCATGAGCACTGACAAGACCAATCAGTCCTGGGGCGGCCGCTTCAGTGAACCCGTCGACGCCTTCGTCGCCCGCTTCACCGCCTCCGTCACTTTCGACCAGCGCCTGTATCGCCACGACATCATGGGCTCGATCGCCCACGCCACCATGCTGGCCAAGGTCGGCGTGCTGACGGATGCCGAGCGCGACAGCATCATCGATGGCCTGAAGACCATCCAGGGCGAAATCGAGGCCGGCCAGTTCGACTGGCGCGTGGACCTCGAAGACGTGCACATGAACATCGAGGCACGCCTGACCGACCGCATCGGCATCACCGGCAAGAAGCTGCACACCGGCCGCAGCCGCAACGACCAGGTCGCCACCGACATCCGTCTGTGGCTGCGCGACGAGATCGACCTGATCCTGGCCGAGATCACCCGCCTGCAAAAAGGCCTGCTGGAGCAGGCCGAGCGCGAGGCCGCCAGCATCATGCCGGGCTTCACCCACCTGCAGACCGCACAGCCTGTGACCTTCGGTCACCACATGCTGGCCTGGTTCGAAATGCTCAGCCGCGACTACGAGCGCCTGGTCGACTGCCGCAAGCGCACCAACCGCATGCCGCTGGGCAGCGCCGCGCTGGCCGGCACCACCTACCCGATCGACCGCGAATACACCGCACAACTGCTGGGCTTCGACGCTGTTGGCGGCAACTCGCTGGACAACGTGTCCGATCGCGACTTCGCCATCGAATTCTGCTCGGCCGCGAGCATCGCGATGATGCACCTGTCGCGCTTCTCCGAAGAGCTGGTGCTGTGGACCAGCGCGCAGTTCCAGTTCATCGATCTGCCGGACCGCTTCTGCACCGGCAGCTCGATCATGCCGCAAAAGAAAAATCCCGACGTGCCGGAGCTGGTACGCGGCAAGACCGGCCGTGTGTTCGGCGCCCTGATGGGCCTGCTGACCCTGATGAAAGGCCAGCCGCTGGCCTACAACAAAGACAACCAGGAAGACAAGGAACCGCTGTTCGACGCCGCCGACACCCTGCGCGACTCGCTGCGTGCCTTTGCCGACATGATCCCGGCGATCAAACCGAAACACGCGATCATGCGTGAAGCGGCGCTGCGCGGTTTCTCCACCGCCACTGACCTCGCCGACTACCTGGTTCGCCGTGGCCTGCCATTCCGTGACTGCCACGAAATCGTCGGCCACGCCGTGAAGTACGGCGTCGATACCGGCAAGGATCTGGCGGAAATGAGCCTGGAAGAACTGCGTCAGTTCAGCGACCAGATCGAGCAGGACGTGTTTGCCGTACTGACCCTGGAAGGCTCGGTGAATGCCCGTGACCACATCGGCGGTACTGCGCCGGCGCAGGTCAAGGCTGCCGTGGCTCGCGGACAGGCGTTGATCGCCAGCCGCTAAAAGCATCGCGGGCAAGTCGAATCATCGACTTGCCCGCGAACTCGCTTCAGAACAAATTTCTATTTTTTGGCTGCGATCATCGCCAAAAACGTCGGCATCGCCGCTTCCTTGTCTGCTGCAATCTTCTGCACATGCGGATTCTGTTCAAGCCGCTCCAGCAACGCCTTGGCCTGCGGCATGTCCGCCAGCAGATCCAGACCAAACAGCTTGTGCCCCACCGCAGCCGCCAGCGGCACGCTGTAGAGGAAGTACAGGTCAGCGATGCTCAGACTGTCGCCCGCCACATACGGGGCGAACTTGCCGTGACGACCCAGCGCCGCAAAACCCAGCAGCAATTCAGACTTGGTCTTCTCCTTGATCGCCTCCGGCAGCGCCGCGCCGAAAAACGCTTCGCCGTAACAGGCACGGGCCGGCAGCTCGATGTACAGCTCGATCTCCTTGGCCACCGCCAGCACCTGAGCGCGCGCGAACGGCTCGGCCGGCAGCAGCGGAACACCCGTCCGGGTGCTTTCGAGGTATTCGAGCATCACCATCGTTTCATTGATGTAACCGCCTTCGGCCCCCAGTATCGGCACCTTGCCGCGCGGGCTGATGGCCAGAGATTCCGGCGTTGGCGTCGGGTAGAAGGTGACTTCCTCGAACGGCAGGCCCTTTTCCAGCAGCGCCAGTTTGACCATGTTGTAGTAGTTGCTGACTGAGAATCCGTAGAGCTTGAACATCACATAGCCTCCAGGCCGTGCGGGGTGGGCAGTGCCTGTTTATAGATCGCTCCGGGGAATCCCGCCAGCAGCATCACGTCGCTGAATGCGGGTAAACTGGCGCCTTTCCTTGAGGAGCCTGCCATGAGCGAGCCGACAGACATCGATAACGACGAAGAAGAGTTCACCGAGAGCACTTTGATCGAAGCCATCGAAAACCAGATCGAAAGCGACAACCCGCCCGCAGCCAAGGCCACGTTCAACAAACTGACCCTGGTCGGTTACGAGCGAGAAGACATCCTGAACCTGATGGCCCACGTGCTGGCTTACGAAATCGACGCCATGCTCGATGACGACCGCGCGTTCAATACCGAATGGTACGAAGCGGCCCTTCGCGCATTGCCCGAGCTGCCACCGGAAAAGGCTTAACCGGGCAACCCGATGTGGGAGCAGCTCTGCTCCCACACAATTTGTCACCCATCTCTGCGGCCTTCTCCCGGCCCCTGACTACACTGGAATCCACCCCCGAGACAAAAACCCCGACGCACACTGGACAGGCCGCGCCGGCAGGTTCACCTTAGGGGCGCTGTCGTCCAATTCCTAGAAAGTCTGGAGTCCTTATGTCGCTTACCCCTGAGTTGGTTGCCGAACTGGAAGTCCTCGCACTCTTCAACCTGGACAGTTCCCAGGAAGGTCTGAAAATTCATCAGACCGCTGCCCCGAAGCACATTGCTGCTGCCCAACGCCTCTTTGAAAAAGAACTGACAGACCAGCCTGATGGCGGTTACCTGACCAGTCTCGGTCGCGATGCCGCACAAAACGTGCAGACCGTACTGACGATTCTGAAAGAGCAACAAACCGCCTGATCCTCCCGACTTTGCCCACGGAAACCTCCGCCACGGGATTTCCGCGGGCCAGCCCGGCCGCACGCCACCGTCAAGCGGTGGAAATCTGACGTCAAAAAACAAATTCAGCTTAATGCTCGCGCTGCACAGGCGCTAAACTCCCTCGCATTCCGTGACCCTCTGCCTCCGAGCCCTGCGAGCCGGTTTGAGTCGACATGACCCGCACCCATGAAATCCGCCCCGACCTGGACGAGGGAATCGACCGCAAGGTACTCAGCCAGCTGCGCGCACGCTTTCTCAAACTCAACGAAGGGCGCCTGAACCGGGCCCTCGAAGGCCTGTCGACGCGCCAGCAAAGCGTGCTGACCCTGTTGCCGCTGTTTTTCCACGTCAATCATCCGCTGCTGCCCGGTTATGTCTCGGGCAGCACGCCGGCCGGGTTGTCGAATTACGAACCGGACGCCGACGCCCTCGCCGAAGCCCAGCGCCTGACGCGCTCGTTTTCCTACAAGCCGCGCCACGGCAGCAACCCGCCGCGACCGATTCACGGCCTGTTCCTGATGGGCAGCCTCGGCACCCTGGCCCAGGCCGACCAGAGCGACATGGACGTGTGGGTCTGCCACGCTCCCGACCTGAGCGACAGCGAACTCGCCGAACTGCGCAAAAAATGCCAGTTGCTCGAAGCCTGGGCCGCGAGCCAGGGGGCCGAGGCGCATTTCTTCCTGATCGACCCGGTGCGTTTCGTCAAAGGCGAGCGTGATACCCAGCTCAGTTCCGAAGATTGCGGCACCACCCAGCACTATCTGCTGCTGGACGAGTTCTACCGCACGGCGATCTGGCTGGCCGGGCGTACGCCGATCTGGTGGCTGGTGCCGGTCTACGAAGAGCGCGCATACGACCAGTACACCCACACCCTGATCTCCAAGCGTTTCATCCGCAACGATGAAACACTCGACCTCGGCCCACTGGCGCACATTCCGCCGGGCGAGTTCGTGGGTGCCGGGCTGTGGCAGTTGTTCAAGGGCATCGAGTCACCTTACAAGTCGGTACTCAAGCTGCTGCTGATCGAGGTCTATGCCAGCGAACATCCGCAGGTGCAGTGCCTGAGCCTGCGCTTCAAGCAGGCGGTGTTTGCCAATCGACTCGACCTCGACGAGCTGGATCCATACATGGTGGTTTACCGCCGGATCGAGGAATACCTCACCGCGCGCAACGAACCGGAACGACTGGAACTGGTACGCCGTGCGCTGTACCTCAAGATCAACCGCAAGCTCACCGGCAACAGCCGCACCGAGAGCTGGCAGCGCTCATTGCTGGAACGGCTGGCCAGCGAATGGCACTGGGACCAGCGGCAACTGGCGCTGCTCGACAGCCGCAGCCAATGGAAAGTCCGCCAGGTCAGTGCCGAACGCCGGGCTCTGGTCAACGAGCTGAATTACAGCTATCGCTTCCTGACCCAGTTCGCCCGCACCGAGCAGACTGTCAGCCTGATCAACAAACGCGATCTCAACGTTCTCGGCCGACGCCTGTACGCCGCGTTCGAACGCAAGGCCGACAAGGTCGAGTTCATCAACCCGGGCATCGCCCCGGATCTGGCCGAAGACACCCTGACCCTGGTGCAGTCACCGAATAAAAAGGAACCCGGGCAAACCCAGTGGGGCCTGTACAACGGCAGCCTGACGGCGCTGGAGTGGGAGCACTTCGCGCCGATCAAGCGCAGCCGCCAGTTGCTGGAACTGCTGACCTGGTGTCATCGCAACGGCGTGATCGACAGCAGCACCCGACTGGCCTTGCATCCCGGCACCAGCGACATGAGCGAGTTCGAGCTGTTCAATTTGCTCGGCAGCCTGCAACAGAGCATCGCCCTGCCCTTGCCGACCGTTGCCGAAGAACCGCTGCTGCGCGCCAGTGTGCCGAGCGAAGTGCTGATTCTGGTGAATGTCGGCGTCGATCCGCTCAAGCATCACCGCGACCTGAACATCCTGATGACCACCGAACGCACGGACTCCCTGAGCTATGCCGGCGTGCGCGAGAACCTGGTCCTGACCCTCGATCAGGTCACGCTCAACAGCTGGAACGAAGTGCTGGTCAACCGCTTCGACGGCCCGCATGCGCTGCTCGACTGCCTGCGCGATTACCTCAACAACCTGCCGCGCGGACCGCAACAGCCCTCGCTGCGAGTGCGTTGCTTCTGCCACAACCGCGCGCAATTCATCGCCCGCCGGGTGGAAGAGATCGTCGATACCGCGCAGAACCTGCTGCTCAGCGACTTGAATCACCGCTACCTGATTCAGGTGCAGCAGCACTATCACGTGCTGGAACTGGTGCCGGGCCAGGTCAGCCATGTCGCCCTCGCCACCCTGCCGGCACTGCTCGATTACCTCGGCGAGGAGCAACCGCGCTACAGCCCGCTGCACCTGGACCCGATGGCGCTGGAAGACCACGACCTCGCGCTGATCCTGCCGATGGGCCAGCCCGCATGCATTCAGGTGTTTTACCGGATCACCGAGCAAACGGCCGAGCTGTACGTGCTCGACGAATTCAACGCACTGTGGCAACAACATTTGCCCTATCACGACGAGCAAAGTCTGTTGGTGCCGTTGCAGCGCTTCCTGCAATCGATCCAGTTCCGGCGCGAAGCACTGTTGCCCATGGATTCAAACCATGCCGCCAGCCTTGAAATCTTGTATTACCAGTTATTGCCGTCAGGGCCGGGACGCGCACGACGGGTCGAAATGCGCCCGGCGCCGCAGACGCCAGCCAACAAACCGTTCTACGACGTGCAGGCGATCATCGGCAAAGCCGCACCGGGGGAGGTGCAGGTCACGTTGTATTGCAATCAGCGGGAGTTCTGCGAACTGGAACATGGCGACCAGCTGTTCAGCGTGGTCGCCCGGGAAATCGTCGGGCAGCGCCGGGAAACCGAGCGCTACCGCTGCTACATCACCGACCTGGACCTGTCGGGCGTGATCGGTGACGGGCAGAGTTCGAGCAATCTGTATCTGCGTTACAAGGCCGACCTGGAACGCTCTCTGAACGAGGCGCTCGAGCAGGTCTGAGGCGGGGCTACTCCGGAAAATCGCCGCCGTTGGCCGGCTGCGATTCGACTTCCAGCAAGGTCAGCTTCAGGGTCTTGCCGCCCGGTGCCGGCCAGTCGATGTGCTGGCCAACCTTCAAGCCCAGCAGCGCACTGCCGACCGGGGCCAGGATCGAGATTTTGCCTTCGTCGGCGTTGGCGTGCTTCGGATAGACCAGCGTCAGGTGGTAGTCCTTGCCACTGCCTTCTTCGCGACAGTGCACACGGGAATTCATCGTCACGACATCGGCGGGCACTTCATCGTGGCCGACCAGGGTATCGGCGCGGTCCAGCTCGGTTTGCAGCGCGATCACGCCCGGCAGCGAGTCATCCAGGCTGTCGATCAGGCGTTCCAGACGTTGCACGTCCAGACGGGTAAGGGTGATGGAAGGTGCGGTCATGATCCGGGCAGACTCCTTTCTTCTGCACACAAAAAAAGCAAAACCCCGCCAAAAAAGACGGGGTTTTCACCAGGCCTCGATGGGTTGAGGCGTTTCCGGACACTATCACAGCTCAAAAAATATACAAGCTACGCTCCGGCGAGCTGCCGGCGTTGCATCGCCTGCGCGCAGATTACCCGGCGGCGCTCGTCATCGGCCGAACGCCATTCACGGATGTCTTCGACATGGCGCATGCAGCCGAGACAGACCTTCTGCTCATCCAGTCGACAGACGCCGGTGCACGGCGAAGGCACGGCCGGGCTGACGTTGCTGTAGAGCGGCTTGGCAGGGCGTGGCGCGGTCGTCATCTCAGATTTCGTCGAAATCGAGTTTTTCGCCGGCGCGCTCCCAGACGATGCGCTCCAGCATTTCGCCCAGCAACTCTTCGGTTTTCTCGCAGACCCACTTGCCGGCCTGCTCGTCATAGTCGAAATGGAAACCACCGGAACGGTCAGCCAGCCACAACTGACGCAGAGGCTCCTGACGGCTGAAGATCAACTGACTGCCGTTGTCGAACTTGATAGTCAGCACACCGGCCGAGTTCTCCATGTCCAGATCCAGGCCACTTTCGTCAAAGATGTCCTCCAGCGCTTGCTGGGTGGCATCGACCAGATCATGGAAACGGGCTTCGGACAAACTCATTGCGGCAACCTCAAAAAATGTCTGATCAGGCTCAAGCGCCGCAAGATACGGACGCTGCCAGCCGATTGCAAAGGATAACGACCAAGCGCCCTGCCCGGCGACGAAATATGCACCCGCCATGCAGGAAAGTTTTCCGCGCCGCAGCCCGAGCCCCGCCGGACGGGAGTTCCGTCGCATAGGCAAGCTGCCGGGTGGCCGGTATACTCCGGCGCAATTAACGCATATTCAAGGATTTCGCCATGAAGCGCCTGATCTCTTCCATTGCTGCGCTCGCTTCGCTCGTCGCTTTTGCCTGCTTGATTTCGGCCTGCGGTCAGAAAGGCCCGCTGTACCTGCCCGATGAAGATCAGGATCCGGCTGCACAAGCCCAGTCTTCGCAAAAGCAGCCGTCCAAAGCACACAAGCACGACGTTTACCAATAAGGGATCGCCATGGACGCTTTTAACTACCGTGGCGGGGAGCTGTTCGCGGAAGGTGTGGCGCTGTCCGCCATCGCCGACCGCTTCGGCACACCGACCTACGTCTACTCCCGCGCCCACATCGAGGCCCAGTACCTGGCCTACGCCGATGCGCTGGCCGGCATGCCGCACCTGGTGTGCTACGCGGTCAAGGCCAACTCCAACCTCGGTGTATTGAATGTCCTGGCCCGCATCGGCGCCGGTTTTGACATCGTGTCCCGTGGCGAGCTGGAACGTGTCCTGGCCGCCGGCGGCAGCCCTGACAAGATCGTGTTCTCCGGCGTCGGCAAGACCCGTGACGACATGCGTCGTGCACTGGAAGTCGGCGTGCATTGCTTCAACGTCGAATCCACCGACGAGCTGGAGCGCCTGCAAGTGGTCGCCGCCGAGCTGGGCGTTCGTGCACCTATTTCCCTGCGCGTGAACCCGGACGTCGATGCCGGTACCCACCCGTACATTTCCACCGGTCTCAAAGAGAACAAGTTCGGCATCGCCATCGCCGACGCCGAAGACGTGTACGTGCGTGCCGCGCACCTGCCGAACCTGGAAGTGGTCGGCGTGGATTGCCACATCGGTTCGCAACTGACCACCCTGCCACCGTTCCTCGATGCGCTCGATCGCCTGCTCGATCTGGTGGACCGCCTGGGCGATTGCGGCATCCACCTGCGCCACATCGATCTCGGTGGTGGCCTGGGTGTGCGCTACCGCGATGAAGAGCCGCCGCTGGCTGCCGACTACATCAAGGCTGTGCGCGAACGTCTGGTCGGTCGTGACCTGGCGCTGGTGTTCGAACCGGGCCGCTTCATCGTCGCCAATGCCGGCGTGCTGCTGACCCAGGTCGAGTACCTCAAGCACACCGAGCACAAAGACTTCGCCATCGTCGATGCAGCGATGAACGACTTGATCCGCCCGGCCCTGTACCAGGCGTGGATGGACGTCACCGCGGTCAAACCGCGCGACACTTCCGCACGCAAGTACGACGTGGTCGGCCCGATCTGCGAAACCGGTGACTTCCTCGCCAAGGATCGCGAACTGGCGCTGGAAGAAGGCGACCTGCTGGCCGTGCATTCGGCCGGTGCCTATGGTTTTGTGATGAGCTCCAACTACAACACTCGCGGCCGCGCCGCCGAAGTGCTGGTAGATGGCGATCAGGTATTTGAAGTGCGCCGCCGCGAGACCGTGGCCGAGCTGTTCGCCGGCGAAAGCCTGCTGCCGGAGTAACCCCATGCTGCTGCGTTTTACCAAGATGCACGGCCTGGGCAACGACTTCATGGTCCTCGACCTGGTCAGCCAGCACGCGCACATTCAGCCCAAGCACGCAAAAATGTGGGGTGACCGGCACACCGGCATCGGTTTCGACCAGTTGCTGATCGTCGAGGCGCCGAGCAATCCGGACGTGGATTTCCGTTACCGGATCTTCAACTCCGACGGCTCCGAAGTCGAACAGTGCGGTAACGGTGCGCGCTGCTTCGCCCGCTTCGTGCTCGACAAGCGCCTGACCGCCAAGCGGCAGATCCGCGTCGAGACCAAGGGCGGCATCATCGAGCTGGACGTGCGTAACGACGGCCAGATCGGCGTGAACATGGGCGCCCCGCGCCAGGTGCCGGCGGACATTCCGTTCCAGGCGAACGAGCAGGCCCTGAGCTATCAGGTCGACGTCGACGGTACATCGGTGGAACTGGCGGCAGTATCGATGGGCAACCCCCACGCGGTACTGCGCGTGCAGGACATCAACACCGCACCGGTGCATGAGCTGGGGCCGAAGATCGAACACCATCCGCGCTTTCCGGCGCGGGTCAATGTCGGTTTCCTCCAGGTCATTGACCGTAACCGCGCACAATTGCGCGTCTGGGAACGCGGTGCCGGGGAAACCCAGGCCTGCGGCACCGGCGCCTGCGCTGCTGCTGTAGCTGCGATCAGCCAGGGGTGGATGGATTCGCCGCTATTGATCGACCTGCCGGGCGGGCGCCTGTCCATCGAATGGGCAGGCCCCGGCCAACCGGTGCTGATGACCGGTCCGGCAGTGCGTGTATACGAAGGACAAGTCCGTCTTTGAGTGAGCAGAAGCCATGACCGATAAGCCTCAGGTACCCGCCCGACAGTCCGGTGAAACAGCGTCCGAGAGCCTGGAGGCGGCAGCGGTTGCCGCGTACCTGGAGGCTCATCCGGACTTCTTCGTCGAGCACGAAGAGCTGCTGCCGTCCCTGCGCATCCCTCATCGTCGCGGTGACACCGTGTCGCTGGTCGAGCGCCAGATGTCCATCCTGCGCGACCGCAACATCGAGATGCGTCACCGCCTCTCGCACTTGATGGACGTGGCCCGGGACAACGATCGCCTGTTCGACAAGACCCGTCGCCTGATCCTCGCCCTGATGGACGCTGCGACTCTGGAAGACGTGGTGATCAGCGTCGAAGACAGCCTGCGACAGGATTTCCAGGTGCCCTTCGTCAGCCTGATCCTGCTCGGCGACAACCCGGCGCCGGTCGGCCGCTGGGTGACCCACGCCGACGCGCAGACCGCCATCGGCGGCCTGCTCACCGAAGGCAAGAGCGTCAGCGGCAGCCTGCGTGAACACGAACTGGACTTCCTGTTCGGCGAAGAGCAACGCAAGCAGATCGGTTCCACCGCCGTGGTCGCCGTCAGCCACCAGGGCATTCACGGGATCCTGGCCATCGCCAGCCGCGATCCGCAGCACTACAAGAGTTCGGTCGGCACGCTGTTCCTCAGCTACATCGCCGAAGTCATGGGCCGCGTGCTGCCACGGGTCAACAGCTCCCTGCGCTCGGTACGCTGAGCATGGAACGGCAACTGGACGCTTACTGCGAACACCTGCGCAGTGAGCGGCAGGTGTCGCCGCATACGCTGTCGGCCTATCGCCGCGACCTCGATAAAGTCCTCGGCTGGTGCAACAAACAGAACGTCGGCAGCTGGCAGGCCCTGGACATCCAGCGCCTGCGCAGCCTGATCGCCCGCCTGCACGCCCAGGGCCAGTCCTCGCGCAGCCTTGCACGCCTGCTCTCGGCAGTGCGCGGGCTCTATCATTATCTGAATCGCGAAGGCCTCTGCGATCACGACCCGGCCACCGGCCTGACACCGCCCAAGGGCGAACGCCGCCTGCCGAAAACCCTTGATACCGACCGGGCGCTGCAATTGCTTGAAGGCGCGGTCGAGGACGATTTTCTGGCCCGACGCGATCAGGCAATTCTGGAGTTGTTCTATTCCTCAGGCCTGCGCCTGTCGGAACTGACCGGGCTCAATCTCGATCAGCTCGACCTCGCCGACGGCATGGTTCAGGTGCTCGGCAAAGGCAGCAAGACGCGCCTGTTGCCCGTCGGCAAAAAGGCCCGGGAAGCGCTGGAGCAGTGGCTCCCGCTGCGCGCATTGACCAACCCGGCGGACGACGCGGTGTTCGTCAGCCAGCAAGGCCGGCGCCTGGGCCCGCGAGCGATTCAGGTGCGGGTCAAACTGGCCGGCGAACGCGAACTGGGGCAGAACCTGCATCCGCACATGCTGCGGCACTCTTTCGCCAGCCATTTGCTGGAGTCCTCCCAGGACCTGCGCGCGGTGCAGGAACTGCTCGGCCACTCGGATATCAAGACCACCCAGATCTATACCCACCTGGACTTCCAGCATCTGGCGGCGGTCTACGACAGCGCCCACCCACGGGCCAAACGCATGAAAGGCGACGATTCATGAGCATCCAGTTGATCACCTTCGACCTCGACGACACCCTGTGGGACACCGCCCCGGTGATCGTCAGCGCCGAAGCGGTTTTGCGCCAGTGGCTGAGCGACCATGCACCGAAGCTTGGCGCGGTGCCGGTGGAACATCTGTGGTCGATCCGCGAGCGCGTGCTGAGCAGCGAGCCGGGGCTCAAGCACCGCATCAGCGCGCTGCGCCGGCGAGTGCTGTTCCATGCTTTGGAAGAGTCCGGATATGCCCACGGCGAAGCGTCGGAGCTGGCGGACAAGAGTTTTGAAGTGTTTCTGCATGCCCGGCATCAGATCGAGGTGTTCCCGGAAGTCGAGCCGATCCTGGAAACCCTGGCCAAACATTACGCCCTAGGCGTGGTCACCAACGGCAACGCCGATGTGCGTCGCCTCGGGCTGGCGGATTACTTCAAGTTTGCGCTGTGCGCCGAAGACATCGGCATCGCCAAGCCGGATGCGCGACTGTTCCATGAAGCCCTGCAGCGCGGCGGCGTGAGTGCCGAGGCGGCGGTGCATATCGGCGATCATCCGGGGGATGACATTGCCGGAGCGCAGCAGGCGGGCTTGCGTGCGATCTGGTTCAACCCGGCGGGCAAGGTCTGGGAAGCGGAGCGTTTGCCGGATGCCGAGATTCGCAGCCTGAACGATCTGCCCGCCGTGCTCGCTCGCTGGAACAGCCGCGGCTAGATTTCTTTCGCCCATGAAAAAGCCCGCAGCGACGGCGGGCTTTTTCAGCAAGCAGGCGGCACGCTTCAGATAGGGCGGCTGCCGTACTTGTTGTCCGGCTTCTTGGGCGGATCGGCGACCACGTTGGCCTCCACTTCCTGCACTTTGCCGCCACGGGCAAGGAACTCTTCCATGGCCTTGGCCAGGGCATCGCGCTCCTTGTTCTTGGCTTCGATGCTCGGCAACTCGTCGACCGACACCGCAGCCTTGGCCTTGCCTTTGGCAGCCGGGGCCGGCGTATCGTCACCGCCATCGTCTTCAGCAACGTCTTCCGCTGCCGCTTCCAGACCGTCTTCGGCCTCGTCTTCGTCGCCTACTTCGAGGTCGTCGTTTTCCAGATCATCGTCGCTCATGTTCTACCTCATGACTTGCGAAAAGCAGATTAGTTATAGACCAGCTTTGGCGACTGTCGAAAGTCGCCGTAAAAAAATCGGTAACCATTGGTGACCAACGGTTTATGCCCCTTCACCGTGCAAGGTGGCGAGGACTTTACGGGCACCGCCATGATCGCGATGCTCGCCCAGGTAAACGCCTTGCCAGGTGCCCAGTGCCAGTCGACCCGCCGTTACCGGCAAACTGATCTGGCAGCCCAGCACGCTGGCCTTGAAGTGCGCCGGGAGGTCGTCCAGGCCTTCGTCGTTATGCTCATAGCCGTCTGTTCCTTGTGGGATCAGACGATTGAAAAATCGTTCGAAGTCGCGACGTACCGCCGGATCGGCGTTCTCGTTGATGGTCAACGACGCCGAGGTATGCTGTAGCCACAAATGCAACAGACCGACCCGGCATGCCTTGAGTTCGGGCAGTCCGGCGAGCAACTCTTCCGTTACCAGATGAAAGCCCCGGGGCCGTGCCCGCAGGGTTATCAGAGTCTGTTGCCACATACAGTTCTCCGCACGTTCGGGGCGCATTCTAGCGCGCTCTGAAAAAAAACAAAGGCCCTAATATTCCTTCAATGATGTAAGCCATTGGCCGTAGAAAAACACCCGTCGTAAACACGACCAAAGCAGTACGAAAAATCCATTCAGCCACATCAGGGATGACAAATTCCGGACAAAAAAATGCCCGGCGAACCGGGCAAGTTTTTTTGAGGCGCGTTCTTACAGGTTGTAGCCGCGCTCGTTGTGTTGTGCCAGGTCCAGGCCTACCGATTCTTCTTCCTCGGTAGCGCGCAGACCCATTACCGCATCCAGCACCTTGAGGATGATAAAGGTGACGATCGCGGTGTAGATCACCGTGAAGCCGACGCCTTTGCACTGAATCCACACTTGGGAAGCAATGTCGGTAACGGTACCGAAACCACCCAGCGCTGGAGCAGCGAACACACCGGTAAGGATTGCGCCGAGGATACCGCCGATACCGTGCACACCGAAGGCGTCCAGGGAGTCGTCATAACCGAGTTTGCGTTTCAGGCTGGTGGCGCAGAAGAAGCACACCACGCCAGCGGCCAGACCGATGATCAGCGAGCCCATCGGGCCCACGGTGCCGGCCGCCGGAGTGATCGCCACCAGACCGGCAACCACGCCCGAAGCGATACCCAGCGCACTTGGTTTGCCGTGGGTGATCCACTCGGCGAACATCCAGCCCAGTGCAGCAGCGGCGGTTGCGATCTGAGTGACCAGCATTGCCATGCCGGCAGTGCCGTTGGCCGCAGCTGCGGAGCCGGCGTTGAAACCGAACCAGCCGACCCACAGCATCGCCGCGCCCATCAGGGTGTAACCGAGGTTGTGCGGCGCCATCGGGGTGGTCGGGAAGCCTTTGCGCTTGCCCAGTACCAGGCACGCCACCAGACCGGCAATACCGGCGTTGATGTGCACCACGGTGCCGCCGGCGAAGTCGAGCACGCCCCAGTCACCCAACAGCGAACCCGGACCGCTCCAGACCATGTGTGCAATCGGCGCGTAAACCAGGGTGAACCAGACGCCCATGAACACCAGCATCGCGGAGAACTTCATACGCTCGGCGAAGGCACCGACGATCAGCGCCGGGGTGATGATGGCGAAGGTCATCTGGTAAGTGACGAATACCGCTTCAGGGAACAGCGCCGTGGGGCCGGTAATGCTGGCCGGGGTGACGCCCGCCAGGAACGCCTTGCCGAAGCTGCCGACGAAGGAGTTGAAGTTGACGACGTTGGCTTCCATCCCGGTGGTGTCGAACGCCATGCTGTAGCCATAAATGAACCACAGGATGGTGACCAGGCCGGTAATGGCGAAGCACTGCATCATCACGGAAAGAATGTTTTTTGACCGCACCATGCCGCCGTAGAACAGCGCGAGGCCCGGAATGGTCATGAACAGCACGAGGGCCGTCGAGGTCAGCATCCAGGCGGTATCGCCGGAATTGAGGACTGGAGGCGCCACCGGATCTGCCGCCAAAGCCAGGCCGGGCATTACGATGGACAACAGGGCGCCTAGCCCTGCGAATTTACGCAGAGTCATATTGTTTTCTCCTGGGGCGTTGGGTTTGTGGCGGCGCTTAGATCGCGTCGGTATCGGTTTCGCCGGTACGGATGCGAATCGCCTGTTCCAGATTGACCACGAAGATCTTGCCGTCACCGATCTTGCCGGTGTTGGCAGCCTTGGTTATCGCCTCGATAACCCGATCCAGATCCTTGTCGTCGATGGCAACGTCGATTTTCACCTTGGGCAGAAAATCGACCACATACTCCGCGCCGCGATACAGCTCGGTGTGACCCTTCTGCCGGCCGAAGCCTTTGACTTCAGTTACGGTAATGCCCTGCACGCCGATTTCGGACAGCGACTCGCGCACGTCGTCCAGCTTGAACGGCTTGATGATGGCAGTGACTAGCTTCATGAAACTCTCTCCCGAATTGATGGACTTGCCCCAGGAAAACAAACCCGACTCAAGTCTAAGCGCAGTGCCTGGCTTTGTAACGCATCGTCGGCCCTACCCGCCCGACTGACGCCAGCTAACCGCTCCCGACGAAACTCCCCGTCCCGTCCGGCGCACTGCATTCGTCACAGCGACTGCATCAGTGCATGGGTCACTACCGACTAAGCAGAAAGCTTGCCATCTCGCCAAAATCCCCTGATTTCAATCCCTTGGCCGCGGCCGCCGATGCCATCACCGAAATGGCACACGGGATACGCACAACAACGGTGCGCAGCCGTTCGTCCTTTTGCGCGAAAAGCGTGCATCCCGGCCCGCGCGAATGACTATAGACACCGCGTGATACACTGCCGGCCATTGTTTCCAGGACATATCCCATGCTCGCGCCCAAAGACTTCCTCGACGCCCTGAGCGGCACCGCCTCCCGCCTGTTCAGCGGCGACACGCCATTGCCGAAAGCCGAAATCGAAAGCCAGTTCAAGATGCTGCTGCAAAGCGCCTTCAGCAAACTGGACCTGGTGAGCCGGGAAGAATTCGATAGTCAGATGGTGGTACTGGCGCGCACTCGCGCCCGGCTTGAGAGCCTTGAGACGAAGGTGGCGGAGATGGAAGCGAAGTTGACGCCGCCGGCTGAGTGAGGCCTCATTCCAGTCCGCAACTGGCTGGAAGAGTTTCGTTGATGCTTGTGCCACTGAGCAAACCTGCATACCCTCAGCGAACGTGAGTGTGTCCACTAAGGATGCGCAGGCCTTGGCCTCACCGAAGCCTGCAACTAAAAACCGTCTCCTCAAGGCGGTTTTTTTTCGCCTGAAGATTAGTCATTTCTATTTCAGCAACATCCAGTGAAGCTTTGCCCAGGCAACTGTCCCTTCAACTCCCCTCTCCCCGACTACCCTTAAAAAACCGCAGGAAGCGGCCCCCGATTCAACTCAAGGAGCGACCATGTCCCTCGCCATCGTCCACAGTCGCGCCCAGATTGGCGTGGATGCCCCCGCCGTCACCGTCGAAGTTCACCTCGCCAACGGCTTGCCCTCGCTGACCATGGTCGGCCTGCCCGAAGCGGCGGTGAAAGAGAGCAAGGACCGGGTGCGCAGTGCGATCATCAATTCCGGGCTGCAGTTTCCGGCGCGGCGGATCACCCTGAATCTGGCCCCGGCGGATTTGCCCAAGGATGGCGGGCGTTTCGATCTGGCGATTGCGCTGGGGATTCTGTCGGCGAGTGTTCAGGTGCCGACGTTGACGCTCGATGATGTGGAATGCCTTGGCGAACTGGCGTTATCCGGCGCAGTGCGGGCGGTGCGCGGGGTGTTGCCGGCGGCGCTGGCGGCGCGCAAGGCCGGGCGGACGCTGGTGGTGCCGAGGGCGAATGCCGAGGAGGCATGTCTGGCGTCGGGACTGAGGGTGATCGCGGTGGATCATCTGCTGGAGGCAGTGGCGCATTTCAACGGGCATACACCGGTCGAACCCTATGTATCGGACGGGCTGATCCATGCCGCCAAACCCTATCCCGACCTGAACGAAGTACAGGGTCAACTGGCCGCCAAACGGGCGCTGCTGATTGCCGCTGCCGGCGCACATAACCTGCTGTTCAGCGGACCTCCCGGAACGGGCAAGACATTACTGGCCAGCCGACTACCAGGGTTGCTGCCACCGCTGGCCGAGAGTGAGGCGCTGGAAGTGGCGGCGATTCAGTCCGTCGCCAGCGGCACGCCGCTCACTCATTGGCCGCAGCGTCCGTTCCGCCAACCCCATCACTCCGCCTCCGGGCCGGCACTGGTCGGCGGCAGCTCAAAACCGCAACCCGGCGAAATCACTCTCGCCCATCACGGCGTGCTGTTTCTCGATGAACTGCCCGAGTTTGATCGCAAGGTGCTGGAGGTTCTGCGCGAACCGCTGGAGTCCGGCTGCATCGTGATTGCCCGGGCCAAGGAACGGGTGCGGTTTCCCGCAAGATTCCAGCTGGTGGCGGCGATGAATCCCTGTCCCTGTGGATATCTTGGCGAACCAAGCGGCAAGTGCTCGTGCACGCCGGACATGGTGCAGCGCTATCGCAACAAGCTGTCGGGGCCGTTGCTGGACCGGATCGACTTGCACCTGACGGTTGCGCGAGAGGCCACAGCGTTGAACCCGGCGGTGAAACCGGGAGAAGACAGTGCCAGTGCGGCGGCGTTGGTCGCCGAGGCCCGCGAACGCCAGCAAAAGCGCCAGGGTTGCGCCAATGCGTTTCTCGATTTGCCGGGGCTGAAGAGGCACTGCAAGTTATCCACAGCCGATGAAACCTGGCTGGAAACGGCGTGTGAAAGGCTGACCTTGTCGCTGCGCTCGGCGCATCGGTTGCTCAAGGTCGCGCGGACGCTGGCGGATCTGGAAACGTGCGCGGATATCAATCGCGAGCATCTGGCCGAAGCGTTGCAGTATCGGCCGGCGACTCAGTAGGTGCTGAGTTTTGGGAGGACCCAAACGCAAGCAGGCTCGCTCTCACAGGTGCAACGCAAATCCTGTGGGAGCGAGCCTGCTCGCGATAGCTATTTCAGAGATGCATCAGCGGAAGCGATCAACCTCGGAACGCAAATCCGCCGCCAGCTTCTCCAGCTCTTTAGCGGTTACCGCCAGATTGGAAACCACCTCACGCTGCTCACTGTTGGCCATCGCAATGCTCTGCAGATTGCTGCTCAACAGCGTCGCGGTGCTGCTCTGCTCCTGAGTCGCCGTGGTAATCGCCGCAAACTGCTGACCCGCCGAGCGGCTCTGCTCATCGATCCGCGCCAGCGCCGAGGCAACGTTGGCGTTGCGCGACAGACCTTCCTGCATCAGCACGTTGCCCTGTTCCATGGTGCTGATGGCGTTGCCGGTTTCCTGCTGGATGCTGTGGATCATTCCGGAGATTTCGTCAGTCGCCTGACGGGTGCGCGACGCCAGGTTGCGCACTTCGTCAGCCACCACGGCAAAGCCGCGACCCTGTTCACCGGCACGGGCCGCTTCGATGGCCGCGTTGAGCGCCAGCAGGTTGGTCTGTTCGGCAATCGAGGTGATCACGCTGACGATGCCGCCGATTTCCTGGGAGCGCTGACCAAGGGTGTTGATCACGGTTGCCGTGGTGTTCAGCGCGCCGGCAATCTGCTCCAGCGAGGAAGAGGCTTCTTCCATCGAGCTGCGGCCGATCTGGGTCTGCTGGGCGTTTTCCTGGGCCAGACGCTGGGTGTTGCCCATGTTGTCGGCAATGTTCAGCGAAGTAGCGGAAAACTCTTCAACCGCACCGGCCATGCTGGTGATTTCGCCGGACTGCTGCTCCATGCCTTCATAAGCGCCACCGGACAGACCGGACAGTGCCTGCGCACGGCTGTTGACCTCTTCCGAAGCGCGACGGATGTGCTCGACCATGGTCGACAGGGCTTGGCTCATCTGGTTGAACGCACGGGCCAACTGACCGATTTCATCGTTGCTCGACACGTTCAGACGCACGCTCAGATCACCGGCGCCCAGGGCTTCGGCCTGACGCACCAGATCACCCAGCGGTTGCAGTTTGCTGCGCAGCAGCCACACCGCAGACCCGACCGCGATCAGCATCGCCAGCAGACTGCCGATGGCCAACTGGAAGCCAACGCTCCAGGTCACTTCGCGGATCTCGGACTTCGGCATGCTCGCCACCACCGACCACGGTCCACCTTCGAACGGCACGGCGATGCTGTAGAAGTCTTCGGAGGTATCACTCCAGAACCGACCCTTGCCCGGCGCTTTCGCCAGGCCATTCACCACGGGCACCGCTTGATCCGGCGCCTGCACGCCGGCCGGCGCGACCAGCCATTTGTTCTGCTCGTCCAGCAGCGCCAGGGAGCCGCTCTGGCCGATGCGGAAGCGCTTGAGGTTGTCGAACTGGGCGTTCTGCGCGTCGGTGTAGTCGAAGCCGACGAACAGCACCGCAATCACCTTGCCGCTGCTGTCACGCACCGGGGTGTACTGAGTCATGTAGGAGCGATCAAACAGCAGCGCGCGGCCGACGTAGCCTTGCCCCGCCATCAACTTCGCGTAGGCCGGGTGAGCGTGATCGAGCAAGGTGCCGATGGCGCGGCTGCCGTCCTGCTTGGTCAGCGAGGTACTGACCCGCACGAAGTCTTCGCCGCTGCGCACGAACAGCGTGGCAACGCCCGCCGTCATCTGCTTGAACTCGTCGACTTCCTTGAAGTTGTTGTTCAACACTTCGCTGCCCAGGTGCAGGCCCGGGGTCTGGGTGCCCGCCACGCTGACCGGCTCGTCCGGGTGAATGCTCAGGCCCGCGCTGAAGCGCTTCTCGAACAGCCCGCTCAGGCGCTGGGTGCTTTCACGCAGCGTGCCGTGGAAGGTGCTCAACTGGTCGGCGAGCAGACGGGCCTCGCTGGCCAGGTGTTCTTCACGGGTGGCGAGGTTGGCGGTGTCCAGCGAACGCAGGGCGAACACCGTACTGCCACTGATGACAACCGCCAGTATCACGGCGAGCGCAAGGCCCAGCTGCGAGGCGATCCGGGCGCGAGGTTGAGACATGGACAGCTCCTGGCCGAGTCTGCGGATCCTCCCTGATCGCGGCTCGGAAAAATTCTAATAATGGGGGTGATGCGCAGAACCGGCACGACGGTTCCACTTGGACGTATTCGGCGGTGAAAGCGAATACTTGAGCGTACAGCAGGGTTATGGCCCGAGGCCGGCATTGTGGCGGCTCGAACGTTTCAGCTCAAGCGCGCGACCACCGGCAGTTCCATCGCCCGAACTTCGCCCTGAAGGAAATCACTGAGCCGGCGCAAACGTTCACCTCCCGGACGGGTCTTTGGCCACACCAGGTAATAATTCAGGCCGCTGGCGACCGCCGTCGGCCATGGCAGACTCAAACGTCCTTGCGCCACATCCTCGGCCACCATCAGCAGATCGCCCATGGACACGCCATAACCCCGGGCCGCCGCGATCATCCCCAGTTCCAGGGTATCGAACACCTGTCCGCCCTTGAGTGATACCTGATCCGACAACCCCATGTGCTCCAGCCAGCTGCGCCAGTCGCGGCGATCCGGGGTCGGGTGCAGCAATTCGGTGGAGGCCAGTCGCGTCACATCCCAGGGCTGATCATTGAGCAGGTTGGGGGCGCCTACCGGAATCAGCTCTTCCGGGAACAACAGGCTGGCCTCCCAGTCCGGCGGAAAATGCCCGTCGCTCAGCAGCACCGCGCAATCGAAAGGCTCGTTGTTGAAGTCCACCGAGTCCACGTCCATCCAGGCACTGGTCAGTTGCACTTCATTACCCGGCTGCAAATGGCGGAAGCGACTGAGCCGCGCCAGCAGCCAGCGCATGGTCAGGGTCGACGGGGCTTTCATGCGCAGGATGTCATCTTCGGCGCGCAAGGTATTGCAGGCTCGCTCCAGGGCGGCGAACCCCTCGCGAATGCCCGGCAACAGCAGGCGCGCCGACTCGGTCAGTTGCAGGTTGCGGCCGCTGCGATGGAACAGCCGACAGGCGAAGTGCTCTTCGAGCGTGCGGATATGCCGGCTCACCGCACTTTGAGTGATCGACAACTCTTCGGCGGCGCGGGTGAACGAACTGTGCCGCGCCGCAGCTTCGAATGCACGCAGGGCATACAAGGGTGGAAGACGACGGGACATGCACAGCGCTCCAATGGCGGGATTGCGCCAACTTAGCAGAATTGCTTCTGGATGAGTTTTAATCATGCCACCCATCCTTTTTATCCCTTTGTGCAACCCGCGCCAAACCCTGAGAATCGACGGTCTCTTGCTCCCTCTTTTATAAGGATGTGAAACCATGCAGCGTCCTGTGCGTACCGAACTCTGGGCCATTTTGCGGCTGGCGGGGCCGTTGATCGCCTCGCAGTTGGCGCACATGCTGATGGTGCTGACCGACACCCTGATGATGGCCCGCCTCAGCCCCGAAGCACTGGCCGGCGGTGGGCTGGGCGCGGCCAGTTACTCGTTCGTGTCGATCTTCTGCATCGGCGTGATCGCGGCGGTCGGCACCCTGGTGGCGATCCGTCAGGGTGCCGGCGACATTATCGGCGCCGCCAGACTGACCCAGGCCGGGCTGTGGCTGGCGTGGCTGATGGCGCTGGGCGCCGGGTTGCTGCTGTGGAACCTCAAACCGGTGCTGTTGCTGTTCGGCCAGACCGAGACCAACGTCAACGCTGCCGGGCAGTTCTTGATCGCCCTGCCGTTCGCCCTGCCCGGCTACTTGAGCTTCATGGCCTTGCGCGGGTTCACCAGCGCGATTGGCCGGGCGACGCCGGTGATGGTCATCAGCCTCGCCGGCACCGTGGCCAACTTCCTGCTCAATTACGCGCTGATCACTGGCATGTTCGGCCTGCCGAAACTGGGGCTGACCGGTATCGGGCTGGTCACGGCGATTGTCGCCAACTGCATGGCGCTGGCACTGGCGTGGCATATCCGTCGGCATCCGGCCTATGACGCTTACCCGTTGCGCGAGGGCCTGTCGCGGCCCAACCGGCAGTACCTGAAAGAACTCTGGCGCCTGGGCCTGCCGATCGGCGGCACCTACGCAGTTGAAGTCGGGCTGTTCGCCTTCGCGGCGCTGTGCATGGGCACCATGGGCAGCACCCAACTGGCGGCGCACCAGATTGCCCTGCAAATTGTTTCGGTGGCGTTCATGGTGCCGGCGGGGATGTCGTATGCGATCACCATGCGCGTCGGCCAGCATTACGGTGCCGGGCAATTGAACGATGCGCGAATGTCCGGGCGAGTCGGAATCGTCTTCGGTGCAGTGGTGATGCTGGGGTTTGCGATGGTGTTCTGGTTGCTGCCGAATCAGCTGGTCGGTTTGTTCCTCGACCATAACGACCCGGCGTTTGCCGAAGTGATTCGGCTGGCCGTGAGCCTGCTGGCGGTGGCGGCATGGTTCGAGCTGTTCGACGGCACGCAGACCATTGCCATGGGCTGCATCCGCGGACTCAAGGATGCCAAGACCACCTTCCTGGTCGGGCTCGGTTGCTACTGGCTGATCGGCGCGCCGGCAGCGTGGTTGATGGCGTTCCATCTGCACTGGGGGCCGACCGGCGTCTGGTGGGGTCTGGCGCTGGGCCTGGCCTGCGCAGCGATCAGCCTGACGCTGGCGTTCGAATGGAAGATGAAGCGGATGATTCGGCTGGAGCCGCAATCTCGAGGATTCAAGATCGCTCAGCCGGAATGACGGACTACGGGAGCAACCCTGCTCCCGTACGCTTGTCAGTCAGACCACAATACCCAACGGAGGCTGGCTGGCGTCAGCAATCAGATAGTCAACCAGCTCCGCCAACGGCAACGGCTTGCTAATCAGGTAACCCTGTACCTGATCACAGCCGAATCCGCGCAACAGATCCAGTTGCTCCCGGGTTTCCACCCCTTCGGCCACCACCTCCAGGTGCAGGTTGTGCGCGAGGTTGATCATCGCGTGCACCAGTTTGCGGTTTTCTTCGCGCTGTTCCATGCCGCCGACGAAGCTCTTGTCGATCTTCAGCAAGGTGATCGGCAGGCTGTTGAGGTGCACGAACGACGAAAACCCGGTGCCGAAATCATCCAGCGAGAAACGCACGCCGAGGCGACCGAGGGCGTCCATGGTCTGCTTGACCAGATCGCTGCGGCGCATCACGGCGGTTTCGGTGAGTTCGAATTCCAGCCATTGCGCCTCGACCCCACGCTCGGCGATCAAACGGCTGAGCGTCGGCAGCAACTGGCTGTCCTGAAACTGGCGGAACGACAGGTTGATCGCCATGTGCAGCGCTGGCAATCCGCGTTCGCGCAATGCCTGCATGTCACGCAGGGCCCGGGAAATCACCCAGTAACCCAGCGGTACGATCAGACCGCTCTGCTCCGCCAGCGGCACGAATTCGCTTGGCGGCAACAGGCCGCGTTCGCTGTGACGCCAGCGCACCAGGGCTTCGAGGCCGACGATCTGACCGTCCTGCATGTCCAGACGTGGCTGGTAGTGCAGCTCCAGTTCGTCGCGGCGCAACGCCCGGCGCAGTTCGCTTTCGAGGTCGGCGATGCTCCGCGCGTTACGGTTGATTCGTTCGTTGAAGATGTGAAAGGTGCAGCCCTGCGTGCTCTTGGCCTGCTGCATGGCGATGTGCGCATGCCACATCAGTGGATCGGCGCCACCCTGGGCGCGGGCGTGTGCAATGCCCAGACTGGAGCCGATCAGCAGGCTTTCACCGTCAATCCAGTAAGGCTCGGCCAGGGCTTCGGTGATGCGTTCGGCCATCCATTCGGCCCGTTGCGGGGCGCGACGGGTGTCGATCAGCAGGGCAAATTCATCGCTGCCCAGGCGCGCCAGTTGATCGCCGGCCTCCAGCTGGCTTTTCAGCCGGGCGACGACTTGCAGGATCAACCGGTCGCCGGCCTGATGGCCGAGGGCGTCGTTGGCGTAACGGAAGTTATCGAGATCGAGGTGCCCGAGGGCCAGGCCGCGACCGTCATTTTCGGCAAGACGCGCGGTCAGCAAAGTCTGGAAGCCCTGACGGTTGGCGATGCCGGTCAAGGGATCCTGTTCGGCCAGGCGTTGCAGGGTGTTTTCCAGCACGCCGCGTTCGCGCACATGGCGCAGGCAACGACGCAGCATGCCGGCGTCGAGGGCATCGAACACCAGCCAGTCGCTGACACCATCGGGCGCGGTCGCCGGTTCGTGTTCCAGCAGCAACACGGTCGGCAGGCTGCAACGGCCGGGGGCCGGCTGCAAGGCGGGAACGGTCAACAACACCGCATGGCGGTTGTCTTCGAACAGACTGCTGACCGACTCCCAGCTCGGCGCGCTGATCAGCACCGCCGCGCTCCCCAACGGAGCCAGACACTCGCGCAATAACGCTGTCCACGCTGGCTCTTCGGCCAGTAGCAGCAAACGCAAGGGTTCGACAGGCGTAGTCAAGCTGACTCCCTAGACTCTGCAATGATGTGGGCGGCGGGCATTATGCCGTTCTGCCAACCAATGACCAAATGACAACGGTTATCAGAACGTTATTTTGTGTCATGAATGAGAACATTAGCCGCAAAATCACCGCGCATCCTGCGTGAAAGTATCAAAACCGGCAAATTTGAATCGCGTGGTGCGTCACAAGTCGGAGAGAGCAGCACAAATCGCTGAGCCTGTTAAAATGCCGGCCCATTTCGTCAACGACTCCCGAATTTTCGTATGTCCCGACTCAATCCCCGGCAGCAAGAAGCCGTGAACTACGTCGGCGGCCCTCTATTGGTGCTCGCCGGTGCTGGCTCCGGCAAGACCAGCGTGATCACGCGCAAGATTGCGCACCTGATCCAGAACTGCGGCATCCGCGCCCAGTACATCGTCGCCATGACCTTCACCAACAAGGCCGCGCGCGAGATGAAGGAACGGGTCGGCACCCTGCTGCGTCCCGGCGAAGGTCGCGGCCTGACGGTCTGCACCTTCCACAACCTGGGCCTGAACATCATCCGCAAGGAACATGAACGGCTGGGCTACAAACCCGGTTTCTCGATCTTCGACGAAACCGACGTCAAGTCGCTGATGACCGACATCATGCAGAAGGAATACGCAGGCGACGACGGTGTCGACGAGATCAAGAACATGATCGGCGCCTGGAAAAACGACCTGATCCTGCCGGCCGTGGCCCTGGAAAACGCCCGCAACCCCAAGGAGCAGACCGCCGCCATCGTCTACACCCACTACCAGCGCACGCTCAAGGCGTTCAACGCGGTGGACTTCGACGACCTGATCCTGCTGCCGGTGAAACTCTTCGAAGAACACGCCGACATCCTCGAAAAGTGGCAGAACAAGGTGCGTTACCTGCTGGTGGACGAATACCAGGACACCAACGCCAGCCAGTATTTGCTGGTGAAAATGCTCATCGGCAAACGCAACCAGTTCACCGTGGTAGGCGACGACGACCAGTCGATCTACGCCTGGCGCGGCGCGCGGCCGGAAAACCTGATGCTGCTCAAGGACGACTATCCGTCCCTGAAAGTGGTGATGCTGGAGCAGAACTACCGCTCCACCAGCCGCATCCTGCGCTGCGCCAACGTACTGATTTCGAACAACCCGCACGAATTCGAAAAGCAGCTGTGGAGTGAAATGGGCCACGGCGACGAGATCCGCGTGATCCGCTGCCGCAACGAAGACGCCGAAGCCGAGCGCGTGGCCATGGAAATCCTCAGCCTGCACTTGCGCACCGACCGCCCGTACAGCGATTTCGCGATCCTCTATCGCGGCAACTACCAGGCCAAGCTGATCGAGCTGAAACTGCAGCACCATCAGGTGCCGTACCGTCTGAGCGGTGGCAACAGCTTCTTCGGCCGCCAGGAAGTGAAAGACCTGATGGCCTACTTCCGCCTGATCGTGAACCCGGACGACGACAACGCCTTCCTGCGCGTGATCAACGTGCCGCGCCGGGAAATCGGCTCAACGACCCTGGAAAAACTTGGCAACTACGCCACCGAACGCAAGATCTCGATGTACGCCGCCACCGACGAACTCGGCCTGGGCGAGCATCTGGACAGCCGCTTCACCGATCGCCTGTCGCGCTTCAAGCGCTTCATGGACAAGGTGCGCGAGCAGTGCGCCGGCGAAGACCCGATCTCGGCCCTGCGCAGCATGGTCATGGACATCGACTACGAGAACTGGCTGCGCACCAACAGCTCCAGCGACAAAGCTGCGGACTACCGGATGAGCAACGTCTGGTTCCTGATCGAAGCCTTGAAGAACACCCTGGAAAAAGACGAAGACGGCGAAATGACCGTCGAGGACGCCATCGGCAAACTCGTTCTGCGTGACATGCTGGAACGTCAGCAGGAAGAGGAAGACGGCGCCGAAGGCGTGCAGATGATGACCCTGCATGCATCCAAGGGGCTGGAATTCCCTTACGTGTTCATCATGGGCATGGAAGAGGAAATCCTCCCGCACCGCTCCAGTATCGAAGCCGACACCATCGAAGAAGAACGCCGCCTGGCCTACGTGGGCATTACCCGCGCGCGCCAGACCCTCGCGTTTACCTTCGCCGCCAAGCGCAAACAGTACGGCGAGATCATCGACTGCGCGCCCAGCCGCTTCCTCGATGAGCTGCCGCCGGACGACCTGGCCTGGGAAGGCAACGACGACACACCGACCGAAGTCAAAGCCGTGCGGGGCAATAGCGCACTGGCTGATATACGCGCGATGTTAAAGCGCTAGAATTGACCACTTTTTACTAGACCTTCGGCGCACAAAGCGCCAAATGAGGACAGCTTCATGGAAGCATTGCACCAGAAAATCCGCGAACAAGGCATCGTGCTTTCCGACCAGGTCCTGAAGGTCGACGCCTTCCTGAACCACCAGATCGACCCGGCCCTGATGAAGCTGATCGGCGACGAATTCGCCTCGCTGTTCAAGGATTCCGGCATCACCAAGATCGTCACCATCGAAGCCTCGGGCATCGCCCCGGCGATCATGACCGGTCTGAACCTCGGCGTGCCGGTGATTTTCGCCCGCAAGCAACAGTCCCTGACCCTGACTGAAAACCTGCTGTCGGCGACCGTTTACTCGTTCACCAAGAAGACCGAAAGCACCGTGGCCATCTCCCCGCGTCACCTGACCAGCAGCGACCGCGTGCTGATCATCGACGACTTCCTGGCCAACGGTAAGGCGTCCCAGGCGCTGATTTCGATCATCAAGCAGGCCGGCGCTACCGTCGCGGGCCTGGGCATCGTGATCGAAAAGTCGTTCCAGGGCGGCCGTGCGGAGCTGGACTCGCAGGGTTATCGCGTCGAGTCGCTGGCTCGCGTGAAGTCGCTGAAGGATGGCGTCGTGACCTTCATCGAGTAAGCAACCCCGCATTACCTCTGTGGGAGCCAGCCTGCTGGCGATGGCATCGTGTCAGTCAACATCTTCAGGACTGGCAGATAGCAATCGCCAGCAGGCTGGCTCCCACAGTTGCTTTGGGTGTTGGAGTTATTGTGCGGTGGCTTTGAGGCCAGTGAGCAACAACCGCTGAAACAGGTCCTCCTTCAGGCCTTCCGGGTGGGTGAGCTGCATGCGCGCCAGATGTTCCGGATACAGCGAAGCCTCCGGCGCATCCAGCGCTGCCTTGCCCAGCTCCAGAATCTCCGTCAGTTTGAACTTGCTCTTGAGCCAGTTCAGCGCCCGCAACAGATCCTTCTCGACCTCATTGAAATCGCAGCCGAGTGGATACTCCGGAAACAGGTTCGGATGCCGCGCGGCAATCGCCTGCAAGCGTTGCGGGGTGTTGTCGGTAAAACGCGGATCGAGACGGAAATCCTTCGGCAGCTTGCCGACCTTCTGCGCCTGCTCGATCAGGCCCTGCTGGAAGCGTGAGTCGCTGATATTGAGCAACGCTTCGATTACCACCGCATCGGACTTGCCACGCAGATCGGCGATGCCGTACTCGGTCACCACGATGTCGCGCAGATGCCGCGGAATCGTGCAGTGGCCGTACTCCCAGACAATGTTCGAACTGACATCGCCGCCGGACTCGCGCCAGCTGCGCAGCAGCAGGATCGACCGCGCATCATGCAGCGCATGGCCCTGGGCGACGAAGTTGTATTGCCCGCCGACACCGCTAAGCACACGGCCATCCTGCAACTGATCGGACACCCCGGCCCCGAGCAGGGTCATGGTGAACGCGGTGTTGATGAATCGTGCATCAAGACGCTGTAGGCGCTTGAGCTCTTCCTGACCGTACAGCTCGTTGATGTAGCTGATGCGGGTCATGTTGAATTCAAGACGTTTGCTGTGGGGCAGCTCGCGCAGGCGCTTATAGAAACTGCGCGGCCCGAGGAAGAAGCCGCCATGCACTGATATGCCGTCGGTTTGTGCGGCTTCGTCGAGAGTGCCGGCGTTGGCCTGTTCCTGAGTCTGCACGTCCGGGTAGACCTTGCGCCGGATGATCCCGGCGTCCGCCAGCACCAGCAGGCCGTTGACGAACATTTCGCTGCACCCGTAAAGGCCCTTGGCGAACGGTTCAATTCCGCCCTCGCGTTCGATCAGTTGCGCCCACTGGCTGAGGTTCACATCGGCCAGCAACTCACGATACCCGGCATTGTCGGCCTGACGCGCCAGCAACGCGGCAGTCAGCGCATCGCCCATCGAACCGATGCCGATCTGCAAGGTGCCGCCATCGCGCACCAACGTACTGGCGTGCAGACCGATGAAATGATCCTGAAAGCCGACGGGCATGTTCGGTGTGGAGAACAGCGTGCTGCTGTCCTTCTCATCGATCAGCAGGTCGAAAGTATCGATGTCGACTTCGGCGTCGCCCGGCATGTACGGCAGCTCGGTGTGCACCTGACCGACCAGCAGAATGGTCTCCCCCGCCGCCCGGCGTTTGGCGATCATCGGGAACAGGTCAAGGGTGATGTCCGGGTTGCAGCTCAGGCTCAGGCGATCAGGATGGTCGCTGCTGCTGGCGAGTAACTGCGCCACCAGATTCAGGCCGGCGGCGTTGATGTCGCGGGCGGCGTGGCTGTAGTTGCTGCTGACGTAATCCTGCTGGGCCGGCGCGCTGTTGAGCAGGCTGCCGGGCTGCATGAAGAACTGCTCGATGCGGATGTTCGCCGGAAGGCTGTCGCGGCGCAGGTCAGCGAGAAAATCCAGCTCCGGGTAATCACCAAACACCCGCTCGACGAAGGGTTCGATGAAGCGCTTCTGCAAGCCATCTCCCAACGCAGGACGGCCGAGGCACAGGGCGGTGTAGATAGTCAGTTGCCGTTCGGGCAATCCGGCAACCCGCCGGTACAGCGCGTTGACGAAGGGATTGGGTTTGCCCAGCCCCAGTGGCAGGCCCATGTGGATGTGCGCCGGCAACCGTGCCAGCACGTCGTCCACTGCCTGTTCGATCGAACACAACTGCACCATCTGAAGCCTCCTGCCCGTTCCGTGAATAGGGGTAGACCGAGATTGCCGGGGATTTACTTCCGAGGGAAGACGATCAAAGAAGAAAACCTTAAAAATGCCCGATTCGCCAAACCTGCGATCTGGTTGCCAAGACCAAAGGAAAATCTTTAGACATAACAATGAACTATCAGTGCCTAAAGAATTGCCTCACGAACTAAAAGATACTTTCCTACACCACCTCGAATTCAATCATGCAGTACTACAGGACGCGTCTGGATTGAAGTTATTTCAGCCCCCGCTAGGATTAGTAACGTAACACCTCAATACCAACGCCCTCCAGGCAAATACCAACTCACGCCAAGGCTTAATTATGGAAATCGACTTCCTGGCAATCCATCGTGCCCGGGCACGTGTTTTGAACTCAACAACACCTATCTCAACTTTGGCAATTCAAGCATTCAGCAACTTAAGTGCAGCAAGCAGCGGTTCGCGACCTTGCACCAGCTGCTGCTCACAATGTTGGCAAGGATGCTGCTACGCAACCTATATGTAGTTGAATCGGGCGGCACTCAATCCGAGTAGCCGCCCTTACCTTTGCAAGGATCAGATATTGAAAAACCCGATAGATTTTTTAAGTGAGACAATGAGCCCCGAGCGTGGCTATACCACTGACTGTCCGGTCTGGCCCTACCTGTCTTATTATATTTTCCATATCGAGAAAAGCATTTCACAGTTATGTGAAAACCACGAAGCGTATAAATCAACTGTAATCAATGGCTTTGTGACCAATCTTGCAGCAAGAATTACCAATGCGGCCAACAATGTATTGATAACGGAGAAACAAGTATTTGAAAAAACGACCTGCAGCAAGATGGAAACTGCTGCATATTTCGACTTGGTTAGCAGGAACAAAAATTATCTTGCCGATATAATTAACGCTTATCCCGAACTAGACCGGATCCTCACCAAAATCTCAAACAATTTTATTGAGTTCACAGTGCAACTCATTAAAGCCTTGATCGATGACAGGCAAGAGATCAACAAAAAGTTCAACATCCCGACCGGAGCCAACCTTTCCGCAATTGAGGTCTCGTCCGGCGAAACTCACAATGGATCCCGAACCGTCTGTACGCTGTCGTTTGATTCCATTAAGGTGCTTTACAAACCGAGAAACTTGAAACTTGAATCCGACGCATCTGATCTATTGCTTTATTTGAGCAATGCAGCTGGAGATAATTACCGAGACTGGAAAATACCAAAATACCTTGTAAAAGACGAGCATGGCTGGTCAGAGCATACCCCTCAAAAGCAAGCAGAAAGTGAAAAAGAAGTTTCATCGTATTTTAAAAAAGCTGGCTTCCTCTTAGGTTACTGCACAACCTTTATGGCTGCCGATATCACATCTGATAATTTGATTGCGCATGGCTCAAGTCCCATTCCAGTTGATCTAGAAACCATTTTCTACAGCAGCCTCAACATAGAAACCATCCCAAAAGAAGTACGCTGGAATGTCACCCAAACAAGCATACTTCCAAACTGGACCTGGAAAGGCACCGATGGTATCGGCGTAGATTTGAGCGCACTGGGGGGATTATCGGAGCAATATGTCAGCCTGAACCTGTATCAACATTTAGAAGACGAGAGTGGACATAGCCAGTTTAGCATGGACGGAGTGAAAATATTTCCAAACCAAAACGTTTTATATCTCAACGGAAAACCGGCGCAGCCGTGGGACTACGAAAAAGAAATTATTGAGGGCCTGAACACATTATTTTCCATTGTGAGTAGTGATCAGTCTTCAATTATCGAAATTATTAGTTCTCTCCGAGGGCGAAGAAATAGGTATATCCCAAGACCGACCGCCACATACCACTACGCTATTCAATGCTCCTTACATGCGACATTAATGCGATGTACTAAAAAACGAGCAGCCTTCCTTGAGAATATTCTTAATAATGACACCGCTCCTGCAATAGGTTTCCTCAGCGCAGAGATCGCCGCTTGCCTCGATCTGGACGTACCCTTTGCTCAAGGAAAAACTGGGGGCCTTGAATTTCACGAGCCTAGGTATGATGGCTCTGGATACCTCGATAGCAATGATTACATAAATGGAATAGATAACAGTGTACGGTACGTCAGAGCCCTGGATAAGAATAGAGTTGCATTTGAAGAAAAATTGACTACCAACACGTTATTAGCAATGAGGAACATGTATGAACATGGGAACAACCTCACGGATCACACATTCAAACAACACGATGATATTAACGACCCTCGCTACTCCAACACAAATAAGATCATTGAAAAAATCAGGTCATCAACAGAAATAAATGCGAAATTGATCAATGAAATGCTAGCCACTGAAATTTCTAGCAACGGGCTTTGGCTAGGATTTCATTCATCACCTGGTGGCTACATGGAATTCTCAGAGCTAGGAGACGATTTCTACTATGGACTGTCTGGCATTCTCTATGGCTGCGTAGTTGCTACCAGCCGCTGCAATGCTATAGATAAACACTTAGTAGTCGAACTGCTAAATATTTGCTGCACCAGGATATTCAAAAAACTTTCAAATAAAGGTGCGCACTTAGGTGGATTTCACTTCGGCTTATCCTCTGCGATCATACCGCTACTGATAAGCTTAGACTATTTTGACGATGAAAGAGAAAGCGAACTGCTGCAGCTTTACAAAAAATACGTCCAGGAAGTGCTTATTGAGCCATGGTGGCAGAAATATTTTTGGGGCTCTGACTTTCTATCAGGTATGTTCGGCACTCTAAATGTACTGACGCATCTATTTAGTCTAACGAAAGATTCAGATTTTTCTGATTTAGCCAGAAATTTATACAAAAAAATAGAAACAGAACTCACGCCTATATCTGGCAAAAAGCTAACCACATTCGATAATGCAGTCACATCCAGAGCCGATGCCTTATTGAGCGGCTTGTCTCATGGAATCATGGGGTGCGCATATTCATTATTTTACTTCAATGACCTCATTGCAAAAAAAGACTCAGTTTATGAATTATTCATGGGATTTCTATCTTGGGAACTCGAAGAATATGATGGAGCAATAGAAAACTGGCATGACTATAGAAAACGCTCAGCATCGAGCACGGGCGAGTTTTCATGGAGTCATGGTTTACCAGGAAATTACTTGGCAATAGATTATTTCGCGAGAAAAGGAGTGCAGCAGGCAATAGAATTCTTGGAGAAAAACCCATCCGAAGTAGTATTCTCATACAGGAATCTGGAAAAAAGAAAGAGGCCTATTAACGACTCGTTATGCCATGGCGCTTATGGGATTCTAAACATCATAAAGAAGCTTTCAACCAAATCACTGTGCGATCCGAAGGTCTTTCTTTGGTCGAACATTATTAACTTAGGCGAACAAAACTCTAGAGTACTTAGAACAAACGCCGCAGATCCTTTAGGTTTGTGGATCGGACGAGTCGGAACCCTGATCGGATCCATTGCACTAATTGAACACGACTATGAATTTCCATTTCTCCCCCACCAAATGGAATTTCTGAAATCATGAAAAACAACTTGATAATTTGCTGCTTTGGTGTGGGCATTTCAATTGCAACGAGCGCATCACCCTACTTAATTGGCAACTCAATTAATTTGTATCTAGCAAGCGACAACTTATATTTATATGCACTTACAAGCGCTTCACTGTTCATCATCATCACTCCGCCATTAAAATTGGCAGCCAATATCTATATCCAAAGAACGACTTCCAAGACAAGGTATATTTTAAAAAAGACAATCCTGAATTATTTACTAAACACACGCCTCCAAACCAAAAGGAAATTAGGCGAGCGGATCGAGCTAATTGATGGCGATGTCGACGGCTCGACCTATCTATATCATTCCGTTTATTTTGATATTTCACTAAACGGCAGCATCATTATCGCTGCGCTCGTGATAACTGCCCTTTATCATCCACTTCTGGCGCTCGCACCACTTAGCGGCCTCCTTTATGCTACTGCAGCATATTTTTTGACTCGAAGAAACAGCAACTCATTATTTTCTGACTATATTCAAAAAAACACTGCAACAATCGGCAACATTTGTGAGCATTTATATGACGCAACACCATACACCGACAGGCTTGAACTCGACATAAAAAATGTAAAACGCCTCGCTTTTCGCTCCAGTCTCAAAGCATCAACTTTCGAGTCTGTTTCAGGCTCATGTTATCCGGTAGCGATGTTAGTTTTATTCTTGGTATCGACCCATCTGCTAAGGTCCGGCGATTCGAATATAGGCGCTATTTTTGCCTCAACCATCTATCTTGAGCGCGTACTGAGCCCGACGATGTCACTGATATCAATTTACTACTCAAGCAGAGAGGCATCTTATAGACGAAGTCGAATTCGCAGCTACGAACTACAGAATGAGGGACATTGAGCTATGTTTATATGTCTACGAAAAAACCTGGTCTTGTTATTGCTTTCTATTATTTGCCTAACGTTAGCAGCCACCTGTCAATTGCTAATACCATCAGTCGTCGCAAAGAGCCTAACTGCTCTCACCAGTGGTGCTATTTACGCTGAACTATACTGGATCCTTATCGCTGTTTTTTTAACCAAGCTGTCAACGCAAACCCTGGGCAGCTCCTTGGCAACACTCATAGAAGCGAGATCTCGCTTTATGCTTATCGATTTTATCGTGCATGATGAGCGCCCCTCTCCATTATGGTCTCGCGTAACGATGATAAAAGAGGATGCCGAGAAAATCGCTTCTGTCATTCATGACTCAATTCATTTTATCGGCACTTGCATTTTGGCATTTTCCACAGCCTATATCCTGCTTAAGGAAAACGTTTACTTCCTCCTACCCATTGCGTCCATTGTCACATTGACGTGTGTGCAATTGAGGTTTGCGAAGCCTGTAATCCAGCGATTATATGAAGCAGAAATGTCGAAGGAAGAGTTGTACAAGGAGTCGCTCATTAATACTTTCAACGTATCCAGTGACGGCGAGCGAAGTAAAATTCAGCTTGCCAGGAGCTATGGATATTTGAATGACACTGTACGAGCACGTTACAAGTTTCAAAAAGCAAGCACCCTACAGTCCTTCTGGCCGGAAATGGCTATCTCGGCAGGGACTGCATCGGTCATTTTTTTCAGCGCCACTGCCACACCGGAACTATTCGGCGAGCGTCTCATTGCCTGCCTTGGCTATATCGGAATTTTTGCCATGGCTAGCACGACTTCGATAAGACTAGGAATAGCGATGATTGGAGTAAAGGTATCCTTGAATAGAATCTTCAGAGGGTATCGCTATGAATGATTTATTTATCCAGCAAATACGTCTGAAGCCAGACATGATGGCGGCTGACTGCCTGCGCGGCCTATTCCCGCTTGAATTCAGCAGTTCCATAACTGTTTTTATCGGAGAAAATGGCTCAGGGAAATCTACTTTACTTGAAGCTCTCGCCATCAAATTGGGTTGCAATCCAGAAGGCGGTGGGAAGAATTTCAATTTCTCGACCGAGAACACCCACTCGAATCTGCACGAAACCCTGACGCTTTCAAAAGGCTACCGAAAGGAGAAGGACGTTTTTTTCTACAGAGCAGAAACCTTCTATAACTTGAACACTGCGATCCGCAAGCTTGACGCAGAGGCGAGCTTTGATCCCGAAATAAAAACCTACTACGGCGGCGAGGATATGCATTGCATGTCGCACGGTGAAGCAATGGAGGCGCTGTTTCAAAACCGATTCAAAGCCCAGGGACTGTACGTTCTCGATGAACCGGAAGCGTCGTTATCCCCATTGAGGCAATTGGTGTTTATCAACCGAGTAATGGAGCTATCGCGCAAGGGTGCACAGTTCATCATCGCCACTCACTCACCGCTCATTATGTCGATCCCGGGATGTGATCTGAGACAGATTTCGGAAGGGCGCTCCGAAGCAATAGCCCCGGCAGATACTGATGCTTATGCAGTGTACAAAGCCGTGCTGAATTCTTCCGGTGCCTTTATCGCGAAAAGCACACAGTGATATTGCAGACAAAAAAACCGTCCGAAGACGGTTTTTTTTCGTCAGAAGCGCGCCTTATTTCAGGCCGGACATCTTCTGGATAGCGCCCTTCAGCTCGTCATCCGAGCAGTCGGCGCAGGTGCCTTTCGGAGGCATCGAGTTCAGGCCGGTGATGGCTTTGGCCAGCAGGCCGTCCAGGCCGCCCTGGTGATCGGCACGGTCTTTCCAGGCTGCCGCGTCACCGATTTTCGGTGCACCCAGCAGGCCGGTGCCGTGGCAAGCGTTGCAATGTTTGGCAATCACTTCGTCCGGCGTCTTGGCGCCGCCACCGCCGCCTGCCGAAGCGGCGACTTCCATCCCCTTGCACTCTTGCCCTTGAACACACACCTGGCCGACAGGCTCGAGGCGTTTGGCAATGTCGTCATTCGTCGCAGCTTGAGCGCTGACAGCCCAGAGGGCCAGTACGGTTGCTGGTGCAGCCAGCATTTTCATAATTAGATTCACGCGTTCACCCTCAATGGTGGCTATTCACGCCTGCGGCCACGGTTCGCAGGCGGGCGCAAGTATAGCGGGTAGCCCGCCACACTGAAACAACCCCAAAGTTAAAGGGGTCTTGTTGCGCATCGGTCAAACAGTCCGGACACCTTTGCCGCAGTGGCCTGGCGCCTCTCGGTTTAAAAGTTCGCCGGCGTGGCTGCGCTGATTAGTCGCGCCGGTGCGTCGAACGGATTACGGAAACGATGCGGCTTGGTACTTTCAAAGTAGTAGCTGTCGCCAGCTTCGAGGATAAAAGTTTCAAGACCCACCACCAGCTCCAGACGACCTTCCACCAGAATCCCGGTTTCCTCGCCTTCATGGGTGAGCATTTCTTCGCCGGTATCGGCGCCCGGCGGGTAGATTTCATTGAGGAACGCGATGGCCCGGCTCGGGTGCGCGCGACCGACCAGTTTCATGGTCACGGCGCCGTCGGAAATGTCGATCAGCTCGTTGGCCTTGTAGACGATCTGGGTCGGTTTTTCCTGGAGGATTTCTTCGGAAAAGAACTCGACCATGGACATGGGAATCCCGCCCAGCACCTTCCTCAGCGAACTGATCGAAGGGCTGACGCTGTTCTTTTCGATCATCGAAATGGTGCTGTTGGTGACGCCCGCGCGCTTGGCGAGTTCACGCTGGGAAAGCCCTTTGAGCTTGCGGATCGATTGCAGTCGTTCACCGACGTCCAAGGCTTGGGCCTCCTGAGTGTTGTAGAAATATTGAGCGTTATCATGGCGACAGCGTTCAGTATTTACAACACTTGGGCCCGGCCCGGGCGTCAACCCTCGGAATAGAGCCTTGGCACCCGACGCAGGTTGCAGAAAATCTGGTACGGAATGGTGTCCGCCCACTTCGCCACGTCGCTGGCGAGGATGTTCTTGCCCCACAGCTCGACGGTCGAACCCAGGCCGGCTTCCGGCACGTCGGTCAGGTCGATGCAGAGCATGTCCATCGAAACCCGGCCCAATATGCGACTGCGCTTGCCCGCCACCAGCACCGGGGTGCCGGTCGGCGCCTGGCGCGGATAACCGTCGGCGTACCCCATGGCGACCACGCCGATGCGCATCGGTTTGTCGGTGATGAATTTTGCGCCGTAACCCACCGGTTCGCCGGCCGGCAGTTCGCGCACGCTGATGACTTTCGATTCAAGAGTCATCACCGGTTGCAGGCGCTCGGCCACGGCGTTGGCTTCTTCGAACGGGGTGGCGCCGTAGAGCATGATGCCCGGGCGTACCCAGTCGCTGTGAATCTGTGGCCAACCGAGCACCGCCGGCGAGTTGCGCAGGCTGACTTCGGCGGCCAGGCCCTGACGCGCAGCCTCGAACACGGCGACCTGATCCGCGCTGCTCTGCTCATGCAGTTCATCGGCCCGGGCGAAGTGGCTCATCAGCACGACTTTCGCCACTTTGCCGCTGGCCAGCAGACGCTGGTAAGCCGCCGGGTAATCCTTCGGGTGCAGACCGACGCGGTGCATGCCCGAATCGAGCTTCAGCCACACGGTGATCGGTTTGCTCAACGCCGCCTGCTCGATGGCTTCTAGCTGCCACAGCGAATGCACCACGCACCAGAAATCATGCTCGACGATCAGCGCCAGCTCATCGGCCTCGAAAAAGCCTTCGAGCAACAGCACCGGCGCACGAATCCCGGCGGCACGCAGCTCCAGGGCCTCTTCGATACACGCCACCGCGAAGCCGTCCGCTTCAGCCTCCAGCGCCTGGGCGCAACGTACCGCGCCATGGCCGTAGGCATCGGCCTTGATCACTGCCAGTGCCTTGGCACCGGTGATTTCACGGGCGATACGGTAGTTGTGACGCAGGACTTCTAGATCGATCAGGGCACGGGCAGGACGCATGGCAGCAGACTTCTTGGCGGTCATGGGAATAAAAACCGGCGCTGACTGACGACGTGAACCGCCAACAGCACCGGGAGAGGGATCTTTACAACGGTTTACGGCAGCGCGGCGACGATGGAGATCTCGACCAGAATGCTCGGCTTGGCCATCTTCGCTTCGACCGTGGCACGGGCCGGGGCGGCGCCTTTGGGCAGCCACTGGTCCCACACCGAATTCATTCCGGCAAAGTGCGCCTCGATGTCGTTCAGATAGATCGTCGCCGACAGCAGATGCTGCTTGTCAGTCCCGGCCAGATCCAGCAGACGCTCGATATTGGCGAGCACGTCGCGGGTCTGCTGTTCGACCCCGGCGTTGAAGTCGTCACCGACCTGCCCGGCCAGATACACGATGCCGTTGTGGCTGACGATCTGACTCATGCGCTCATTGGTGAGCTGGCGCTGGATTGCCATGCTTTGCGGACTCCTGGGTCTTGTTGCCATAACGGGAAATATCGAGGCCTTCGGCGCTGATCTGCGGCTTTTTCTTCGCCATCAGGTCAGCCAGCAAACGACCGGAGCCGCACGCCATGGTCCAGCCAAGGGTGCCGTGACCGGTGTTCAGGAACAGGTTCTTGAACGGGGTGGCGCCGACGATCGGGGTGCCGTCCGGTGTGGTTGGACGCAGGCCGGTCCAGAAACTGGCTTCGGCCAGATTGCCGCCCTGAGGATAAAGGTCGTTGACGATCATCTCCAGAGTTTCGCGCCGACGCGGGTTCAGCGACAGGTCAAAACCGGCGATCTCCGCCATGCCGCCGACGCGGATGCGGTTGTCGAAACGGGTGATCGCGACCTTGTAGGTCTCGTCGAGAATGGTCGAAGTCGGGGCCATGGCCGGGTTGGTGATCGGCACGGTCAGCGAGTAACCCTTCAACGGATAAACCGGGGCCTTGATGCCCAGCGGCTTGAGCAGTTGCGGCGAGTAGCTGCCGAGGGCCAGCACGTAGCGGTCGGCGGTTTCCAGCTTGCCGTCGATCCACACGCCGTTGATGCGGTCACCGGCGAAGTCGAGGCGCTGGATGTCCTGGCCGAAGCGGAATTCCACACCCAGGTTCACCGCCATTTCGGCGAGGCGGGTGGTGAAGATCTGGCAGTCGCCGGTCTGGTCGTTCGGCAGGCGCAGGGCACCGGCGAGGATGTCGGTGACGCTGGCCAGGGCCGGCTCGACGCGGGCAATGCCGGCGCGGTCGAGGACTTCGAACGGTACGCCGGACTCTTTCAGGACGGCGATGTCCTTGGCGGCGCCATCAAGCTGCGCCTGAGTGCGGAACAGCTGGGTGGTACCCAGGCTGCGGCCTTCGTAGGCAATGCCGGTTTCGGCGCGCAATTCGTCGAGGCAGTCGCGGCTGTACTCGGACAGACGCACCATGCGCTCCTTGTTTACCGCGTAACGGTTGGCGGTGCAGTTGCGCAGCATCTGCGCCATCCACAAGTATTGGTCGATATCGGCGGTGGCCTTGATCGCCAGCGGCGCGTGGCGTTGCAGCAGCCACTTGATGGCCTTGAGCGGCACGCCCGGCGCGGCCCACGGCGAGGCATAGCCCGGCGAGACCTGGCCGGCGTTGGCGAAACTGGTCTCCATGGCCGCGGCTGGCTGCCGGTCGACCACCACCACTTCAAACCCGGCACGGGCCAGATAGTAAGCACTGGCGGTACCGATGACGCCGCTACCCAAGACCATAACGCGCATTTTTGTATCCCTCTCGCGGCGTGCCGCGTACGTCTGTTGTTAGAGCAATGATGCGCGCAGTGTAAAAAAGATTCGCCAGTGCTTTTCACTGTATAAGCGCCTATATTTGGCGACAATTCTCGGCAAAAACCCTTTTCACGGAGGCGCATCCCCTATGCGTACCAACACTCAGACCAAACGTGAGCTGGACAAGATCGACCGCAACATCTTGCGGATCCTGCAGGCGGACGGGCGGATTTCATTCACTGAACTGGGCGAGAAGGTCGGGCTCTCCACCACGCCGTGTACAGAGCGGGTGCGGCGCCTGGAGCGCGAGGGGATCATCATGGGCTACAACGCCCGCCTGAATCCGCAGCACTTGAAAGGCAGCCTGCTGGTGTTCGTCGAGATCAGCCTCGACTACAAATCCGGCGACACATTCGAAGAGTTCCGACGCGCCGTGCTGAAACTGCCCCACGTGCTGGAGTGCCACCTGGTGTCAGGGGACTTCGACTATCTGGTGAAGGCGCGGATTTCCGAGATGGCCTCGTACCGCAAGCTGCTGGGCGACATCCTGCTCAAGCTTCCGCACGTGCGCGAATCCAAGAGCTACATCGTCATGGAAGAAGTGAAAGAGAGCCTCAGCCTGCCGATTCCGGACTGATCGCTCAGACCAGCACCTGCCGGTTTTCGGCCATGTACTCGAACACCTGCTTCTCGACCCGTGGATGAATCAGCTCCACTGGCCGCCGGCCGTTGGGGCACGGCAAGGTCCGGGTGGTGCCGAACAACCGGCAGATCAGCGGCCGCTCGTCATACACCGTGCAGCCGTTCGGCCCCAGGTGTACGCAGTTGAGTTCTTCCATGGCCGCATCCTGCTCGGCGCGGGTCTTGCGCGGCAGACGGGCCATTTCTTCGGGCGAGGTGGTCACCGGCCCGCAGCAGTCGTGACAGCCCGGCACGCACTCGAACGTGGGAATCTGCTGACGCAGGGTGCGGATTTTCTGACTGTTGCAGCTCATTGCAGCGGTAACCGGAGCGGAATAGGCGGCAATTGTGCCGCAAAAGCCGTGATCCAGACACCACAGGCCGACCAATGTTGCCCGGCCTCGGGCCTGCGGCTTATGCTCCGTCAAATTTTCTCGACACCCGCTCAGGATGACGCCCATGAATGCCCGCGCCCAAGCCTTCGCGAGCCAACCCCACGTTGCCTCTTACTACGCCGCCAGCAGCCTGCCGCAGCCCGACCATCCGGTGCTGCAAGGTGAGCTGATCGCGGACGTGTGCGTGGTCGGCGGTGGTTTCTCCGGGCTTAACACCGCACTGGAACTGGCCGAGCGCGGCTTGAGCGTGGTGCTGCTGGAGGCGCACCGGATCGGCTGGGGAGCCAGCGGCCGCAACGGCGGGCAGTTGATTCGCGGGGTCGGTCATGGCCTCGACCAGTTCGCCAACGTGATCGGCGCCGACGGCGTGCGTCAGATGAAGCTCATGGGCTTGGAAGCCGTGGAAATCGTCCGACAGCGCGTCGAGAAATTTCAGATCCCCTGCGACCTGACCTGGGGTTACTGCGACCTCGCCAACAAACCTTCCGACCTGGAAGGCTTTGCCGAAGACGCTGAAGAATTGCGCGGCCTCGGTTACCGCTACGAAACCCGACTGTTGCAGGCCAACGAGATGCACACCGTGGTCGGCTCCAAACGCTACGTCGGTGGTTTGATCGACATGGGTTCCGGCCATCTGCATCCGCTGAATCTGGCACTCGGGGAAGCTGCTGCAGCGCAGCAACTCGGGGTGAAGCTGTTCGAGCAATCGGCAGTCACCCGCATCGACTACGGCGCCGAAGTCCGGGTCCATACGGCGCAAGGTTCGGTGCGGGCGAAGACCCTGGTGCTGGGCTGCAATGCCTATCTCAACAATCTGAATCCGCAACTCAGCGGCAAGGTGCTGCCGGCCGGCAGCTACATCATCGCCACCGAACCCTTGAGCGAAGAACAGGCCCACGCCCTGCTGCCGCAGAACATGGCGGTCTGCGACCAGCGGGTGGCGCTGGATTACTACCGGCTCTCGGCAGACCGTCGTCTGCTGTTCGGCGGCGCCTGCCATTATTCGGGGCGTGATCCAAAGGACATCGGCGCGTACATGCGGCCGAAGATGCTGGAAGTGTTCCCGCAGCTCGCGTCAGCGAAGATCGACTATCAGTGGGGCGGGATGATCGGTATCGGCGCCAACCGCCTGCCGCAGATTGGCCGGCTAAGCGATCAGCCGAACGTGTATTACGCTCAGGCCTATTCCGGCCACGGCGTGAATGCCACGCACCTGGCGGGCAAGTTGCTGGCCGAGGCAATCAGCGGCCAGCACAGCGGTGACTTTGATCTGTTCGCCAAAGTGCCACACATCACCTTCCCCGGCGGCAAGCATCTACGCTCGCCGTTGCTGGCGTTGGGGATGTTGTGGCATCGGCTCAAAGAACTGGTCTGAGATCGTTCCCACGCAGAGCGTGGGAACGATCCTTCTAGATCCGCCAGAACGGCTTCAACCCCTCCTCCAGCGCCTGTTCCCGGGTCAGCCCGACATCCTTGAGCTGCTCCGGCGTCAGCCCCAGCAGCGCCTTGCGCGTGTGCAGACGATGCCAGAACAGACCCCAGCGACTCAGGCCGGACGGGGCGTTGCGCAGCATCTCGTTGCGCGCCCTGTCCTGTTGCCCTGCCTCCAGTTCCTGACTGTGTAACGTCAGCCGCACATCGCTCAAGCCGTTCATTTTTGTCGCTCCTGTTTACTTGGGTAGCCAGAGATTCCATGATGCGCGGGCCGACAAAAGCATTACAGATTCAACACATCTGTATTATTTCCATACAGATTTGCTGTCTCCGGGACTGAATTGTCGATTTACGCCGCATCTGTACTGGTTTTTCGAATCACCTGCATCGAGGCAGTGCCATGACCCTGTATGTGAATCTCGCCGAGTTGCTCGGCACCCGCATCGAACAAGGCTTCTACCGTCCTGGTGATCGCCTGCCGTCGGTGCGCGCCTTGAGCGTAGAACATGGGGTCAGCCTGAGCACGGTGCAGCAGGCCTATCGAATGCTGGAAGACAGCGGCCTGGCCACGCCAAAGCCAAAATCAGGCTACTTCGTGCCGGTCGGCCGCGAGTTGCCGGAACTGCCGGCCATCGGGCGTCCGGCCCAGCGTCCGGTGGAAATTTCCCAGTGGGATCAGGTGCTGGAGCTGATTCGCGCCGTGCCGCGCAAGGACGTGGTGCAGCTCGGTCGCGGCATGCCGGACATCTCGTCACCGACGATGAAACCGCTGCTGCGCGGACTGGCCCGTATCAGCCGCCGCCAGGACATGCCCGGTCTGTATTACGACAACATTCACGGCACCCTCGAACTGCGCGAACAGATCGCCCGGCTGATGCTCGATTCGGGCTGCCAGTTGAGCGCCAGTGACCTCGTCGTCACCACCGGTTGCCACGAAGCGCTGTCCACCAGCATCCACGCGATCTGCGAGCCCGGCGATATCGTCGCGGTGGACTCGCCAAGCTTTCACGGCGCCATGCAGACCCTCAAAGGGCTGGGCATGAAAGCCCTGGAAATCCCCACCGACCCGCTCACCGGCATCAGCCTCGAAGCCCTGGAACTGGCGCTGGAGCAGTGGCCGATCAAGGTCATCCAGCTCACGCCCAACTGCAACAACCCCCTCGGCTACATCATGCCGGAGTCGCGCAAACGCGCGTTGTTGACGCTGGCCCAGCGCTTCGACGTGGCGATCATCGAGGACGACGTGTATGGCGAACTGGCCTACACCTATCCGCGCCCACGTACGATCAAATCCTTCGACGAGGATGGCCGCGTGTTGCTGTGCAGCTCGTTCTCCAAGACTCTCGCGCCGGGATTGCGCATCGGCTGGGTCGCGCCGGGTCGATACCTCGAGCGGGTGCTGCACATGAAATACATCAGCACCGGCTCCACCGCGCCCCAGCCACAGATCGCGATTGCCGAATTTCTCAAGGCCGGGCACTTCGAACCACATTTGCGGCGGATGCGTACGCAATATCAGCGCAACCGTGACGTGATGATCGATTGGGTGACGCGATACTTTCCGGCCGGCACTCGCGCCAGCCGCCCGCAAGGCAGCTTCATGCTCTGGGTCGAACTGCCGGAAGGTTTCGATACCCTGAAACTGAATCGTGCACTGCACGATCAAGGCGTACAGATTGCCGTCGGCAGCATCTTTTCCGCTTCGGGCAAGTACCGCAATTGCCTACGCATGAACTACGCTGCGAAGCCGACACCGCTCATCGAAGAAGCCGTGCGCAAAGTCGGTGCGGCGGCGATCAAGCTGCTCGCTGAAGCCGACTGACCTTTTTCCAGAGACCCGCGTCCATATGCCGCCCCTTGCCGCCAATCGGAACGATCCTACGTGAGCTTCAGACAGCCCCTACTCGCTCTGCTGTTACTCGCCTCGTTCCTGGGCGGTTGCGCGACCCTCGACGTGCCGCGCGAACCAAGCCAGGCATTGCCGGCCTCTGCATCGAGTTTCGGCCGCTCGATCCAGGCCCAGGCCGCGCCGTACAAGGGCCAGTCCGGCTTTCGCCTGCTGTCCAACAGCACCGAAGCCTTCACCGCCCGCGCCGAGCTGATCCGCAACGCCCAGAGCAGCCTCGACCTGCAGTACTACATCGTCCACGACGGCATCAGTACGCGGATGCTGGTGGAAGAAGTGCTCAAGGCCGCCGACCGTGGCGTGCGGGTGCGCATCCTGCTGGACGACACCACCAGCGACGGCCTCGACCTGATCATCGCCACATTGGCGGCGCATCCGAATATCCAGATCCGTCTGTTCAATCCACTGCATCTGGGCCGAAGCACCGGCGTGACCCGTGCCGCCGGCCGGCTGTTCAACCTGTCGCAGCAACACCGGCGGATGCACAACAAACTGTGGCTGGCGGACAACAGCGCCGCCATTGTCGGCGGACGCAACCTGGGCGACGAGTACTTCGATGCCGAGCCCAACCTGAATTTCACCGACATCGACATGCTCAGCGTCGGGCCGGTCGCCGAACAGCTCGGGCACGGCTTCGATCAGTACTGGAACAGCGCCCTGAGCAAACCGATCGAGGAATTTCTCTCCAGCAAACCCTCGGCCAAAGACCTGCAGAACACCCGCACACGCCTGGAAGAATCCCTCGAGGAAACCCGCAAGCAGAATCACGCGCTGTATCAACAGTTGATGACCTTCACCACCCACCCACGCATGGACATCTGGCGCCGGGAGCTGATCTGGGCGTGGAACCAGGCGCTGTGGGACGCGCCGAGCAAAGTGCTGGCGGACGGCGAGCCGGATCCGCAACTGCTGCTGACCACACAACTGGCACCGGAGCTGCGAGGCGTCAACAAGGAACTGATGATGATTTCCGCCTACTTCGTGCCGGGTCAGCCGGGGCTGGTTTACCTGACTGGCCGTGCCGATGCGGGCGTATCGGTGAGCCTGCTGACCAACTCACTGGAAGCCACCGACGTGCCGGCGGTGCACGGCGGTTACGCGCCCTATCGCAAGGCATTGCTGGAACATGGCGTGAAGTTGTATGAACTGCGACGCCAGCCTGGGGATAACTTCGGCAGCGGCCCGCACCTGTTTTACAGCAAATCGTTTCGTGGCTCGGATTCCAGCCTGCACAGCAAGGCGATGATCTTCGACGGGAAAAAAGCGTTCATCGGCTCGTTCAATTTCGACCCGCGCTCGGTGCTGTGGAACACCGAAGTTGGCGTGCTGGTGGACAGCCCCGAGCTGGCTGCCCACGTACGGGAACTGGCCTTGCAAGGCATGGCGCCGGCGCTCAGTTACGAGGCAAAACTTCAGGGCGGGAAAGTCGTCTGGGTCACCGAGGACAACGGCCAGATGCACACGCTGACCAAGGAGCCTGGCAGCTGGTGGCGGCGCTTCAATGCGTGGTTCAGCACCACGGTGGGCCTAGAGCGAATGCTGTAGCAATCCGCCCTGGGCGGCTTATCAAGCGGGTTCCGGCACCTTGCCGAACGCCCCTTGCCGCGACAGCAGAATCACCAGCCCGAACGCCCCGGCCGCCATGAACCAAGGCAACGCGTGCCCGCTGATCCATTGACTGCCCGCCCCCGCCGCCAACGGCCCGATCAGACAACCAACGCCCCACAGTTGCGCGATATGCGCATTGGCGCGCACCAGCGCGTCATCGCGGTAGCGCTCGCCGATCAGGATCAGCGACAGGGTGAACAAGCCACCCGCACTGGCGCCGAACAGCACCCACAGCGGCCAGATCAGCAGAGTGTCGATCAGCATCGGGATCGCCAGACTCGACAGCATCAGCACCACGGCGCAACCGGCGAACAAGGTCCGCCGCGACAGGTAGTCGGCCAGCGCACCGATGGGCAATTGCAGCAGCGCGTCGCCCACCACCACGGTGCTGACCATCGCCAGGGCGATTTCCGCCGTGAAGCCCTGTTGCAGGCAGTACACCGGCAACAGGGTCAGGATCATCGCCTCAAACGCGGCGAACAACGACACCGCCCAGGCAATCGCCGGCAATTCGCGACTGAAGCCCCACAAGTCGCCGAAGGTCACGCTGCTGGCCTCGCTGCTCGGCGCCCCGCTGCGCCCCAGCAACAGAAGTGGCGCAGCGATCAAAAGGCCGACACCCACCCAGAAGCCGTAATCATGCTCGGTGCCGAGCGCACCCAGCAGCAACGGGCCCGACAGTTGGCTGAGCGCATAACTGCTGCCATACAGTGCCACCAATCGACCACGCCACTGCTCGACCACCAGTTGATTGATCCAGCTTTCGCCGAGGATGAACACGATGGTCAGGATCACCCCGATCATCAACCGCAGCACCAGCCAGATCGGATAACTCGGCAATAGCGCCAGCAGGCCGATGGACAATGCCCCGCCCCACAGACACAGGCGCATCAGGTTCGCCGTGCCGAAACGCGCCGCCAGATGACTCGAAACCTTCGCCCCCAGTAGCACGCCAATCGCCGGCATCGCCGCCATCACACCAATGGCGAAAGAACCATAACCCCAACCCTCCAGACGCAACGACACCAGCGGCATGCTGACGCCAAGGGCCAGGCCAACACTCAAGACAGACGCCAACACGGCGAAATACGTCGCCCAACGCATGGTCCACGCTCCTGTGGATAATTTTTATAGGCACCACAAAACACTGTGGGAGCGAGCTTGCTCGCGATAACGGTTTCACATTCAGCAGATGTGCTGACGGATACACCGCTTTCGCGAGCAAGCTCGCTCCCACAGGGATCTTTGTATCGTTCGGGAGCCCGCCTGAGCAGGCCCCCTCAACGGTTTACAGCTTGATCCAGGTCGCCTTCAGCTCGGTGTATTTGTCGAACGCGTGCAGCGACTTGTCACGGCCATTGCCCGACTGCTTGAAGCCGCCGAACGGGGCGGTCATGTCGCCGCCATCGTACTGATTGACCCACACGCTGCCGGCACGCAATGCCTTGGCGGTGAGGTGCGCCTTGGAAATGTCCTGTGTCCAGACCGCTGCCGCCAGGCCGTAAGGCGTGTCGTTAGCGATGTTGATCGCTTCCTCGGCGGTATCGAATGCAATGACCGACAGCACCGGGCCGAAGATCTCTTCCTGAGCGATCTTCATCGCGTTGCTCACGCCGTCGAAAATCGTCGGCTCGACGTAAGTGCCACCGGTTTCCTGAAGGATGCGCTTGCCGCCGGCCACCAGTTTGGCGCCGTCGGTGTGGCCCGACTCGATGTAGGACAGCACAGTGTTCATTTGTTGGGTGTCGACCAGCGCGCCCACGTTGGTGGCCGGGTCCAGCGGATTGCCCGGTTTCCAGGCTTTCAGCGCCTCGATCACCATCGGCAGGAATTTGTCCTTGATCGAACGCTCGACCAGCAGACGGGAGCCGGCGGTGCAGACTTCGCCTTGGTTGAAGGCGATGGCGCTGGCGGCGGATTCGGCGGCGGCTTGCAGGTCCGGCGCATCGGCAAACACGATGTTCGGGCTCTTGCCGCCGGCTTCCAGCCAGACGCGTTTCATGTTCGATTCGCCGGAGTAGATCATCAGTTGCTTGGCGATCTTGGTCGAACCGGTGAACACCAGGGTGTCGACGTCATTGTGCAGAGCGAGCGCCTTGCCGACGGTGTGACCGTAGCCCGGCAGCACGTTCAGCACGCCTTTCGGGATGCCGGCTTCAACGGCCAGTTCGGCGATGCGGATGGCGGTCAGCGGGGATTTTTCCGACGGCTTGAGGATCACCGAGTTACCGGTCGACAGCGCCGGGCCGAGCTTCCAGCAGGCCATCATCAGCGGGAAGTTCCACGGCACGATGGCACCGACCACGCCCACTGGCTCGCGGGTTACCAGACCCAGTTGGTCGTGCGGGGTGGCGGCTACTTCGTCGTAGATCTTGTCGATCGCTTCACCGCTCCAGCTCAGGGCTTGCGCGGCACCCGGCACGTCGATGTATAGCGAATCGCTGATCGGCTTGCCCATGTCGAGGGTTTCGAGCAGGGCCAGCTCTTCGGCGTGCTGCTTGAGCAGACCGGCGAAACGGATCATGGTGGCTTTGCGTTTGGTCGGCGCCAGGCGCGACCAGACACCGGAATTGAACGTGGCGCGGGCGTTTTCCACGGCGCGCTGGGCATCGGCGGCGTCACAGCTGGCAATCTTGCCCAGCAGACGGCCATCGACCGGGCTGATGCACTCGAAGGTCTCGCCGGAGACGGCATCGGTGTACTCGCCATTGAGGTAGGCGCGGCCTTCGATCTTCAGGTCGCGGGCGCGTTGTTCCCAGTCGGCACGAGTCAGGGTGGTCATTCGAGTGTCCTCCTCTTGTTGAATACGAGCGCCGCGCGATCTTCGCCGGCGTCCTCAGGAATTCTGCCCGGCCAGCCTGTTTTCGGCCCAAGGCACCCGCCACCCTAAACCAGCGGCCGGGGTTGTTTCAATATATTTGACATAAGGCTTCTATATCGCCTTGCGGCGTTCAATTTAATCAACATAGACTTTGGCCCTTTCAAGCCATCGCGCCGTCATTACAGGAGAAAACAACAATGAACATCCAGAACGTCGTCGACATCAGCCTGACCATGGACCAGGCCGAGCGCTATCGCCCGGATCCGGCCAAAGTACTCAAGGGCGATCCCGAGCAGGCGGTGTTCAATCAATACGACAGCCCTTGCGGGCAAATGGGCGTCGGCGTGTGGGAAGGTGCGGTGGGTCAGTGGACGGTGAATTACACCGAGCACGAATACTGCGAAATCCTGCAAGGGGTTTCGGTGCTGCGTGACAGCGAAGGCAATGCCAAGACCCTGCGAGTCGGTGACCGCTTCGTGATTCCGGCCGGCTTTCGTGGCACCTGGGAAGTGCTGGAAGCGTGCCGCAAGGTCTATGTGATCTTCGAACAGAAGGCCTGAGGCCTTTCGCCAGACAACAAAAAAGGCCCGTATCGTGAGATACGGGCCTTTTTCGTAAGTCGGGAAAAATCAATTACTTGATTTTGCCTTCCTTGTAGATCACGTGCTTGCGAACAACCGGATCATATTTCTTGATCTCGATTTTGTCCGGGGTAGTACGCTTGTTCTTGTCGGTAGTGTAGAAGTGACCAGTACCGGCGCTCGAAATCAAACGAATCAATTCACGCATGATTAGCTCCCTTAAATCTTGCCGTCGCGACGCAGCTCGGCCAGCACAACGCTGATGCCACGCTTGTCGATGATACGCATGCCTTTGGCGGAAACGCGCAGGCGTACGAAACGTTTCTCTTCTTCAACCCAGAAGCGGTGATGCTGCAGGTTCGGCAGGAAACGACGACGGGTTTTGTTGTTTGCGTGGGAAATGTTATTCCCGGTTACCGGACCCTTACCGGTAACTTGACATACTCTAGACATGCCTCAGCCCTCTAAAACCACATGCCCAACCCGGCATGGGTTGGCCGCTTAATCTCTAGTCATTGTGGCGCCAGGCGCCGCGATTCTTTAGAGGTCTTACCGGCTACACCTACAAGCGAAGGAACCGGGCCCCTAGAAAAGAGCGCTGCTTTATACCAGAAAGACCACGGAGCAACAACTTTCCGTGTGCAATGAATGGCTAAAAAGCCGCTTTTTCCGCCCGCAAGCGGCTTGGGCAAAGGCTGGCGGCAATTTTTACCATTCGTCGAAGAAAAACGATCATACCCGCATTCGGGACTTTTCCTGCCGCCACTTCCGACAAATCCTCAGCCGCACAGCCCCGAAAATGCAAAAAGGGGATAGTCATTTGCAATCGCGACCACTAGGGTAGGCCTTTTCCAGACTGCACTTGCAGATGGGCCTTCGATCTGTAAAGGAAGCCGACCATGCGCCTCGCTGCCCTCCCCCTGCTGCTCGCCCCGTTATTGCTGAGCCCCCTGGCCCATGCCGCCGCCCTGAGCGTGTGCACCGAGGCCAGCCCTGAAGGGTTCGACGTGGTGCAGTACAACTCGCTGACCACCACCAACGCCTCGGCCGATGTGCTGATGAATCGCCTGGTGGACTTCGATACGGCGACCGGCAAAGTGGTCCCGAGCCTGGCCGACAGCTGGGAAGTCAGCACCGACGGCCTGACTTATATATTCAAACTGCATCCGCAGGTGAAGTTCCACACCACCGACTACTTCAAGCCGACCCGTGAGCTGACCGCCGAAGACGTCAAGTTCAGCTTCGACCGCATGCTCGACCCGGCCAACCCGTGGCACAAGGTTGCCCAGAGCGGCTTTCCGCACGCCCAGTCGATGCAGTTGCCGAGCCTGATCAAGAAGATCGACGCCCTGGACCCGCTGACCGTGCGCTTCACCCTCGACCACCCGGACTCGACGTTCCTGGCGACCCTGAGCATGGGTTTCGCCTCGATCTACTCCGCCGAATACGCCGACAAGCTGCTGAAGGCCAACGCGACCGACAAGCTCAACAGCCAGCCGATCGGCACCGGCCCGTTCGTGTTCACCCGCTTCCAGAAAGACGCGTCGATCCGCTACAAGGCCAACCCGGACTACTTCGGCGGCAAGCCTGCAGTTGACCCGCTGATCTTCGCCATCACCCCGGACGCCAACGTGCGCCTGCAAAAGCTGCGGCGTAACGAGTGCCAGATTGCCCTGTCGCCAAAACCATTGGACGTACAGGCAGCGAAGGAAGAGCCGACGCTGAAAGTCGAAAAGACTGACGCGTTCATGACCGCATTCGTAGGGATCAACAGCCAGCATCCACCATTGGACAAGCCGGAAGTGCGTCAGGCGATCAACCTCGCCTTCGACAAGGCCAACTACCTGAAAGCTGTGTTCGAAGACACCGCAGAACCCGCCAACGGCCCGTACCCGCCGAACACCTGGAGCTACGCGAAGAATCTGCCGGGTTACCCGCACGACGTGGCAAAAGCCAAGGCTTTGCTGGCCAAGGCCGGCCTGAAGGATGGTTTCCAGACCACCATCTGGACGCGTCCGTCCGGCAGCCTGCTCAACCCGAACCCGAGCCTCGGCGCACAACTGCTGCAGTCGGATCTGGCCGAAATCGGCATTCAGGCAGAAATCCGCGTGATCGAATGGGGCGAGCTGATCCGTCGCGCCAAGGCTGGCGAGCATGACCTGCTGTTCATGGGCTGGGCCGGCGACAACGGCGACCCGGACAACTTCCTCACCCCGCAGTTTTCCTGCGCGGCGGTGAAGTCCGGCACCAACTTCGCCCGCTACTGCAATGCCGATCTGGACAAACTGATCAGCGCCGGCAAGACCACCAGCGAACAAGGTGTGCGCACCAAGCTCTACGAACAGGCGCAGGCGCAGATCCAGCAACAGGCGCTGTGGTTGCCGCTGGCGCATCCGACGGCCTACGCCCTGACGCGCAAAGACGTGCAGGGTTATTCGGTGAGCCCGTTCGGGCGGCAGGATTACTCCAGGGTCAGCCTCAAGCCATAAGCTGCAAGCCACAAGCTAGAGCCATTCGCAGTCTGCTTTAGCTTGTGGCTCGCCACTTGAAACTTGCAGCTGCTTGTCTACATCCAACCGCACTCCGCCATCGACAACGGTTCCCCATCGCCAACGACGAAGTGATCGAGCACCCGAACGTCGATCAGCTCCAAAGCCTTCTGCAAGCGCTTGGTCAATAATCGATCAGCCTGACTGGGATCGGTGTTACCCGACGGATGGTTATGGCAGAGGATCACGGCCGCCGCGTTGTTGGCCAGAGAACGTTTCACGACTTCCCGGGGATGCACCGCCGTGTTGTCGATGGAGCCGCGAAACAGCGTTTCAAAGGTCAGCACCTGATGTTTGGAGTCCAGAAACAGGCAGCCGAACACCTCGTGCGGCTCGTGGCGCAGCATGGCCTTGAGGTAATCACGGACCACCTGTGGATTCTCCAGCGCCGTTTTCTGCCGCATACGCTCGGCCAAATGTCGCCGCCCCATCTCCAGCACAGCCTGCAGTTGGGCAAACTTCGCCGGCCCCAGGCCCAATTGCTCGCTGAACGCGCCGAGATCTGCCTCCAGCAACGCCCGCAGGCTGCCGAACTGACTCAACAAGTGTCGCGCCAGATCCACCGCGCTTTTACCGGATACGCCGGTGCGTAGAAAAATCGCCAGCAATTCGGCATCGGAAAGACTTCCCGATCCTTGTTCCAAAAGCTTCTCCCGCGGCCTTTCCGCCGCCGGCCAATCGCGAATACTCATACACATTCCTTGTCTGTGGGCGCCGCTGTTCCGTAGCGGTCGCTGTGATATCGTAGCCCATCTTTTTTGCGGGCGAATTCACCCTGGGGAGGGGGTTTCGCCACGCATGTCACCAACGAAATGAAAGGCAGACCTATGCAGCGGCTGTATCGGAAACGCATCGTTCTGGGCGTCGGCGGCGGTATCGCTGCCTACAAGAGCGCCGACCTTGTGCGCCGCCTGATCGATCAGGGCGCCGAAGTGCGCGTGGTCATGACCCGTGGCGGCAGCGAATTCATCACCCCGCTGACCATGCAGGCCCTGTCCGGCCACCCGGTTCACCTGGATCTGCTCGACCCGGCCGCCGAAGCGGCGATGGGCCACATCGAACTGGCCAAATGGGCCGACCTGGTGCTGATCGCCCCGGCCACCGCCGACCTGCTGGCCCGTCTGGCCCAAGGCATTGCCAACGACCTGCTGACCACCCTGGTGCTGGCCACCGACGCCATCGTCGCTGTCGCCCCGGCCATGAACCAGGCCATGTGGCGCGATCCGGCGACCCAGGCCAACCTGCAACTCCTTGAAAGCCGTGGCCTGAAGACCTTCGGCCCGGCCTCCGGCAGCCAGGCCTGCGGCGACGTCGGCATGGGCCGCATGATGGAAGCCACCGACCTGGCCCAGCTCGCAGCGGACTGCTTCCAGCGTCAGGCGCTGACCGGCAAGCACGTGGTGATCACCGCCGGCCCGACCCAGGAAAACATCGACCCGGTGCGCTACATCACCAACCACAGCTCCGGCAAAATGGGCTTCGCCCTGGCGGAAGCGGCGGTGGAAGCCGGCGCCCGCGTCACGCTGATCAGCGGCCCGGTGCATTTGCCGACGCCGGATCGCGTCACGCGTATCGACGTGGTCAGCGCCCGCGACATGCTCGCCGCGTGCGAAGCCGCGATCCCTTGCGACATCTTCATCGCCTCGGCGGCGGTCGCGGACTACCGTCCGGAAGTCGTCGCCCCGCAAAAATTGAAGAAAGACCCTACGAGCGGCGACGGTTTCGTCCTGCAAATGGTGCGCAACCCGGACATCCTGGCCACCATCGCGACCCGTCCCGACCGTCCGTTCAGTGTCGGCTTCGCCGCCGAGACCGAACACCTGCTCGACTACGCTGCACGCAAGCTGAAGGACAAGAATCTCGATCTGATCGTCGCCAACGACGTCGCCAACCCGAGCATCGGTTTCAACAGCGAAGAAAACGCCTGCAGCGTCATCGACCGTGGGCTGCACGCCACGGTTTTCGCCCAGACCAGCAAGAGCAAGATCGCTCGCCAGCTCGTCACTTTTATCGCCGAACGTCTGAACCAGGTTTAATTTACATGCACGCTTTGCAAGCCAAGATCCTCGACCCACGCATCGGTACCGAATTCCCGCTGCCGCAATACGCCACACCGGGCTCCGCCGGCCTCGACCTGCGCGCCATGCTGCAAGAGGACATCGTGATCAAACCGGGTGAAACCGTGCTGATCCCTACCGGGCTGTCGGTGTACATCGGTGACCCGAACCTCGCCGCGCTGATCCTGCCGCGCTCGGGCATGGGCCATAAGCACGGCATTGTGCTGGGCAATCTGGTCGGCCTGATCGACTCCGACTACCAAGGCCCGCTGATGGTGTCCTGCTGGAACCGTGGCCAGACCGAATTCACCATGCCGGTCGGCGAACGTCTGGCTCAACTGGTGCTGGTGCCGGTGGTGCAGGCGCACTTCGAAATGGTTGAAGAGTTCGTCGAAACCGAGCGCGGCGCTGGCGGTTTCGGCCACTCCGGCACCAAGTAATCGGCTGAAAATCTGTCGTGGCAAGTGCGCGTTGCTTGCCACGAAATTCAAAATGTCATCTGCAAGGTTTAGCGCCGAAAATCAAGGCATTGGCAGGCCAAAGCCACGCCGGACAAGGCGTCATGGCCCTTTCACACCACGAACTCTCTGTGAAAACCGCCGTCATACCCTTCAGTTTGAGCCTGCCGCCGAGATGATTCGTCGGTGTGTCCCGCCACTTTCGAGATGGAGCATTTCCGCAGATGAGCACCCCCGCCCAAGTCGCCCCGAAGCTTCCCGACAGCATCTTCCGCGCCTATGACATTCGCGGCACCGTGCCGGAATTTCTCAATGCCGAAACCGCCTACTGGATCGGCCGCTCCATCGGCTCCCAGAGCCTGGCCCAGGGTGAACCGAACGTGTCCGTCGGCCGTGACGGCCGCCTGTCCGGCCCGGAACTGGTTGCCGAGCTGATCCGCGGCATCGCCGAAAGCGGCTGCCATGTCAGCGACGTCGGCCTGGTGCCGACCCCGGCGCTGTACTACGCCGCCAACGTGCTGGCCGGCAAATCCGGCGTGATGCTCACCGGCAGCCACAACCCGTCGAACTACAACGGCTTCAAGATTGTGATCGCCGGCGACACCCTCGCCAACGAACAGATCCAGGCCCTGCACGAGCGCCTCAAGACCGGCAACCTGAGCAGCGGCAAGGGCAGCGTGACCCAGGTCGAGATCCTCGACCGCTACACCACCGAAATCGTTCAGGACATCAAACTGGCCCGGCGCCTGAAAGTCGTGGTCGACTGCGGCAACGGCGCGGCCGGCGTGATCGCCCCGCAACTGATCGAAGCGCTGAACTGCGAAGTCATCCCGCTGTTCTGCGAAGTCGACGGCAACTTCCCGAACCACCACCCGGATCCGGGCAAGCCTGAAAACCTCGTCGACCTGATCGCCAAGGTCAAGGAAACCAAGGCTGACATCGGCCTGGCCTTCGACGGCGACGGCGACCGCGTCGGCGTGGTGACCAACACCGGCACCATCGTGTTCCCGGATCGCCTGCTGATGCTGTTCGCCCGCGACGTGCTGGCGCGCAATCCGGGCGCGGAAATCATCTTCGACGTCAAATGCACCCGTCGCCTGATTCCGCTGATCAAGGAATACGGCGGCCAATCGCTAATGTGGAAGACCGGTCACTCGTTGATCAAAAAGAAAATGAAGCAGTCCGGCGCCTTGCTCGCCGGAGAAATGAGCGGACACATCTTCTTCAAGGAACGCTGGTTCGGTTTCGACGACGGCATTTACAGCGCCGCACGGCTGCTGGAAATCCTCAGCAAGGAAAAATCCGACGCGGAAACGCTGTTCGCGACCTTCCCGAACGATATTTCCACGCCGGAAATCAATATCTATGTGACCGAAGAGAGCAAATTCAGCATCATTGATGCACTGCACGATGCGCAGTGGGGTCCAGGCGCCGACCTGACCACCATTGACGGCGTGCGGGTCGATTACGCCAAAGGCTGGGGCCTGGTGCGCGCCTCCAACACCACACCGGTGCTGGTGCTGCGCTTCGAGGCCGATGACGAGGCTGAATTGCAGCGCATCAAGGCTGTGTTCCATGCCCAGTTGAAACGCGTTGCACCTGATCTCCAACTACCGTTCTGATTCACCCGGAGCCCTGAATGACCCTCGAACGCGAAGCCGCCGCCCAAACCGCCAAGGTCCTGTCCGAAGCGTTGCCTTACATCCGACGTTATGTCGGCAAGACCCTGGTGATCAAATACGGCGGCAACGCGATGGAAAGCGAGGAGCTGAAAACCGGCTTCGCCCGCGACATCGTCTTGATGAAAGCCGTCGGCATCAACCCGGTCGTGGTTCATGGCGGCGGCCCGCAGATCGGTGATCTGCTCAAGCGCCTGTCGATCGAAAGCCACTTCGTCGACGGCATGCGCGTCACCGACGCGGCGACCATGGACGTGGTGGAAATGGTCCTCGGCGGCCAGGTCAACAAAAGCATCGTCAACCTGATCAACCGTCACGGCGGCAGCGCCATCGGCCTGACCGGCAAAGACGCCGGGCTGATTCGTGCGAAAAAACTCACCGTCACCCGCCAGACCCCGGAGATGACCCAGCCGGAAATCATCGACATCGGCCAGGTAGGCGAAGTGGTCGGGATCAACACCGAACTGCTGAACCTGCTGGTCAAAGGCAACTTCATCCCGGTGATCGCGCCGATCGGTGTAGGTGAAAACGGCGAGTCGTACAACATCAACGCCGACCTGGTGGCCGGCAAGGTTGCCGAAGCGCTGAAAGCCGAGAAGCTGATGCTGCTGACCAACATCGCCGGCCTGATGGACAAGTCGGGCAAGGTCCTGACCGGCCTGAGCACCCAACAGGTCGACGACCTGATCGCCGACGGCACCATCTACGGCGGCATGCTGCCGAAGATCCGCTGCGCACTGGAAGCGGTTCAGGGCGGCGTGGGCAGCTCGCTGATCATCGACGGTCGTGTACCGAACGCGATCCTGCTGGAAATCTTCACCGACACCGGTGTGGGCACGCTGATCAGCAATCGCAAGCGTCCGTAAACGATCGCACAAATAAAAAGACCCCGCTCAGCCTGACTGAACGGGGTCTTTCTTTGCCTGAAGAAGCGATCAGACGCCGAACTGGGCGCGATAGGCTTCAACGGCTGGCAGGTGCTGCTTGAGCTGCGGATCGTCAGCCAGGAATTCCAGCACCTGGTTCAGCGACACGATGCTGATGACCGGAATGCCGAAATCACGCTCGACTTCCTGGATGGCCGACAGCTCGCCGTTGCCGCGCTCCTGACGGTTCAGGGCGATCAGCACGCCAGCGGCCTTGGCGCCGTCCTGGGAAGCGATGATCTGCATCACTTCACGGATAGCGGTGCCAGCGGTGATCACGTCGTCGATGATCAGCACTTCACCGGTCAGCGGTGCGCCAACCAGACTGCCGCCTTCGCCGTGGGCCTTGGCTTCCTTGCGGTTGAAGCACCATGGCAAATCACGGTTGTGGTGCTCGGCCAGCGCCACGGCGGTGGTTGCCGCCAACGGAATGCCTTTGTAGGCCGGGCCGAACAGCACGTCGAACGGGATACCGCTCTCGGCGATGGCTGCGGCGTAGAAACGACCGAGCTGCGCCAGGGCCGAACCCGAGTTGAACAGGCCGGCGTTGAAGAAGTAAGGACTGGTGCGTCCGGACTTCAGGGTGAACTCACCGAAGCGCAAAACGCCGCGATCGATGGCAAAACGAATGAAATCGCGCTGATACGCTTGCATGAAAAAAACCCCAAATACCACGGATTTAGCTAATTAGCTTGACGCCGTGTATCATACACGCACGCGATTTTTGGGGCCATTTATGCGGATCATCAGTGTGAACGTCAATGGTATTCAGGCTGCAGTCGAGCGCGGTTTGCTCAGTTGGCTGCAGGCACAGAATGCCGACGTCATCTGCCTGCAGGACACCCGTGCCTCCGCCTTTGAACTGGATGACCCAGCCTTCCAACTGGACGGCTACTTCCTTTATGCCTGCGATGCTGAAGTCCCTGCCCAAGGCGGCGTGGCTTTGTATTCGCGGTTGCAACCGAAGGCTGTCATCAGCGGTCTCGGTTTCGAGACGGCCGACCGCTACGGGCGCTACCTGCAAGCAGATTTCGACAAAGTCAGTATTGCCACCTTGCTGCTTCCTTCGGGGATGAACGGCGATGAGGACTTGAACCAGAAGTTCAAGCTCATGGACGACTTCGGCAAGTACCTGGACAAACAGCGGCGCAAACGTCGCGAGTACATTTATTGTGGCTCGCTGTACGTCGCGCAGCAGAAGCTCGACATCAAGAACTGGCGCGACAGCCAGCAATCCCCGGGCTTCCTGGCACCGGAACGTGCCTGGATGGACGAGATTGTCGGCAACATGGGCTATGTCGACGCCCTGCGCGAAGTCAGCCGCGAAGGCGACCAGTACAGCTGGTGGCCGGACAACGAACAGGCCGAGATGCTGAATCTGGGCTGGCGCTTCGACTACCAGATCCTGACCCCGGGCCTGCGGCGTTTCGTACGCAGCGCACGCCTGCCGCGTCAGCCTCGGTTCTCGCAACACGCGCCACTGATCGTCGACTACGACTGGACGCTGACCATCTAAGCGTCGTTTCGCAGTAGAAAAAATGCCCGTATCGCAGGATACGGGCATTTTTTATGCGTCTGTCCCAGGCTGGAATGTGCCTTAGACAGCAGTGAAGAATGGCAGCGCCAGGTACAGCTTGATCACGATGATATTGATGATATCGATGAAGAATGCGCCCACCATCGGCACGACCAGAAACGCGATCTGCGAAGGCCCGTAACGCTGCGTCACCGCTTGCATGTTCGCAATGGCGGTCGGCGTCGCACCGAGGCCGAAACCGCAATGGCCGGCCGCCAACACCGCCGCATCGTAGTTGCGCCCCATCACCCTGAACGTCACGAACACCGCGAACAGCGCCATGACCAGTGTCTGTACCGCCAGAATGATGAAAATCGGCAACGCCAGCGCTGCCAGATCCCACAGTTTGAGAGACATCAGCGCAATCGCCAGAAACAGCGACAGGCTGACGTTGCCCAGCACCGAGACTTCACGCTCGAATACCTGATACAGACCAAACGCCGAGAGGCCGTTGCGCAGCACGACACCCACGAACAAGACACAAACGAATGTCGGCAACTCGAACGCCGTGCCATGCAACAACCCGTTCAGCAGAGTGCCAACCAGCAGACTGACCGCGATCAGTGCCAGGGTTTCGATGAACGAGAATGGTGTGATCGAGCGCTCCTTGTTCGGTTGCTCAAAACCCTTCGGCAGACGCGGCGCCTCCTGTGCGTGGCACCCCGGCACCTCGACACGCTTGATCAGCAGACGGGCAACCGGCCCACCGATCAGCCCACCCAGCACCAGACCGAATGTCGCCGAGGCGATTGCCAGCTCGGAGGCTGAAGCCAGACCGTATTTCTCGCTGAACACCGTTCCCCACGCGGCGCCGGTTCCGTGACCACCGGCCAGCGTGATGGAGCCCGTCAACAGTCCCATCAGCGGGTCGAGCCCCAGTATTGTGGCGAGTCCGATACCCATGGCGTTCTGCAGGATCAGGAGGCCGGTGACCGCCAATAGAAATATCCCTACTACGCGACCGCCCTTCTTGAGGCTGGCAAAGTCTGCACTCAGACCGATAGTGGCAAAAAACGCCAGCATCAGCGGCGCCTGCAACGAGGTATCGAACCGGACTTCTATGTCGAGCGCCCGCAATACCAACAGCACCAGAGCAACCAACAGGCCACCCGCGACAGGTTCGGGAATATTGAAATTGCGCAGTACACCAACACGGGTAACAAGACCACGCCCCAGCAGAAGCACAAGGGAAGCGGCCACGAGCGTGCCGTAAAAATCGAGCTGAATCATCTGGATTATTCTTGGCTATATAGTCGGAGGTGAACTTTTCCCTGGATACGCCTCACGAATCGGCTGACTGTTTCAACACTGGAAACACTGAAATTCAAGAGCCTTCGATGGCTTGAATATATCGAAATATTTCTGAAGGAATATGACGTGCGACAACCTTAACAAGCGCAAAGTCATGCTGCCAATGACCTTTGGCCGTATCAAGGCATTACAGTTGTGACTAAAAATGTAAGGCCGGTGAATATATAAAACCTGCTCTGCCACTCATCGCATGCAGACTATTCCTACGAGCAATGAAGGTTTATTTAGTTGAAAAAAAACCCTGACAAGTCAGGGCTTTTAAATATGCAGAATTAATTATTCCAACATATACATTTCGGCTAAATGCTACTTGATCAAGCGCCAGGTAAACGGATAACGGTACGGAAAACCTTCATTGGCCTTTACGCCACCGATGATCGTCAACACCAGTGCGCCAATGGCAAGCAGGCCGAACAACACGAATCCGATGATCAGCACCATCAGCAGGAAGCAGATCATCGAAGCAATCGCCACGGTGATCTGAAAATTCAGCGCTTCTTTGCCTTGGGCATCGATAAACGGATCCGTCTCGCGCTTCATCTGCCACAGGATCAATGGCCCGATCAGCGTGCCGAACGGAACCCAGATCCCCAGCAAGGCGGACAAGTGACAAAACATTGCCCACTGACGAACCTCGTGGCTCGGCTTGGGCAGCAACTCTTGCTCATCACTCATCGCGTCCTCCTTGCGGGTTACGAACCTGCTCAGTCGGCCAGTGCAGCCGTTTGCAGTTCGAAGATCTCGTTCATGCCTTTCTTGGCCAGCTCCAGCATCGCGGTCAGCTCTTCAGGCTGGAACGGCGCGCCTTCGGCGGTGCCCTGCACTTCGATGAAACCGCCGGTGCTGGTCATCACCACGTTCAGGTCAGTCTCGGCAGCGGAGTCTTCAAGATAGTCCAGATCCAGCACCGGCTCGCCCTGGTACATGCCCACGGAAACGGCACCGATCATTTGCTTGAGCGGGTCGCCGCCTTTCAGGCCGCCGCGCTTCTTGATGACTTTCAGGGCATCGACCAGCGCAACCATGGCGCCGGTGATCGACGCGGTGCGGGTGCCGCCGTCGGCCTGGATCACGTCGCAGTCGACGTACAGGGTGACGTCGCCCAGCTTGGACATGTCCAGCGCGGCGCGCAGGGAACGGCCGATCAGGCGCTGGATTTCCAGGGTGCGGCCGCCCTGCTTGCCACGGCTCGCTTCACGCTGATTACGCTCGCCGGTGGCGCGCGGCAGCATGCCGTACTCGGCGGTCAGCCAGCCCTGGCCCTGACCTTTCAGAAAACGCGGCACGCCGTTTTCGACGCTGACGGTGCAGATGACTTTGGTATCGCCGAATTCGACCAGTACCGATCCCTCGGCGTGCTTGGTGTAGTTGCGGGTAATGCGGATCGAGCGGAGCTGATCGGCAGCGCGACCACTTGGACGTTTCATAGGAGATACCTGTACTGGGGACGGAAAACTGCGGAGCATTATAGAGCTGCGCACCGTGCCTGGGCACTGTCTAAAAATTCCGGCCGTCGATCCAAAGCCCTGAAACGCGCTTCGCCGACGGCCTGCAGCCCTTTGTCACACCGTGTGTTTGGGCGCATCTGCCGCACTGCGCTACAATCCTGCGCCTTTGCTGCCAGTCGGCTTAAATTCATTGATATCGAGCTGCGAAGCTTCAATTCGCGCCGATCTGTATCGCGAGGTCACCCCATGGTGCACAGCATGACCGCCTTCGCCCGCGTCGAGAAAGCCGGCGTTCAGGGCACCCTGAGCTGGGAGCTGCGCTCGGTCAACAGCCGCTACCTGGAACCCCACCTGCGCCTGCCGGAATCGTTTCGCGACCTCGAAGGCGCCGTCCGCGAAGCCCTGCGCCAGGGCCTGTCGCGCGGCAAACTGGAATGCACCCTGCGCTTCACCGAGGAAAGCACCGGCAAGCCACTTCAAGTGGACCGCGAGCGCGCTGCACAACTGGTCGCCGCTGCCGAAACCGTCGCCGGCCTGATCAAGAACCCCGCCGCTCTGAACCCGCTGGAAGTACTGGCCTGGCCGGGCGTGCTGGTCGCCGACGCCACCGACCCGCAGGCCTTGAATGCCGAGGCGCTGGCCCTGTTCAATCAAGGCCTGAAAGACCTCAAGGCTGGCCGCGAGCGCGAAGGCGCGGAGCTGGCACGCCTGATCAACGATCGCCTGACCTCCATCGAGGAAGACGTGGTGACCCTGCGCGAACTGGTTCCGCAGATGCTCGCCACCCAGCGCCAGAAAGTCCTCGACCGCTTCGCCGACATGAAGGCCGAGATGGACCCGCAGCGCCTGGAACAGGAAATGGTCATGCTCGCGCAAAAGAGCGACGTGGCCGAAGAACTGGATCGCCTGAGCACTCACATCATCGAAGTTCGCCGGGTGCTGAAATCCGGCGGTGCCGCCGGCCGGCGCCTGGACTTCCTGATGCAGGAGCTCAACCGCGAAGCCAACACACTGGGCTCCAAGGCCTTCGACCCGCGCAGCACCCAGGCGGCGGTCAACCTCAAGGTGTTGATCGAGCAGATGCGCGAACAAGTGCAGAATATTGAGTAAGGCAACAGACATGACCCACAGCACCGGCACCCTGTACATCATTTCCGCCCCTTCGGGCGCGGGCAAGAGCAGTCTGGTCAAGGCCCTGACCGACGCCAACCCGGAAATCCGCGTCTCGATTTCCCACACCACCCGCGCCATGCGCCCGGGCGAAGTGGACGGCGTGAACTATCACTTCGTGAGCCGCGAAGAGTTCGTGAAGATGGGCGAGCACGGCGACTTCCTCGAACGCGCCGAAGTCTTCGGCAACTTCTACGGCACCTCGCAAAGCCGCCTGCAGCAGACCCTGGACGAAGGTCACGACCTGATTCTGGAGATCGACTGGCAAGGCGCCGAGCAGGTTCGCAAGCTGATGCCCCAGGCCCGTTCGATCTTCATCCTGCCGCCATCGCTGCAGGCCCTGCACCAGCGCCTGACCAATCGTGGCCAGGACAGCGACGAAATCATCGCCGGCCGGATGCGCGAAGCGGTCAGCGAGATGAGCCACTACGTCGAGTACGACTACCTGATCATCAACGACGATTTCGCCCACGCGCTGGACGATCTGAAAGCGATTTTCCGCGCCAATCAGCTGCAACAGAAACGCCAGCAAGTGCGTTTCGGCAAATTGCTGGCCGAATTGCTGGGCTGAAACAGCACTTCCCAAAACCGCTGCAAGGGCTTTACATTGGTGCTTGCAGCGCGTTGAAGAGTCTGGTCAAAAAATCAGCGCTTCCCTAATCGCTGGTGATTTTTTAAACTGTTGAGTCCGCTCGCCCAACCGGGCAGCGCGCATATTGCATTCGCTCCGAGGAATACCATGGCCCGCGTAACCGTTGAAGACTGCCTAGAACACGTGGAAAACCGCTTTGAGCTGGTCATGCTCTCTACCAAGCGTGCCCGTCAACTGGCCACCGGCGGCAAAGAGCCCCTGGTACAGTGGGAAAACGACAAACCGACCGTAGTTGCGCTGCGTGAAATCGCTGAAGGCCTGATGAGCTACGAGTTCATCGCCGAGCAGGAAATCGTCCACGAAGACCCGGTCTTCGCTGCGTTCGAGGACGAGTCCAACGAGGCCGTCTAAGCCTATGCCTGGTCGACGTAGCACGGCGCGGGATCACAGCCTACGGCAGGAGTTATCATGCCGAGCATAGACGCCCTCGCCGATCGCTTATCGACCTACCTCGGCAATGACCAGGTCAACCTGGTCCGCCGAGCGTATTTCTACGCCGAACAAGCCCACGACGGCCAACGCCGCCGCAGCGGCGAGGCGTATGTCACGCATCCTCTTGCCGTGGCAAACATTCTTGCCGACATGCACATGGACCATCAGAGCCTGATGGCCGCGATGCTGCATGACGTGATCGAAGACACCGGTATCGCCAAGGAAGCGCTGCAAGCGCAGTTCGGTGAAACCGTGGCCGAACTGGTCGACGGGGTCAGCAAACTGACCCAGATGAACTTCGAGACCAAGGCCGAAGCCCAGGCTGAAAACTTCCAGAAAATGGCCATGGCCATGGCACGCGACATTCGCGTGATCCTGGTCAAACTCGCCGACCGCCTGCACAACATGCGCACGCTGGAAGTGCTGTCCGGCGAAAAACGCCGGCGCATCGCCAAGGAAACCCTCGAGATCTACGCTCCCATCGCCAACCGCCTGGGCATGCACGCGATCCGCATCGAGTTCGAAGACCTCGGCTTCAAGGCCATGCACCCGATGCGTTCCGCGCGGATCTACCAGGCGGTCAAACGCGCCCGGGGCAACCGCAAGGAAATCGTCAACAAGATCGAAGAATCCCTTGGCCATTGCCTCGCCATCGACGGCATCCAGGGCGAAGTCAGCGGTCGCCAGAAACACCTCTACGGCATCTACAAGAAAATGCGCGGCAAGCGTCGGGCCTTCAACGAGATCATGGACGTCTACGCGTTCCGGATCATCGTCGACAAGGTCGATACCTGCTACCGCGTGCTGGGTGCTGTACATAATTTGTACAAACCGTTGCCGGGCCGCTTCAAGGATTACATCGCGATCCCCAAGGCCAACGGCTATCAGTCGCTGCACACCACGCTGTTCGGCATGCACGGTGTACCGATCGAGATCCAGATCCGCACCCGCGAAATGGAAGAGATGGCCAACAACGGCATTGCCGCCCACTGGCTGTACAAATCCAGCGGTGACGAGCAGCCGAAAGGCACCCATGCCCGGGCCCGTCAGTGGGTCAAGGGCGTGCTGGAAATGCAGCAACGTGCCGGCAACTCGCTGGAATTCATCGAGAGCGTGAAGATCGACCTGTTTCCGGACGAGGTCTACGTGTTCACCCCCAAAGGCCGGATCATGGAGCTGCCCAAAGGCTCCACGGCGGTCGACTTTGCCTACGCGGTGCACACCGACGTCGGCAACAGTTGCATCGCCTGCCGGATCAACCGTCGTCTCGCGCCGCTGTCCGAACCGCTGCAAAGCGGCTCCACGGTCGAGATCGTCAGCGCTCCCGGCGCGCGGCCGAACCCGGCGTGGCTCAACTTCGTGGTCACCGGCAAGGCGCGGACCCACATCCGCCATGCGCTGAAACTGCAACGCCGCTCCGAATCCATCAGCCTCGGCGAACGCCTGCTGAACAAAGTGCTCAACGGTTTCGACAGTGCACTGGAACAGATTCCGGCCGAACGCGTGAAGGCGATGCTCACCGAGTACCGTCTCGAACTGATCGAAGACCTGCTCGAAGACATCGGCCTGGGCAACCGCATGGCCTACGTCGTGGCGCGCCGCCTGCTCGGCGAAGGCGAACAATTGCCAAGCCCGGAAGGGCCGCTGGCGATTCGCGGCACCGAAGGTCTCGTGCTCAGCTACGCCAAGTGCTGCACGCCGATCCCGGGCGACCCGATTGTCGGGCACCTGTCGGCGGGCAAAGGCATGGTCGTGCACCTGGACAACTGCCGCAACATCAGCGAAATCCGCCACAACCCGGAAAAATGCATCCAGCTCTCGTGGGCCAAGGATGTCACTGGCGAATTCAACGTCGAACTGCGCGTCGAGCTGGAACACCAGCGCGGCCTGATCGCCCTGCTGGCCAGCAGCGTCAACGCGGCCGACGGCAATATCGAGAAAATCAGCATGGACGAGCGCGATGGCCGCATCAGCGTCGTCCAGTTGGTGGTCAGCGTCCACGACCGTGTGCACCTGGCCCGCGTGATCAAGAAACTGCGCGCACTGACCGGGGTGATCCGCATCACCCGCATGCGTGCCTGAGCCCACCATTACAAGGAGTCATACATGACCAAGACCGTTATCACCAGCGACAAGGCCCCGGCCGCCATCGGCACTTACTCCCAGGCGATCAAGGCTGGCAACACTGTCTACATGTCGGGCCAGATCCCGCTGGACCCGAAAACCATGGAACTGGTCGAAGGCTTCGAAGCCCAGACCGTCCAGGTCTTCGAGAACCTGAAAGCCGTAGCCGAAGCCGCCGGCGGTTCGTTCAAGGACATCGTCAAGCTGAACATCTTCCTCACCGACCTGAGCCACTTCGCCAAGGTCAACGAGATCATGGGCAAGTACTTCGACCAGCCATACCCGGCCCGCGCCGCCATCGGCGTTGCTGCCCTGCCAAAGGGTTCGCAGGTTGAGATGGATGCCATTCTGGTCATCGAGTAATGCGTACGGCGCGGCCCTCAAGGTCGCGCCGACTGCTCTGCGGTAAAGAAAAGGTTTTGAAAGGATTCCACCATGCGCAAAGCGCTTGCTCTCTCGCTGCTCGCCATTTTCCTCGGCGGTTGCGCCAGCAACCCTGCCGACCGTGACATCAGCGGCACCTGGATCAATCAGGTCGCCATCGATGCCGCCGCCAAGGGCGGCCCCCTGCGTGAAGCGCTTCAGGCCTATGGCCCGAACCTGGAATGGGACATCAACACCAAGGCCGGCCAGGCCCGCTTCACCAACGGTTTCGAGAACGTCGAAGGACGGCTGCAGGGCGAACAGTCCGGCGCCTGGAAAGTCGACTTCTATGGCAGCTCCGGCAGCGAGCTGAAACGCGACGGCGGCCAGTTGCATCAGGCTGCCAGCGAAAACGAACCGCAGCAGCTCTTCGATCGCGCGCAGATTCCGGTGCCGGAAGGCGCACCGATCGGCGCCAGCTTCGAACGTGCGCTGTATTCGGCCTACCTGGGCGGCAACTGGACCATCGCCAGCGGCCAGGGCGAAGGTGCCACCGTGCAATTCCAGGCTGACGGACAAGTCTCCGGCCTGCCGGGGGCCGACCGCTATGCCTTGTGCCTGGCGGGCGACTGCGCATCGATGAGCAGCGGCAACGACAGTATGTGGCTGCAACAGAACGGCCAGGGCAACAACTGGATCTTCGTTCGCAAGGGCAAGGAGCTTGAGATTTTGCAGGCCGTGAACACGGCACTGGCGGATGAACAACCGCAGTTCAGCCCGGGCGAACGCAAGTGGTTGCTCGAGAAGCAGTAATCTGCGCGTGAAACAAAAAAGGCGGAAGCAAGCCATTGCTCCCGCCTTTTTTACGTCCGCAAGTCAGCAGCGACCTTCAAGAATCGCGGCATACCCCTCGCGATAACTCGGATACTTCGGCACCCAGCCCAACGTCTTCGCCCGGGCATTGCTGCAACGCTTGCTGCCGGTTCGACGGACGCTCTCGTCTTCCGACCACTCGGTGACACCCAGATACTCGCGCAACCACGCCACCACTTCGGCCAGCGGCGCCGGCGCATCGTCCACGCCAATGTAGACGTCATCCAGCGCCACACCCTTGCGATCCGCCTCCAGCAGAAACGCCATCAGGCCCGCCGCGTCATCGGCATGGATGCGATTGCCATACAGCGGCGGATCGACCGCCACGCGATAGCCACGACGCACCTGGGTCAGCAGCCATTCACGACCCGGGCCGTAGATGCCGGTCAGGCGCACGATGCTCGCCGGGATGCCGCTGTTCAGCGCAATTTGCTCGGCCTCCAGCATCAACCGACCGGAATAACCCGCAGCCACGGTTTCGGAGGTTTCATCCACCCATTCCCCGTCCTGCTGCCCGTAGACACTGCTGCTGGAAACGAACAGCAGCCGATCCGGCAATTGCCCGTAATCGTCCAGCCACCCCAGCACATGTTGCAAACCCTGCACATAAGCCGCGCGATAACCGGCTTCATCGTGCTCGGTCGCGGCGGCGCAATACACCAGGTAATCCACGGCACCGACCGGCCAGGTCTCGGGGCAGTCTTCATTGAACAAGTCACCGGCCACACCGATAACGCCTTCCGGCAAACGTGAAACATTGCGGCGCAGGCCATACACCTGAAAGCCGGCAGCCAGCAATTGCGTGGCCAGACGGCTGCCGACATCACCGCAACCGGCGATCAAAACAGAGGGCGCGGACATCAAAAATCTCCCATCGGAAAGCGACAGACTAGCCCTGGCAGGGGACGAGCGGCTAGCAATGAAGGAAAAAAAGCAACTCTATTACTTCTGTTAACAAGAATTACTTGCAATAATGCACCTCACTTTTGTTCTCGGCCTCACGAGGCCTGGAAGAGCATTACCGTTTTTCTACCTCAGGTCCGGCCAGCATGACACGCATTCAAACCCCCGCTTCGCCAACCAACCGACCTCGCGCCTGGAGCGCGGTGGCTGCCCTGCTCCTCAGCCTGATGCTGGCGCCAACCGCCGCTTTTGCTGACGCTCAGGCGCCGGCCACCCCAGCCGCCCACGAGCAGACTGCACCGGCTGCCCCTGCCGCCGCGCCGGCCGCGACCGACCCGGTTCAGGCCGTGGACGCCAGCGCCGAAGACGCACCTGAAGTCCTCGAAGCCGACAACACCCTGGGCATGGCCCACGACCTGTCGCCATGGGGCATGTACCAGAATGCCGACATCATCGTGAAGATGGTGATGATCGGCCTGGCCATCGCTTCGATCATCACCTGGACCATCTGGATTGCCAAAGGCTTCGAGCTGATGGGCGCCAAGCGTCGTCTGCGTGGCGAAATCGCTGCCCTGAAAAAAGCCGCCACCCTTAAAGAAGCCAGCGCCACCGCGGCGAAGGAAGGCACCCTCGCCAACCTGCTGGTGCACGACGCCCTCGAAGAGATGCGCCTGTCGGTCAACTCCCGCGAGAAAGAAGGCATCAAGGAACGCGTCAGCTTCCGCCTCGAGCGTCTGGTAGCCGCCTGCGGCCGCAACATGAGTAGCGGCACCGGCGTGCTCGCCACCATCGGTTCCACCGCACCGTTCGTCGGCCTGTTCGGCACCGTGTGGGGCATCATGAACAGCTTCATCGGCATCGCCAAAACCCAGACCACCAACCTCGCCGTCGTGGCCCCGGGCATCGCTGAAGCGCTGCTGGCCACCGCACTGGGTCTGGTCGCTGCGATTCCTGCCGTGGTCATCTACAACGTGTTCGCCCGCTCCATCGCCGGTTACAAGGCTCAGGTGTCCGATGCGTCGGCAGAAGTCCTGCTGCTGGTCAGCCGCGACCTCGACCACCAGCCTGAGCGCAGCAGCTCGCAGCCGCACATGGTCAAAGTGGGGTAATCGGCCATGGGCCTGCATTTGAAAGAAGGCGCAGACGACGATCTGGCCGAGAACCACGAAATCAACGTCACGCCGTTCATCGACGTGATGCTGGTGCTGTTGATCATCTTCATGGTTGCCGCTCCGCTGGCCACCGTGGACATCAAGGTTGACCTGCCTGCCTCGACCGCCAAACCGGCACCGCGGCCAGAGAAACCGGTGTTCCTCAGCGTCAAGGCTGACCAGCGCCTGTACATCGGTGACGACGAAGTCAAAGCCGAAACCCTAGGCGCCGTGCTCGATGCCAGGACCCATGGCAAGAAAGACACCACCATCTTCTTCCAGGCCGACAAAGGCGTGGATTACGGCGACCTGATGAGCGTGATGGACAAGCTGCGCAGCGCCGGTTACCTGAAGGTTGGTCTGGTCGGCCTCGAGAGCGCAGTCAAGAAATGATCACGACGCGCCATAAGCTGACGCGTTACAGCGGTAGCCTGGCCGTGGTGCTGGGTGTTCATGCGCTGGCCATCGCGCTGGCGCTGAACTGGACCGCCCGCCCGCCCATCGAACTGCCGCCGCAGGCAATGATGGTCGAGCTGGCACCGGTTCCGGCCCCGCCACCGCCTGCACCGCCGAAAGTCGTCACGCCACCGCAGCCACCGGCTCCGGTCGAAGAACTGCCGATCCCGAAACTGGCCGAAGCCCCCAAGGCAGAGATTGCCGTACCCAAGCCGAAGCCAAAACCCAAGCCAAAGCCGCAACCGCCAAAACCGGTTGAGAAGAAACCGGAGCCTGTGAAGGAAAAACCTTCCGAGGAAAAACCGGCTGAGCCTCAGCAGACCCAGGCGCCGACGGAGAAATCCGCCCAGCCGGCACCGGGCCCGTCGCCAGCACAACTGGCGGCCAAGGCCAGCTGGCAAGGCACCCTGCTCGCGCATTTGCAGAAGTACAAGAAGTACCCGGCAAGCGCACAGGCACGGGGCAAGGAAGGCTTGAACCGGTTGCGTTTCGTGGTCGATGGCGAAGGCAACGTATTGTCGTTCGAACTGGTGGGCCGCTCCGGCAACGCCGATCTGGACCGGGCCACCCTGGACATGATCCGCCGCGCCCAACCGCTGCCCAAGCCACCGGCCGACATGTTGACCAATGGCTCGATCGAAATTGTTGCGCCGTTTGTTTACTCGCTGGAACGCCGCCGCTGATCTGCACCGGCAGAACACGGCTCGATCCCGCCAGAAAGGCACCGAAAGGTGCCTTTCTCATATCTGCCAACGGCAAACCGGCATTGCCCGGTGTCGCATTCATCACTCAGTCTGATAACGTGCGTCTATCGATTGCAGCCGGTATGCTTGGCCCGCATCTTCATGGACGCTTGCTATGACTCTCACAGAATTACGCTACATCGTTACCCTCGCCCAAGAGCAGCATTTCGGCCACGCGGCCGAGCGTTGCCACGTCAGCCAGCCGACCCTGTCGGTGGGCGTGAAAAAGCTTGAAGACGAACTCGGTGTGCTGATTTTCGAGCGCAGCAAAAGCGCCGTGCGCCTGACCCCGGTCGGCGAAGGCATCGTCGCCCAGGCGCAGAAAGTGCTGGAGCAGGCCCAGGGCATCCGCGAACTGGCCCAGGCCGGCAAGAACCAGCTGACCGCCCCGCTGAAAGTCGGCGCAATCTACACCGTCGGCCCGTACCTGTTCCCGCACCTGATTCCGCAACTGCACCGGGTCGCCCCGCAGATGCCGTTGTACATCGAAGAAAACTTCACCCACGTGCTGCGCGACAAACTGCGCAACGGCGAGCTGGACGCGATCATCATCGCCCTGCCGTTCAACGAAGCCGACGTGCTGACCCTGCCACTCTACGACGAGCCGTTCTACGTCCTGATGCCGGCCCAGCACCCGTGGACCCAGAAAGAATCCATCGACGCCGCGCTGCTCAACGACAAGAGCCTGCTGCTGCTCGGCGAAGGCCACTGCTTCCGCGATCAGGTGCTGGAAGCCTGCCCGACCCTGACCAAGGGCAACGACGGCGCCAAGCACACCACGGTCGAATCCAGCTCGCTGGAAACCATTCGCCACATGGTCGCGTCCGGCCTGGGCATCTCGATCCTGCCGCTGTCGGCGGTGGATAGCCATCACTACGCCCCGGGCGTGATCGAAGTGCGCCCGCTGTCGGCACCGGTGCCGTTCCGCACAGTGGCCATCGCTTGGCGCGCCAGCTTCCCACGGCCGAAAGCCATCGAGATCCTCGCCGACTCCATTCGCCTGTGCTCGGTCGCCAAACCCGCCGCGCCGGTCACGGCCGGTTAAGTCAGCGTCATGACGGAGCTGTCGCAGGTCTCGGTCACCGCACTAAAGGGTGTCGGTGAAGCCATGGCCGAGAAACTGGCCAAGGTCGGCCTGGAGAATCTCCAGGACGTGCTGTTCCACCTGCCGCTGCGTTATCAGGATCGCACCCGCGTGGTGCCGATCGGCGCGTTGCGGCCGGGGCAGGACGCCGTGGTCGAAGGCACCGTCAGCGGTGCCGACGTGGTCATGGGCCGACGCCGCAGCCTCGTCGTACGTTTGCAGGACGGCACCGGCGGCTTGAGCCTGCGCTTCTACCACTTCAGCAACGCGCAGAAAGAAGGCCTCAAGCGTGGCACGCGGATTCGCTGCTACGGCGAAGCCCGGCCCGGCGCCTCGGGGCTAGAGATCTACCACCCGGAATACCGCGCCATCAACGGCGACGAACCGCCGCCGGTGGATGAAACCCTGACCCCGGTCTACCCACTGACCGAAGGCCTGACCCAGGCCCGCCTGCGCCAGTTGTGCATGCAGACCCTGACCCTGCTGAAACCGGCCACCCTGCCCGACTGGCTGCCGACCGAACTGGCCCGCGACTATCAACTGGCGCCGCTGGCCGACGCGATCCGCTACCTGCACAACCCGCCCGCCGATGCCGACATCGACGAACTCGCCCTCGGTCATCACTGGGCCCAGCATCGTCTGGCCTTCGAAGAACTGCTGACTCACCAGCTATCGCAGCAGCGCCTGCGCGAAAGCATGCGTTCCCTGCGTGCGCCGGCGATGCCGAAAGCCACCAAGCTGCCGGCGAAATACCTGGCCAACCTCGGCTTCAACCCGACCGGTGCGCAACAGCGGGTCGGCAACGAAATCGCCTACGACCTCAGTCAGCACGAACCGATGCTGCGGCTGATTCAGGGCGACGTCGGCGCGGGCAAAACCGTGGTCGCCGCCCTCGCCGCCCTGCAAGCGCTGGAGGCGGGTTATCAGGTCGCACTGATGGCGCCGACCGAGATCCTCGCCGAGCAGCATTTCATCACCTTCAAACGCTGGCTCGAACCGCTGGGCATCGACGTGGCGTGGCTGGCCGGCAAGCTCAAGGGCAAGAACCGCGTGGCCGCGCTGGAACAGATCGCCAGCGGCACGCCGATGGTGGTCGGCACCCACGCGCTGTTCCAGGACGAAGTGCAGTTCAAGAACCTCGCGCTGGTGATCATCGACGAACAGCACCGCTTCGGCGTACAGCAACGTCTGGCGCTGCGGCAGAAAGGCGTCGGCGGGCGCATGTGCCCGCATCAATTGATCATGACCGCCACGCCGATTCCACGGACGCTGGCGATGAGCGCCTACGCCGACCTCGACACCTCGATCCTCGACGAACTGCCACCCGGTCGAACCCCGGTCAACACCGTACTGGTCACGGATACCCGCCGCGTCGAAGTCATCGAACGGGTGCGCAGCGCCTGCGCCGAGGGCCGTCAGGCCTATTGGGTGTGCACGCTGATCGAAGAGTCCGAAGAGCTGACCTGCCAGGCCGCCGAAACCACTTTTGAAGACCTGACCTCCGCCCTCGGCGAGCTGAAGGTCGGGCTGATCCACGGCCGCATGAAACCCGCCGAGAAAGCCGCCGTCATGGCCGAATTCAAGGCCGGCAACCTGCAACTGCTGGTCGCCACCACCGTGATCGAAGTCGGTGTGGACGTACCCAACGCCAGCCTGATGATCATCGAAAACCCCGAGCGCCTGGGCCTCGCGCAACTGCACCAGTTGCGCGGCCGTGTCGGCCGGGGCAGCGCGGTCAGCCATTGCGTGCTGCTCTACCATCCGCCGCTGTCACAGATCGGCCGCCAGCGTCTGGGCATCATGCGCGAGACCAACGACGGTTTCGTCATCGCCGAAAAAGACCTCGAACTGCGCGGCCCCGGCGAAATGCTCGGCACCCGCCAGACCGGCCTGCTGCAATTCAAGGTCGCCGACCTGATGCGCGACGCCGATCTGCTGCCCGCCGTACGCGATGCCGCCCAGGCTTTGCTCGAACGCTGGCCCACCCACGTCAGCCCGTTGCTCGACCGCTGGCTGCGACACGGGCAGCAATACGGCCAAGTGTGAGCACCGTCGCAGTTTCTCAAAGCTCGTTCCAACCAAGCTGGTTATACTCCAGCAATTGTTTCAAAAACGGATACAGACCATGACCGAAGCTGCTCTCGCCCCCGAATCCCCGCACGCTCCGTCTGTTATTCGGCTGCTGCTCAACAAGCTGGGCGTCGCCTACGAAGAAGTGCTCGACCACCACGGCCTCAACGCCTCGCGCAAAGTGCAGGCCGTGTTGCTGGACGACGCGGTCGGTGCGCTGATGGTGCTGTTTCCACAGAGCCAGTTGCTGGATCTCAACCGCCTCGCCGAGCTGACGGGCCGTCGCCTGACCGCCGTGTCCACCGAGCGCCTGGAAAAGATGCTCGGCAAACACAGCCTGAGCCTGCTGCCGGGCCTGCCGGCGCTGACCAGCTCGCCGTGCCTCTACGAAGAAAGCCTGCTGCGCGAGCCGAAGTTGCTGATCAACTCCGGCGAGCCGGGCCTGCTGCTGGAAATCGCCAGCGAAGACTTCAAGACCATGCTGACCAAGGCCAGCGCCGCTAACTTCGGCGAAGCCCTGAGCAGCATCCGCCCGAACCTCGACCGCCCGGACGATGACCGCGAGGAAATCACCCAGGCCGTGCAGGCGTTCACCGCGCGGCGCATCCAGCAGCGTCTGGAAGCGACCATCGAGATTCCGCCGCTGGCCGAAACCGCACAAAAAATCATCAAGTTGCGCGTCGACCCGAACGCCACCATCGACGACATCACCGGCGTGGTCGAAACCGACCCGGCGCTGGCCGCGCAAGTGGTGAGCTGGGCGGCGTCGCCGTACTACGCGTCGCCGGGCAAGATCCGTTCGGTGGAAGACGCGATCGTCCGCGTACTGGGCTTCGATCTGGTGATCAACCTGGCGCTGGGCCTGGCCCTCGGCAAGACCCTGAGCCTGCCCAAGGACCATCCGCAACACACCACGCCGTACTGGCAGCAGTCGATCTACACCGCCGCCGTCATCGAAGGCCTGACCCGCGCCATGCCGCGCGCCCAGCGCCCGGAAGCCGGCCTGACCTACCTCGCCGGCCTGCTGCACAACTTCGGCTACCTGCTGCTGGCCCACGTGTTCCCGCCGCACTTCTCGCTGATCTGCCGTCACCTGGAGGTCAACCCGCACCTGTGCCACAGCTATGTCGAGCAACACCTGCTGGGCATCAGCCGCGAACAGATCGGCTCCTGGCTGATGCGCTACTGGGACATGCCCGACGAACTGGCCACCGCCCTGCGCTTCCAGCACGACCCGAACTACGACGGCGCCTACGCCGAATACCCGAACCTCGTCTGCCTGGCCGTGCGCCTGCTGCGCAGTCGCGGCATCGGCTCCGGCCCGGATGAAGACATTCCGGATGCGTTGCTGGAGCGTGTTGGTTTGACTCGTGACAAGGCCAATGACGTTGTCAGTAAAGTGCTTGAGGCGGAAGTGTTGTTGCGTGAACTGGCTTCGCAATTCAGCCAGGCCTGATTTGCGCCCATAAAAAAGGCCCCACACTCACACGAGTGTGGGGCCTTTTTTGTTGATCGTTCACACCGGACTCAAGCCTTCGGCTTGGCCTTCCTCGGCTTCAAATACTTCATCAACCCCTGAAACCACATCACCAGCGCCGGGTTGCCCTTGAGCTGGATCGACTTGTCCTGAATCCCCTGCATGAATGCCAGCTGCTTGTTCTTCGCCTGCATCGTGGCAAACCCGAACGCCGCATCCTTGAACGCAATCGCAAACGCCGGCTCCGCCACCACCCCGGACTTGCTGGTAATGCGCTGGTCCTTCACCACGAAATGCCGCGCCACTTTCCCGTCCAGAGTCTGCAGCTGAAACACCAGATCCTTGTCACCCAACTGCTGCTGGAACGCAGGATTTGTCCGACTGGCCTTACCCATCAACAGACCCAGCATCCACAGAAGAAAACGAAATTTCATGCGCACAGCCTCAAAAGGAAAATGAACGGCTGGGGGAGTGTAAGGGATTCGGACGGATTCGCCACTATCTTGGATTGATAGAAGACGATGCATGGCTTTTCCTGAAAGATGACTGCCAAGTCACGACTTCGCTCTCAGGACTTGATCGTTCCCACGCTCTGCGTAGGAATGCCTCCCGTGACGCTCCGCGTCACACCCTCCCCCCGTCCTACACCTGAAGAAACACATTCCTGTAGGAGCTGCCGATAGCTGTGGTTTCTTGTTCCTCTACCCCGCAAATCCTTGGGAAATGTCCTTCAAACTGCGGTGCTGTCCATGAACTAGGCAGGCTGGACCATCGTCGATAGCCTCTGTGTGTCACCGCAAAATCGGTGACTCGGACGTGCAAGTCCGGTTCAGGTGCACAATCGCAATGGCATTTCGCCGAGCCTTTTCCTATGCTCGCGGATCGTTATGGCGGCTGTGCGTCGGAGACCTTCGGGTCTGCCGGGCACCTGGACCGGTCTTGCACACCAACGCACAGCTGCCACCTATTTCGAAGTGCAAAGCGAATGGGTGTCGGCCTCACAACTCCAGGAAGCTGCGCAATGATCAAACCAACACCGAATCCCCCCGAAATTCCAGAAAACCCGGAAACCTCCCCCTACGAATCCCTCGATTCAAAGAAACTCCACGAAGCCGCCGAACGCGCCCTCGACCACCACTTCAAACCCAGAGCCTCACGCCCCAAGCGCCTGGGTGGCCTGTTCGCCCTCTGCCCCAACGCCGACGCCGAAGCCCTCATGGCCAACGCCTCCGAAGACCTCCTGTCCATCAGCGCCATCGCCGCCAACCTGGCCGACGACCTCGACGGCCCCCGCCGCTCGATGGCGCTGGGCCTGAGCAGAATGGCGGACGGCGTGCGCTTGATGGTGGAAGGCACGCTCGATCACATTGAGTTTCGGGAGTATCAGGCCAAGCCGTAGCTGAATCGCGGGCTGAAAAAAGGGGACGTTGAGTCCCCTTTCCTGATCTTCGGCAGCAGCGACTAGCGAAAGTCCTCTGCGCTTTTGGGTCGCGTCTCCAACCCGAAATCCGCCAACCGATGTACGTAAGCATGACCACCGGCATTACAAGACTGTCGGAATACAACTCTATCCCCCTTGAGCACCTTCAGATAACTCACGAAGGCCTGGTTAACGAGGTAGGTATACGCACCGCTTTTGAACTTGATGATGTTCAGGTTCACGCTGCCTTCCGACGCATCTACAACAAAGAATTTGCCCTTGGGTGGCGTAGCATTCTTCGGGTAGACCATCTCGATATTCCCCGGCACACCATAGCGATACTGAACAGAACCGGCCGTGGGCTTGCTGTTTCCCCGCGCACAAACAGAAACCGTCTTGCCGCCCTCCAGTGGGCAGCTGAAGTAAATGTCTTCGTCATCCGAGCACAACGTTCCATCCTGCCCGCCCTTCAACGGCGCCGTCTCCTGCGAAACGCGCTCCGGCGCTTTCGCGATATCAGCACAGTTGGACAGGCAAACCAGCTTCGAAAGATCCGGAACATCGCTTTCAGTGAACAGGTACGTCGCTGAACCCTCACGGCTGCGGGCGTAATAAACGGGGACACTGACGGCCAGCCCCTTGGCCGACACCGGCACCTTGGCATCCCCACGCGAGACAACCCAGCCTTCAGCCTCCCCGCACAACGCCTCCAAAGCGACGTCATTGAACGAATCTTTCGTGGGCACGGCGAACGGCTTGGCATTACCTCGGCAGTCGTAGCCATGCCAGTAGGGGCCAGTGTTCATATCAATGTCTATCGAGAAAACATAAGCGCCGTCGAGCACCACTTTGCCGCTGTCGTAAGTGAAAACCAGCCAGCGCCGCGTCTTCGATTGTGAGGAGTTTTCTTCCTCCAGGATGTAGCGCTCGCTATCTCTATACAGCCAGAAAATACTCCCCGCTCCGGCCGATACCGGCCTTTCGGAGAGACGCTGCCCGGACTTAGCATCCACCAGGAAATCGTCTCTCAGCGCCAGCGCACAGTCGCTGCCAACGTCCCTGCACGACGTGAGAGACGGGAACATCGGCCCCGCCACCGCAGAGAAAGAACACAGCAATAACGCGATCAAGCCTAATCTTTTCAACTTGCCACCTGTTTCAAAGCGAGTAATCCATCACTTCTTCCAGCCGCCAGCATTGCCCACGGACAAACCGATACTCAACGCGATAAAGCGCACAAACATGTTCAATTTTTCATTCCCTGAATGACGGATCGCTCAACTGCACGTTGAGGTATTTTCTGCGCCTTGCCGTCGGCGCTCATCGCGTCACGGTACTGGCTGTAATAGCGCTGCGCTTCGTCTTTGCGATCAAGGCGCCAGAGAGAATCGGCGATGTTCAACATCAGCACTGTGCGTTTACCGACGGCCTCAACTCCGCGATAGAACTTCAGTGCAAGCTCATCTTTGCCGCCCTCGGCCAAGTAAAAGCCAAGGTCGTTATAGGCCTGAACATTTTGCGCCGGGGGATGACACGCCATGTAAGACTCTGGACTTAAAAAGACCAGACCCCATTCGATGAACTCTGCGCGGGACTGCGCCAGTTCGTTACTTGAGACATGTTTCAGCAAGTCCTTTGGAGACCTCGTCTCCAGGGCGGGAGTGAGCACATCGCCGTCGCCGGTAACCCATTGATTGCCCTTCCACTGGCCGACACAAAAAGTGGCCGAACGATCAGCCAGCACGCAACCGGTCTCCATAGAAATAACCGTGCAATGCTGTTGCGACACTAGCTTCTCTTCACCGTTTTCGTCCGACAACATGCCGAAGATCACGGGGTCGAGCAGCAAGGTTTTCTTGTCAGGACTGAGCATATTGGAGTGCCCATCGGCGCCAATATCGGCGCCAAAGAGCGGAAAGGTTTTCCCTTTGGCGGTGAACCACGCAGTCGCCGAATCCACACTGGGCATCGTCCATTCTGTAGTCCGAAACGAAACCGTGTTCCCGTTGACACCTACTATCGGCGGGTCCTCGGCAAAGGCGCTCATAGCGCTGCACAGACTGCCGATCATCAATACCCACTTAAGGCTGCCCATAGTCGATCCTTTTCACTGACGGACTTTCCGACTGCAGCTGCCTCTTCGTCACGCCATAAGCCTTGATCAGTTCTTCCCAGGAACCCTTCGAACCAAATGAGCGCTGGGTATTATCGAAGCTGTATTGCTCCAATCGCCCCGCCGTCGAGTAATACCCACGCCATTCAGGACAGGCACCGCAACCGCCGTAGCCACCTATCGAAACAAGACTGCCCTTGGTTCCTTTCACGCAATCCATCGCCACAACAACGTTACTCAGCATCTGCGTCTTCTTACCGTCCGACGTAAGCTGTGAAACCTTGTCGATGTTGCGGCGCAACACTTTGCCGCCGATGTTGATCGTCTGATCGGAGCAGACCGGGATGAGGTGGGTTTCCGCGTCATCCACCGTCACGGATCGGCAGGACGACACCATCACCACTTCAACACCGCCACATTGCATGACATCGCGCTGGGTGTAGGCGTCCTTGGGAGCGGCGAAAGCTGGAAGCGAGAGCAACAGCGAAAGGCTGCCCGCGAGAAGATACTGATTCATGGAAAATTCCCTTTTGCCGTTAACCGGCCTGTTGTCCAGCCAGGCACTTTGCGTAGCCATCGGCGAATTTGGCATCGAATGACAGTTCCACCGGCTCTTCCAGTTCAGCCGAGGTGTTGAGCAACACCCGAGTGGCCGGGGTGTATTTGATCCAGCCGATGGTGCCGGTGCCGTCCGTATCAAAGAGCAACTGGGCTCGCACCATTTCACCGTCGTCTTCATCAATCAGCAGATTGACCTTGTCCTTGCCGACATAGCGAAACGGGAAGTTACTGCTCCTGACCATTTCGGTGAGATAGCCGTAGCAACTCCCGGCTTCGGCAGTTGCCGGAATGGCGTAGGTGAGGGGCAACAGTAGAAGTGCACTCAGCATGGGCCGAATGGAAAAGCGGTTCATCCAATCATCCTTAATCAAACAACGGCGATCACAAATCCTTGAACGTCAGCAGCCGGAACTCGTTGTTCACAAACTCGAAGTAGCGGGTCCTGTAGCGGCTTTCCAGCTCATTACCCTGCGCGTCCTCTTCGGTATCGGCCGCAATGCCGGAAACAATGAGCAGACGGCTATCAGGCCGATTCGACAGGCTTAACGCATTGCCGTCGTATGCATTCGGCAGTCCGCCGACAACCTCCCCCGTGCGCGCATCCAGCACTTCGCCGCAAATGGTGCTGCCGCCACAAGCAAATTGGTACAGGATGTAGTGGCCGGCAAAGTTGACCTTGCGCTTGAGTGCCTGTGCACGATCCTTATCCATCCTCGGGTTGCTGTGTTCTTGCGGCACCGGTTCATGATTAGTGCCGGCGAACACTGGGGTGACAGTGTAATCCTTGAAGGCCGGGTTGGCGGCGCAAGCCACGGACGTGGCAATGACCAAGAGACTGCCAAGTAGAACTGAACATCCTTTCACGCTGTAACTCCGTAACTGAAATCTATTCGGACTGACCTTCATAACGCTGTGTCTGGGGGTTGAATTGCCATAGATGTGGTCGGGTCATGGCTACGTTGTTTTTGTAGCGAATCTGCCCGCGTTTATCCCTGATGTAGGAATAGATCTCGATGTCTTTGAAGTCGCCGCCGTTCTTGGGCGGACCGTCCAGTACCTTGATCCCGGCAAAGTAATCACCGCCGGTATGCTTCAAGTAACCACGGCATTGGATCAGGAAGGCGTACGTCATGTCGCCGGCCGAGCCGTGACTTGAATAGGAGAGGAAGATGAAATCGTCTCGGCCATCGCCATTGAGATCACCTTGGTACACCACCTTGCCACGCTCTAGAGAAAATTCGCCATCGTAGAAGCCAGAATGTATGTCTTCGACACTTTCCCCACTGTCTTTCCATTGCGTAAGAAAAGTCTTGGTATCGCTTTCCTCGTTGCAGAAATCCGACGCCATCCCTGCCATCGGCAACCAGCTCATACATAACAACAGCAGTCTTTTCACTTCATTTCCTTTGAACTAACCCGTCTCAATTCAGCGGGAGTGTTTTTCCATTCGCAGCAAAGGGCTGCACTCGCCGTAGCGCGGATCTGAAGCTGCCCGCAAGCAAACTTTCACGCTGTAACTCCGTTCGGTCTTCGCAGGCTTACTCAAAAGCCATGCTGCGCACCGCTGTTTTGATTTGTTCAAATCCTTCGGCGCTGATCGCCAACGGGGTGGCCGAGCCTGATGCCGCCGAGCCGATCAACACACTTTCGCCGCGCAGCAGGCAGAACGCGACGCGGGTGATGTGCCGTCGTGACTTGTCGTGGAAGCCGAAGATGAACCCCGAAGACTTCTCTCCACCCAATGCCTCGAAGGTGTATCTGTTCTTGGGCCCTGCCAGCGACGTAGGCTCCCAACCATGATCGGTCAGGGTCGCCGGGCATCTACGGTCGTTGTCATCACGCAGGAGTTGTAGAGCAATGGAGTCATTTTCCGGAGGCTTCCGGGCGGTGAGCAAGGAGAAGCTATCAGCGCTTTCACACACCGCACCAAACCATGGCTGGCTCAAGTTACCGGACTTCTCGAAATGCCAGTCATAGCCACTCGACGTTTCCGCCTGCCACATGCCAGGTGCGTTGGCCCGAGTGGGCAGTTGTTTGTCCGCGACGAACACCAGATAAAAGCTTTCGAACGTCAGCCATTGATCCTGTAACAGCGGCATGGAGAACCGGCATGAGCCCAGCTCGACAGCTGCCTGGACAGGACCGTGCGCAACAGCTGACTGGCCCGACTTATCACCAACCACAATGGCATCGGCGGCCACGGCCGTCTGTACCAGAGCAATACAGCCGAGTAGCGAACCCAGCAGCCATGAAGGCTTGATTAAACCCATCAATCCATATCCCTGTGCATAACGTTATCGACCACTTCTTGACCGCAGTCGGCTCATCCTTTGTTCGCAGGATTGATCAGCTCTAGCTCACCATCGAGGTACAACACCTCACACCCCACCCAGGCCGGATCCACCTGCGGCATCACCGCCGAGGGCTTACGCAATTCCCGCAACAACGTCGAACCATGCGACAACCGTCCCCCCATCCGCGCAATCACCGCCCGCGCTGCCTGATAGTGCTCGTGACGCCCGGGATCGAGGGTGTCTTCCAGCAGGATGTCTTCGCCAAGAATGCCCCGCACCTGCCCCGGGTAAATCATGAATCCGGTGGCCTGTTCGGCACCTTCGCGGCCGTCCTGCCAGAAGCTGCCGTCGCGCGTGCGGATGTCCGGGTGCGGCGCAAACCAGTGTTCGCGATCCGTCAGGGGCATGGCGTGATGCAGGCGGAAGAAGATGCGCATCAGGTTGTCGCGATACCACTCGCGCACTTGCAGGTAGTAACCCCGCAGGCCCGGCAGGCCGGTCGAATGAGCGAGGCGAATCAGCCCTGACCATTGCGGGAAGGCCTGTAGTGGCAACGCGCTCGACGCGGGTCGAGGCGTGGCCGGATCGGTCTCCCACGGCAGTCGATGGGGGCTGTTTTCCAGGTTGTCGTAAGCGGTGGGCGGTCGGCCCAGCCAGTCCCCGCCGCTGCTGGCCAGCGCCGTGGCGATGCACAGATTGCCCTGCACCACGAACACATAAAACCGGGTGAACCAGTCGGCCAATTGCTGACCGTCAGCCCCCTGGGCGACGAGGTCGGTCAGCTCCCGGTCGAAGCGCTGCAAGCCGTGTTCAAGGCTCAGCAAATGTCCGCGAGCGATACGTTGCATGCGCAGAAACAACGGCAGCGAACGCAACATCCGCAGCGGTCGCCACGGCAGATGCGGAGTCGCGCCGCCGACTTCGCCGGCATAGTTGCTGGCGCTGATGCCCCAGTCGGCCAACCGCGCGAGAAACAGGTCGTTGTTGATGTAGGACGCGCCGCCAAATACAGCCGTGAACGGTTCGTTGTCCTGCAACACCCGCGCATCCCAACGGGCCATGATCGCCGGAATGCTCGCGGCGGCCCGGCGCTGGGCGTACTCCACCAGCACGCTGGGTTGCGGCGGCAGGATCTCGGCGATGTTGGCGGCCGTCAGGTGCCGACGCCAGCCGTAGTCGCTGATCGGCCGGTATTGCAGCAGCCACAGTTGCGTACCGTCCCAGGCCCATTCGACATCGCCCGGCACATAGTGAAACACCCGCAAGACATCCTGGAGAAAGCGCCACAGCACGTCTTCGGCCAACCCATGGGTGGCCGTGAACGTGCCGCTGCGCCAGGCATCGCCGAGCCGCGAAAGCGTCGCTCGTTCCGGGCTGATCTGGCCGTCAGCGAGGGACTCAAGATGACCTTCAACCCATTCGAGTTCCACCGACAGATGACGCACAAATGCGATGCCCGACACCTGCGGCGTGATGAAGCGCTGCACCACCACTTCCTCGACACCTTCGGCAGTCAGCTCGGCGATGCGCGCCGGCACGTTGGCGGCCGGCTCGCGCAGATAGGTCGTGCTCAAACCGGCATTCGCCGAGTCGGCCTGATCTTCGCCATAACTGGAGGAACGCACCGCCCAGGTCGCCTGCGGTTGGCTGGCGAGAAAGGCCGGTAGTCGCGGATCGTTGCAATCGTTGAGGGTCAGCGCCGCCGGCACCGGTTGTCGGGCCAGTTCCGCCAGACGCAAACGCCCGCCCTTGGTGTGCGCGACGAAGCCGCGCTCGCCCGACTCCAGCCACTGCGCAAACTGCACGGGCGCGTCGATCCACGGGTAATGACCCCAACCGGGTTTGAGGCTGATGGTCAGGTCTGCGCGCGCAAGAATCGCCGACCATGCCGCCGCTTGTTCGATGCCGAGCACCTTGTCCTGATCGCCCCAGACCAGCTCGACCGGCTCGGTGATCCATTCCAGCAATGGCAGTGCGGTGTCGGCACGGATCAGATCCCAGTGCGGCACAAACGCACGGCAGCGCGCATAACCGGCGCCCATGCGCTGGTACTGCGCGGGCGTCCAGGTCTGGTTGGAGAACTTGCGCGCAAACAGCGTGGGTTTGTTCGACAGCAGCCAATGAATGCTCTTTCGGATTGGCAGCGGTGACATCAGCGCCGGCAATCGACGCTGCCACAAAAAGGCGCCCACCGGCGCCAGCAAAACACTGCGAGAAAAGTGCCCGGGCCGACGTTGCAGCGCATGCAGCACCAGCAACGCGTTGACCCCGACGGCCATGATCGCGCTGCCCTTTTGCGTCATCGCCAGCAAGGTCTGCGCATAAGCCGCCAGATCCTCGCAGGGCGGCTGCGGGTTGGCGCCGAAGCCCGGCAGCTCCAGCGGCACCACCTCGTAACGCTGAAAGTGCGGCAGCGCGTCATCCCACCAATCGGCGGCGCTGCCGTTGCCGGCCAGCAGGTACATCAAGGGCTTGCTCATGGGCGATCCTCAGGCCAGATCGCGCAGCGCGGCGTCGAGGGTCGGATAGCGGAACGTGTAGCCCGCCTCGCTCAAACGCTGCGGCACCACACGCTGACCGTCGAAGAACAACTGAGCCATTTCCCCGGCCAACGCACGCACTGGCGCTGCTGGAATGTGGAACCACACCGGGCGCTTGAGGACCTTGCCAACGTTCTCGGCGAACGCTGCCTGACTGACCGTTTCAGGCGCGACCATGTTGTAGGTGCCGCGCAAATTTTCATCGTGGAAGGATCGAGCGATCACCTGAATCACATCGTCGCGATGCACCCAGCTCATGATCTGCTGACCGTCGCCCATGCGCCCGCCGAAGCCCAGGCGGAACGGAATCAGCAATGGCAACAACGCACCGCCCGGCCCGAACACCACGCCAAGGCGCAGCACCACCTGACGCACGCCAAACTGCGTGGCGGGTTGCGCCGAAGCCTCCCAACGCGCGCAGAGCTCGGCCATGAAACCGTCGCCCTTGCTAGCCTGTTCATCGAGGTTTTCGCCGGCATCACGCACACCGTAAAAACCGATGGCCGAGGCCTGAATCCACAGCGCCGGTTTGTGGCTTGTGTGCTTCAGCCAGGTCATCAAGGCTTCGGTGGTATCGACCCGACTGGCGAGCAATTGCGCCTGACGCCCGGGACTCCAGCGCGGGCCAGCGACCGGTGCGCCGGCGAGGTTGATCACCACGTCGAAGGGTTCGTCGCGGCCGAATTCGCTCAACGACCGCACACAGCGAACACGACCATCGAACAGGTTCGCCGCTTTCAACGGATCCCGCGCCAACACGCTGACCGTGTGACCACCGTCGAGTAATTGATTGACTACGGCTTCACCGATAAACCCGGTGCCCCCGGTGATCAGCACACGCTTGTAGGCGCCGCCGGCAAAGGGGTTGGACTTGCTCACGGTTCTTTCTGGTGGGGATGTCCGACGATCATGGCGCAGCAACCAGATCAGCGGCGGCAACAGCACCAGCAGCGCAAAACCGTCGAGCCACAGATGCGACCAGACCTGTTTTTGCGCTGAAAGCCACATGTCCTGCGGCGCCCATAACAGCACGCCCGCCATCAACCAGCCCCAAATTGCAGGAGCTCTAAGACGGTTGCCAAGGTGCACCAACGCGAGCATGTACAGCGAATAACTTTGCAACGTCGCGCCGAACAGCGCGAGCCACCACACTTGCTGCTCGTGGCCGGCAGCAGGAACCGGATCGGCGCCCCAGAACGCGAGTTCGAGGGTGTGAAGATAGCCGTCGAGTAATCCGGAATGACCGGCCCAGGTCAGCGTTAGACCGGCGAGCACATGCACGATCGCCGCGGCATACAGCCAAAGCACCATCGCGGGGCGAAGAGAGAAAGAGGGGGCTGGCATTCCGTGTCCTGAGCGCGTTCCTTGAGGGCGCGGAGTTTAAAGGAAAATGGGGGGTGTCAGATGCACAAGCGTTAAGCGTTTTAGTGCAACTGGTTCAAGATCAGCGCGTGCGAAAGCGCACCAAACATGCCCCACGAACTTCAAATGCAGTGACTGGCTTTGATCGGCTGTGTGCCTTGCGAGCTCAAAAGCTTCAAGTGCTCCTTCGCCCGAGGGTCACCTTTGTCAGCAGCCATTTGGTAGCAAGCCAATGCGCGGGACATATCTTTTGTGCCCAGTCTTCCACCCTCGAATGTAGAAGCCAGATAATTCATCGCTTCGGTCGAATCCATCTTTACCGCCCGAATGATCTGCTCTTCCGCTTGCGCGGGATGAAGGCAAGGGCCGCCATAGTCTGTGGAATTTCCTAAGCAAAAAAACGTGGCATAGGCCAACGCGCCACTCGGTATTTTCGAAGCCGCTTTGAACAGCGCTTCAACCCTCGGGGTTTCCAACTGAGACGCCATTTGCGAAAGGCTAAGGCTTGCCGCCGACAGGCTCGCCTGTGCATCCCCCGACTCTGCGGCACACAAGTAATTTTCCAAGGACGCTTCGATCAACTCCACCGTCAGTCGGTACTGCTCAAGAAACCCTAACCCACCTAACGCTTCAGCACGTTGATAACAGAATTGCTCGGCACGGCTCATTCCTGGGTTATTTGTCGCCACCAGATACTGTTCGCTGACCGACCAATCCTCAATCCCCTCCAGCACCCAACATGCCTGCCGCGAGAAATTGAAGATTTTCACATTGCTGTTGCCCGCCCGCTTATCGACCACGTTGACGTGACTGTCATCGACCTCTTCAATCTCGACTCCAGGTGTCTTGCCGGGTGTGATGGCGGCCATCAGCGGATAGGTGAAAGAAGCTCCGCTGACGCCCGAGGTCGAAGGCTCAAAGGTACTACGGTCCTTGCCTGCAACCGGCTTCAACACAAGCGACTTGACCGTCATCGCAGTGAGACGATGCTGCGATTCACTGCTGGCGGAAAACGCTGTCAGGAAAGCAGGGAATTCCTCCGAAGGACAAGCGCCGTTGGCCGGCGCTGTCGAAGTGCTCTTATCGGATGCAAGAGCAGGGACGATCTTGTCCAGATACGCCGAGCGCTCGCGACTCATTCTGGCGATGCACGAGTTGACCGCAAACACATGCGCCGGCATCCCCGTCTCGATCTCGAATGCCTCCAACGGACAGTTCGCATCGCGCAATTTCAGCCACGCACGTTGCGACTCTTTAACCTTCGCCGCGTACTCCGCGCCCAATGCCGGATCCGCTCGATAATCAGACTCAAGCCGCACCATCAATTGCTTATAGCTGACGTTCAGCTGCGTATCGGCAGCCTTCTTCGCCGCCTCCGAGCACGGCACCATTTCCAGGCTCGAGGTGACATGGCTGCAGTCATCCTGCGCGTACACCGCTGTAACAGGCAGCAGCATGGCCAGCAGGGTAAAAACAAAACGTTTCACTGTGTTCTTCCTTGAGTCATTCAAGCTTTGCGTTTGGCGAACCGGGTGACGCATTGTTTGGGTATGTTCATTTCCCAATAGGTGCTGAGCAACGCTTTACGCTTTTTGTCGACGCCCAAATTAACGAAACCATCGCCACAGTCCGGCTGCAATTCTTCGAACGTGCCGGTTTTGACTTGGTAAATGAACACCCGGTAGTAGTCGTAAGTGCCCATTCCGTCATCAAGCTGCCAGATCGCGAAATCCTTGGCACCGTCGAAATTGTAATCATCGATCTGCACATGGAGTTCGTTTACGGCTTCAAAATCGATAGTTCGCGACTCGTTATGCATTTCGCCTTTAACCGCGACACTCAGCTTGGAACCTTCGAGAACCAGCGTCGCCTCGATGCCTTTGGTTGGGCTGAAGGTAGTGGTTTCGGCCAGCACCGGCATCGACCACAGCAGGCCGAGCAATGATGCTGCTAGAGTTTTTGATCTCATGTGTTCGCCTTACTCCCACTCACATCCGGACTCCAAAGAGGAGTCGAGCTGGTGTTATTTCCAAAGTAGTAAACCTTGCCGTTGGACTTCTTCGTGTACGTCATCGAGACGATCTGCGTTCCTTGAGTCAGGAGCTCTCGGCGGCGAAAGGAGATAACGCCAAAAAATCAAAACATGAATTTTTCATACTTATCAGAACTCGTTAACCACGGACGACTCTTCAAGCAGCCAATGCAATGTTGTGATCCACTAGTGGACAGTTTTATTTAAGACTATCGCCAGACGTTAACAACGTCTAGCCAATTAATTAAAACCAATCTCCTTTCGCACCTTCACTAAACCACCGAGCAAAAATAAATTTTTCCAATAGCCACTAAAATTAACGCCCCCTTTAAATAAGAACAACACTCATACAGGCACAGTCGACTATTGACCCAAGCGCTCTCCAACTCGCACTGGAACTTTTTCCAACATGCCACGCTTTAACATAGCCGCACGATAGTCAACATACAAAACCTTTGCTTCATTATTTCTTCCAAGCGCCCAAAGTGAATCTGCAACGTTAAGTTTCAACGGTATTCTGTCAGGAGCAAGAGGTAGTAATTCGTTATAAATTTGCATTGCCAACTGGTGCTCCCCCCCCTGTGCCAAGTAGAATGCAAGATCATTATATGACGAAATACTTTTCTCAGGAGGATAGCATGCCATATAAGAAGGAACCCCCATAAAGATATAATCTCTCAATAAACTGGCTCGAGATTCACTTTCAGTAACCCCAGCCACATTAGCAATCAAACCACTCGGTGAGACGCCACCAGTAGAAGTGTCAAAAATCTTTCCTGTCGCCATCTTCCACACTTCACCATGCCATGCTCCATCACACTGCTGCACCGACCCAATATTCTTAACACAGCCTGTTTCCATTGAAATTACATCGCAGTACGCTTGAGAGGAAATTTTTTCCTTACCGTTCTCATCTACAACTTCCCCAGCATCTGTTCGTTGAACCATTAAATATTTTTTCTGGGGAGACATCATGCTTATATCAGAGCTGGCCACAACCCCATCTTCTGCCGAATCAGCTCTTGCTGGAAGCGAGTAAATCTTGAATTCTTCCGTGGCGCTTCTGAATTTAATGTCATGCCACCCTCCATATTTTTCTTTATAGTCTACAAATCTGACCACATTCTCTTTTGCGCCAACAACTTCCAGCGTCGAACTATCAGCACAAACAGCACCAACACCCAACATGACAATAAAAAATGCTAATGAATATTTTTTAATCATTTGCTGCCGCCTTTAAATTAGTGTATCTATCCAACGGCTCCGTCATACCAATCCGATTAGGCCCATAAATATCAGTAATTTTTCGTTCATAAGCTGCGTGATTACTACCCCATGTTGTTATATCTTTGCTAACTGTAGGATTTTCCAAAAAGAATTTGTTTAACGCTCTTTTTAGGTTTGCACCTACGTTATTCGGCCGATTGACATGTTCATCCAAAACCGTAGCTAGCCCAAGCGTTGACAAAAATAGCTGTCCAACAGTAAAACTATAGGTACTTATTGTTTTAATACGAACATCTCTCAATCGATCCACAAACTCTGATATTTGAAGCTCCACGTATTCAGGCGAACCCACTGCACAAGACAACACGGAAACAGGCTTACATTGAATAACTTGCAGAAAGTTATGCTCCCCGCAACCCTGCCGCAACTTACTCTTCAAAGGCCCCTTTTCAAGTTTTTCACCACTTGAGTATTCTGGATCTTGGTAATACATCCTAGGTTCAGCAGCACTAAGATCCAAGTACCATCCTTGATTTTCAAACAGTTCGACATACTCATCAGGATAAAGCATCTTGAAATTTTTAACTTGAATCGGCAGTTCGCCCTCGCCATCAGTATTAACTGTTTTTTGCATTGCGCCCGCAGATATTATTTCACTGTCATATGCCTGGACGGTATTCACCTTCCCCTCGTTTTCACACATAACAGAAATAACTTTTTTCTCAAAAGCGGTAACATTTTTAGCTGCAGTTACAGCACCCCACTGGGGGGCATCACCCAATTTTCCTTCACCCCACGCTGCCGGACCATAACGACCATGATATCGAGTAACTTTCACAACTGGATTACAGGAGCATTGTTTCTTCTTTTCAAAATTCCCTATAAGTCCTATGGAGTGAATATGCCAAACCTTGCCATCTGAATTTAGCGCTTCCTTTATAGCTACATCTTTCCACCACGACATTTCCTTGATTCGTTTTTTTTGCGCTACCCAGTTTAAATTAGGCACATCTACCGTATGCCCCATCAATCCATCCAGCGCGTCCCACTTGTTCGCGTCGTAGTACCACTCACTTTCACACTTAGTGACAAGCTGAGATATGGATTGTGCAAACCAAGGCTTTGCAAGTGCCGCCTGAATTTCTGTGGTTGTCAGTTTACCGTTTTTGTCAGTATCAATTATGTCGTACAACCCTTCCTTTACCGGCCCTTTAATTGACGTACTTGCCATAGGAACAAAAGTAGCTTTTTCCTCTTCGGTAAGCAGATCGCGATCATGAAGATACGAAGAAAGGTGATCGGCATTGCTCCCCGTTTCTTCAATGAATTTAAACCCAACCCAATCCCATGGATTATGGCGAGTAGTTATCAAGTCCTTGTCGCCCAACCATCCGCTAATCGGATTACCTTGTGCATCCCCCAGCAGTCCTTCAAGAAGCCACCATCGAGTCGTGCTGGTAGCTGCTGGACCGGTACCTACGCCTGGTGTAGTGATAGTTTGTTTGATTTTTTTTGAATCTGGCAGACTCTCTAAAACGCTAGTTGGAATAATCAGATCAAACTTATTCACCACACCACTATCATTAGCCTGAGGTGGATTTGTAGCACTGATATCCGAGCGATGGGTGATAAGTTTTGTATCCTTGTGAACCTTCATCAGGTTTTTTTGAGCCGCAGGCAAGGCAGCGGCTTTTTCTCGACTAAGAGAAACAAACTTCTCGATATCTTCGCATGTAAAAACCTCTACATGGACCAAATTACGAGCTATTCCCTCATCGTGCTCCTGATAATGACCGGGAAAACCCACCAACGCTCCAGCCTTGATAGCTACCGGATTATCGAGCAGAACAACCTTCCCCAGATCCTTGGGTTCGGTCTTGGTCTCAAGTGAAGGAAACCATACATAACCGCCAACATTTCCGTTCTCATCAGTGGCAAGTGCGGGGATCGGTGCTCCACTAACGACCTTTACGAGTTTCCGATAATTTCCAACCGCTCCCTCTTGGCTAATCTCAACTTGAGTGCCAGCAGGCAGTATCGACATAACCTCACCGGTAGTCGAGCCGGTCCTACGCACTCTCAAACCCTTGGCTTGATTAGCAGGGATATTTTTCGCTAGCTCGCCAATCAGGTACTGATTTTCGCCTTTACTGTTCATTTGGGCTTTGAATACCCACCCGCCTATAGCTGCGGATTGGTCAGCTTCCGGCACCACACTGACAACTTTTAGCCATTTTCCATCTGTACTCGCGACTCCCGTTGTAACAGTGGTGCCACGTGGCAACGTAGTCAGAATATTGGTGTAGCCCGCTGTCCCAGGGAGGTCAGCGCGTACGTTCAAACCCTCGACGGGATCACTCACACCCGCTTTTACCTGATAGCCACCATTAGCCCAGTACGAAGGCCGTTCCAACATGGGTGTTTTCGTCCTGTAGCCTTCCATGTCCAGCAGGTGCATATAGAGACTATAAAACGTCAATATCGGGCCCGCAGCCTGAGCGGCGCCCGAGTTGGCAGAAGGTGTAGGGGGAGCGGGCATCTCCAGGAGATGCTTCACCAGCACGAAGCCTGTCGAAGCAAAAGCGGTGCGATCCGTATATACCGTGGCTGGATAGGTGTCATCAATACGATAGGCAACTACTTGCCCATCAGCGATACAGCGTACCTCGCTCTGTGCAGAGACTAATCCGGAAGCCTCATCAAAATGCACGCCGCCATGCCACAAGCCATTGCCGCCAAGTGGGTAATAACCATCCTGCGCCTTCGCCAAGGCAGCGTAATACCGCTGTGGATCTGTGCCACCCGCACCACCAATCTTTATCGGGTAAGACCACTTTTTAACTTTCACTGGCTCTGTCATTTGTACTTTTACCTAATCCTTTTTGATCCGTTGGCGGTCAACCAGAGAACCTGATCATTCGCATTGGTCGAGGGTCAGCTTTCTGAGGCACCGCATTCCCCAACGCCTGATCCATCAAACTCCCCGCCTTATCCTTATCCGCCGCCCCCGGCAGTACCGGAGGCTTAATCCCAATCCCGGTGCCACTCCCCGCCGACCCGCCAGCATTAATCTTCACCACCGGCCCAACCACCGTCACACCACCGCCATCGAGCTTGATGAAACTGCCGCCGCCGAGAATCGTCAGCTCAGTTCCCGCCTCAATGACAATTTTGTCCCCCGCCTTGATGTGTATCTCTTTCCCGGCACTGGTCAGTTGCGCCGTCCCGAGCTTCACATGCTGGTTCTCACCAATGGTCAGGTGGTCGTCCATCCGCGCTTCGATCTTGCGGTCGGAAATCGTGGTGCGGTGTTCTTCGGCCTTCAGCTCGGTGTAGGTGTTTTTCACCACGGTGTCGTGGCGTTCGTTGCCGACGCGGATTTTCTGGTCGTGCTCGACGTTTTCATCCCAGTCACGCTGGGCGTGGATGAAGATTTGTTCGGCGCCTTTTTTGTCTTCGATGCGCAGTTCGTTGTAGCCACCGCCGCCCGGGGAGCTGAGGGTTTTGAAGACAGTGCGGGTTTTGTTCGCCGGCAGGGCGTAGGGCACCGGGTTTTCCTTGTGGTACAGGCAGCCGGTGACCAGTGGTTGGTCGGGGTCGCCTTCGAGGAAGGTGACGAGGACTTCCATGCCGATGCGCGGGATGGAAATGGCACCGTAGCGGTCGCCGGCCCAGGAGCTGGAGACGCGCAGCCAGCAGCTGGTTTTGTCGTCGGCCTGGCCTTCGCGGTCCCAGTGGAATTGCACCTTGATGCGGCCGTACTGGTCGCAGTGGATTTCTTCGCCTTTGGGGCCGGTGACCATGGCGGTCTGGCTGCCGAGCACGCGGGGTTTCGGGTGTTCGAGGGCCGGGCGGTAGAACACGTCCCACGGGGTGGCGAGGAAGCGGTTGCGGTAGCCCTGGTGGAAGTCGTCCTTGTTGTCGGTGGTGTCGCTGGTTACCGATTCTTCGAGGACTTGCGGCTGTTTGCCTTCGTGGAAGATTTCAGTGAGCAGCCACAGGTCGTTCCACTCGCTGCGCGGGTGGTCGGACATTTCCATGAAGTGGCCGCTGACGAGTCTGGTCTGGTCGCCGCGACCTTCGGCCTGACGGTAATCGGCGCGATGGCGTTCGAGGGCGCGCTGGCTGAGGAACTTGCCGCGCGCGCGGTCGATGAAACGGCCGGGGTAGTCATAGTCTTCGAGATCCGGTTCAGTGCTTTCGCCATCCGGTTTGTACGCTGCTTCCATTTGCAGGCGCGGTTTTTCGAAGTCGTAGTCGCGGCGGGTGGTGCGGCTGGTACGGGTTTCCAGACGCAGCCGGAAGCCTTTGATCACCGGCTCTTCGGCGACCATGCCGCTGCCCTGTACGTACGCGGTCGGTTGGCCGAGATTCGGGAACACAGTCTGGTCATCGCCGAACACCAGCAGATGGCCTTTCTGGCTGTGCTGGAAGTGGTAGTGAATGCCTTCTTCTTCACACAGGCGCTGGACGAAGTGCAGGTCGGTTTCGTCGTACTGCACGCAGTAGTCGCGATCCGGGCACGGCTGGCTCAGCTGGAAGCTGTAGGCGTTGCCCTTGATGCCGTGCTCGTCGAGGATCAGCGCGATGATTTTCGGCGCCGACATCTGCTGGTAAATGCGCTGGTTGGTGCGGTGATGCAGGTATTGCAGCTGCGGCACCAGCGAGACCTTGTAGCGGGTCAGGCGCTTGCCGGCATCGCCCTGGGCGACACGGTAGATCTGACCGTGAATGCCCGAGCCTTGTGGATCGAGGGCGAGGAACGCCTGTTTGTGCAGGAGTTTTTCCAGGTCCAGATCCGGGTTTTCGCTGACCAGTTCCAGGTCGAAACGGAACGGCTGGCTGATGCCTTCGGTGCCGGTGAACGACAGGACTTGCAGGTCGCCTACGTAGTCTTCGACCGTCAGGCTGAAGTGCGTTTCGTTAGCTGGGTTGAACATAAAGTGCTCCCTGTTCGAATGTCATCCGTTACGCCCTCAGCCGCAAACGCTGCAACCAGGACGAAGTGGCGCCCAAGGCGTCACGCAATTGTTCAGCAGTGATGTTGCGCTCTGCTGCGTCAAAGGCCAGCGCGGTGCGCAGCGCTGGCCAACAGTGTGTCGGCAGATTTGCCGGGGCTTGCAGTTCGCGATCCAGGTGTTCGTCACGGGCCTGGGTCGAGGGCAAGCGGCGGAACGGGTGTTTGCCGCCCGCCAGTTCATAGATCACGCAGGCCACGCCGTACACGTCCGCGCTGGCCGACAGCGGTTGGCCCTCGAGCAGTTCGGGGGCGGCGTAGCCCGGGGTCCAGGCGTTGAAGCGCTCGCGGCTCAGGTGCGGCAGGCCGGGCAGGATGCCCTCCTCGGCTTGCCCGAGACCGAAGTCGAACAGGCGCACGCCGTCTTCGCAGAGCATGACGTTGCTCGGTTTCATGTCACCGTGCAGCACGCCGCGACGGTGGGCGTAGGCCAGCGCGTCGAGCAGCGGCAGCGCGATGTCGCGCAGTTCTTTCCACGGCAGGCCCAGCGGCCGCTCGCAGAGCAGTTTGTCCAGGGTCAGGCCACGCATGAGTTCCATGGTGATAAAGGCCCGCTGGCAATCGGTGTCCACTTCGAACGTGTGCGGTCGCAGCACGTTGTCGTGACGCAGGCGTCGGGTCAGGGCGAACTCGCTGTAGAGCAATGCACTGGCGTCCGGCGACTCGGCAAATTCTTCGCTGAGGATTTTCAGCGCAATGTAAGGATCGGGATCGCCGAACTGTTCGTGCAGCAGATCCCGGGCCCGGTAAACCGCACCCATGCCGCCGGCCCCGAGCAGACGCTCGAGGTGATAGCGGCCGGCGAGTACGTCCGGCAGTGCACCGATGCTGGCCTTGGTTGGCGCCAGCAAAGGCTCTGCCTTGTTTTCCCTGGCGAAGGCGAAGTAGGTCAGGTTGTTGGCCTGCTCTTCGCTCATCAGCAAGTCGTCGACTGAGGATTCGAGTTCAGTCATTGGCGGATCACCACGGCAGTCAGATTGTCCCGGGCAGCGCCACGCAGGGCGCCGTCGAACAGACGTTCCAGCGCCACGTGTGGCGCCGCCAGGCTGAGGGCGTTGCCGAGGGCATCGCTGCTCAGGCCTTGATACAAACCATCGCTGCACAGCAGGAACACATCGCCCGGATAGACCTCAAGTTCCAGCACATCCAGGGTCAGTTGCTCCGCCGCACCCACCGCCCGGGTCAACGCCTGGGCGGCCGGGTGCGCCGCAGCCTGCTCGACGCTCATCTGTTGCTCGTCGATCAGTTGCTGCTGCAGCGAATGGTCCTTCGACAGCTGATACAACCGCTGCCCGCGCCACATGTAGCAACGGCTGTCGCCGGCCCAGATGCAGGCCGCACGATTGCCTTCCACCAGCAGCGCCACGACGGTACTGCCCATGATGCTGTCGTGACGTCCGGCAGTGACGGTCAACTCCTGCCCCAGGCGCCGGTTCAGCCAGTGCAGGCACTGGCGGATGGCTTTGAGGCGTTCGTCGAAGTCTTCGTGCTGTGGCAGTTCAGCCAGGCTGGCGACGATCAACTGGCTGGCGATGTCGCCCCCCTGATGACCGCCCATGCCGTCCGCGACCACCCACAGCCCATGCTGCGGGGTGTCGAGGAAGGCATCTTCGTTGCGCGACCGCACCTTGCCCGGGTCGGTTCGCGCCGCGCTGCGCCAGGGACTGGCCACCAGCATCAGAGCTGCACCGGCATACGGAAGGTGCGCATCACGCCCATGTCGAACGGGTTCGGCGTGCGCTGGCTGGTCAGCAGGTAGTTGGCGCGCAGGCCACCCACGTCGGCTTTCAGCACCAGCACATCGCGACCGGTCAGGTACTCGGTCTGCATCAGGTCGAACAGACGGAACAGCGACCATGGGCCGGAGTTCTTCTCGATGCCGATCGGGCGCCCGGCCATCTTGTCCATGACCAGGCTGGTGCGACCGTCTTCAGCATCGGTCGGCCACTTGAAGTTCATCGGCAGGATCGGACCGTGGCGGTATTCCATGGTCTTGTCGCCGAACTTGAACTCGGAACGGCTGACCGCCGGATCGAGGGTGTACGGCTCCAGTTTGAACTGCACGGTCGGCTCGGCCGGGTTGATCGAGAAGAAGCTCTGGCGAATGTTCAGTGCCGCCGCCATCTGATCAAGGAAGACCTTGGACACCGGCAGGCTGCGACCGTCGATGCTGCGCATCCGGTAGTTGCCCGGATCACCGCTGACGAACGGACGCATGTAGCTGTCGAAGAAGCGGTCGAGGGTGCCTTGAGCCCGGAAGAACTCGCGGAAGTCGCTGATCGCCACGTCGCTGGTGCTCGATGCGCTGAACGGGTAACGCTGGTTGATGGTCTTGCCATACACGCTGTACAGCTCGCTCTGATAACGGCCGTTCAGGTATTGGTAGGCATCGTTGAGCACCAGACGCCACGAGTCTTCGGCCAGCACGTTGAACCACACGCTCAGCGGACGCGGCAGACGACCCGACGCATTGCGCAGGTTGGTCAGCGCATCACGCTGGCCGCTCATGCGGGTCTTGGCCAGTTCGAACGCGGCCTGCTCCGGCGTGCTGGAACGGGCGAGGCCCGCCAGTTGCAGTTGCAGGTCGTTGAGCGCGGTGAAGGCCGGGGTCAGGTCAGCGGCCGGGCCGTTGTTGTCGTCGAGCAGTTTATGCAGCGGCTCGAAGCGACGTTGCAGCGACTTCTTGGCGGTGTCCGGCAGGTTCTTCGCCACGTTCATGGCCGCAGCCTTGTCCGTCAACGCCGAAGCGAGTTTGCCGACCTTGCCCAGTTTGCCCTTCTGCCCTGCCAGTGCATCGGCGGCGTCACCGGCTTCATCCACCGGCTCAGGGGCCGCCGGGAAGCGGGTGTTTTCGCGCACTTCAGTCAGCAGCGCCAGCACCGGCGAGTTGGCCGAGGTCAGGCCCGCCAGTTGCTCGGCGCCTTCACCGGCATCGCTGATCGGCGGCAGCGCCACCTGGCCAACGGCCTCGCTCCAGTAGTTGGCGTAGTCGCGGAAGTACAGCTGCTCCAGCTCGACCATCAGGCGACGCAGATCCATGTCGCTGATGCCCGCACCTTCGCCCAGTACCCAGTTGTCACGCAGGATGTCAGTGACCAGCGCCGAACCCTGTACCGAGAAATACTGCTGATAACCAGTCTGGGTGTAGAAGCCCGGGATCACATATTCGGTGCCGATGAACAACGAACCTTGCGGGCCGAGGTGTTGGCTGAAGCGATAGTCCGGCAGGTTACGCGCCTGCTCGCGGAGCATGCGGTAAACCACAGCCGCCAGGGACTCACTGCGCAGAACCTGACGGGCCTGAGTCACCAGCTGCTCGTTGAGCGGGTAGATAAACGGCAGCTTCAGCAGACGCTCAAGGTGCGCATTCAAACCGTTCTGCACCGCAGTGTTGCCGGTGTAGCGCTGGGACCAGTCAGTGGCGACCCAATCCTTGAGCCATGCCGCGTCGCGACGGTCCTTCATGTTCAGCATCAGGTACGCGCGCAGGCTGTTGATCAGCTTCTCGCGGTCCTTCATGTTGGCGCGGATCTGGCCTTCGAGCATGGTGGCAACGCGCGGCAGCAGTTGCTTTTCAAGCTCGCGCTCATACGCCTCCTTGACCACCGGATTGACGTCCTGGCCCTGATACAGACCGACGCGCTCGTGGTACGCGGCGTCGCCCTTCTTCGGGAACACCTGGGTCGCGGCGTAGCTGGTGTCGAGGGTTTTCAGCGTGCCCATGGCGTCATCGCGCGGCGACAGTGCCGTGCGTTGCTGCGTCCAGTTCTGCGCCAGGTTGCGCAGGTTTTCCAGTCGCTCCCAGTTGGCCGAGAAACCACCGGCCCAGAGCATGCCGAACAGCACCAGCGCGCCCAGTGCACCGACGTACAACGCACGCTGGCCCCAATGGATGCGGCTGCGCTCGCGCTTGTCCAGCCCGGCCAGATCGGCCTCGGGGAAAATCACCCGGCTGAGCAAGTGGTGGATGAAACGCGAACGACCGCTGCGCAGGGTCGGCAGCACGCCGGCGCTCATGCCCAGGCTGGCGCCGATGCCGGCGGTGGTCGAGTCCATTTCGTGGGTCAGGTGCGGTGCGCTGGTCAGGTAGAAACCACGCAGTTGTGTCGCACGCTGGTAGCGGTTGCCGGTGAACGCCATGTCGACGAACAGGCACAGACGCTCGCCGATCTGGCCCATCTGGTGCGGGAAGTCGAGGATGCGGCCACGGCGCTGGGTGTCGCGCTCGGAGTGCATGCGCATGATCACCTGGCTGTTGAGGCGACGCAGCAGCTCTTCGAACTCGCCGCGCAGCACAGCCACGTCGGTGCCGACCTGATCCTTGCGGAAACTGGTACCCAGCACCTGATCGCTTTCTTCGCGGGTCAGTTGATCGAAGAACTCGTCGAAGCCCAGCAGCTTGTCAGCCTTGCTCAGCACCAGATACACCGGCACGTCGACGTGCAGTTTCTGATAGACGTCTTGCAGACGCGCACGCACCTGGCGGGCCAGGGTGTCGATGTCCTGCTCGCTGCCACCGGTCAGGGTTTCTACCGGAATGGTCACCAGCACGCCGTTCAGCGGACGACCGCGACGACGCTTGCGCAGCAGTTCCAGCAGGGTGGTCCAGGCGCTGCCGTCGACTTCCGAATCCGGCTGGGTCAGGTAGCGGCCGGCGGTGTCGATCAGTACACCGTGGTCGGCGAAGTACCAGTCGCAGTGACGGGTGCCGTGAGTGTCGCGGGTCAGCTTGCGGTCGATCTTGTTGATCGGGAATTCCAGCCCGGAGAAGTCCAGCAGGCTGGTCTTGCCGCTAGCCTGCGGGCCGATCAGCAAGTACCACGGCAGGTCACTGCGCCAGCGCTCGCTGCGGCCGCGATACAGGCTCGAAGTCTTGAGGGTTTTCAGGGCGTCCTTGAAACGCTCCTTCAACTCTTTCTGCTCTTCTTCGATCAAGTCGTCGCGACGGATACGGTCCTGGCCGTCTTCGGTTTCTTCGACGGCTTTCTTGCGGATACCGGCGCGCCAGCTGACGAAGACCATGGTCAGGCCCCAGATCAGGAACAGCACGGCGATGGTCAGCAACCGGGAGGTGGAACTCTCCCAGAACTTGTAGTCATCCACCGCCAACAGCGGGCCGACGAACCACACCAGCAGCGCCACGAACAGCACCAGCAGCAAGGTCCAGACCCAGGTCTGGCGCAGGAAGGCGCCGACTTTCTTGAAAAACTTTTTCATCACACGTCCCTGTTTACGGCTGCGACTGCGGCTGGACCGCGGCCGGATCAAGCGGCTGATAAGGTTGCAGCACGGTGTCGCGCTGCTCGCCCAAGACCCAGGCGAAGCCCGAATACATCATCACCAGACAGACGAAGGTGAACAGCACCACCATCCACGCCGGCACGATGCGCACCAGATTACGACGCTGATCGTTGAGGCCTTCCCACTGCGGCGACAATTCACGCGGCACGTCGCCACGCAACTGACGGATCTGCCGGTACAGGGCGTCGCGGATGCCTTCGAGTTCCAGCATGCCGCGGGCCTGCACGCGGTACTTGCCCTCGAAACCGAGGGACAGGCACAAGTACATCAGTTCCAGCATCGGCAGGTGCTTGACCGGGTTTTTCGACAGCCGATCGAGCAGCTGGAAGAACTTCTCGCCGCCGAAGGTTTCGTTGTGGAAGCTGCTGAGCAGGCTCATCTGCGACCACTCGCTTTCGTTGCCCCACGGCGTGGTCACGACGGCTTCGTCGACCACGGTGCAGAGCACGTAGCGGGCGGCCATCACCTGGCTGCTTTCGGCGCCGTTGTGCAGGGCGCGCACTTCGAACAGCTTGAGCCCGGCGGTCAGGCGCTCGTTGAGCGCGTAGAGGTCTTCGCGGGTTTCGCTGTGCTTGAGGCGCACCACTTCCGACAGCAGTTCGGACGACGCCGCCACCAGCGAATTGAGACTGATGTTGAAGGCTTCCGCCGGGCGCAGGCGCGCGGCGTAGATCATCCGTTCTTCCAGTTGTTCGAAGCGCGGCGGCGCAGCGAAGTCGGTCAGCGGACTCGCCGCCGGGCCATGGCCCTGACGGTCGAGCAGGACGGTTTTGTCGTCCTGGTTGTGTTCCATGTCCTTGATCATGTCGGTCAGTTCCTGATGGCCCAGAATTTCAGTTCAAGCTCGGCGAATTCGCCGGACACGTGGAACGCGAAGCCGCCGGAGCGCTCGAGTTGCGCCAGGTCTTCGGAACTGAGTTCGAGGATGAAATAGGTTTTGTTGGAGTGGAACGCGATCTGCCGCGGGGCCACCGGCAACGGTTTGACCTTGATCCCCGGCAGGTGCAGGTTGACCAGTTGGCGGATGCGCTCCACCGGGCCGACCTTGAGGTGCGCAGGCAAGCGGTTGCGCAGTTCTTCGGAGTCGCAGTTGGCACTGGCTGCCAGCACGAACGACGCCGAGCCCAGCAGTTTGTGGTCGTGCAGCGGCGACACGATGATCCCGTACTGACGCGCCTGCAGGATCAGTTCGATGGCGTGCTGTTCCAGCACCATCGACAGCACCTGACGGATTGACTCCATCAGTTTGCGGAAGCTCGCACCCTGGTCGGCGTGGGAGTAACGGCTGTCCAGGCGTGGGCGTTTGCTGTCGCTGGAGAAGGTCGCCAGATCGCCGAGCATGGTCAGCAGCGTGCGGTACAACTCTTCCGGGTGAACCTGCTCCAGGCCCAGGTAGTGGCGCAGCAGCAGTTCGGTGCGGTTGATCAGTTGCAGCATCATAAAGTCGCCGATTTCCGCGCCGCCGACCTTGCCGTTCGAACGAATCCGCTCGGCAATGGTGTCGCCCCGGTGACCGAGCATGCTGATCACTTCTTTCAGGCACGACAGCAGGTAGCTGGAGGCGTGGGCCTGAATGTAGGTCGGCACGAAGTCCGGGTCGAGGCTGATCACGCCGTCCGGCGTGGTGTCGAGCACGTCGCAGATTTTCAGCTTCACGTAGGCCTGGTCGCTCTGCTGCTCGCCGAGCAACAGCTTGAAGTCCGGGCGACCGCATTTGACCTGGCTCGCCGAATCGTCGCCGGCGTTGGAGTCGGCCACTTCGGTTTCATAGGCGGTGTAGCGCGCCAGCACGTCGGACTGCTCCGGACGGCGGGCCTCGATGTGGTTGCCGGTGACCAGCGGCAGCGCCAGGTAAATCGGCGTATTGCCGGTGTTCGGCGGAATGTCCAGGGCCAGCGGTTCGGTGTTGCCGCCGAGTTCGAACAGGCTGCCGTCCGGCAGGATCCCCGAGGCTTCACTGATTACCAGTTTGCCCATGTTGAGGAACTGCAAGTCGATCTCGAGATTCAGGAAACCCCAGGTGTAGCCGCCCAGCAACTGGGTGCGGGTCTTCATCTGGTGATCGTAGTAGCGGTCGTTGTGCTGGAAGTGCTGCGGACGCAGCAGCATGCCTTCCTGCCAGATGACTTTATGGGTATTCATGATCAGTCATCCGCCTTGGCGAGCACTTCGTTGGTCTTGCGGATACCGGCCTGATCCAGGGTCAGATCGGCTTCGGTGACTTCCAGCGGCGTGATCGGGAACGTGTGGCGCCATTTGGTTTCCGGCAGGTCACGGTACGCGGCGAGGATGCCGATGTAGCGGCTGCCCTCCTCCACGCTGAGTTTCAGTTCCACGGTTTCACCCGGGCGCAGTTCGAGTTCTTCGCTGGCCACCAGATCCGGGTTGAGGGATTCCTTGGCGCGCTCGTAGAGGCTGAAGAAATCGGCGTTCTCGAAGGTCACCGGGTGCTTGAGTTCGAACAGGCGCACCACGATCGGCGACGGACGACCGTTGAGGTCCGGGTTCAACTGATCGCTGCCGGTCAGTTTCAGGTTGATCTTGGTCACTTTCGAATACGGCGACAGCGACGAGCAACCAGCGAGCAGCACCAACAGGGTGAGCGCGGTCAGTGTCTTGAAAAAAGCGGTCGAGCGGCGAGACATGCGCATCATCCTTGGTGGTCGGTGTGGAGGGTGGAGATCAGGCGGATCTGTTCTTCGTAGGCCTGGGCGAAATCGCGGGCCAGCAGGCGCTCGCTCCAGTCATCGTCCTGACGCAGCGCGTGGTGGTAGCGGTTGAACGCTCTCCAGCGGCCACCGGAAGTCGCGAGCAACGGCTTGTTATCGCGCTCGAAACGCAGGGTCAACTGTTCCGGCGAGAAGTGTTCCAGGGTGCCGCGCACCGCCGCACGGCTGGCGGTCAGCAGCGCCACCTGATGCGCCTGCAAGTCGCGGAATGCTCGGGAGATCGCCTGTTCGGCCGGCAAGTGACCCGGCTTGTGCGGCTGCAACAGGATGTCCAGCGCTTCGCTCGGATCGACGGCGAATTTCAGCGGATTCTTGTTGGTGCCTTGCACGGTGGTCTGGGCCAGACGCAGTTCGTTCTTAAGCTCCGAACGGGTGCGCAGGCTCTGTTGCAGACCGCCGATGCTCTGACGCAGCAGGCGTGCAGCGTTGACCGCAAGCGCCTCGCGCTCGTCATGGCTCAGGCCTTTCAGATCGACACCCAGTGCCGCACCGAAGTGATCCCAGAAACCCTGTGGCTGACGCTCGACTTCTTTCGGAGCCGGCGCAGGTTCTGGCTTGGGCTCGACGATCAGCTCCGGCACCATCAGGCTTTCCATGTCGATGCGCGCGTAGTCGGCACGCTGACGGGAATCTTCCGGGTCGGTGGTCGGCGCGAGCATTTCCTCGAATTCCGAGTACACGCGCTCTTGCTGCTCCAGCGATTTCAGCGGGTCGAGGTCGAGGAACGCATCGTCCGGAATGATGGTGCCGGCGGCCCGAGGCAGGCCCGCTTCACCGTCGAACGTCGCCGGGTCGCGCACCAGTCGCGCACGGATCTCGAAGTCGCCCAGCACGTAGGTGCTGCCGTGCTCGATGCGCACCGGTTCGCCCTTGTGCAGACGTGCGCCGCTGTCGCCGTCCTGAACACCGTTGCTGCTGGTGTCGGTCAGGAAGAACGTGCCCTCGCGATAACTCACGATCGCGTGGTGGTTGGACAAGTGACGCTTGCGGTCAGGGATGATCCAGTCGCAGTCCTCGCCCCGCCCGATCACGCCGCCGGCCTGTTTGAAGGTCCGCTGGCACAGCTCGGTGGGCACGAACTGCTTGGTGTTCAGCATTTCGAAAACCAATTCCATGTTTGATGCTCCTTGCGGTCACTTGCCGCGATTGACCGCCTGCGGATCACCCAGTGGGCGGTAATCGTTATCGTTGAATTTGTAATTGCCGCTACAGCCGCCGAGGCCGCATAGAACGACGAGGGTCAGCAGGACAGCGTGCCAGTGACGAACAGACATCAGAGGGTCTCCAGGTGTAGACAAAGCACAAAGCGCCGACCCTTTCGGGCGGCGCTGATAGAAGCGGACGAGGTGAAACCGACGGACTTTTGCCTACCCATCGAAGTCACCCAGATTGATGTTCAAACGGCCGAGCCGATACAGCAGCGTGCGCCGGGGCAGGCCCAGTTCGCGGGCCGCGAGGGTCTGGTTGCCGTCGTTCTTGCGCAGGCAATCGAGCAGCAACGTGCGCTCGACTTTCTCCAGGCGTTCGCGCAGGTTCAGGCTGCTGTCGTCCTCGAGCATCGGTTCCATGCGCAGGGCAAAATGCTCGGCCAGCAGCTCGCCGCCTTCGCACAGCAACACGGCGCGCTCGACCAGCGCCTTGAGTTCACGGACGTTGCCGGGAAAGGTGTAACCGGACAGGTGCTCGAGCGCCGAATCGGACCAGCGCACCGGGTCCCGCTGCAAATAGGCACAGGCCTTCTCGGCGAAATGCTTCGCCAGATCGAGGATGTCGCCTTCGCGTTGACGCAAGGCCGGCAGGACAATCGGGAATTGCGCGAGGCGGTAATACAGGTCCTCGCGGAATTTGCCTTCGCTGACCAGTACCGACAGATCGCGGTGCGTCGCGGCGATGATGCGCACGTCAATCTTGTGGGTGTCGTTGGAACCCAGCGGGCGGATCTCGCCTTCCTGCAACACGCGCAGCAATTTCGATTGCAGCGACAGCGGCATGTCGCCGATTTCATCGAGCAACAGCGTGCCGCCGTTGGCCGCGTCGAACAGCCCGGCGCGGTCGCGGTCGGCGCCGGTGAACGCACCTTTGCGGTAGCCGAACAGCTCGCTTTCCAGCAGGTTTTCCGGGAACGCCGCGCAGTTCTGCACGATGAACGCCTGGGACCGGCGCGGCCCGCAATCGTGAATCGCGCGGGCTACCACTTCCTTGCCGGTGCCGGTTTCGCCACGCAACAGTACGGTGTACGGGCTGTGCAAGACCTTGCTGATCAGCGAATAGGTCTGGCGCATGGCCGCGCTTTTGCCGATCAGGCCGTAGCCGCTGATGCTCGGCACGCTGCGAACCGCCGGTGCAACGGTGTCCACCGGTTGGCGCAGGCGTTGCAGCAGATGCAACTGGCCGAGCACGAACGAGCCGAGTTGACCGAGGGAATCGGCGAAGCCTTCCAGATCGGTATGACGACGGCTGGCGCACAGCAACAGACCCTCGACGGCCTTCTGCTGATTGACCAGCGGCACGCACAACAGCGACTGCCACGGCGTGGCCGACGCCGGCAGGAAACTGGTTTCGTGCAGGCTGCCGCCCAGGTCGTCGAGGCACACCACGCGGTTCTGGCACAGGGCGAACTGCAGCAACTGCTCGCCGTTGTAGTCCGCCGGCAGGCTCGCCGCACCACGCGGTTGCAACAAACCGTCGAGGCACTCGGCGTTCATCCCCAGGCACGTGTGGGTGGCATCGAGCAGATACAATTGCGCCAGTTCGCAGCCACTCAACCCGGCCACACCGCGCACGAAGTCACCCAGCAGCGCAGCACCGTCCGCCGAACGCGACAGGCTGGCGAACTGCGCCAGCAACGCTTCGGCATAGAGCAGTGGCTGCGGCACTTGAGTGAACATCACACTCACCTCAGGCGAACTCGCAGGTCACGCTGGCTTCACCATCGAGCGTCGCATGCACACGCTTGAGGCTTTCACCGGTGGCCATGGCGTCGAGCAAGCGGTCGGCCACCAGCGGCAGCACGTGCTGGTCGAGCAAGTGGTCGATCAGACGCGCACCGCTTTCGCTCTGGGTGCAGCGCTCGGACAGGTGATCGACGAGGTTCTGGCACCAGCTGAAATCCAGCTGACGACGGTTCAGGCGCTCGCCCAGACGACCGAGCTTGATCTCGATCAGCTCGCGCAGCACTGGGCCGCCCACCGGGTAGTACGGCACCACTTTCATCCGCGCCAGCAGCGCCGGTTTGAAGTGTTTGCTGAGCACCGGGCGAATGGTTTCTTCCAGTACTTCGGCGGTCGGGCGCGCGCCGTCTTCGCAGAGGTCGCTGATCTTGTCGCTGCCCAGGTTCGAGGTCATCAGGATCAACGTGTTGCGGAAGTCGATCTCGCGACCTTCGCCGTCGTTGGCCACGCCCTTGTCGAAGATTTGGTAGAACAGGTTGAGCACGTCCGGATCAGCCTTCTCGACTTCATCGAGCAGCACCACCGAGTACGGCTTCTGCCGCACCGCTTCGGTGAGCATGCCGCCCTCGCCGTAACCGACGTAGCCTGGCGGTGCACCGATCAGGCGGGAAACAGTGTGCTTCTCCTGGAACTCGGACATGTTGATGGTGGTGATGAAGCGGTCGCCGCCGTACAGCAGGTCGGCGAGCGCCAATGCGGTTTCGGTCTTGCCAACGCCGCTCGGGCCCACCAACAGGAACACGCCGACCGGTGCGTCAGGCTTGTTCAGGCCGGCAGCGGTGGCGCGCATCGAGCGATCCAGCGCGTGCACGGCTTGTTCCTGGCCACGGATGCGGGTGCGCAGGTCGGTGGCGAAGCTTGCGACTTTGGCGTTGTGCTCGCGGGCCAGTTGCGCCAACGGCACGCCGGTCCAGGCGCTGATCACTTCGGCCACCAGACGCGGGCAGACTTCGAAGCTGACCAGACGCTCCTTGACCTGAGCGGCGGTCAGGGCGCTGTGGGTTTCGTTGAGTTGCGCTTCCAGTGCTTCGACGCTTTGGCCTTCTTCAATCTCAGCGGCAACGGTTTCGATCACCGTGCCTTCGGCGTCTTCCTCAACGGTGACCACCGGCTCGACTGCCGCCGCTTCACGGGCTTTGGCCAGTTGCTGACGCAGCTCCAGCAGGCGCTCGGCCAGTTGTTTCTGCTCGGTCCACAGGGTTTCCAGTGCGACCATCTCTGTTTCGGCTTCGTCCAGACGCGCTTCCAGTGCCTCCAGCGCTTCGTGGTCGATCAGCAGACCGGCTTCGGCATCGCGGCGCAGGGCCTGACGCTGACGGCCACCTTCAGCCAGTTCACCACGCAGGCGCTCCAGGCTTTCCGGGGCGGCGGCGAGGCTGATGCGCACGCGGGCGCAGGCGGTGTCGAGCACATCGACGGCCTTGTCCGGCAGTTGGCGACCGGCCAGGTAACGGGCGGACAGCTCGGCTGCCGAGACCACCGCGTCATCGCGCAGGTAGATGCCGTGGCTCTTCTCGTAGACCTGAGCCAGGCCGCGCAGGATGGTCACCGCCTCGTTCACGGTCGGTTCGTGCAACTGAACCGGCTGGAAACGACGGGCCAGCGCCGGGTCTTTCTCGAAGTATTTCTTGTACTCGGCCCAGGTGGTGGCGGCGATGGTGCGCAGTTCGCCACGGGCCAGCGCCGGCTTCAGCAGGTTGGCCGCGTCGGAACCGCCGGCATTGCCGCCCGCGCCGATCAGGGTATGGGCTTCGTCGATGAACAGGATGATCGGTTTCGGCGAGGCTTTGACCTCGTCGATCACGCCTTTCAGACGACGCTCGAATTCACCTTTGACGCTGGCGCCGGCCTGCAACAGGCCCATGTCCAGCGACAACAGTTCAACGCCTTTCAAGACCTGCGGCACTTCACCGGCGGCGATGCGCGAGGCCAGGCCTTCGACGATGGCGGTTTTACCGACGCCGGCCTCACCGACCACGATCGGGTTGTTCTTGCGGCGACGGGCGAGGATGTCGACCATCTGGCGGATCGCGCCATCGCGGCACAGCACCGGGTCGAGTTTGCCGTCGCGGGCCTGTTGGGTCAGGTTGTGGGTGAAGCGCTCCAGCAGCGATTCGCCCTGGGCGGCCGGTTTGCCGTTGGCTGCCGCTTGAGGCTGTTGCGACAGGGCAAATTCCTTCAGGCGATCAATGTTCAGTTTGGCGAGCAACGGCTGGTAGCGGCTGCCGGCGTAGCGCATCGGGTTGCGCAGCAGCGCGAGGATCAGCGCCGCGTCTTCGACCGAGGTCTGGCCCAGTTCAAGGTTGGCCACCAGCAGAGCGTCTTGCAGCCACTGCACCAGCTCAGGAGCGAACACCGGGTTGCGCGAAGCGCTGTGCTCGACCCGCGATTGCAGCGCGGCGCTCAGTTCGCCGGCATCAACGTCGGCATCCTGCAGCGCACGGGAGAGCAGACCGTTCGGGCGTTCCAGCAGGCCCAGCATCAGGTCTTCGACCAGAATCTTGCTGCCGCCACGGGCGACGCAGCGCTCGGCGGAACGCTCCAGATCGCGACGGGTTTCGGCGTCCAGCGCCTGGATGAGTTGTTGCAGGTCTACGTTGATCATGGCTCACGTCCTTAATGAATTTTGCTGCCCAGGGTCACCACGCCGTCTGCTTTCTCGCAGCCCAGCCAACTGGTCCAACCCAGGCGACAGTCGTTCTTCTCGCCAATGCGCAGTTCGCGGATTTCTTCCGGGCGCAGCACCAGGCGAATGTCGTAATCGAGCGGGTCACGCAAGGTGAACCGCACCAGCGCGCAGAGCGGCTGGTAACCGAAACCGATGGGCAGGAATTCGTGGAAGCGTTCCCAGTCGAGTTCGGTGATGTGAATGCGGAACTTGCCGCTGCGGTCGCGCACGTGTTCGCCCAGCACCAGGTCTTCACCCAGCACGCTGTTGGCGAAGCCGAGGCGGTTGCGCTGTTCTTCGAGGATTTCCACGCGGCGCTCGATGCACTGCTCGATGACCAGGTCTTCGTGCTTGAAGTAGTAACGCAGCACCGCTTCGATCAGCGCCGCCGAGTGGGCCCGCAAGCTGAGCAGGCCGAGGTACGGCAGCAGGCGTTTCCAGTTCAGCTCCTTGGCCCGGCGGATCTCGTCGCCACCGAGGCCGATCAGCGCAAACAGCTGCGACGAAAACGGGTCGACCGCGCCGCTCTGAAAGCTCGCGCGATAGCGGTATTTGCGCCAGATCGGCAGCATCAGCCGTTGCAGGCGATGGTGGAACAGATCGAGGAAATTGCGCGTCGGGTTGCCGTCTTCGCTGTCGCCCAGGGCTTGTTCGCCGTAGAACGCCGGCAGCGGCGAACCGGAACCGACCAGGCCGATCAGATTGAAGCGCAGGCGCGCGCGCATCTGCCCGTGCTCTTCGAAAAACTCCACGCGATCGACATCGCTGCGCGGAAATCCAAGGCTCGGGTTGGCCTGAAATTCCACCTGGTCGTACAGATCCTCTTCGCTCAGGTACGGGTGCGCCTCGCGCAGCCGGTCGATCACCAGCAGCACGGCCTGAAACAGCGAGTACTCGCGTATTACCTTCGCCAGCCCGCTTAAAGCAGGGGCTGCAGGCCCATACGTGGTGTCCATTGGTACACCTCTCCCTGTGTGCTTTTTACCCGCAGCTCGTGGAATGAATTGAGACTGGCGTAAAGCGCGAAAAACTCGTTGAGAACCGAGGCGAAGACGAACAGGTCGCCCTCACCGATATACCCTTCCGGGTCGATGGTCAGTTCGGTGCGCAGACCGCGCACCGGCAAGCCACGGTGCAGCCGGTCGACGTGGTGATGCTTGATCAGTTTCAGACCGCCGAGCAGGCGCTTGCTGACCTTCTCCGCGTGCTGGTCGTAGTAGCGCGGCAGGTCGTAGGTTTCGAGAATCACCTTCAACGCATTGACGTCGGCCAGCGACAGATAGTTGAGCGACATGTTGCTGATCAGCTTCCACAGGAAGTCACGGTTCAGCGGTGGCGCGAAACTCGAAGTGGCCGGGGTGATGTTGCGGAAACTCAGGAACTCCGGGGTCTCTTCGCAGGCCATGCAGATCTGCCCGAGCTTGAGCTTGCGCGGCAGGTTCTGGTTGGTGCAGACCAGCTCGATCGACAGGGTTTCGTGGGCTTCGGTGTGGCGAATGCCGAAGCTCAGGTAGGTGTCGAGGCCGTCGTGCAACAGCGACGAACGCTGGCGGATGCTGTAATGCGGACGGCTGTTGGGCACGTCGAAACTCGGGTCGTGCTCGAAGGATTCGAACGGCACGTATTCCTGATAACCGAGGCCGCCGGGTTTCCAGCCGGTTACGGTTTCCACCGAGAACACGCCGCAGTTTTCCAGATCGAATTCCGCCGGCAGCAGCAGGTACTCGTCCTGCTTGCCGTCGAGGCGGATCGGCAGTGCGTCGTGCTTGAACAGGTTGACGATCGGCGTGCAGAACAGCTTCACGTTATCCGTCGTCGGACGCATGCGCATGATGCCGCTCTTGCGGATGTCGAAGCGCAATTCCAGGCCGCGCATCTGCTTGAGGGTGTCTTCCGGCAGCGCCTTGAGAATGTCCAGACCGTGGACATCGACGAACAGGAACTTGTCCTGGAAGGCGAAGTACTCCTGCAGATAGCGATAGCCCCGGAAGGTGTTCAGCGGATATGGGATCAACGCTTCTTCTTCGGCAAAGCCCACCGGTTTGACCCGGTCACCCGGAATCTTGAACGCCATCGGCTTGCCGCTCACGCCATCAATCGGCTTGCCGGCGCCGTCGAGGGGGATCAGTTCGATACCGTCGAGGTTACGCAGCAGGCTCAGGTAGAGCATCTGGCTGATGTAACGCTCGCCGGCAAAGTGCAGGCGCAGCTTGCTCAGTTCCAGCTCGCCGAGGTGGCCGTCGGCACTCATCTCCAGGCGCAGGCTGAGCAGCGAGCCGTCGCCCTTCACCGAGTAGTTCAGCGCGGCCAGATCCAGCGCCATGACTTCGGTCGGGTAGCAGGTGCGGAAGCGGCAGCGCACGTCTTCGATCGGCACGCTTTCAATCGGCGTATCCCGCTCGACCTTCAGCGCCGGCCCCGAACGCTTGAGCGGATCGAACTGCAGAATGCTGAACGCCGGCAGCGGCCGCATGTAGTTCGGCCACAGCAACTGCATCAGGGAATGGCTGAGCTCCGGCAACTCGTCATCGAGCTTCTGGCGCAGCCGCCCGGTCAGAAACGCAAAGCCTTCCAGCAACCGCTCCACATCCGGATCCCGCCCGGCCTGCCCCAGGAACGGCGCCAGCGCCGGACTACGCTCGGCGAAACGGCGGCCCAGTTGACGCAGTGCGGTGAGTTCGCTTTGGTAGTAGTGGTTAAAGGACACGGGTTACCTGCCTGGTAGTGGAACTCATGAAAAAAACAGTGCTTTATATCGAACGCTGAGTTCAATCATTCCCAATGACTTCATAAGGGGTATTGCTGATAAAACGATTGAGCCAATGTGTTTTCCATTCCGGCATGCGAATGCCGAAGTGCTGATCACGTTTGTAGAAATCAATCCAGACAATTCCCACAACCCCGGCGTCTTCGTGAGAGCGCATATCCACAGAGCTACGGTCATACAAAGGAGAACGAAATACCGTATTCGAATCTCTTTTGTCGGTAACTCTCAAGTAAGCCAGGTCATCAAAAGGTACGAGAGGACCTCTGGCGGAAACATTTTCAATAAGATAATTCCCTGACTCACTAAGTACAGAACTACTGGCTCCGCGCTCAAGTACACTTTTCAAGGAAATAACAAAAACACTGATCGCAACAATCAGGAAAAAGAGTACCCATGCACCTCTTCTGACTTTCATCAACTCTTCACCAGCTCAATGGAAACAGGAGCGATACTTTCGTAAAAAATATCGGAAAAAAGTTTGAAGTCCCCACCTTTGGCATGAAGCTTTCTGTATTCCACAAAATGTTTGTTTTGAATGAAGAAAAATCGCTTGTTTGCCAATTCCACAAACCGCTTCTCTGACGCGTCACTCATTCCAAAGAGGGAAGACTGCACAATCCCTGAGGTTTCTTGATCAATGGCCATATTCTGCGCGTTGGCCTCGATGACTCCGGCGACTCCATCGAAATTCCAGAACCCGAGCGGCTGACTGATGAAGTCGTCACCGTCATTAAAGTCATAGTTGTCTTCGACGTAATAACCCAAGCGGTCTGCAACAAACACGATTTTTTTGTCAAAGACGTTTACAACGCCTTCGGCGATAACACGCATGTTGAAATTTGCCAATGCCCCACGCAGCTCGTCCAGCTCACCGCCACCCATCTGACTGAACTTAACGGCGCGTGAGTTGAAGTAGCCAAACTTCTCGGCTGCACGCCCCTTGCCATTGAACTTTACTGGATAACAACCAGGCCCGGACTTGCCAAACGCCCGCAAGATATTTGTCTTGATTTCAGGCATGGCTTTGTCGTTATTCCACGCCCCTTTCAACACTTGTCGAGTATCACTGGGCTTCTTGAACTTAAGCACCCAGTCCATCTTGACTATATCTTCCTCGATATATTGCTCAGGCATTGGCCGGGTGTGTTCTTTCTCCTCTTTCTCCATTCCGCCACTGGCATTTTTCCAGGGTTCACCTTTAAACCAATGACGCATCAATGCTGCAGCCACGGGCCACTTCATCTTATCCATTGCAGCTGGGATATCGCTCACTTTGAAAAGACGCACAACGGTAGACTTTCCAGTTTTATTGCTCGCCGGAGTCAAACTAGATGCCACTACTGTGTCTGCCATTTCAGAATCCTCAACTCACACCAGAATCAAAAGTTCATTTCCAGAAACCAGCCTGGCGTTCAGGCGATCATTACTTCTGTTTGCTGCTCAATCACCAACTCCAGGGCTTCAGCTTGATCCGAAGAAATTTTCTGGGTCTTTCCATCGGCACCGGTAACGCCATCGATGATTTTTCCTGAAGCGGTTTTCAGCGTGTATGCAACGCCGGCCAATGGTTTCCCGCTGTCCTGACAATTGATTACGAAGTGCTCGTTGAACGGCCACTGAATCTCCACCGGCAACGGCGGCACAAACGGCGCCGGCGAATGCGAATTGCCGATAATCACCGTCCCTGATCCAGCGGTGACTTTATTGCCGTGAGAACCAACCGAACCAACGGTGGCGGCCGGCTTGCCATTGATCAGAACCGTGGTCGCCAGATCGCCGACCAACGCACCACCACACGCGGAGGCATCGCCTTCGCGGGCGGCCGCGAGGCCGTCGAAGAACACGTCGCCGGAGCCGGCGGCAATCGGGTTGGTGCCGTGGCCGGGGAGCGGGCAAGCGGTGGGGTCGGATACGCGTGCTGCAGGTTTGCCAGACATCGGGGTTCTCCTTAGGTGACCTTCACTTGACCGCTGCCATCCAGGCGCGCGGCGAAACTGACCTGACGCTTGAAGCCCTCGACTTCCAGCAGGCCTTCGATGCTGAAGGCCAGGCGGAGCTGGTCGTGGTCTCGCGGCAGGGAAATGACACGCACGTTGCTCAGGCGCGGTTCGTAGGCTTCGATGAAGCTTTCGATGGCCAGGCGGGCCTGACTCAGGGAGTCGTGCAGGCTCAGGCGCATGTCATTGAGATCGGGCAACCCGTAGTCGGACAGCGTTTGCACGCTGCCGGCCCGGGTGCTGAGCATTTTGGCCAGATGGGCAGCCACCGACGCCATGGCAGAAGCCTCGAGGCTCTTGCCCTTGCGTAGTTCCGCGTCGCCGTTGAGGCGTTCGAAAAGGCTGCCGTATCCGTCCATGAGTCGCTCTTACTCTTTGTCCAGCTTGCCAACCAGCGACAGGGTGAAATCGGCACCCATGTACTTGAAGTGCGGACGCACGTTCAGGCTGACGCGGTACCAGCCCGGCTCGCCTTCAACGTCGCTGACGATCACTTGCGCAGCGCGCAGCGGACGACGGCCACGTACTTCGGCGCTCGGGTTTTCCTGGTCGGCCACGTACTGGCGGATCCACTTGTTCAGTTCCAGCTCGAGGTCGGTACGCTCTTTCCACGAACCGAGTTGCTCGCGCTGCAGCACTTTCAGGTAGTGAGCCAGGCGGTTGACGATCATCATGTACGGCAGTTGGGTGCCGAGCTTGTAGTTCAGCTCTGCAGCCTTGCCTTCTGCGCTGATGCCGAAGAACTTCGGCTTCTGCACGGAGCTTGCGGAGAAGAACGCCGCGTTGTCGGAGCCTTTACGCATGGTCAGGGAGATGAAGCCTTCCTCGGCCAGTTCGTATTCACGACGGTCGGAAACCAGAACCTCGGTAGGAATCTTGGTTTCGATTTCGCCCATGCTTTCGAAGTGGTGCAGAGGCAGGTCTTCAACGGCGCCGCCGCTCTGTGGGCCGATGATGTTCGGGCACCAGCGGAATTTGGCGAAGCTGTCGGTCAGCTTGGTGCCGAACGCGTAAGCGGTGTTGCCCCACAGGTAGTGCTCGTGGCTGTTGGCAACGTTTTCCTTGTATACGAACGATTTGACCGGGTTCTCTTCCGGATCGTACGGGTTACGCAGCAGGAAACGCGGAACGGTCAGGCCAACGTAGCGGGAGTCTTCCGAGGTACGGAAGCTCTGCCATTTGGTGAATTGCGGGCCTTCGAAGTGATCTTTCAGATCCTTCAGGTCCGGCAGGCCGGTGAAGCTTTCCAGACCGAAGAATTTCGGGCCGGCAGCAGCGATGAACGGCGCGTGGGACATGCAGGATACGCTGGCCACGTACTGCATCAGTTTCACGTCCGGCGAGCTTGGGGACAGGTAGTAGTTGGCGATGATCGCGCCAACCGGCTGACCACCGAACTGGCCGTATTCAGCGGTGTAGATGTGCTTGTACAGGCCCGATTGCATTACTTCCGGCGAGTCTTCGAAGTCGTCCAGCAGGTCGTCCTTGGAGACGTTGAGGATTTCGATCTTGATGTTTTCGCGGAAGTTGGTGCGGTCGACCAGCAGTTGCAGGCCACGCCACGACGATTCCAGCGCCTGGAAGTCCGGGTGGTGCAGGATTTCGTCCATCTGACGGCTGAGCTTGGCATCGATCTCGGCGATCATGCGGTCAACCATGGCTTTCTTGACCGGCTCACCGTTGTTCTGCGGCTTGAGCAGCTCTTCGATGAACGCCGACACACCGCGCTTGGCGATGTCGTAGGCTTCGTCGTCCGGCGTCAGGCGGGTTTCGGCGATGATGCTGTCGAGAATGCTGTATTCGCCGTTTTCGGCGGCGTTCTGTTGTGCTGCGCTAGTGCTCATTGTGTTGGCTTCCTTGGCTGCTGTGGGCTCAGGCGTCCGGGGCTGCGGCGTTCAGGCCCAGCTCACCGAGTACGCGACCGCGGGATTCGTCGTCGGCGAGCACGCCTTCGATGGCTTTACGGAACGCAGGTGCGTTACCCAGCGGGCCTTTGAGGGCCACCAGCGCATCGCGCAGTTCCATCAGTTTTTTCAGCTCAGGCACTTGCTCGACCAGGCTGGCCGGGTTGAAGTCCTTCATGGAGTTGACGCGCAGTTGCACGGCCAGCTCGTCGGCCTCGCCATCTTCCTGCAGACGGTTCGGCACGCTCAGCGTCAGACCCAGCTCTTGCTTGGCCAGCACTTCGTCGAAGGTCATCTTGTCGATGCTGATCGGCTTGCGATCCTCGATCTTGCGATCGTCCTTGCGGTGGGTGTAGTCACCGATTGCCAGCAGCTTCAGCGGCAGTTCAATCTCTTCCTGAGCACCGCCGGTGGCGGGTTTGAAGGTGACGTTGATGCGTTCCTTGGGGGCTACCGAGCCTTCTTTGGCCATGGCTTTTCTCCTTGCGGTTGTGGCCCTGGGGCCTATTCGAGTACCACTTCGAGGTCGAGGTGGCACAGCCTGCGATAAATCTCTTCCTTGCGTTCACGTACGGCATGGTTCTGCGGCAGCAACTCGCAGCAACTGTGCAGCAGGTGCAGCACTTCCAATGCAAGATCGGGCTCCCAGGCGTGCAGGCCTGAGTCCTGTAATGTCTGATCGAGGGTTTCGAGCTGGTTCTTGGCGAGTTCGTATTTCTTGGCCAGGAAGCACAGCCGCGCGAGGGCGAACTGCCAGAAGAAGCGTTCGCGGCCGCCATGGGCGGACTGCAATCCTTGCTTGAGGATCTGCACCGCCGGCTTGAGGCCTTCCTTGCGCAGGATCGGCTGGACTTCTTCCAGGGCCTTTTCCCAGGCCGGCTGGGTTTCGACGTTCTCGGTTTCGGCCTTGCGCGGCGCGCTGGCGCTTTGCAGGTGCGGCATGACGTTGCCGGCGATCCACGCCCGGGTGGACGGATCGGCGAACGGCGCGCCGTCATGGAAACGCAGCTCGATGATGCCGGGCAGGCGCTGAATCAAAAGCGCGAAGTGGATTTCCACTTCGCGCATGGCCAGCTCGGCGTTGAGGTTCTGGAGGCATTCCCAGACCATCCTCTGGCCATCGAACCAGAACGGCGCCTTCGCCAGGCTCGCCTCCAGTTCCACCAGCAGGTCGGCGTACTTGCCTTGGTCAAAACGGTCCTGATACTGCTTGAGCTTGTCCACCGGAAGCCCGCGCAGCACGGTGATCTGCTCGGCGTTGCGCTCGGGCACCGCATCGATCGTCATCCACAGCAAGGTGCGGTTGAGGCGCAGGGCGCGCAGGTCGGTGGCCTTCTGCTTGAGCCACCAGGCGCACAGCGGGCGGGCGCTTTCCTGCTGGGCGCGCAGGGCCTTGTGGGCTTCTTTCTCGTTGTCGATCGGCGCGCCCGGCGCCAGCAACTGGCTGGCGGCCTGTTTGACCTGTGCCACCGCCGCACCCACGACGCCGGGGGCCGGCTGGTTGTCGGCGGCGCGCTGGATCATGGTTTTCAGGCGGCGGGAGAGCGGCAGCAACAGCGGCGCATCATCGCCCAGATGCTCGGTGCAGGCGGCGTCGAGACCGGACAGGTGCTCGGACAACTGCCTGAACATCGGCAGCTGTTCCTTGATCGCGATGTTCTCGGTGATCACCTGTTCCAGACGCGGCACCAGCCAGCCAATGGCAGCGGCCCGGGTACGGGGCTTGAGCGGGTGAACGTCGGCCCAGTTATTTTCCGACAAGTGGTGCAGCAAACCGAGGCCGGCGAGCAGCCCGGGGAAGGATTCACGCTGGTACAGCGACCAGGTCAGCCAGGCGCCGACACGTAGATCCTTGGATTGGGTGCGCAGCAGGTTTTCGCTGTTTTCGCGGATTTTCAGCCAGTCGACCTGCCCGCTTTCGTGCATCGACGAAGCTTTGGCCAGCTCGCTTTCCAGCGCCTCGAATTCGCTCGAGAAACGAACGTCTTCGCCCGCAAAATTCTCTTTGGAAACAGAGACTTTAGCGAGTTCGAGGTAATGGGCGGAAAGTTTGCTTGAGTAGGACATCCATGGCCTTTATTTGGATTACGGTCGTACGCCTATTGGAGTTGCAGCGGCGCGGGGACAGTATCGAAGAGCATTGGGGAAACTCATCCAATTGAGTGTGTGCTCTTTCAAGTGCGCGCATCGTAATCACAATGATGGCCACTAGCAAGCATCCGATTAAACAACAAGACGAACTGTTCATTGGGGTGTGTAGGAGATCGCCCTATATGTCGCAGGGGTTTCCCTGATATCGGTTTATATTTCACATTTTCGGCCTGCTTCCCCGTAAGCATTGATCTAGAGCGCCCAGTGAAAGCCAGCAACAGTGGTGGCACGCCCGTTCCATAAATACGGATGAAAGCATGACAAAAACGGAAAAAATTTGAAGTAGGACGCTTCCGAAAATACACGCTCATCTATTAACAAATGACTGGCGACAACTGCAAACAATAAAAGTGCCATCAAATTGATGGCAATTCATATGTTGAATATTGTTGGAATACCTACACAGACAGGACTATCGCAGGGTTTCCTTATCGCCTTGAATCACTTTCCCACAGGCATTTCCCACAACCCTGGCGCTGTTTTACAACGCGGAATGTTCCGACTTAAACCAGGGACTCTTCTTACATAAATTTGTTTCACGCCTTGTTAGCGTGCCGGGCAATGCTCGCGTGCGCTGACCAGGGAGGGTTTCGACATCACGCCAAATTTCCCTCTCTGCTTAAGGACAAGCGTATGTCTGGAGCTGTCAGTTCTGCGTGCTTTACGCTGCAGATTCCCGCCGTTCGCAACGACTTCAAGGTGTTGGCTTTCGAGGGTTCCGAGGCCGTCAGCACGCTTTATGCCATTAAGGTAGGACTCGTCTGCGAGGTTCATGATTTCGACGTGGAAGGTTTGCTTGGTCAGCCGGCGTTCCTGCGCTTCGGACTGGATGGCGAGGGTATTCACGGGTACATCGAGGATGTACAGGCCGGCGAGTCGGGAAAGCGCCTGTCGCACTATGGCCTGACACTGGTTCCAGTCCTCCACTATTTGCAGTTCAGTCACGATCAACAGATTTTCCAGAACCAGACTGTCCCGCAAATCATCACCCAATTGCTCAAACGTCACGGCATCCTTGCCGATGCTTTCAGGTTCCATGTCCAGACCTTGCCACCACGCGCGTACTGCACCCAGTACGGTGAAAGCGATTTCGAGTTCATCCAGCGCCTGTGCGCCGAAGACGGCATCACATGGCATCACCAGCACTCGGTGGAGAGGCACTTGCTGGTGTTCACCGATGACACGGTGTTCCTGCCGACATTACACGCAACAACCTACCGGCACGACAGCGCGATGGTGGCGGAGCACCCGGTGGTCCACCGGTTTTCCTGGCACGCCCGAACACGTACCAGCCGCGTCACCCGTCGGGACTACGACCTGAAGCGCCCGCACCTGTTGCTTGAAAGCCGATTTGTCGCCGATTTCACACCCGGACTTGAGGACTATCGCTACCCGCTGGCGATGGAGAACGAAAAACGCGGCAAACAACTTGCCCGTCAGGCCCTGGAACGCCATCGCGCCGATTATGAAACGGCCGAGGGTCAGAGCAACCAGCCAACCCTGCGCTGTGGCCACCTGTTCGAATTGACCGAACATCCCCGCAAGCAATGCAACGGGCTGTGGCAATTACTCGAAGTCACGCACACCGGGCGACAACCTCAAGTTCTGGAGGAGCACGCTACAAACGAATCCACTACTGCAGACGGTTTTACCCAGGGATACCGCAACAGCTTCCGCGCCATACCTGCCGAAGTGGTTTTCCGCCCTCCACTGCCTGCGCGCCGGCCACCGTTGGTGAGCCAGACGGCTCGGGTAACCGGGCCAAAAGGTGAAGAGATCTACTGCGATGAGTTCGGTCGCGTGAAGATCGAATTCCACTGGGACCGGGCCGAGCTGAACAGCGAGCGCAGCAGTTGTTGGGTACGAGTGTCGTCGAACTGGGCCGGAAACGGTTTTGGCGCAATGACCCTTCCCCGCATCGGAATGGAAGTCGTGGTGACCTTTCTGGAGGGCGACCCCGATCAACCACTGATTACCGGTTGCGTGATCAACAAACTCACACCCGCGCCTTACATATTGCCCGAGCACAAAACCCGCACCGTGCTGCGCAGTCGCAGCTCACCCGACACCGGCGGCTACAACGAATTGACGCTAGAAGACCGCGCCGGCCAGGAACTGATTTACCTGCGCGCCCAACGCGACATGGAGCGGCAGATCCTCCATGACAGTCGACTGGAGGTCGGACGCGATCGACGGGAAAGCATCCAGGGCAGCAGCCAGACATCTGTCGGCAAGGTCATTGCCGTCGAGGCAGGACAGCACGTGCAGATCAAGGCCGGTGCCAATGTGGTGCTGGATGCGGGCGCCAGCATCACGCTGAAAGCGGGCGGTCATCACATCGTGATCGACGAGGGCGGGATCTTCAGCAGTACCGAGATTGTGATGGGTGGCGAGGTATCCAGGGATGAATCTGCCAAGCGTTTTGTGTCGCAGGCCACAGGCAATCCGGCAGCGGGACAGACGAACGCCTCGCAACCCTCCCCAGAGGAAAGCGAGCTCGAAGAAGAGGAAGAAGAAGTCGAGCTGGAGGATGAAGCGGCCGCCGGAATTACGTTGAGGATTGGCGTGTTTTTCGATGGAACGGGGAACAACAAGGCCAACAGCGAAACGGTCGCGGCTTGCTATGCGCCAGATGCCAATCTGGCGGAGGCTGCCGAAGAGATCCAGAAGCACTGCGCCGCCCATGGGTACGACGGGAATGGCAACTCGCCGGATAACAGTTATGGCAATGATGTGAGCAATATCGTGCGGTTGCATGAGCTGTATACGGACCATGCGTTCGAGGTACTGCCGGAGAAAACGAAACAGGCTTTCTTGCGCGTATACATCGAAGGCATTGGTACGACAGCTGATGGAGGCGATTCACTTTACACCCAGGCAACCGGCCGAGGCGAAACGGGTGTCCTGGCTCGTGTGGAGCAGAGCCCGGAAAAAATAATGGAGCAAATTCGATCACTGATTGATAGCAACCCCAACGCGCTAATAGAAAAAATCGAGTTCGATATTTTCGGCTTCAGTCGAGGCGCCGCCGCTGCACGGCACTTCGCAAACGAAGTGCTCAAAGGCAAGCGCAGCATTCTTGCAAAGGCGCTGCCAGCGGGCTCTCCGTCTTTAGCAAGTAGCTTTGACTGGGATCCACAATCCTGTATCGGCATCAATTTCATTGGTCTGTTTGATACCGTCGCGGCAATCACCAATCCATGGTTGCTCGACTTCACAGGCGCTAACAGCAGAAATCCCGGGCTGGACTTGAAGCTGCCGGAAGGTTGCGCCAGCAAAGTGGTGCACCTGGTGGCTCGTGATGAATATCGCGAGAACTTTGCCCTTAACAGCCTGGGTGAGATTGATCTGGTATTACCCGGCGCCCACTCGGATCTGGGAGGTGGTTATCTGCCCAGAGCCAGGGAGAAACTTCTGTTGAGCAGTCCGGTCACCAGCACCATCAGCCGAAGCCACGAAGCGACCCGTAGCGCAGCTTATGTCGCTGCCGAAAAGGAGGCGTTTGCCTGGTATACGAAAGGCGTCATCGAAGATGACGCTCCAGGCAATCAACTGCGGGTTGCACTCTGGGAGACCCCTGTAATTCAACGATTGGAAAGGGGCAGATCCACACCGGATCCCCAGAAGCGGATTTATGCTGCGGCCATGATTGAACGCCCGGTACACGGTGAGTTGTCGCTGGTGTATTTACGCATCATGCGTGAGCTGGGGGTCAGACATGGTGTGCCATTTGAAGCGATTGACAAAAACGATTCAAAACTTTCGCTGCCTGAGGAACTGATCCCGATCCACACCAAGCTTGAGGCTTATGCGCTTGGAAATTCATCCGTTGAGGGACTGACCATCAAAGAACGGGCTTTGTTACGCAGTCGCTATATCCATCTTTCTGCGCACTGGAACGCAGCCAAAGATTTCAACAACAGCGACATAAGCATTGTTTTCATAAACCGACCGACAAAAGACAAACAACGAGTGATACACCCCCATGAATAAATTCACTCGATCCATCAAAAAAAACACGGGATTCGTCTTCGGATTGCTGTTGGTACTTTGCAGTCAAAGCCACGCACAACCAATCACCAAACGGCCCTGGTACCTCGGCTTCGGAGCACCTGCCTACATGGAGGTCTGGATTGAAACGGCAGACGTGGTGGATATACGTGAACGTGTGTTCAAACGCGCCGGCGCCGGGATTGTCTCGGTAAACACCCCAGCCGACAACAAGGGCAAGCCTGCGGGCTGGCCAGAAAACCCCGGTAGCGGCTCGGGGCGTCACGTCACCGGAGCCGATCTCCCCCGTTTGATCTATGTGCGTTGGCAATCCTTGGCAGAGCCTCAAACCTATGAGGCCTACATTGTGATTCCCGAATCTGCGCGGGAAATCATGCACAAACCGGAAAAGGCGTACTGCAGACTGGATGGTAAATGGATCACGGATTACCGCGACCGCGTAACTATTGGCTTGGCGCCCGGGGGAATTGCCAAGGTGTGGCTGAGGGGGCCGTGCTTGAAGCCAGTAGAAATTACCCGAGTCGAAGGAACTATCAATCCCAAAGGCCCCTATGACGGTAAATCCGGAGGTCAACATCGACCTCTCAAAGACGCGTCCAAAACCTACATCGAAAAATACGGCATCCCCTTCGGGAGCTGGTAAGGCATCACATCCCCTTCAGTCAATGGTGCGACCGTTCATTGTCGTTACGCAGTCGCTATATCCACCTATCCGCGCACTGGAACGCAGCCAAAGATTTCAACAACAGCGACTGGAGCGTTGTTTTTATCAACCGCCCAACAAAGAACAAACAACGAGTGGTGCACCCCCATGAATAAATTCACTCGGCCCGTCAAAATACACACGGGGTTCGTCTTCGGATTGCTGTTGGTGCTTTGCACTCAAAGTCATGCACAACCGATCACCAAACGGCCCTGGTACCTCGGCTTCGGAGCACCTGCCTACATGGAGGTCTGGATTGAAACGGCCGACGTGGTGGATATCCGTGAACGTGTGTTCAAACGCGCCGGAGCCGGGATTGCCTCGGTGAACACACCCGCCGACAACAAGGGCAAGCCCGCAGGCTGGCCTGACAGCCCCGGTAGTGGCGGCGGACGTGACGTCACTGGTGCCGATCTTCCCCGCTTGATCTATGTGCGATGGCAATCACTGGCTGAGCCTCAAACCTATGAGGCCTACATTGTGATTCCCGAATCTGCGCGGGAAATCATGCATAAACCGGAAAAGGCGTACTGCAGACTGGATGGCAAATGGATCACGGATTACCGCGATCGCGTAACTATTGGATTGGCGCCCGGCGGCATTGCCAAGGTTTGGCAGCGTGGGCCTTGTCTCAAGCCTGTCGAGATTGCTCGGGTTGAAGGGAGCATCGTCAAGCAGGGGCCGTATCAAGGGAAAAATGGAGGACGCTACGCGCTACCTCTTTCACCGGAGTCCAAAGCCTATATCGAAATGTTCGGGATTCCATATGGCTCTTGGTAAATCCGATGACCAGATTAAAGATTGGTACTTCGTTTCTGCCTAATCAGGCGAGTGTTTCACCGAGATAGAGACGATGCGTCTTCTCGATCTCATCGATCAATCGCGGCGCAACGCCAACGGACCCGGCTATTTCGCGCCAGCGCTTAACAGCAGCGCAAACCTCCTTGATGATCGCCAGCGCGTCGATGCCCCGGATCTGTCTGGCTACCGCCTCGAGGTCCGCGAGTTCGAAGTTGTCGCGCTTGCCGTTGATCGTCATCTGGTGGCTAGCCACCCAAAAGCTGCCCGGCTGGTACGACCAGGAAACGTCATAGGCCGGGGAAAGAGACCAGGTGCCTGCCCGATCCATCAGGAAGCTGGTGTTCTTGGTGTGGTCATCCTGATTGCGGCCCACCACGTTGAAAACCATGCGGCGGAAATACTCTACGGCGTCACGGCGCGGCAAACCAAGAACCCGCATGACCCCGAACGCCTCCTCGTAGGAGTAGCCGCCCGGCTGTTTGTAGTCGGCATGATCCATGGCACACAGAGTGGCCATGTGGATCTTCTCTCCGCCATCGGTACGATCAAAGCGTTTGGTCAGAAAGTGCGCGCGGCCACCCTCTTCCAGCAATTCACACGGGCTCATGGTAATGCCGGCAGCCTTGGCCATGAGCGAATAGGCGAACTCCACGCGGCCGAAGCCTTGCGAGTCGGCCAGGACGTCGGTGTTCTTGGCAACGTCGAACTTCAGCAGCCAGTAGGAAAAACCTTTTGGCGCCCTGACTTGCCCCGAACGGATCTCGCCAGCCGCATTCATCGCGATAACCGCTTTGGCCCGGGCACCGCCAGCGCTGGTACCGACCTGGATCAAACGCTTCAGTGCCTCGTCATCGACCTCGGTGTCGTGATGGGCGAGGCGATCGGCCAGACTTTCCCGTTGCGAGAGCACTTCGCTGGCGAGCTCTACCAGCGCATCAATCTGGATCCGTTCGCTGGCATTTACAGAACCGCTGAGAGCGGGCCGGTATTCGAGCCCGCCCATTCCGCGCGAGCCCTGATACAGGATCCTTTCAACCGGGGTGAACGTCGCTTTGTCACGGCCCTCCTTAGCGAGCCAGGCGTCGATCAGTGCGTTACCGAAATCATCCGGCAGAGAGTCCGCCAGGATGGCCGGAAGGCCTTTGTAGGTTTCCCGGTTCAGGCCGGGGAAGGCATATGTCTGATTGGCGGCCAATGGCATATGGATGGGCGAGATTTCGATACCGGTCTTGACGAATTCAGGATCGTATTCGAACAAACCCAGCTGGGTTCCTTCATCCCAGAGCAGCCCCCCGACAAACCGCTCGAAGAGATAGACCTTTGCCGTAATCACCAATCAACCTCCTTTTTGACTTCGCTGCCGGGCACTGGCTCGCCTGCACTCCCCGCCGAGGCCTTGCCCACCGCCCGCGTGCCGGTTGCCCGCATACGCCGGGTTCCGGCCATCTTGATCACCTGCAACGGGCTCGGTCGAACGGGCTCCACGAGCGAGGCTGCTCTTTCCAGCTCGCCGATGACACGCAGCACGGCCAGCAGATTCACCAGGGTGCCTTTGCCATGGAGAAGATTGATCAGTGTCTGGCGGCTGATGCCGGCCTCCCTGGCGACATGCTCCTGGCTGAGATTTTTCTTCAGGCGCAATTCCTGGAGCCGGGCACCAATGGCACTGGCAATCGCATCGTCGGTCATGGCTTGGAGGCGCATAGTGTCTGAATTCCTGGAGCGAATGTGCAAATCACGAAGTGTGTGTATTCAATACTAGACATTGCTGAAGGATCGACCTGCACGAAAGCCAACATCAACCCTGCGTACGTAAATCTGGTCGCTAACTGATGAAACGAACCTTATGCCTCAATTCAAAGGCATTGGGTTTCAGCAATATCTACAACATGTGCAATATCAACACTGCCTAGATAATTAGACAATAGCAAAGATAGTGGCCGATAAAGTATGCATATCAAGACAAAGCGATTCATGAATGAAGGCCAGAAGAGAACCTGCGGCCTCGGGACTCTCCAGACACAAAAAATGGGCACCCGACCGCAATCGGTGTGCCCATTTTTTATTACGGTTCTCCCCGCTATTCAGGGATGCGCCGCAATTATGGATTGACGCTGTCTTTCAACGACTTGCCCGGCTTGAACGCAACAGTGTTGCTGGCCTTGATTTTGACGGGTTCACCGGTTTGCGGGTTTTTACCGGTGCGGGCACCGCGATGGCGTTGCAGGAAGGTGCCGAAGCCGACGAGCGTGACGCTGTCCTTGCGGTGCAGGGCGCCGGTGATTTCTTCGAGGACAGCATTGAGAACGCGGTTGGCCTGCTCTTTGGTCAGATCCGCTTTTTCAGCGATTGCAGCGGCGAGTTCTGGTTTACGCATTAGTGAAGCCCCTTTGAGTCGGTTTTTTGTTGTTATGTCCGTGCTGCTCTCGTTGGAACAGCGCCCAAGGCGCCGCAGGCTCTACTCTGCGGCAGACGGGAGTGAGAATGGCACGCGGATAAGGGCGGCGCCAGTCTCCCCGCGACCTTTGTGGGGGCAAAAGCGGGGTGATTCCGACAGAACGACCGGTATTTACGCCAGCAAGGCCGGAAGCTGTTTGTTCAGCGCGAGTTTTTCCATCACCGCCGCGCCAGTCAGGGCGTAACCGAGCAATTGCCCTTGCGCGTCGTGACACAGCGCCTTGACGTCGGCGCCCTGCCCTTCGACGGTCCAGACGCCTTCGCGGCCCCGTGGCGGCGGCGAAACCACCAACGGGCAGACCGGGGTTTTCACGGTGATCGGCATCGGTCCGTAGTTCACCACGGTCGGGTTGCCGGCCAGGGTCTGTGCCAGCGCTCGCGCACAACTCATGAGGGGCATGACGTACAGAAGATTCAGCCCGTCGACCTCGGCGCAGTCGCCCAGAGCGTAAATATTGGCGTGAGAGGTTTGCAGATGGCGGTCGACCACCACACCGCGGTTGGTCTGGATGCCGGCAGCCGCCGCCAGATCGATTCGCGGGCGCAGGCCAATGGCTGACACCACTACATCGCACGGGATGACCTGACCGTCGGACAGGTGGGCTTCGAGTCCATCCGCGACTTTCTGCAAACGGGTCAGTACCGGGCCGAGGTGGAAGCGCGCGCCAAGGCTTTCCAGCCCGGACTGCACCGCTGCGGCAGCGGACGGATGCAACAGGGTCGGCATCACCTGCTCGCACGGCGCAACCAGTTGCACTTCGTAGCCGCCGAGGATCAGGTCGTTGGCGAACTCGCAGCCGATCAGGCCGGCACCAAGCAGCAACACCCGACGCTTGCCCGCCGCCGCCGCGCGAAAACGTGCGTAGTCCTCGAGATCGTTGATCGGGAACACCAGATCCCCGGCATCGCCTTCAATCGGCACACGCACGGTTTCCGCGCCCCAGGCAAGGATAAGGTCGCGATAACTCACCGCTTCCTCGCCGATCCACAGCCGCTTGTGGCCCGGGTCGATGCCGCTGATACGGGTGTGGGTGCGGATCTCGGCTTTCAACTGCTCGGCCATGGCGCCCGGTTCGGCCATGCTCAGGCCGTCGGCGTCCTTGTTCTTGCCGAAGCCGGTGGAGAGCATCGGCTTGGAGTAGGAACGACCGTCATCGGCGGTAATCAGCAGCAGCGGGGTTTCGCCATCGAGTTTGCGAAACTCGCGGGCCAGGTTGTAACCCGCAAGCCCGGTGCCAACGATTACGACAGGTGCGCTCATGCCCTACTCCTCAGTATTTTCTCAGTTGATTTCGATCATTTCGAAGTCCATCTTGCCGACGCCGCAGTCCGGGCACAGCCAGTCTTCAGGCACGTCCTGCCACAGGGTGCCCGGCGCAATGCCGTCATCCGGCCAGCCGTCGGCTTCGTTATAGATCAGGCCGCAGACCACACATTGCCACTTTTTCATTCAGGTACTTCCTCAGGATTCAGGCTTTAGCCGGCGCGGACGGTCGATGGTGCAGCACTGCCATCCGGCTCAGGGCGTTTTGTACTGATGGTACCGGCCAGATGCAAGCCTGTTCGGCGCAATGGCGGCCCGGATCAATCAAATTCGCGGTGCGCCATGGTAAGCTCGCCGCCTCATTTGCTGCCAATAATGACTCATTGTGCAACTCAAAAACGCCCCGCTGTGGCGCCCGCAAAGCCACCTGACACCCCTCCCCGACACGTCCACGCTCGACTGGCTGTTCGACGAAGGCTCCCTGACCCGCCGCCTGACCCGCCTGTCCGATGATGGTTTCAGCGTCACGCCGCTGTTCGAAGGCTGGCAGACCCTGCGCGACGACGAATGCGCGGCGCTGGACCTGGCCGAAGGCAGCGAAGGCTGGGTACGCGAGGTGTATCTGCGCGGTCATGGTGAGGCCTGGGTGTTCGCCCGCAGCGTGGCCTCGCGCAGCGCCTTGCAGGGCGACGGACTGCATATGGATGAGTTGGGCAGCCGCTCACTGGGCGAACTGTTGTTCTGCGATCACGCGTTTCAGCGCCGCGCCATAGAAGTCTGCCATTACCCGGAACACTGGCTGCCCGAGGATTCCCGGGCCATCGGTCTGTGGGGTCGTCGTTCGCGTTTCGACCGTGGTGCCTTGAGCGTACTGGTGGCGGAGATTTTCCTGCCTACGCTGTGGGAAGCCGTCCGCACCCGTCCGGAGAACTGCTGATGTATCAAAGCCTGCTCAAATCCCTGAATCGCCTGAACCCGCGCGCCTGGGACTTCATCCAGTTGACCCGCATGGACAAGCCGATCGGCATCTATCTGCTGCTGTGGCCGACGCTCTGGGCGCTGTGGATTGCCGGCAAAGGTTCGCCTTCGCTGGCCAACATCGTGATTTTCGTCCTCGGCGTGGTGCTGACCCGTGCCGGCGGCTGCGTGATCAACGACTGGGCCGACCGCAAGGTCGACGGCCATGTGAAGCGCACCGCCGAACGCCCGTTGGCCGCCGGGCGGATCAGCTCGAAAGAGGCGCTGGTGTTCTTCGCCTTGCTGATGGGCGTAAGTTTCCTGCTGGTGCTGTGCACCAACGCCGCGACGATCTGGCTGTCGCTGGGCGGCCTGGCGCTGGCGTTCACCTATCCGTTCATGAAGCGCTACACCTATTACCCGCAAGTAGTGCTGGGGGCGGCGTTTTCCTGGGGCATGCCGATGGCGTTCACCGCCGAGACCGGTGAGCTGCCGGCGACGGCCTGGCTGCTGTGGATCGCCAACCTGCTGTGGACCGTGGGTTACGACACCTATTACGCGATGACCGACCGTGACGACGACTTGAAGATCGGCGTGAAATCCACGGCGATCCTGTTCGGCGAGGCGGACCGGGTGATCATCCTGACCTTGCAGGCGCTGTCACTGGGCTGCCTGTTGCTGGCCGGGTCGAAGTTCGAACTGGGGATGTGGTTCCACCTCGGCCTGCTGGTGGCTGCCGGGTGCTATGCGTGGGAGTTCTGGTACACCCGCGATCGCGACCGGATGCGCTGCTTCAAGGCGTTCCTGCACAACCATTGGGCCGGTCTGGCGATCTTCGTCGGGATTGTCCTGGATTACGCGTTGCGCTGACCTCAACGCATCGCGGCCCGAGGCAATGCCTGCGGGCCGCGATGCTGTTTCACTGCCGATGGCTTACTTGTGCTCGTGAACCACGTGCCATGCGTCCATCTTGCCGTCGCCCATCATGTCACCCGGCTTGGCGTCCATCTTGAAGGTATACAGCGGCTTGCCGTCGTAGGCGTACTGCATCTTGCCGTCGTCGCGCTTGATCACCGTCCACTTGCCTTCCGCCTTCGCACCGGCCGGCGCCATCATCGGAGGCCAGTTGTCGGCGCACTTGTCATTGCACATCGACTTGCCGCCAGCGTCCTTGTCGAACGTATAAACGGTCATGCCTTTGTGATCGACCATCATGCCGTCTTTCATCATTGCCGGTTCAGCGGCCATCGCAAGGCCGGGCAGCGTCACGGCAGCAGCCATCAGCAGAGCTTTAAAGGAAGCAGTCATTTGAGTCATGGAAACCTTCTTTTGTGGTTGTCAGGATTCGGACTTAGAGCTTAGTTCAGGATTTGCACAATCGCCGCTGGACTAAAATACTGTCACACGACTGCAATAATTCCGTTATCTAATGCGGCGCAAGACAGTTAAATGACAAGAGGATTAAGGCATGGTTGGCAGGAGCATTCTGATCGTCGACGACGAAGCGCCCATTCGCGAAATGATCGCCGTTGCGTTGGAAATGGCCGGCTATGACTGCCTCGAGGCAGAGAACTCGCAGCAGGCTCACGCCATTATCGTCGACCGCAAGCCGGACCTGATCCTGCTCGACTGGATGCTGCCCGGCACCTCCGGCATCGAGCTGGCCCGCCGCCTCAAGCGTGACGAGCTGACCGGGGACATCCCGATCATCATGCTCACCGCCAAGGGCGAAGAAGACAACAAGATCCAGGGTCTGGAAGTCGGCGCCGACGACTACATCACCAAACCGTTTTCCCCACGCGAACTGGTGGCACGCCTCAAGGCCGTGCTGCGGCGCGCCGGCCCGACCGATGGCGAAGCGCCGATCGAAGTCGGTGGCCTGCTGCTCGACCCGATCAGCCACCGCGTGACCATCGATGGCCGTCCGGCCGAGATGGGCCCGACCGAGTACCGCCTGCTGCAATTCTTCATGACCCACCAGGAACGCGCCTACACCCGTGGCCAGTTGCTGGATCAGGTCTGGGGCGGCAACGTCTATGTTGAAGAGCGCACGGTCGACGTGCACATCCGACGCCTGCGCAAGGCCCTCGGCGACGCCTACGAAAATCTGGTACAAACCGTTCGCGGCACCGGCTATCGGTTCTCCACCAAGGCCTGAGCCGACCGCCAGACTCGCAGACAAGGACCGTATTTCCCGTGAATCAAAACTGGCATGGCACCCTGATTCGCCACATGCTGTTGCTGGTCACCGGCTGCCTGGTGATCGGCCTGATCACCGGCTACTACGGCTGGAGCCTCGCGGCGGGACTGGGCCTGTACCTGGCCTGGACGCTCAAGCAACTGCTGCGCCTGCACGAATGGCTGCGCCTGCACCAACCCGATGAAGCACCGCCCGACGGCTACGGTCTGTGGGGTGAGGTGTTCGACAGCATCTACCACCTGCAACGCCGCGACCAGCGGGTACGCGGACGCCTGCAAGCGGTGATCGACCGCGTTCAGGAGTCCACCGCCGCGCTTAAAGACGCGGTGATCATGCTCGACAGCGACGGCAACCTGGAATGGTGGAACCGCGCCGCCGAAACCCTGCTCGGCCTCAAGACCCCACAAGACAGCGGCCAACCCGTGACCAACCTGGTCCGCCATCCGCGCTTCAAGGAATACTTCGAGCAGGAAAACTACGCCGAGCCGCTGGAAATCCCTTCACCGACCAACGACCGCGTGCGCATCCAGATGTACCTCACGCGCTACGGCAACAACGAACACTTGATGCTGGTGCGCGACGTCACGCGCATCCATCAGCTGGAACAGATGCGCAAGGACTTCATCGCCAACGTCTCCCATGAGCTGCGCACCCCGCTGACGGTGATCTGCGGCTACCTGGAAACCCTGCTCGACAACGTCGAAGAAGTGAACCCGCGCTGGAGCCGTGCCCTGCAGCAGATGCAGCAACAGGGCGGACGCATGCAGACCCTGCTCAACGACTTGCTGCTGCTGGCCAAACTGGAAGCCACCGATTACCCGTCTGACAACCAGCCGGTGCACATCGATACCCTGTTGCAGTCGATCAAGAGCGATGCACAGCAACTGTCGGGGTCGAAGAATCAGAAAATCAGCCTGGAAGCCGACGCCAGCATCCTGCTCAAGGGCAGCGAGGCGGAACTGCGCAGCGCGTTTTCCAACCTGGTGTTCAACGCCGTCAAATACACCCCGGCCGAAGGCAATATCCGCATCCGCTGGTGGGGCGACGATCAGGGCGCGCACCTGAGCGTGCAGGATTCCGGGATCGGCATCGACAGCAAACACCTGCCGCGCCTGACCGAGCGCTTCTACCGTGTCGACTCCAGCCGCAACTCCAACACCGGCGGCACGGGCCTGGGCCTGGCCATCGTCAAACACGTGTTGCTGCGCCATCGCGCGCGGATGGAGATCAGCAGCGTGCCCGGCCACGGCAGCACGTTCACCTGCCATTTCGCCCCGGCGCAGGTCGCCCAGGCACGGCTCATCAGCGCCGCTGAGTAATGCCGGACTAGGCAATCGCCAGGTCAGCCGCTACATTGGCTGACTTGCGCCTGCCTTTCAGGCGCGATTTCTTCTCTCTTACGAATCACACGGAACCCGCAAAACTCCATCATGGACCCTTCCCCTGGCTTGTCCCTCGCAACAATATTCGCCGATTTCGGCATGATTCTTTTTGCTCTGATCCTGGTTCTGCTCAACGGCTTCTTCGTTGCGGCGGAATTCGCCATGGTCAAACTGCGCTCGACCCGGGTCGAAGCCATCGCTGAACAACACGGCTGGCGCGGGCACATCCTGCGCACCGTACACAGTCAGCTCGATGCGTACCTCTCGGCGTGCCAGCTCGGTATCACCCTCGCCTCCCTCGGTCTGGGCTGGGTCGGCGAGCCGGCGTTCGCGCACATTCTCGAGCCGCTGCTGAGCGCGGTCGGCGTGCAGTCGGCGGAAGTGGTCAAAGGCATCTCGTTCTTCACCGCGTTCTTCATCATTTCCTACCTGCACATCGTGGTCGGCGAGCTGGCACCCAAGTCCTGGGCGATCCGCAAACCCGAGCTGCTGTCGCTGTGGACGGCGGTGCCGCTGTACCTGTTCTACTGGGCCATGTACCCGGCGATCTACCTGCTCAACGCCAGCGCCAACACCATCCTGCGCATTGCTGGCCAGGGTGAACCCGGCCCGCATCACGAGCACCATTACAGCCGTGAAGAACTGAAACTGATCCTGCACTCCAGCCGTGGCCAGGACCCGAGCGACCAGGGCATGCGCGTGCTGGCCTCGGCGGTGGAAATGGGCGAACTGGAAGTGGTCGACTGGGCCAACTCCCGGGAAGACCTGATCACCCTCGAGTTCAACGCCCCGCTGAAAGAAATCCTGGCGATGTTCCGTCGCCACAAGTTCAGCCGCTATCCGGTGTACGACAGCGAGCGCAAGGAGTTCGTCGGCCTGCTGCACATCAAGGACCTGCTGCTGGAACTGGCGGCGCTGGACCACATTCCCGAGTCGTTCAACCTTGCCGAACTGACCCGCCCGCTGGAGCGCGTGTCGCGGCACATGCCGCTGTCGCAGTTGCTTGAGCAGTTCCGCAAGGGCGGCTCGCACTTCGCCGTGGTCGAAGAGGCCGACGGCAACATCATCGGCTACCTGACCATGGAAGACGTGCTGGAAGTGCTGGTCGGCGACATCCAGGACGAACACCGCAAGGCCGAGCGCGGCATCCTCGCCTACCAGCCGGGCAAGCTGCTGGTGCGGGGCGATACGCCGCTGTTCAAGGTCGAGCGTCTGCTGGGTATCGACCTGGATCACATCGAAGCCGAAACCCTCGCCGGGCTGATCTACGAAACCCTAAAACGGGTGCCGGAAGAGGAAGAAGTGCTGGAAGTCGAAGGGCTGCGGATCATCATCAAGAAGATGAAAGGCCCGAAGATCATTCTGGCCAAGGTGCTGATGCTCGACTGACGGGGATTACCGTTTGCCCAACGCAAAGTTGGGCAACGCCCCCAGCGGCTGGTTGAACTGATACGGAATCGACACCAGCCCCCCTCCGGTATTGCGCTGCACCACGAAGTGCAGGTGCGGGCCGCTGCTGTTGCCGGTGTTGCCGGACAGCGCCAGCGGACTGCCCACCGCCACTCGCTGCCCTTCCCGCACACTCACCGACCCTTGCTTGAGGTGCAGATACACGCCCATCGTGCCGTCGTCGTGCAGCACCCGCACGAAATTGCCGGAAGGATCGGTGCCGCGCCCGTTCTGCGAGTTCTCGATCTTCACCACCACCCCGGCCCGCGCCGCGATGATCGGTGTACCGACCGGCATGGCGATGTCCATCGCGTACTTGTTCTTCGGCCCGTAGTGGCTGTAGTCGCCGTTGGCGCCCTGACTCAGACGGAAGGGGCCCCCACGCCAGGGAAACGGATAGCGATAGCTCTGAGCGGCGCCAGCGGGGTCGCCGAGGGAGTACTGGAACTGCGGCGTGTACACCAGCGGTTTGCCACCGGACACCGCCGTCAGTAGCGCCAGCCGCGTGTTGCTGCGCGCCGGCAGCACCCGGCGGATCGTTTCCGTCGGTGCACCACGCACATTGCTCATCCCGGTGAACGCCAGTGCGACCTCCACCGGTGCATACAGGTCGTTGCGCACGAACACCACGTCGGTGCCCTTCTGCTTCTTGATGTCGAGATAGACCTGACGCTCGAGGCGCTCGACCATCCGGTCCTGAAACACGAACACCTGGGAGCCTTTGCTCGGACGGTCGCTGTACGAAACCACTCCGTTGGCATCGGTAGATTTGTAGATCGTCATGGCCACAGTCGAGGTGGAGGCCATGAACAGACCACAGAAAAACAGCAGGCGCAGGGGCATGGGCAAAAGTTCTGTCGAGTAAGGCCTGGGAATGAGCCTAGCAGCTGAAGCAGACCAGGCTAGTAGACAGATGTTTCAAATTTGGCACAGCATGAAAAAAGACCGCAGCCTGTGTCAGGCGGCGGTCTTCTTTTGCCCGCGACGCTTACGCGCCCGGAACGAAGTGCTTCTGCGCCGTGCCGCGGGCGATCAGGCGGGAGATGTAGTCGAGCTTCTGCGCGTCCTGGTCGACGAAGCGGAAGGTCAGTTGCAGCCAGTCGCTGTCGGGTTTCGGCTCGTGGGCGACGACAGCGTGCAGGTAGCCGTTGAGGCGGGCGATTTCGGCGTTGTCGCCCTGCTCCAGATCGAGCACGGCGCTGTCGAGGATCTGCGGCAACGTGTCGGTGCGCTTCACCACCAGCAGCGCTTCCTTGATGCTCAGGGCCTTGATCACGCATTGCTGGGTGCCGCTAGGCAGACGCAACTGGCCCTGGCCACGGCCGCTGGCCGGAGCAGCAGAGGCTGCCGGGGCTTTCACGGGCGGGCTGTTGAGCAGGCCACGCTGTGGCGCGGCGGCAGGTGCCGGGGCGGCAGCGGCAGGCTTGGCAAACGGATTCACAGCCGCAGCAGTCGGTGCGGCACCAACCACGGCAGCCTTGCCGCCGGTCAGTGCGCTCAGGGAGTCGTTGCCGAATGCCGAGTTCATCTTGGTCGGGGCGCTGTTCATCAGGGCATCGAGCTTGCCGATCTTGTTCAGGGCCTGCTTGACCTTGGTCAGCAACTGCTCGTTGGTGAACGGCTTGCTGACGTAACCGGAAACGCCAGCCTGAATCGCCTGCACCACGTTTTCCTTGTCGCCACGGCTGGTGACCATGATGAACGGCATGGTCTTGAGGTTGTCCTGCTCACGGCACCAGGTCAGCAGTTCGAGACCGGACATTTCCGGCATTTCCCAGTCGCACAGCACCAGGTCGAAAGCCTCCTTGGCCAGCATGGCCTGGGCTTTTTTACCGTTGACGGCGTCCTCGGTGCGGATCCCCGGGAAGTAATTACGCAGGCACTTTTTCACCAGGTCACGAATGAACGATGCATCGTCCACGACCAACACACTGATCTTGCTCATCCAACACCCCTATTAAAATCCCGGCAAGCATAACGCTGGCTGATGGCACATTGCCAAAACTCTTCAGTCACGCCGGGACTTTTCGTTCGCGGGTGCTGCTTTTTAATTCGCTTCTGCCTTCTGAAAAGCAGAAACAAAAACGCCCGGCCAAAGGGCCGGGCGCTTTTCTCAGGCAATCTTACTTATCGTCAGCATTGCCCGGAACATTAGCGGTTTCGCCGCTTGTCCCTTCAACTTCTTCCTTCATGCGCTTGAGGCCCATGTGACGCACGTCGGTGCCGCGCACCAGGTAGATCACCAGCTCCGAGATGTTGCGTGCGTGGTCGCCGATCCGCTCCAGCGAACGCAGCACCCAGATGATGCTCAAGACCCGCGAGATAGAGCGCGGATCTTCCATCATGTAGGTCGCCAGCTCGCGCAGGGCGGTCTTGTATTCACGGTCGATGATCTTGTCGTACTGCGCCACCGACAGCGCCAGATCGGCATCGAAGCGGGCAAACGCGTCCAGCGCATCGCGGACCATGTTGCGCACCTGGTCGCCGATGTGGCGAACCTCGACATAACCGCGCGGCGCTTCACCTTCCTCGCACAGCTGAATTGCACGACGGGCGATCTTGGTCGCTTCGTCGCCGATGCGCTCCAGGTCGATCACCGACTTGGAGATGCTGATGATCAGACGCAGGTCGGACGCCGCCGGCTGACGACGGGCCAGAATGCGCAGGCATTCTTCGTCGATATTGCGTTCCATCTGGTTGATCTGGTCGTCGATCTCGCGCACTTGCTGGGCCAGGCCCGAGTCGGCCTCGATCAGCGCGGTGACCGCGTCGTTGACCTGCTTCTCGACCAGCCCGCCCATGGCCAGCAGGTGGCTGCGCACTTCTTCCAGTTCGGCGTTGAACTGCGCGGAAATGTGATGGGTAAGGCCTTCTTTACTAATCATGTTGGCGTCCTTGGAGCGTCCGGTAAGGTGCGAGCGTCAATTCAGTGAGCGACAACCAGCGTCTGCTAGCCGTAACGACCGGTAATGTAGTCTTCGGTCTGCTTCTTGGCCGGATTGGTGAACAGGGTATCGGTGTCGCCGAATTCCACCAGTTTGCCCATGTACATGAACGCCGTGTAGTCGGACACCCGCGCCGCCTGCTGCATGTTGTGGGTCACGATGACGATGGTGAACTTGGACTTGAGCTCGTAGATGAGCTCTTCGACTTTCAGGGTCGAGATCGGGTCGAGGGCCGAGCACGGTTCGTCGAGCAGCAGCACTTCCGGTTCCACGGCGATGGTACGGGCGATCACCAGACGCTGTTGCTGACCGCCGGACAGGCCGAGTGCCGAGTCATGCAGACGGTCTTTCACTTCGTCCCACAGGGCCGCGCCTTTCAGTGCCCACTCGACGGCTTCGTCGAGGATGCGCTTCTTGTTGATGCCCTGGATGCGCAGGCCGTAGACCACGTTCTCGTAGATGGTCTTCGGGAACGGGTTAGGCTTCTGGAACACCATGCCGACCCGCCGACGCAGCTCGGCCACATCTTCGCCCTTGCGGTAGATGTTGTTGCCGTACAGGTTGATCGCGCCTTCGACGCGGCAGCCGTCGACCAGGTCGTTCATGCGGTTGAAGGTACGCAGCAGCGTGGACTTGCCGCAGCCGGACGGGCCGATGAAGGCGGTCACGCGCTGTTTCGGAATGTTCATGCTGACGTCGTACAGCGCTTGTTTCTCGCCGTAGAACAGGCTCAGGCCCGGCACTTCGATGGCAACGGTTTCCTGTTCGAGGTTCAGGCTCTGCTTGTCGCGGCCCAGGGCAGACATGTTGATGCCGTGGGTATGTGTTTCGTGCTGCATGGGAGATCCCCTGTGCTAACAAATTCGGTTCGGTTGGCTGCCGGGAATCAGGCCGGCAGCCCTTCAATTCTTGTGACGGCGATCAGCTGTCCAGCGCCTTGTACTTCTCGCGCAGGTGGTTACGAATCCACACTGCCGACAGGTTGAGCACGGCAATCACCAGCACCAGCAGCAACGCGGTGGCGTACACCAGCGGTCGTGCGGCTTCAACGTTCGGGCTCTGGAAGCCGACGTCGTAGATGTGGAAGCCCAGGTGCATGATCTTCTGGTCCAGGTGCAGGTACGGGTAGTTGCCATCCACCGGCAGCGACGGCGCCAGTTTCACCACACCCACCAGCATCAGCGGCGCCACTTCACCGGCGGCACGGGCCACGGCGAGGATCATGCCGGTCATCATCGCCGGGCTGGCCATCGGCAGAACGATCTTCCACAGGGTTTCAGCCTTGGTCGCACCGAGGGCCAGCGAGCCTTCACGCACGGTGCGCGGGATACGCGCCAGACCTTCTTCGGTGGCCACGATCACCACCGGCACCGCCAGCAGCGCCAGGGTCAACGAAGCCCAGAGCAGGCCCGGCGTACCGAAGGTCGGTGCCGGCAACGCTTCCGGGAAGAACAGACGGTCGAGCGAGCCACCCAGCACGTAAACGAAGAAGCCCAGACCGAACACGCCGTAAACAATGGCCGGAACACCCGCCAGGTTGTTCACCGCGATCCGGATCACCCGGGTCAGGGTGTTCTGCTTGGCGTATTCACGCAGGTACACCGCCGCCAGCACGCCGAACGGGGTCACGATCATCGCCATGATCAGGGTCATCATCACGGTGCCGAAGATCGCCGGGAAAATCCCGCCTTCAGTGTTCGCTTCACGCGGGTCGTCGGACAGGAACTCCCAGACCTTGCTGAAGTAGAAGCCGACCTTGGTGAAGGTACCCATGGCATTCGGCTGGTAAGCGTGAACCACTTTGCCCAGGCCGATTTCGATTTCCTTGCCGTTGGCATCGCGAGCGGTCAGGGCATCGCGGTTGAACTGCGCGTGCAGATCGGCCAGACGGGCTTCGACGTCCTGATAGCGGGCGTTCAGCTCGGCACGTTCGGCGTCCATGTCCGCTTGCGCAGTGGCGTCGAGCTTGCCTTCCAGCTCCAGTTTGCGACCGTGCAGACGGATGCGCTCGAGGCCGGCGTTGATCGCGCCGATGTCGGTTTTTTCCAGGGTTTTGAGCTGCGCGGCGAGGCCGTTCACACGGTTGATCCGCGCTTGCAGCTCAGGCCAGGCGGCTTCGCCTTCGGCGATCACCTTGCCGTCCTGTTTGACGTTGACCAGGTAGCCGTAGAAGTTGCCCCACTCACGACGCTCCAGCGCCATCAGCTCCGGCGGGTTCTTCTGGTCGGTCAGCCACTCGCCGACGATCCAGGTGAAGTCGTTGCCGTTCAGGTCGCGGTTGCCGACCTTGATCAGCTCGCGGGTCATGAATTCCGGGCCCTGGTCAGGCACCGGCAAGCCGGCGCTCTTCAGGCGTGCGCGGGGCACTTCTTCCTTCTGCACCACTTCGCCGATGACCAGGTGATTGCCCTGGCCCGGGACGTTGTAGCTGGCGTGGATCAGGTCCGCCGGCCAGAAGTGACCCAGACCGCGCACGGCAATCACCGCCAGCAGGCCAATGGTCATGATGACCGCGATGGACACCGCGCCACCGCTGATCCAGACGCCCGGGGCGCCGCTCTTGAACCATCCATTCAGGGAGTTCTGTTTCACAGACTTCTACCTTTCTTAAAGCGACGAGTATTTCTTGCGCAGACGCTGACGAATCAGTTCCGCGAGGGTGTTCATGACGAAGGTGAACAACAGCAGCACCAGCGCCGAGAGGAACAGCACGCGGTAGTGGCTGCCGCCGACTTCCGACTCCGGCATTTCCACCGCGACGTTGGCCGCCAGGGTGCGCAGGCCTTCGAACAGGTTCATTTCCATGACCGGGGTGTTGCCGGTGGCCATCAGCACGATCATGGTCTCGCCGACTGCACGGCCCATGCCGATCATCAGGGCCGAGAAGATGCCCGGGCTGGCGGTCAGGATCACTACGCGAGTCATGGTCTGCCACGGCGTGGCACCGAGGGCCAGGGAGCCCAGGGTCAGGCCGCGCGGCACGCTAAACACGGCGTCTTCGGCGATCGAGTAGATGTTCGGGATCACCGCGAAGCCCATGGCCAGACCGACCACCAGTGCGTTGCGCTGGTCGTAGGTGATGCCCAGGTCGTGAGAAATCCACATGCGCATGTCACCGCCGAAGAACCAGTTCTCCATGAACGGGCTCATGTACAGCGACAGCCAGCCCACGAACAGGATCACCGGGATCAGCAGCGCACTTTCCCAGCCGTCCGGGACTTTCAGGCGGATCGATTCAGGCAGGCGGCTGAAGGTGAAACCGGCCACCAGGATGCCGATCGGCAGCAGCATCAGCAGGCTGAAGATGCCCGGCAGATGCCCTTCCACATACGGTGCGAGGAACAGGCCGGCGAAGAAGCCGAGGATCACCGTCGGCATCGCTTCCATCAGTTCGATCACCGGTTTGACCTTGCGGCGCATGCCCGGGGCCATGAAGTACGCGGTGTAGATCGCCGCGGCAACCGCCAGTGGCGCCGCCAGCAGCATCGCGTAGAACGCAGCTTTCAGGGTGCCGAAGGTCAGTGGCGACAGGCTCAGTTTCGGTTCGAAATCGGTGTTGGCCGCAGTCGATTGCCAGACGTATTTAGGCTCGTCGTAGTTCTCGTACCAGACCTTGCTCCACAGCGCGCTCCACGACACTTCCGGGTGCGGGTTGTCGAGCAGCAGCGGTTGCAGCTTGCCGCCGGCTTCGACGATCACACGGTTGGCCCGTGGCGACAGACCGAACAGGCCCTGGCCTTCAACCACCTGATCGACCAGCAAGGTGCGGTGCGCGGTGCTGTGGAACACGCCGAGCTTGCCGGAAGCATCCAGGGCAACGAAGCCTTTGCGGCGCTCTTCGGCGGTGATTTCAACGATCGGCGTCTTGCCCATCTGGAAGGTGCGGATCTGCTTCAGACGCAGCTCGCCATCGGTGTCGCGGGCCATGAACCACTGGGCCAGGCCACCGGTGGAGTCACCGACGATCAGCGAGATACCGCCGACCAGTTGAGTGGCGGCAGTGACTTGCGCGTCAGCGTTTTCCAGCAGCTTGTAGCGACCGTTGAGGCTCTTGTCGCGCAGGCTGAATACGTCGGCCTGAGCACGTCCGTTGACCACGTACAGCCATTGCTGGCGCGGGTCGACGAAGATGTTTTTCACAGGCTCGGTCATCTGCGGCAGATCGATACGCTTCTGCTCGTTGGTGACTTCGCCGGTCATCATGTTTTCTTCGCTGGTCAGCGACAGCACGTTGAGTTGCGAACCGGTGGAGCCGACCAGCATCAGGGTCGAGTCGGTGGCGTTGAGGCTGACGTGCTCCAGCGCACCGCCGCTCTCGTTCAGCGCAATCGGCGCCTCGCCGTACGGGAACTCGATCGCCGGGGTGATGGTTTTCTTGCCTTCCGGGTAGCTGACTTTATAGGTGTGACGGAACACCAGCGCCTGACCGTTGGACAGGCCCACGGCCACCAACGGATGGCCCGGCTGGTCTTCGCCGATGGAGGTCACACTGGCGCCTGCCGGCAACGGCAGATCGACGCGCTTCAATTCAGCGCCACTGTCGATATCGAAGAACAGCGCCTGGCCCTTGTCGGAAACGCGCATGGCCACCTGATTCTGCTCTTCGAGCGAAATCATCAGTGGCTTGCCGGCGTCTTGCATCCAGGCCGGGGTGATGGCGTCTTTCGCGGTCAGTTCGGCACCCTTGAACAGGGGCGCGACGACGTAGGCGAGGAAGAAGAAGATCAGGGTGATGGCTGCCAGCACCGCCAGACCGCCGACGAGGACGTACCAGCGGGTGAAGCGATCCTTGAGCGCGCGAATGCGGCGCTTGCGTTGCAACTCAGGCGTATTGAAATCAATGCGCTTGGGAGGGTTCGTAGTCATTTTGGAATTGGCCAGATCATTCATGCGCACACCCTAGCGATCCTGTATGACAGAAAGATGACAATGCAGTGACGCACCAAATCCGCCGCCAGCAGGGCACTGGCAGTGGATAAAAGAATTCGGGGAGTGTGGGGGCCGGGCCGCTTGCGGGCCGGGCCCCACACGGGAGTCAGGCGGGGTTCACCCCTGACTCAGTTTGTTACTTTTTTGCGACTTCAGCGCCGCCTTCCTGCAGACCCAGGTCAGCCAGTGCTTTTGCAGCAACCTTGGCCGGCAGTGGGATGTAGCCGTCTTTCACTACCACTTCCTGGCCCTGTTTCGACAGAACCAGTTTCACGAACTCGGCTTCCAGCGGGGCCAGAGGCTTGTTCGGGGCCTTGTTCACGTAAACGTACAGGAAGCGGGACAGTGGGTACTTGCCGTTCAGGGCGTTTTCTTCGCTGTCTTCGATGAACTCGGTGCTGCCTTTCTTCGACAGAGCAACGGTTTTCACGCTGGCGGTCTTGTAGCCGATGCCCGAGTAACCGATGCCGTTCAGCGAGGAGCTGATCGACTGCACGACCGAAGCCGAGCCTGGTTGTTCGTTGACGTTAGGCTTGTAGTCGCCTTTGCACAGGGCTTCTTCCTTGAAGTAGCCGTAGGTGCCGGATACCGAGTTACGGCCGAACAGTTGAACCGGCTTGTTGGCCAGGTCGCCGGTCACGCCCAGGTCGCCCCAGGTTTTGACTTCGGCTTTGGCGCCGCACAGACGGGTGGACGAGAAGATCGCGTCAACCTGTTCCATGGTCAGGTGCTGGATCGGGTTGTCCTTGTGTACGAAGACAGCCAGGGCGTCCACGGCAACCGGGATAGCGGTTGGCTTGTAGCCGTATTTCTGTTCGAAGGCCGCCAGTTCGGTGTCCTTCATCTTGCGGCTCATCGGGCCCAGGTTGGAGGTGCCTTCGGTCAGCGCAGGTGGCGCGGTGGCGGAGCCAGCGGCCTGAATCTGGATGTTTACGTTCGGGTATTCTTTTTTGTAGTTCTCGGCCCACAAGGTCATGAGGTTGGCCAGGGTATCGGAGCCGACGCTGGACAGGTTGCCCGACACACCAGTGGTCTTGGTGTAGCTCGGGATCGACGGGTCAACAGCGGCGAACGCGTTGGCGGTCGCAACGCCAGCAGCGACAAAAGTCATTGCCGCCATCAAACGCTTCAGTTTCATGCCTTACTCCTAGCAGATAGGGGGTGTTAAGTCGGGGCCAAGTATCAGCAGGCCGTGTGAACACTCTATGGCTGAAATATGACAATTGGATGAAAGGCCAGCATCCCCTGTCGGAAGGCTGGCCTTTCAGTTGTAACCGGACATGTGGGATGAATTACCGGCCCTTGCTCCACAGCCAGGCGCCGACCAGGATCCCCATCCCGCACAGCACCGCCACGTAATAGGCCGGCCCCATCGCACTTTCTTTCAGCAGCAGGCTGACCACCATCGGGGTCAGACCGCCGAAGATCGCGTAGGCGACGTTATAAGAGAAGGACAGACCGCTGAAGCGCACCACCGGCGGGAATGCCTTGACCATCACGTACGGCACCGCGCCGATGGTACCGACCAGGAAACCGGTCAGCGCATACAGCGGGAACAGCCAGTCCGGGTGATCGGCGAGGCTGTGATAGAAGGTCCAGGAACTGGCCAGCAAGCCCAGGCAGCCGAACACGAACACGCGGCCCGCACCGAAGCGATCCGCCAGTGCGCCAGAAATGATGCAGCCCAGGCTCAGGAAGACGATGGCCAGGCTGTTGGATTGCAGCGCCATCGTCGGCGAGAAGTGATAGACCGTCTGCAGCACGGTCGGGGTCATCAGGATCACCACGACGATGCCGGCGGAGAGCAACCAGGTCAGCAGCATCGAGACTGCAATGGCCCCGCGATGGTCACGCAGCACCGCGCGCAGCGGCACTTCTTCGGCCAGGGCCTTGCGCTGTTGCAGTTCAGCGAACACCGGGGTTTCGTGCAGCCAGCGGCGCAGGTAGACCGAGAACAGGCCGAACACGCCGCCGAGCAGGAATGGAATCCGCCAGGCGTAATCCGAAACTTCCACCGGTGTATAAATGCTGTTGATCGCGGTGGCGACCAGCGAACCCAGCAGGATGCCGGCGGTCAGGCCGCTGGTCAGGGTACCGCAGGCATAGCCGACATGCTTTCCGGGCACGTGTTCGGAAACGAAGACCCACGCCCCCGGTACCTCACCGCCAATCGCCGCGCCCTGAATCACGCGCATCAACAACAGCAGGATCGGCGCCCACATGCCGATCTGTGCGTAGGTCGGCAGCAGGCCCATGATCAGGGTCGGCACGGCCATCATGAAGATGCTCAGGGTGAACATCTTCTTGCGCCCCAGCAGGTCGCCGAAGTGCGCCATCACGATCCCGCCCAGCGGTCGCGCAAGGTAACCGGCGGCGAAAATGCCGAAAGTCTGCATCAGGCGCAGCCACTCGGGTATGTCGGCGGGGAAGAACAATTTGCCGACCACGGTGGCAAAGAACACGAAAATGATGAAATCGTAGAACTCCAGCGCACCGCCCAGGGCCGATAGCGACAGAGTCTTGTAGTCATTGCGGGTCAAGGGTCGTGCGGGTTGGTCTGGCTGCGCGATGCTCGAGGGCGCTGTGGTCATGGCAAGGTCTTCTCTTATAGTCGGATCTGCCGCCACAACAACGCTGGCTGTGGCTCGGGCAGGTTCGGCACCATAGCAAATTGTTCGAAAAAGCACATAGAGGCGCGTATTTGACGGTCGAAATGAGAACCCGATGGTCGTCGCGGAGTCTACCGACCGATATACTCGCAATCCTGCTCCGGCTTGTAAGGGGTTGCTGTGCGAAAACGTTGCTGGCCGCCTTATCGCGTTGAACCAGTCGGTTTCGCAGAGTTTCCCCTTTAGTTGCCTTATGGAAAACGTGACGAACGTAGTATGTTCGGTGCTGAATCGTTTTTCCTGAAGACGGCTACCACCAGCAATACCCAACGAAGAGTCACGGGTCAGAGGCACCCCCGGCATGATAGAGCTCGAACAAGAAGATCCGATCCCGCAAGGCGACCTGGCCCTGCAAATCACCGCGCTTCCCCGCGAAACCAACGGCTTCGGCGATATTTTCGGCGGCTGGCTGGTGGCGCAGATGGACCTGGCCGGCACCGCAATGGCCAGCCGCGTCGCCGGTGGTCGTGTCGCGACCGTTGCCATTGACCGCATGGCGTTCCTGGTACCGGTAGCTGTCGGCGCGCAATTGTCCTTTTATACCCAGACCCTGGAAATCGGCCGCAGCTCGATCCAGATGATGGTCGAGGTGTGGAGCGACGACCCGCTGTCCAGCGAGTGGCGTAAAGTGACCGAGGCGGTGTTCGTGTTCGTGGCTATCGATGGCAGCGGTCGCACCCGTTCGGTTCCGCCGCGCGCACGTTAAACCTCGCGGCCGTTTCAAGGTCGATAGTCGTCCCAAGTTGCTGATTCGAGAGTTGTCCCATGAACACGCCCAACGTTGAAGCCGTGAAACTGGATGAACTGAACTGCTGGCGCATCCGCCACGGTCAGGCCGAAGTGCTGGTGGCCCAGCAAGGCGCGCACATCCTCAGTTATCAGGTGGATGGCCAGCCGCCGCTGATCTGGCTGAACGACAAGGCCGTGTTCAAGACCGGCAAGAGCATCCGCGCCGGCGTGCCGGTGTGCTGGCCGTGGTTTGGCGTCTTCGCCCGCAACCCGCAGAGCGTGCAGGCCATGCGCGTCAGCGAAGAGCCGGCGGCCGCTCACGGGTTTGTCCGGGCGATGGACTGGGAGCTGGGTGGTATCGAAACCGAGGGCGAAAGCCTGAAGGTGGAATTCACCCTGCCCTACCCTGAAGGCGGCTTTGCGGGCTGGCCGCATCAGGTCGACCTGACCCTGACCCTGCGCCTCGACGATCAGCTGCACATCAGCCTGACCAGCCACAACCGTGGCACCGACACCGTCAGCATCAGCCAGGCGCTGCACAGCTATTTCGCCGTCAGCGATGTGCGCAACGTACGCGTCGAAGGCGTGGACGGCCTGAACTACATCGAGACCCTGGATGACTGGAAGACGCACACCCAGCAAGGCGACCTGCGTTTTGCCGGGGAAACCGACCGCATCTACCTCGACGCTCCGCCGCAACTGAGCATCGTCGATCCGGCCTGGGAGCGGCGCATTGTGCTGACCGCGACTGGCTCACGCACGGCAGTGATCTGGAACCCGTGGATCGACCGCGCCGCCGCGTTCAGCGACATGGACAACGACGGCTGGCAGCGGATGTTGTGCATCGAAACGGCGAATGTGATGGATGACATCGTGACCCTCGCGCCGGATGCCAGCCACACCATGGGCGTCAGCGTCGGCGGCAAGCCGCTCTGAAAACAAAATCGCAGCCCTTGGGCTGCGATTTTTTTTGCTGCTCGGGATTACAGATCCTTTTCCTGCACCACCCGCACCTTGTCCGCTTCCAACGCATAGGCCGCATCGGCCAGGTCATTGCTGACCTTTTCGATCTTCAGCGTGCCGGTCACCCAAAGCGGCGTGTAGATGTCGTCCAGCTTCAAACCCTTGGGGTAGCGCACCAGCACCAGTTGATTCGGTGGCGGTGGCGGCACGTGGATGCAGGCGCCCGGGTACGGCACGAGGAAAAACAGCGTGCTGCGGCCCTTGGCGTCCGACTCCAGCGGCACCGGATAACCACCGATGCGGATGTGTTTGTCGTTCATCGACGCCACGGTCTTGGTCGAATACATCACCGCCGGCAAACCCTTGGCCTGCTTCATCCCGCCTTTCTGGGTGAAGGTGCCGGTGGCTTCCGGAGAGTTGTGGTCGATTTCAGGCATGGCCTCGAGGGCTTTCTGATCCGACTTGGGCATCAGTTCCAGCCAGTCGGTTTCCGGCAGTTCGCCGGCGTGGGCCAGACCGCTGCCCAGCAAAAGGAGAGTCAACAGAAGACGGCGCATGAAGATGCTCGTAGGAAAAAGGAAACAGTAAATCGCCGAGCATTCTAGCCCTCTCCACCGGTTTGGCAGAGAGGGCTTTATCGCTTTGGATCAGTTCTTTTTGATCAGGCCGTAGATCACCAGCAGGACGATCGCGCCCACCAGCGCACCGAAGAAGCCGGCGCCCTGGCCCGCGTGATAAATGCCCAGAGCCTGGCCGCCGTAGGTGGCTGCCAGCGAACCGCCGATACCCAGCAGGATGGTCATGATCCAGCCCATGCTGTCGTCGCCCGGCTTGAGGAACCGTGCCAGCAGGCCGACGATCAGGCCGATAAAGATGGTTCCGATAATTCCCATGGCATTTCCCTCTGAATTGGTCGATATGCGAAAGCCTAGTCAGACTTTGGCATCCTGCCATCAGAGAACGGCGGCCCCTAATGGTTCCGCCGCTGCCAGATGAAACTCTCGTTATTCGGCGATCAGCGCCTCGACCTTGAGGATTTGCTGTTCGAGGGTCGCCTTGTCCTTGCAACGCAGGTTGGCGTGACCGACCTTGCGCCCGGCCTTGAAGGCCTTGCCGTAGTGATGCAGATGGCAATCGTCGATGGCGATGACCTTCTCGACCGGAGGCACGACGCCGATGAAGTTGAGCATCGCGCTCTCGCCGACCTTGGCCGTCGAACCCAGCGGCAGACCGGCAACGGCCCGCAGGTGGTTTTCGAACTGGCTGCACTCGGCGCCTTCGGTGGTCCAGTGCCCGGAGTTGTGCACACGCGGGGCGATTTCGTTGGCCTTGAGGCCACCGTCGACTTCAAAGAACTCGAACGCCATCACGCCGACATAGTCCAGCTGCTTGAGGACGCGGCTGGAGTAGTCTTCAGCCAGGGCCTGCAGCGGGTGACCGGAACTGGCGACCGACAGCTTGAGAATGCCGCCGTCGTGGGTGTTGTGCACCAGTGGATAGAACTTCGTCTCGCCATCGCGGGCACGCACGGCGATCAGCGACACTTCGCCGGTGAACGGCACGAAGCCTTCCAGCAGGCAAGGCACGCTGCCGAGTTCAGTGAAGGTATCGACAACGTCTTCCGGCTTGCGCAGGACTTTCTGGCCCTTGCCGTCGTAACCCAGGGTACGGGTCTTCAGCACGGCCGGCAGGCCGATCGAAGCGACAGCGGCGTCCAGATCGGCTTGCGACTGAATGTCGGCGAACGCCGGGGTCGGAATCCCCAGGTCCTTGAACATGCTTTTCTCGAACCAGCGGTCGCGGGCGATACGCAGGGCTTCGGCGCTCGGGTAGACCGGCACGAACTGCGAAAGGAAGGCCACGGTTTCAGCCGGGACGCTTTCGAACTCGAACGTCACCAGATCGACTTCATCGGCCAGCTGACGCAGATGATCCTGATCGCCGTAATCGGCCCGCAGGTGTTCGCCCAACGCGGCGGCGCAAGCATCCGGCGCAGGGTCGAGGAAAGCGAAGTTCATGCCCAGCGGGGTGCCCGCCAGAGCCAACATGCGACCCAACTGGCCGCCACCGATTACACCGATCTTCATCTCAACAACCTCAGGCAATACGTGGGTCTGGATTGTCCAGGACGCTGTCCGTCTGCTCGGCACGGAAGGTCTTCAGTACCGCGTGGAATTGTGGATGCTTGGCGCCCAGGATGCTCGCCGACAGCAGCGCGGCGTTGATCGCACCGGCCTTGCCGATGGCCAGGGTGGCAACCGGAATGCCGGCCGGCATCTGCACGATCGACAGCAGCGAATCGACGCCCGAAAGCATGGCCGACTGCACCGGAACGCCCAGCACCGGCAGGTGGGTCTTGGCCGCACACATGCCTGGCAGGTGGGCCGCGCCACCGGCACCGGCGATGATCACCTCGATGCCGCGGCCTTCGGCCTCTTCAGCGTACTGGAACAGCAGATCCGGGGTGCGGTGGGCAGACACCACCTTGACCTCGTACGGGATGCCGAGCTTTTCCAGCATATCGGCGGTGTGGCTAAGGGTGGACCAATCGGACTTGGAGCCCATGATCACGCCAACCAGTGCACTCATCGTCGCGCCTCTTCTCTCTGGGCGCCCGCAGGCGCGTCAAAAACAACAAGCCACGCAGATTGCGTGGCTTGTTGTAGGAAAAATGGCCGGACGAACCGGCCGAAGGCCGCGCAGTATACCGCAAAGAAAGCAATAAACAGCCCCCGTGGCGACCATCTGTCACCTGTCCGCAACCACACATTTTGCTGACTCTCGGTTCAAGAATACTGCTTCGATTTTTCATGCGTAAAGCAGGGTCGACAGATTGAATGGATCGCGCACTTAAACTCCCGTATGACGCCACGTAATAAAATTCAAAATTTCCATTAGAGCCACAATAAAAATTAAATGATATACAGCCAACTACACATTTAAAAATACAGAACAATCAAATAACAAAGAACAAAACACTGATACTTCACAGCAATAAATCTGTATTTAAAGAACTTCTGAAAACAGCAATGGCAGAATCGCTGGAACCAGCACGCCTGCCCAAAATCACCAGTTCAATTGAAATCGCCAAAAGGATTTGAACATGACCAAACAGCCTTTAACACTAAATGTCTTCATCCATGAGGACTTATCGAGTTACGGCAGATACGACTTGTACAGCACTCATTTCTCCTGGTTCGCCGAGGAAATCCAGAACCTCTCCGGCCGCAAGATATCAATTAATATGTTCAGTCCGTCAGAAGCACAGTCCTTGAGTGATCTTGATTATAAGAACATCTCCGCTGCTGTTTCTCTGGACGCCTGGAGAGAGAAATTAAAAAAACATTTTGGCCCCCTTCTCCTGAACGACTCGCATACCCGATTCAACAAATATTTATTGCTGACCCGCAATGATATAAACCGCAGCGTATTGGGCGTTGCCCAATCCAAGGGCTATGCGGGTATCGCTTCAATAACAAGTGACATGACCCCAACCCACGAAGCAGGCCACATGTTCGGTGCCACCCATGAAGACAGCGAGATTCTGTACAACGGTTGGTGGAGCGAAACGATCATGAGTGCTGAATCCTCACCATTACGTGGCAACGCCAACCGTTTCAGCGATAAAAACCGAGAGAACATTCGTAACTATCTGAACGCGCCAATCATCAGAAAAAGTACGCCACGTCCCGATTATGATGATGACTGGGACTGATTTACATCCGTGGTACTTCTGATCGTCCTTTAGACATTACAAGCCCCAGGCGGAGGCGCAAAACAACTTGTGCCTCCGCTTCTTTGATTCAGGTATTACTGCTCGCCGCACCGCCTTCCAGCTTGCGCCACAACAACCGCACGTTGGCCTTGCGCACCAGCGCGCAACGGTACAGGCGAATCTCCAGCGGCACATGCCATTGCGGGCCGCCGCAGACCACCAGTTCGCCACGGGCCAGTTCGGCACGCACGCTTAGCTGCGGAACCCAGGCGATGCCCAAGCCTTCGAGGGCCATGCTTTTAAGGCTGTCGGCCATGGCGGTTTCATAAATCGTGGTGAAGCGCAGCTGTCGCTGGCGCAGCAAGCCGTTCACCGAACGGCCGAGAAACGCCCCGGCGCTGTAGGCCAGCAGCGGCACGCTGGCCTCGCCTTCCAGATCGAACAGCGGTTTGCCGTTGGCGTCCGCCGCGCACACAGGGAGCATTTCGGTCTGGCCCAGGTGCAGCGACGGGAAAATTTCAGGGTCCATCTGCATCGCTGCGTCCGGGTCGTAGAACGCCAGCATCAGATCGCAGCCACCTTCACGCAGCGCGTGCACCGCGTCGCCGACGTTGGTCGCCACCAGCCGCGTGGCGATGTTCAGGCCTTCGTTGCGCAGTTGCGCAATCCAGCGCGGGAAGAACCCCAGCGCCAGCGAGTGCGCCGCAGCCACCTGGATCACTTCACCCTGCCCGCCTTCCAGGTGATGCAGGTGGCGCAGCACTTCACCGAGCTGTTCGACCACGGTGCGCGCGGTCACCAGAAACAGTTGCCCCGCTGCCGTCAGCTCTACCGGCGTACGCGAGCGGTTGACCAACGTCAGGCCCAGCGCCGCTTCCAGGCTGCGGATCCGCCGACTGAAGGCCGGCTGGGTCACGAAGCGCCGTTCGGCTGCCTGCGAGAAGCTGCGGGTGGCGGCCAGGGCACTGAAGTCCTCGAGCCATTTGCTTTCCAGATTCATCACGTCCTCCCGGACACGCACCAAAACAGGTCACACGTCTGCCGCGCACGCGGCGTCACACGGGCATTATGCCGAATGTGCATAGGGCAGTGTTTAACAGCATTGGCCCTAAAATTCCCACAAGCCTAGCATTCGCAGCGTTCCGGCACAGACCGGGTCCATATCGAGATGATTTCTATCATGTCCTCCGCTGCATCATTCCGCACAGAAAACGACCTGCTTGGCTCCCTGGAAGTCCCTGCTCAAGCGTATTACGGCATCCAGACCCTGCGAGCGGTGAACAACTTCCGCCTCTCGGGCGTTCCGATTTCGCACTACCCGAAGCTGGTTGTCGGTCTGGCGATGGTCAAACAGGCCGCCGCTGACGCCAACCGTGAGCTGGGCCACCTGAGCGAAGCCAAGCACGCTGCCATCAGCGAAGCCTGTGCACGTCTGATCCGCGGTGATTTCCACGAAGAATTCGTGGTCGACATGATTCAAGGTGGCGCCGGTACCTCCACCAACATGAACGCCAACGAAGTGATCGCCAACATCGCGCTGGAAGCGATGGGTCACCAGAAAGGCGAGTACCAGTACCTGCACCCGAATGACGACGTGAACATGGCGCAGTCGACCAACGACGCCTACCCGACCGCGATCCGCCTGGGTCTGCTGCTGGGTCACGACGCGCTGCTGGCCAGCCTCGACAGCCTGATTCAGGCGTTCGCGGCCAAGGGTGAAGAATTCAACCACGTCCTGAAGATGGGTCGTACCCAGCTGCAAGACGCCGTACCGATGACCCTGGGTCAAGAGTTCCGCGCATTCGCCACCACCATGGGCGAAGACCTGGCCCGTCTGAAGACGCTGGCCCCGGAAGTGCTGACCGAAGTGAACCTGGGCGGCACCGCGATCGGTACCGGCATCAACGCCGACCCGCGCTATCAGGCCCTGGCCGTACAGCGTCTGGCCCTGATCAGTGGCCAACCACTGGTTCCAGCCGCCGACCTGATCGAAGCCACCTCCGACATGGGCGCCTTCGTGCTGTTCTCCGGCATGCTCAAGCGCACCGCGGTCAAGCTGTCGAAGATCTGCAACGACCTGCGCCTGCTGTCCAGCGGCCCACGCACCGGCATCAACGAAATCAACCTGCCGGCGCGTCAGCCAGGCAGCTCGATCATGCCAGGCAAGGTCAACCCGGTAATCCCGGAAGCCGTGAACCAGGTTGCATTCCAGGTCATCGGTAACGATCTGGCGCTGACCATGGCGGCCGAAGGCGGCCAACTGCAACTGAACGTGATGGAGCCGCTGATCGCCTTCAAGATCCTCGACTCGATCCGTCTGCTGCAACGCGCCATGGACATGCTGCGCGAGCACTGCATCGTCGGCATCACCGCCAACGAAGCGCGCTGCCGCGAACTGGTCGAACACTCGATCGGTCTGGTCACCGCACTGAACCCGTACATCGGCTACAAAAACGCCACCCGCATCGCCCGTATCGCGCTTGAAAGCGGCCGCGGCGTGCTGGAACTGGTGCGCGAAGAAGGTCTGCTCGACGACGCCATGCTCGCCGACATCCTGCGCCCGGAAAACATGATTGCTCCGCGTCTGGTGCCTCTGAAGGCCTGATCCGACGCGTTATTTGTAGCACCGCTCACCAGGTCGAGGGACTAGACACCTCTCACCTTTTGAGGGCTTGGGGATCATTCCCCAAGCCCTTTTTTTTAACTATTTGAAAGGACAATCGTCTTCTGTGGGAGTCATCCCGCAAAAGCCCCGACGCCGGTAACGTCGGGTGTTTCAAAGCTTCGTTTCGTCGCTTGCACCACAACCGTGCAGACGGGCGCCGCACTGATCGGTATAGTGCCGCCCCTCTTCGCGTGAGCGGTCGTCGGTAACGAGGCCATAACCCATGCGAAACCCGAACTAATAACAAACCCGCGATATGGATCCGGGACGAAACCCTCGCCTCGCCCGTTGTGCCGCGCGCGCACCGGTGTAACGCGATGTTTCCGACCATCCAGCATTTGCTTACACAATAAACAGCGAGGAAAAATCCATGCTCGAAGTCATCAACGACTTCCTCTCAGGGAAAGTACTGATCGTGCTCATTGTCGGGCTCGGTAGCTACTTCACGATTCGCTCGCGTTTCGTTCAATTGCGCCACTTCTTCCACATGTTCGCGGTGTTCCGCGACAGCCTCAAAGGCAGCGCCGGTCAACTCAGCTCGTTCCAGGCCCTGATGCTCAGCCTCGCCGGCCGCGTCGGTGCAGGCAACATCGCCGGTGTCGGCATCGCCGTGACCCTGGGTGGTCCGGGTGCGGTGTTCTGGATGTGGGTGACCGCTCTGGTCGGCATGTCCAGCAGCTTCTTCGAATGTACTTTGGCCCAGGTCTACAAACGTGCCGATGGTGATGGTCTGTACCGTGGTGGTCCGGCCTACTACATCCAGCACGGCCTGAAGCTCAAGGGCATGGCGGTGGTGTTCTCGATCCTGCTGCTGGTCACCTACGGCTTCGCCTTCATCGGCCTGCAGTCCTACACCGTGACCCACTCGCTGCAGAACGCCTTTGCCTTTGACCCGCAACACACCGGTATCGTCCTGGCTGTGCTGCTGGCCATCACCTTCATCGGCGGCATCAAGCGCATCGCCTCGGTGTCCGACCTGCTGGTTCCGGTCAAGACCCTGGCCTATATCGCCGTGACCCTGTACGTGATCGGCACCCAGATCGAACACGTACCGGCCATGCTGGTCACCATCTTCAAGAGCGCCTTCGGCCTCGACCCGGCCTTCGGTGGCCTGCTCGGCAGCGCCATCGTCATGGGCGTGAAGCGTGGCGTGTTCGCCAACGAAGCGGGTCTGGGCAGTGCGCCGAACGTCGCCGCCGTGGCGGCCGTGAAGCACCCTGGCGCTCAGGGCGTGGTCCAGGCGTTCAGCGTGTTCCTCGACACCTTCGTGATCTGCACCTGCACCGCGTTGCTGATCCTGCTGTCGGGCTTCTACACCCCAGGCTTCGAAGGTGACGGCATCGTCCTGACCCAGAACTCGCTGGCCGCCGTGGTCGGTGACTGGGGCCGCATGTTCGTCAGCGTCGCGCTGTCGCTGTTCGTCTTCACTTGCATCCTCTACAACTACTACCTGGGCGAGAACAGCCTGCAGTTCCTCACCCGCAACCGTGTTGCGCTGATGACGTTCCGCGGTCTGGTGCTGGCGCTGGTGGTCTGGGGTTCGATGCAGGACCTGTCGACCGTGTTCGCCTTCGCCGACATCACCATGACCTGCCTGGCCTTCGTCAACCTGGTGGCCCTCGCCCTGCTGTTCAAGGTCGGCATGCGTGTGATGCGCGACTACGACGAACAGCGCCGCGCCGGCGTCGACCAGCCCGTGTTCGACTCCAGCAAGTTCGCCGATCTGGACCTTGACCTGAAAGCCTGGCCAACCAGCCCGTCGGCGGCTGCCAAGGCTGACGCTCAGGCGCAAGGCATCCCAGCAGCGCAACGCTGATCGGGAAAAAACCGGGCGCAGGTCTTGCGCCCGGCGTGACACAAGCGGCGGTCAGCGTCATGCTCGACCGCCTGCTGTCTTCGTTCAGGAGAACTCCCCATGAATTCCTCGACTTACCCTACCGCCCAGCACGTCATGGTGCTGTACACCGGCGGCACCATCGGCATGCAGGCCAGCGCCAACGGTCTGGCCCCGGCCTCCGGTTTCGAAGCGCGGATGCGCGACTACCTGCACAGCCAGCCTGAACTGGTCGTACCGCAGTGGCGCTTTCGCGAGATGTCGCCGCTGATCGACAGCGCCAACATGACCCCGGCCTACTGGCAGCAACTGCGCGAAGCCGTTGTCGACGCCGTCGATGTGCAAGGCTGCGACAGCGTGCTGATCCTCCACGGCACCGACACCCTGGCCTACAGCGCCGCCGCCATGAGCTTCCAGTTGCTCGGCCTGCATGCCCGTGTGTGCTTCACCGGCTCGATGCTGCCGGCCGGTGTCACCGACAGCGACGCCTGGGAAAACCTCAGCGGCGCGCTGGTTGCCCTCGGCCACGGCCTGGCACCGGGTGTGCATCTGTACTTCCACGGCGAGCTGCTCGCTCCGACCCGCTGCGCGAAAGTGCGCAGCTTCGGACGTCACCCGTTCAAGCGCCTGGAGCGTCAGGGCGGCGGTGTGAAAGCCACGTCCCTGCCGGCAGCGCTGAACTACAACCAACCCAAGCAACTGGCCAAAGTTGCCGTGTTGCCGCTGTTCCCGGGCATCGGCGCCGAGATCATCGACGGCCTGCTCGACAGCGGCATTCAGGGTCTGGTGCTGGAGTGCTACGGCAGCGGTACCGGGCCGAGCGACAACCCGGAGTTCCTCGCCAGCCTCGGCCGGGCGCGGGATAAGGGCGTGGTGGTGGTTGCGGTTACGCAGTGCCATGAAGGCGGTGTGGAACTGGATATCTACGAAGCGGGCAGCCGCTTGCGTGGCGTCGGCGTGTTGTCCGGTGGCGGCATGACCCGTGAGGCGGCGTTCGGCAAGTTGAACGCTTTGCTGGGGGCAGGCCTTGAGGCGGCTGAAGTACGGCGTCTGGTCGAACTCGACCTGTGCGGCGAGCTCAGCTGATAGCAACCGGCCGTGGGAGCTGCTCTGCTCCCACGGCCCGGCATGCAACTTGCTGCCGTTTCCAGCACCTCAAGGCTGGAAGATCCTATGCTCCACTCCCACCTCACCACGCTCAATGCGGTCTCGCTGATCCTCAACACGTTCAAGTCCGAAGATCTGTCCAGCGAAGCACTGCTGGCCGGCAGCGGCATCAGCGCGGCGGATCTGAGCCGGGCCGATACCCGCATCACCACCAATCAGGAGATGCAGGTCTGCGCCAACGCGGTCGCGCTCAAGCATGACATCGGCCTGGAACTGGGCCGGCGCATGCATGTTTCCTGCTACGGCATCCTCGGTTACGCGCTGCTGACCTGTGCCACCTTCGGTGACGCTTTGCGCCTGGCGATCCGTTATCCGGCGCTGCTGGGAACACTTTTCGAACTGAGCCTGGAAGACGACGGCGAGCGTGTCTGGTTCGTTGCCGCCGATTACCGCGAGAGTCCGTCGATGGCAGTGTTCAACGCAGAATTCTGTCTGGTGTCGCTGAAAGTCATCTGCGACGACCTGCTCGGTCATCCGCTGCCATTGCTGGCCGCCCGCTTCGAACACGCCGCGCCGGACTATCGCGACAGCTACGCCGAACACTTCAAGGCGCCCCTGCACTTCGGCGCCAAGGACAACGCCTTCGCCTTCGACCGGTGCTGGCTCGATCAACCGCTACCGCTGGCCGACATCATCACCCACCAGGCCATGGCCGAGCGCTGCCGCAAGCAGAACACTGAGTTCACCGGCCGCCAGGCGTGGCTGGGGCGCATCCGTCAGTTGCTCACTGCGCAACTCAATGCCGCGCCGGGGCTGGAAGGTCTGGCGCAACAGATGAACTGCTCGCCACGCACCTTGCGTCGGCATCTGAAGGACATGGGTTGCAGCTATCAGGAACTGCTCGACGAGCTGCGCTTCGAGCGGGCCAAGCAGATGCTTTGCGAAGATCAACTGCCTATCTATCGCATCGCCGAAACCCTTGGATTCAGCGAGACCGCGAGCTTCCGCCATGCCTTCGTGCGCTGGAGCGGTGTGGCGCCGAGCCAGTTCCGCCCACACGGTTAAACCGTCGAGGGGCGATATCAGGTCAGTATTTTTGGCCACATCGATCCCCTTTTGGCCTCTCTGGCCGTTCTCCGATTCGCCCCACGCCGCAACACTGGGGTCAACCGAATCAGCCCCTGCGGAGAACAACAAATGCTGACGATCTACTCTGACGATCACCACCTGCACCATGGCCGCTGCGAATTGATCGACGGTCAGCTCAAGCCTTGCTTCGAGATGCCGTCCCGCGCCGACCACGTGCTGCAACGGGTAAAAAATCAAAACCTCGGCCCGGTCGAGGCGCCGAAGGATTTCGGCCTCGGGCCCATCGAGCGCATCCACAGCCGCGATTACCTCGACTTCTTCAAAGGCGCCTGGGCGCGCTGGACCGAATTCAACACAGACGGCGATTTGCTGCCTTACACCTGGCCCGCGCGCACCCTGCGTCAGGTCAAACCCACCAGCCTGCATGGCCAGCTCGGCTATTACAGCTTCGACGGCGGCGCACCGATCACCGCCGGTACCTGGCAAGCGGCGTACAGCGCAGCGCAAGTGGCGTTGACCGCCCAAGCGGAAATCCAGCGCGGCGCCCGTGGGGCCTTCGCCCTGTGCCGTCCGCCGGGACACCACGCTGCCGGCGATTTGATGGGCGGCTACTGCTACCTCAACAACGCCGCCATCGCAGCGCAAGCGTTCCTCGATCAGGGCCACAAGAAGGTCGCGATCCTCGATGTCGACTATCACCACGGCAACGGCACCCAATCGATTTTCTACGAGCGCAGCGATGTGCTGTTCACCTCGATCCACGGCCACCCGGAAGCGGAATTCCCGTTCTTCCTCGGCTACGAAGATGAACGCGGCGAAGGCGCCGGTGAAGGCTTCAACTTCAACTATCCGCTGCCGGCCGGTTCCGGTTGGGATGTCTGGAGCGCGGCGCTGGATCAGGCCTGCGCGGAGATCGAAAACTACGGCGCCGACATCATCGTCGTGTCGCTGGGCGTCGACACCTTCAAGGACGACCCGATCTCGCAGTTCAAGCTCGACAGCCCGGACTACCTGGCCATGGGCAAGCGTATTGCAGCCCTCGGCAAGCCGACCCTGTTCGTCATGGAAGGTGGTTACGCGGTGGAGGAAATCGGCATCAACGCGGTGAATGTGCTGGAAGGTTTCGAGTCATGAAAAGTCTCAAGCATTTCATCGCCCCCGCGCTCTGTGCAGCACTGCTGAGTGGCGCCGCGCACGCCGAAGAACGCACCCTGCGCGTCTACAACTGGTTCGACTACATCCCCCCCAAGGCACTGGAAGATTTCAAAGCACAGAACAGCCAGACCAAACTGGTCTACGACATCTTCGACACCAACGAAGCGCTGGAAGCCAAGCTGCTGACCGGCAATTCCGGCTACGACGTGGTGGTGCCGTCCAACGTGTTCCTGGCCAAGCAGATCGAGGCCGGGGTGTTCCAGCCACTGGATCGCAGTCAGTTGCCGAACTGGAACCATCTCGATCCGAAACTGATGAAGCTGATCGAGGCCAACGACCCGGGCAACAAATTCGCCGTGCCGTACATGTACGGCACCATCCTGATCGGCTTCAATCCGGCCAAGGTCAAGGCGGCATTGGGTGACAACGCACCGGTGGACAGTTGGGACCTGATCTTCAAGGAAGAGAACATCAGCAAGCTCAAGCAGTGCGGCGTCGCCCTGCTCGACTCGCCGTCGGAGATCCTGCCGCTGGCCCTGCAACACCTGGGTCTCGACCCCAACAGCAAGAACCCGGCGGATTACGCCAAGGCCGAAGCCTTGCTGATGAAGATTCGTCCGTACGTGACCTACTTCCATTCGTCCAAATACATGGCCGATATCGCCAACGGTGACATCTGCGTCGCGGTCGGTTATTCGGGCAGCTTCTCGCAAGCCGCCAATCGCGCCAAAGAGGCGAAGAACGGTGTGGTGGTCGACATGCGCCTGCCGAAGGAAGGTGCGCCGATCTGGTTCGACATGCTCGCCATCCCGAAAGGCGCGAAGAACCCGCAGGACGCCTACACCTTCATCAACTACCTGCTGCAACCGCAGGTGATCGCGCCGGTCAGCGACTTTGTCGGTTACCCGAACCCGAACAAGGACGCCACCGCGCAGGTCGATCCGGCGATTCGCAATAACCCGAATCTATACCCGACCGATGCGGCGATGAATACGCTGTACACCCTGCAACCGCTGCCGCGCGATGCGGAGCGAGCACGGACCCGGGCGTGGACCAAGATCAAGTCCGGCACCTGAAGCCAGCCACCGAAAAAGACCCGCCTTCGCGGGTCTTTTTCTTGCGGTATCCATTTACCGCACCCTCTCGCCGGCAAGCCTTTAACGTGTCCCGATCCCGGCGTTGCAGGAGAGCGCCGCTACCGACAAACAAGGACACGGACATGCCTGAAACTCCCCGCCCCGACATCGTCGATCTGCAAACCCGGCTGCTGTCCGGACCGTCACTCAGGGACGCAGCATCGAATGCCTTGCGCCCGGCGCTGAAGGCTCTGTACCCGAACCTCGACATCGACCCGCAACTGGCAATCGTCGTGACACCATCCTGGAGCATCGAAGAGGATCGCGTCGTCGCCGGACCTGAACAGTTCGAATCACTGACTGACGTCCTGGTACGCCTGGGTGTCCATGGCACTACGGTGACCTGGCTTGATGGCGAACACTTTCTGACGCGACAACCGGGGGGCGGACCGGTCATTCATCTGCCGGTAAAGATCGAAGCAGTGGGTCGTCTGGTCAACGAACTCGCAACGCTCCTGTTCGTGGCGTACCAGGAGCAGCAACTCGCCTACTGGAACACCGCCACCCGAGCGGATGAGCCACGCTGGTATCAGCTGTCGGATGCCTTGCGGGAGCAGTGGAACATCGTCGATTCACAAGGATGGGACGCCGATCGACTGGCGATGGCCAGAACCGTGTACCAGTTTCCCGACAAGCGACAGCGGCTGCACAACGACCCTTTCAAGACACAAGCGTTCCTGATCGATGTCGACCGTGAACACAGCATTGGAGACAGGCACCTGAATGTGCTGCCGATTGCGGTACTGGCGGGCACTTCGGGCCGGCGCACAATCATCACCACTCACTCCATCACTCGGGGATTTCGCGATTTCGATTCTTTCGATGAACTCGGTGAGGCGCTGGCAGACCTGCTGGCCCGGGCGACTCGCACAGGTCACCTGAAATGGCGACTGTTCGAACCCGAAGGCAACTTCTTCGATCAGCAGGCCTGCACGTTGCTGGCGCTGGATGCGGATGTCATCGGTTCATTCGGAATGTCACAGCAGGCAACCGATACGTCAGCCCTTCCCATCGGCGAGAGCCTGGCAGCGAACGTGCGGGCAGCGTCTGATTTCGAACAGCTGCGGCCGCTGCTGCCACACTGGCTGGACAGCGCCTCCACGGCCGACCAGACCTGTTTCAGCCGGCACCTGCTGGATCTGGCAATCCTGCAAAACCGCACTCACGGGAAATCCTTTCAACGCGAGATTCCCACGCTCCACGCCTACACCGTGGAGCAGTTGACTGCGCAGATTCGCAAGGATCATCCGACGACACTCGACATCCGGGTCGAGAACATCGAGATCACCATCACCAGCCTGGTCGTGTGGGGTACGTTCGTCGTGCCGGGACAGACAGAAACCCTGACGCTGACGCTCATCGAACTGGCGCTGCAGAACCTGGCCGGTTTACCGATGGGCATCAAAACCGTTCGTCATGGGGACGGTTCACCCCTTCCAGGCTGGATGACCCCGTCGTATCTCGAGACCCTGGTGACCACGGTGGACATCGGCAATGTCTACCCCGCCATGCTCAAGCGTCGGCTGATCGAAGACCCGGTCGAGGCACCTGCCCTGCGCAAGCTGTACACCGATCAGTTGCAGATCGAGCTGGCGTTGCTGGCGCTGCAATGCAAGATCCGTGAAGAGAGAGGCCTGGATGAGCAAGGTTATCGCTATGTCGTCGCAGCCCTCGCCACGGCCCCCGGTGACCGGCTGGTGAATGGTCAAAGGATCGTGGTCCGCCCGCTGGCATTCCAGGCCCATCGCACCAACAGCAGCACCGACACCGTGGCCAACATGTTCATCATTGGCCCCGAGGAGGCCGACAAGGGTCCGTGCCTGCTCTATCGACCTTTGCTCGACCCGCCGCTGATCCAGTATCCGGGCCAGACCAATTTGCTTTATGCGATCCAGCACTCCCGTTCACTCCGGCAATCGGTACTGGCCTGGTTGCCTGACGACGTGCGCTTCAATTATTCCCAGTACGTGTTTCCCGGCACGCTGATGTCGGTATGGACGCTCCCGCAATTGCTGGTCGATCCGACTGTCGCGCTGGACATGACCGGGCCGGTCTCACTGGCACACGACAATGCCATCGAAGTGGATTTAGCGATGGCGCTGTTCAATGCCAATGCTCAGGCCATGATCACCCAGGCCGACCGTCAGTCCGTTTCCAACGCCGAAGCACGCTGGGCAACGCTCAAGCGCGGTGGCTGGATGTTGTTCAACGCAGCCTTGCCCTTCCTGGGTCGCAGCATGGGCACTGCCGCGTGGATCTGGCAGATCCTGGATGACCTGCAAGCCCTGATCGAAACGCAAAACGAAACACCGGGCTCCATCGAGTGGTCGGCCCTGACCGATGTGTTGCTCACGCTGGGGATGATCCTCGCCCATCGGGCGGCGTCCAACCGACAGGCACAGCATCGAACAGTCATCGCTCCAGAGAAGAAGCCCGTGTCGCTCAAGCCCGAGATCACACGCCTTGCGGACATTGGCGGAGCGGATTTTCCATCCACACATGAAACGTCACTGGTCACCGTGGGTGCCCTGAGCCGGTCAAAGCCGTCACTCGGCATGCTCCTCGACACACTGAAGGTCGAGAAGCCGGCGTCACTCGTCGGGCCCGCGAGCGCGGGGCCGCACCAACACCTCTACAGCCACGCAGCGAAATGGTACGCACCCGTGGGCGAGCGCTGGTTCGAGGTGTCCATCAACGACGATGACCTGATGCAGATCATCGACTCGCGCCAGCAGGTCACTCGTACGGGTCCGCTGCTGACCCATGACGCAAAGGGTCAGTGGTTCATCGACCTGCGATTGCGTCTGCGGGGAGGTGGCCTGGGTAGCCGCCGGAAAAAAATGCAGCAGGAGAACAAGCAGCGGCTGAACAAGAAAAAAATCGCGTTGACCGCCTTCGAAGCCACCCTGGAAGACAAACAGCAAGAATTGATCAACGTACGCAAGGCCATGCTTGGGGCCACACCGCAGACGGCTGCGGCTGCACGCCGGCACTTTCTCGACACCCTGGATACCCAGATCAGGGCATACGCCGCCCACACCCAGGATCTCAAGGCCCTGAATGCGCTGGAACCCGTTCCGAACTACCGTTCCGCCATGGTGGAACGCCTGTCGCTGCAACTGTTTTTGATGCAGTCCTGGCTTAACGAGCACTCCGTGGACTTTCGCGATGGCTTGCGCACCACGCTGACACTGCTGGACGAAGAGCAGCCCGTGCGTGGCCCTGAGCGCTCTGCATCCTTTACCCGCATGACCGACATGACTCAGGGCATGATCGAAAAGATCGAGCTCACCCACTCGCGCTTCCAGGAGCTCAGCCTGCTGGGCAAGGAAGCCTGTGAGGTCACGCGTGTCTACAAGACCAAACTGCCGCCCTTCACACTCAGTGATCTCAAACTGTTGCAGATCACCCTGGCGGAACACCTGTGCCTGAAAGAAGAGCCCGCCCCGAGCCTGGACGCACAGATGGCACTCGATCGTCTGATCAACGACGCCAGCCTCAACATTCGCAGCGCTCTGGATCTTGGCGGCGATGAAAGCCTGCTCAACCTCGGAGAACGGATCGAGGCCATGGATACGCTGTCACAACAGTTTTCCGCCATCGACCAGCGCTTTATCGATCTGGTCGCCGAGTATCCCGAACATGTCATTGCCGATCGCATGGAACATGTACGCACCCGGGTTGCCGAATTCGGGCAGGACACGCTGAACCATCTCACCCGCCTTCTGCAGGAGCGGCGTCTCGTCGAGCCGACACCCGGCCCATCCCGGCCCGCAACGACGCCCACGAAGAAGATCATCAAGACCCGCTTCAAAGGCACGCTGGTCGGTGAGCCACGCAAGGGCGCCGACGGCCGGGACACGGGGCTGGTAGACGTCAAGGCCCCCCTGACCGGCAAGATCATTGCCACTTTTCATGAAAAAACGCCTGGGGTGTGGCTGCGCAGAGTCACGCCTCGCCCCGTACCGCAAAGACCCGCACCCAGACTGGCGGACAGTCTCACCAGCGGCCAGGCGTTACTCGACGGGCTTGCGGAATTCGACCGACGCATACAGGCTCAGATCAGACGCGCACCCAGAATTCCTGCCGAGATTCAGGACCTCTACCAGCAGCATGCCGCACGCTTGCGGGAAGTCATCAAACACATCGATCAGTCGCTGCTCGCCAGCAACCGCACCGAGGAGCGAAACGACGCAGCCGTCACCCTGCGCAATGCTCTCGAGAGCGCAGTCAGCACGCTTCACGAGACAGGCCGCAATACCCGCATCCGGATGATCAAGGAACAACCTCCCACGGCCGCACGGGTGGAGTGGCTCAAAAGCGAGGGCGAAGTGGACATCGCCAAGGTCACCACCCGGCGTCGACTCAAAGGGCCCGGAAAAGACTATCTGGACGAGTACGAGGTGCTCGATCACAGAACCCGCGAGGTACTTTGGTACGCCCATTTTCACTACACCAGTACGGCGGATCCCGTCGGATCGTTCACCGCCGCGCATTTGAAGACCGTTGCGCAAAGACGATTGGGAGGCGCCATCGAGCGTGACAGTGCAAGTCAGGAACTGATCGCGATTTATCGCAGCGAGATCAGTCACGCGCTGGCTTCGTCGATGTTCTTCAGCTGATGCCCACAGGTCGCGACGGACTGTGACCTGTCGCGACTAACCGCGCCAGACCTGACGCAAGCGGGCCAGAGCCGACTCGATCGCCGGCTCCGGTACTGCGGCAAATCCCAGCACCAGGCCGGCGCGCTGATCCATCGGCGTCGTCGAGTCCCGCAGCCAGTACTTGCTCAAGCCGTGGACTTCCACCTCCACGCTCGCCGCTTGCTCGATCAATTGTTGTTCGCGAGCCACGCTGTCGACCGCCACCGTCAGATGCAGTCCGGCGGACACGGCCGGCAGTTCACCGACGCCCGCCAAACCCTGGGGCCAACCGTTGATAAGGGCATTACGCCGGCTCAAGGCTGCCCGGCGCATCCGCCGGATGTGCCGCTGGAAGTGCCCGGCCGCCATGAACTCGGCCATCACCGCCTGAGTGCTCACTTCGGAATGCCGCACATCCACCGCGCGTCGTTGCGCAAAAGCTTCCACCAGTCCCGGCGGGAGCACCAGATACCCCAGTCGCAGCGCCGGGAATGCGACTTTGCCGAAGGTGCCGACGTATAGCACACGGCCCTGTCGGTCGAGCGCAGCCAACGGAGCCAGCGGCGCGCCGGTATAGCGATACTCGCCGTCGTAGTCGTCCTCGACGATCCACCCCCCGCTACGCTCAGCCCACGCCAGCAGTTCCAGGCGCCGGGCCAGGCTCATCACCACCCCGGTCGGGTACTGATGAGACGGCGTGACATAAGCCACCCGACAATCTTCGGCGGCGGCCAGCGCTGCGCAATCGATGCCCTCTTCGTCCACTGCTATGCCATGCAATCGACCACCGGCCAGCGCGAACGCATGACCCGCTGCGCGGTAGCCGGGATTCTCGATGCCTACCCCGGCGCCAGGCTCCACCAGCAACTGTGCACAAAGACTGATTCCCTGTTGCGCGCCGCTGGTGATCACAATTTGCTCAGCCGAGCACTGCATGCCGCGCGAACTGCGCAAATAAGCGGCGATCAGACCACGCAGGCGCGCATCGCCCGCCGGGTCGCCGTAACACAGTTGCTGCAAGTCGGGTTTGCGCCAGAACGCCGCATTCAGCTTGGCCCAGACGTCGAACGGGAACAGGTCGAACGCCGGAACCCCCACCCTGAATGCCCGTGGCGGACCACTTGGCGGCGTCGGTAAATGGTTCTGTTCAAGCCGCTGCATCGCACCGCTGTGGATAACTTTGCTGGATAAATCCACAGTAGAATCGGCTGATTTTGTGGATAAGGCTGTGGGTAAGCCTGTTGAAAAGCCTGTGGATACTTTTGTGGATAGTTTTTTCGCAGACGCCGACGATTGTGGCAATTGCGCCACATAAGTCCCGTCCCCGACTCGCCCCTCGATGAAACCTTCGGCATACAGCTGATCGTAGGCGCGCACCACGCTGTTGCGGGAGATCGCCAGCGCTGCCGCCAGATCTCGGCTGGCCGGCAGCCGCGTGCCGCTGGCCAGGCGCCCGTCGAGCACCCGCAGGCGCAAGGCCTGATAGAGCTGGCGGCTCAGGCCTTTGCGGCGATCGAGTTCGATACCGGCAGGGTTGAACGGCAGCGACAGCGTGGTCGAATCGGGCATGGCAATGGACCTATGAAATTGGTCATCAATGGCTCTTACAACAGACCAATAGCCTGCCTAGGATGCAGGCATTCGCCAAGGAAAATCTCTCCATGTACACGCCACGCGCCTTTGCCATCGACGACCTGTCCCAACTGCACGAACTGATTCTCGCCACCCGCCTCGCCATTCTGGTGACTCACAGTGAACAGGGCTTGCAGGCCAGCCACGTGCCGGTGCTGCTGCATCGCGAACAGGGTCCGAACGGCACGCTCTACGGGCATCTGGCCAAGGCCAACCCACAATGGAAGGACCTGCGTGACGGCGCCGAGGCCATGCTGATTTTCCCGGGGCCCGACGCCTACGTCAGCCCGGGCTTTTACCCGAGCAAGGCCGAGCACGGCAAAGTCGTGCCGACCTGGAACTACGTCGCCGTGCACGCCTACGGTCACGCCGAAACCTTCAGCGATGGCGGTCGGCTGCTGGACATCGTCAGCACCCTTACCGATCGCCATGAAGCGGGCCGCGCCCAGCCCTGGTCGGTCGACGATGCTCCGGCCGACTACATCGACGGCATGCTCAAGGCCATCGTCGGATTCGCCATTCCGATCGACCGCCTGGAGGGCAAACGCAAGCTCAGCCAGAACCGCAGCGCCGAAGATATCGCCGGCGTGCGCGAAGGCCTGGCCGCCAGCCCCGACATCAACGATCAAACCCTCGCTCACTTGATGCGTTAAGGAAATCACCATGAGTCAGATCGACATCCGTCCGGTCAGCGCCGCCGATCACGCGGCCTGGCTGCCGCTGTGGCAGGCCTACCTGCGTTTCTACAACACCGAATTGCCAGACGCCGTCAGCCAAAGCACCTGGCAGCGCTTTCTCGACCCGAACGAACCGACCCACGCCGCCCTCGCCTGGGCCGACGGCAAAGCGGTGGGCATGGTGCACTTCATCTACCATCGTTCGAACTGGAGCATCGAGAACTCCTGCTACCTGCAAGACCTGCTGGTGGAGCCGCAAACCCGTGGCACCGGCGTCGGTCGCCTGCTGATCGAACACGTCTACGCCACCGCCAAGGCCGACGGTTGCTGCAAGGTGCACTGGCTGACCCACGAAACCAACGCCACCGCGATCCAGCTCTACGAGCGCATCGCCGAGCGTCCGGGTTTCATCCAGTTTCGCAAAGCCATTTAAGGAGCCACGTGCATGACGATTTCCCTCGCCGACTGGAAAGGCGTATCGCCGCCCTCCACCACCCTGATCGAAGGCCGCTTCATCCGTCTGGAAAAACTCGACCCGGCGCGCCATGGCGACGATCTGTTCAACGCTCTGCAAGGCCCAGGCGCCGACCCGAAACTCTGGGATTACTTGCCCTACGGCCCGTTTCCCGAGCGCAGCACCTTCAATGACTGGCTGAACAACCACGCCGCCCACAGCGATCCGTATTTCTTCAGCGTCATCGACCGCGCCAGCGGCCAGGTGCAAGGCATCCTCAGCCTGATGTCGATCGTCCCGACCCAGGGCCGCATCGAAATCGGCCACGTCACCTTCGGCGCGCCGATGCAGCGCTCGCCGAAAAGCACCGAAGCGGTCTACCTGCTGGCCAAGGAGTCCTTCGCCCTCGGCTACCGTCGTCTGGAATGGAAATGCAACAACGGCAACGCCCGCTCCAAATACGCGGCCGAACGTCTGGGCTTCAGCTTCGAAGGCGTGTTCCGCCAACACATGGTGGTCAAGGGCCAGAACCGCGATACCGCGTGGTACTCGATCCTGGACTCGGAATGGCCGGCGATTGCGGCCGGGTTCGAGCGCTGGTTGAGCGATGAAAATCAGACGGCCGAGGGGCAGGTGAAAGGGCTGGTTGAGTGCCGCGCTTAACGCTCAACCGAAATCAAGTATGTTGCGGGTTCAGCTGTTATCGCGTCGAACCCGCACCACACCCATCTTCAGCCCGAACGGGCGAAACACGGCGTTCAGCGATTTAAGCGTCTGATTGCCCTCGCCGTGTTCGATGTGCACCAGCGTACGTACCGAAATCCTGCACATCTTCGCAAACTGGGTCTGATGCAACCCGGTTACCTCCACGCGCAAACGGCGAACGGCTTCACCAATTTCCACTGTTCCTTGAGCCAGTGCTTCTTGAATGCTTTCAATGAGCACTGTGCGCTCGGCAACGGTCATGCTCATTTCAAATCCCACTCTTTCAAACGTTGCTCCAGGTTTTTCAGGTGGACGCCCGGATGATTCATTGTCCGCTCAGGCAAACCACCCGCGCTCAATATGTCCGGCAACTCGGCCAGGCATTGCGCATCTTCACGCAAGCGCTCGAATGATTCCGGTGCATCGGACATCGCTGCCAACGGGTCATCCGGATCGGAAATATCCGCCAATGCACGGCAAACACCCCGCCAATCGACATCACCCGCCCTCTCCAGCTCTTTTGGCCATTTGGTCGTGCGAGTTACCCCTTCGTCATCCATGACCATGGGGGCCAGGTCATAAATGGGGGCCAGACGATACGAGTCCATATCGCGAATGATTGCAGTGTTGCGACCGTGGTTATCCGAGTTGCCAAGAATCTTGTTGATCAGGTCCCGACGCACATAGTCTGCGACAAGTGCCGGAATCTCGTCCGCCTGCCCCGCTTCGCGCCAAAGCCTGGTAAGCATGCGAATGACATCCATATGATTCATAGCGCTCCCTGGCGTCGTCACCTCGGCCAGCGAATAGATCGACTCCACGGCAAAACGCTCTACGCCACGGCCAGTCACCTGGCGATCAAACCGCTGCATCCACAAGCTGGGCTTGTTAGCTTCCTCCAACGCCAGACCTTCTGCTGCGACGGTTTCGATACCAAGGGTCTGAAGCGCCTGGTAGTAGTGGAATTCGCTGCGCAGAATGTCTTGATCGGTTTGACTGCCTTTATTCCGGGCAAATTTCACAAACCAGTGCTGACGGACGTTTTCATCGTCAAGCACAGCATCGGGATACAGAAGTCCGGCACGATCCTCCGCCAGAAGAATCTTGGGAGCTTCACCTCCGGCCCCGGTCGCACCACCGATCGCAGCCCCCATTTCATAGGCATATTCAAGAAACCGGTGGTCACGGCTGACGACATCCTGGCGTTGAAACCCGATGGGTTTGCGCTCGTCGACAGCCTCGGCTGATTCCTTTATCCGCATGTTGCCGATCGGAGCCGGAGTGCAGCGACCGAGCAGATAAAGATCGGCACTCATGTCTGCTGGTTTGTCTTGCCCCATACGTGCGAGGAGAAACCTCCTGGCGGCACCTGCCGGTGCAATGTCGTGCACGAATGCAGGCGTAATGGATCGCCGGCCTTCCCAATCCATGGGATACAACGCACTCACGGCTTTGGAAAATGGAGAGCCAATGGACTCAATGTTTTCGACCAGGTACGCCGACTCGTAGCCAAAGCTGCAACGGCTATCGAAGCCTTTCTCGGGCGCGTCGAAACTCAACACCATCGCGTCGTGCCATTTGCCGGAGTCGAATATCTGCAATGTCAGGTTGTGCATGCGGCTCTCACCTGCAATTAAATGCATCTCTGCGATCATTTAGTGAATCATAAGTGCAATATAGTGCATTTCAGAAGATCAAGATGATCCTTTATCTGCAATAAAGTGCAGATATGGCAACAAAACTTCGAGATGGATGCAAAACAATGCAGATGTAGCCGGGTTCATCACGGACATCATTCTGTAAAAACCCTCCGCTATACAGAACGCCCCCACTTATAACTAAAAGGACGTTCTCCCCATGCCGCTCCCGCCTCAGCGCCTGTCGCTCGCCACCGCCCTGTTGATCGCCACCAGTGCCGCCCACGGCAAAAATGTCGTGATCGACACCACCACCACCGCGTCGCAGACATTGGGCGGCAGCGACACCCTGACGATTTCGGCGCCGGGCAGCATCAACAACAGCGGCAAGGCTGTGAGCCTGAAGGACAGCACCAGCGGTGCCGGCGTGATTATCGACAACGCCGGCAAGATCATCTCCACCGGCGGCCGGGCCATCGACAGCAGCGGCGATCTGACCCAGGCACGCAGTTACGCGATCTACAACCGCAGCGGCGGGCAGATTCTCGGTTCCAACGACGCGATTCGCATCGACAGCAACTTCGTCAGCGGCAGCCTGTTGATCGACAACAGCGGCACCATTCGCTCGACCACCGGCCAAGGGCTGGATCTGGATGCGTTGCGCAGCGACGGGGTCAAAACCACCATCATCAACCGCGCGGGCGGACTGATTCGCGGCGACGCCAGCGACGGCATGAAAACCGGCGCCAACGCGACCATCAGCAACTACGGCGAGATCTCCACCGGTGATTCGCACAATGCCGACGAGAAGTTCGACGGCATCGATATCGACACCGCGACCGGCGTCAGCGTGACCAACTACGGCGTGATTTCCGGCGGACGCCACGGCATCACCACCGACCTCGGCGCGACGCTGGTCAACTACGGGCAGATCGCCGGGCGCAACGGTTCCGGTTTCGGCTCGGACGGCGACGGCACGGTGATCAATCACGGCACCATCACCGGCGCGTATTCCGGGTTGCAGCCCAACGGCGACGGTGACGGCGTGGACATCGACAAGATCGCCCACATCGAAAACTACGGCACCATTCAGGGCGTCGGCGCGGGCGGCGTGGACAAGGGCGGTTTCGCCAACGGCAGTGAAGGCATCGCCCTGGGCGGCGGTTACATCCTCAACGCCAAAGGCGCGCTGATCAGCGGCGCCAACAGCGCGATTCTGGTGGACGACGGCAGCGGCGGTTCGGGGCTGGCGGCCACCACACTGGAGAACTACGGCACCATTCAAGGGCTCGACGGTTTTGGCGTGAAGTTCGTCGGCGAGTTCGCCGACAACGTGATCAACGGCGGCACCATCAGCGGCAGCAACGGGCTGGCGCTGGATCTGGGCGGCGGCAACGACAGCCTGACCCTGCGCAGCGGCAGCCGGTTTATCGGCGTGGTCGATGGCGGCACTGGTTATGACCGCGTGGTGATGGACGATGCGGCGGGCGGCAGCTTTGGTGCCAGCCGCAATTTCGAATGGCTGGAAGTCAGGCAAGGCGCCTGGACCCTGACCGGCAGCGGCGATTTCAGCGACGGCGGTGCCGTGCGCAACGGCGCGACTCTGATCAACCAGGGCGGTATCGCCGGCAACCTGACCGTCGATGCCGGCGGCGTGTATGCCGGCGGTGGTTCAGTGGGCAACCTCAACGTGAATGGCACATTGCGCACTGACACCCGACTCGGCACAGCAACCATCGTGCACGACTTGAACATGGGCAGCGCATCCACCCTCGCCTACGGCGTCAACGCCGATGGCAGCAGCGCTCCCCTGCAGGTCGGCGGCACGGCCAACCTCAATGGCGCAACGCTGGCGGTCAATCCCGGCAGCGGCACGTATCCGTGGCAGAGCCAATACACGGTGTTGCAGGCTACGCGGATCAACGGCACGTTCGGCACAGTCACCAGCGACTACGCCTTTCTCACCCCGACACTCGCTTACACGCCGACTCAGGTCGACCTGACCTACACCCGCAATGACGTGGCGTTCAATGAATACGCAGCCACCGGCAACGGCAGCAACGCCGCCAACAGCCTGGCCTCGATGGGCAAGAACAACGCGCTGTACAACGCCCTGCTCAACACCACTCAATCCAGCGCGGGCGCGGCCATCGAACAACTGGCCGGCGCCAGCAACGCCAACCTGACCAGAGCCACCCTCGGCGCAAGCAGCCAGGTGAGTAGCAGCATGCTCTCGGCGATGCAGCAGATGGGCGGCAGCCCGGGTTTGATGGTCGGCCTCGATCAGCGTGACACACCGATCCTCGCCGCCAACGGCGTACCGTCCGAAGCGCGAAACCTGAATGACCCGAACGCTCGCGGACGACTCTGGCTGCAAGCCATCGGCGGCTACGGCAAGCTCGATGGCGAACACGGCAACAGCAGTCTGGAACAGCGCACCAAGGGCAGCGTGCTCGGTGCCGATTGGGCGCTGAATCCACAATGGCGACTGGGTGTGCTTGGCGGTTATTCGAAGACCGATCTGGACGCCACCGGCGTCGATGGCAATGTCGAGAGCTGGCATGCCGGGGTCTACGCCCAACACCAGAACGGCCCGATCGCCCTGCGCCTGGGCGCGGCTTACAGCGGTCATCAAGGCGAGAGCAAACGCACGGTCGCGTTCAACGGTTTCAGCGATCGGCCCAAAGGCGATTACGACGCCAACAGCCAGCAGGCCTTCGCCGAACTCGGCTACGCCATGGGCAGCGGCCGCCTCAGCGCCGAACCTTACGCCAGCCTCGGCTACCAGCGTTATCACCGCGACCGCTATCAGGAAAAGGGCGGCGCGGCGGCGTTGCAGGTCGACAGCCAGACCCAGGACAACTTCAGCAGCACCGTCGGTCTGCGCCTGGCGCACCTGAACGCGCTGGAAAACGGCATGAGCCTGACCCCGCGCGTAGCGGCAGGGTGGAAACACACGTATGGCGATGTCAGCAGCTCGACCCGTCAGGCATTCGTCGTCGGCGGTACAGCGTTCAGTGTCGATGGCAGCTCGCTGGATCGTGACAGTCTCGTCCTGGAAGCCGGGCTGGATCTGGGTGTTTCGGCGCGGCATACGCTGGGGGTGGGATACAGCGGCGAGATCGGCAACAACAGTCGCAATCACGGGCTGATCGGGCAGTGGCAGATGAGCTTTTGAAGGCTGAGCAGCTGAAACTTCCTTTAAAATTGTGGGAAAAGGCGCCGCAGCAACAGAGAAAGACTGATGGGTTCCCCATCCGTGGAAATTTTCCACGCAATAAACCGACGCTCCCCACACTTCGACAGGAAGCAGCTGGCATCGCCCCCAATAGCCTCAATCATAGAGTTCGACCTCCTGTCAAAAGAGGTCGAACCGGATGTCCTTACAACACAAATTCAATCTCCAACAACTTGTGCTGGCCGTCGCGCTGGCGATTGGTTGCTCGGAATCAACGCTGGCCGAGCCTTCGGCCGCCACGCTCGACCCAGAGGTAAAAACCAGAAAAGCGAAAAAGAACACCGACAAAACCGAGCCGCTCGATAGAGCGCTTTTTGCCGACATCGAACCTATCGGCCATCTTGAACTGACACCCCGGCCATCGCCTTCATCCAGTGAGGGCATGGCACCAGTGATCCCCGCATCAACCTCGGATATTTCCAGAGTCGAATTCGACGATGCCTTCTATGAAGCCCTCGAATTTCCTGAAACGCCCATACAGGAGACGACAATCGCTGAAGCTGACGAGAACCCGTTCGACAGCTTCAAGAATGACTGGACAACCCAACACACCCTGTTTTCAACGGCACTTGAAAACGTCGGTGGTATTTCCCTGCAAATGGGCGAGGCTGATGATCTGGTCGTGATGAACAACGGCGCCCGCTGGGATGGTCTTCTGGACGGTGGTGAAGGGAAAAACGCCCTGTTGCTGAACGCCGTCAATGGCGGCGAAATAGGGGAAACACGCAACTTCGAAGGGGTACGTATCGCCCGAGGCAACTGGAGGCTCAGCCATGACTTCAATGGCAGTGCCGAGGTCAAGCCTGGCGCTTCTTTGTTGAACAACGGTTCGATCAAGGAAGACGCCTATGTCCATCAAGGTGCGGTATATGGCGGTAAAGGCGATGTGGGGAACTTGTATGTAGACGGTACGTTGCTTGCGATGGCAGGCAAGTCGCCCGTCGTACGAGGGAACCTGGAGTTATCACCGGACGCAGCCGTCCAGTTTGTTGTCTCCGCCGACAAGGGCGCCTCACCCATTCTGGTAAAAGGCACGGCCAGCCTGAATAACGCGACGCTGAATGTTTCTGGCCTTCCCGGTGACTATGCACAAACATCCGAATACGAAATATTGAACGCCGGGAGTGTCAAGGGCGTGTTCTCGCAGGTCAACAATAACCTGGCTTTCATGACGCCTACCCTGTCCTATCACGACACCAAGGTCGGTTTGACCTATAGCCGCAATGACGTGCCGATCGAGCATCTCGCGGCCTCTGCCAACGGGCAAGCACTGGCTAAAAGTGTGGATACGCCGAAAGCAATCTCTACCAACAGCGCGGTCAATGCGCTGCTTGGCAGCAGCAAGTCCGATGCAACTAACGCGATCGAGCAGTTGGCCGGTGGCGGCAATGCCAATCTGGCCGGCGCAACACTGAACAGCGTCTCGCCCGTCAGCGCCAGCCTGCTGTCGGCCATGCATCAACTCGATGGTATTCGCGACAACCGCACAAACTCGCCACGCAATGCCGCCGGAAGCGCCGACAGCGGCCGGGTCTGGCTGCAGGCTCTCGGCCATGGCGGCAAACTGGATAGCGATGTGGAACCCACGCGGCACTCCACTAAAGGGCTGTTGCTGGGCGCCGACTGGCGCGTCGACGAACAATGGAGCCTGGGTTTGATGAGCGGCACCTCCAACACTCGAATTGACAGTCGTGAGCTGGACGGCACACTCGACAGCTGGCATCTGGGTGCTTACGCCTTGCGTCAGAACGGGCCGCTGTCACTCAAGCTCGGCGCTAGCTGGAACAACCACGATGGCAAAACAAAACGTGACGTTGCGTTCAATCGGTTCAGCAATCGTCTCGAGGGCAACTACAACGCCAACACCCAGCAGGTTTTTGCCGAATCGGGGTACAACCTTGGCCGGGAAAATGTCAGATTCGAACCCTTCGCCAGTCTTGGCTATGAGCGCTACCAGCGCGATGCCTATACCGAAAAAGGGGGGACGGCAGCACTCAAGGTTCAAGACCAATCCCAAGGCAACATGAATAGCACCTTCGGTCTGCGCCTGGCGAAAGTCAGTACCCTGGATAATGGCATGCGTCTTACGCCGCGACTGAGTGCCAGCTGGAAACACGTTTACGGTGACACCCAGACTGACACCCGTCAGCGCCTGGTCAGCGGCGGTCGTGACTACACGGTCTACGGGGCGAACCTGGATCGCAACAGCTTGAAGCTCGACACCGGGCTGGATCTGGCGATATCGAGCAACCATGTATTGGGTCTCGGCCTGACCGGTGAGATCGGCACCGACAGCCGCCACCACGGCGTATCGGGCCAGTGGCAAATGGCGTTCTGATGCCCTGAACGCCGCTCCTGCGGGGCGGCGTTCAACTGAAAACTGCGAGCAAAAAAAAGGGGAGCACATGCCCCCCCGAGGTTTAAAGCGTTGTATCGAGGCCGTTATCTCAGCCTTCGATCTCGATCAGGATTTCGCCCGGGTTCACCCGGTCGCCCTTGGCAACGTGGATGGCGGTAACCTTGCCGGCAATCGCGGCCTGGACTTCGGTTTCCATCTTCATCGCTTCGGTGATCAGCACAGCCTGGCCGGCCTTGACGGTGTCGCCCTCCTTGACCAGCACATCGACGATGTTGCCCGGCATGGTGGTGCTGACATGGCCCGGTGCCGAAGCCTGCTTGCGCTTGCTACTGCCGCCGCCGACGAATTCGTTAAGTGGCTCGAACACCACTTCTTCCGGCATGCCGTCGATGGACAGGTAGAAGTGGCGCTTGCCTTCCGCCTTGACGCCGACACCGGTGATATCCACGCGGTAGGTTTCGCCGTGGACGTCGATGACGAACTCGGTCGGTACGCCTTCGCCGCCGGCCGAAGCCACCTTGCCCGCTTCCGGAATCGGCAGCAGCACTTCCGGGGTGAGGGTGCCGGCAGCACGCTCTTCGAGGAACTTGCGACCGATGTCCGGGAACATGGCGAAGGTCAGCACGTCTTCTTCGGACTTGGCCAAAGCGCCGATCTCGGCACGCAGCTTGGTCATTTCCGGCTTGAGCAGGTCTGCCGGGCGGACATCGATGACTTCTTCGCTACCGATGGCCTGGCGACGCAGCTTCTCGTTCACGGTGCCCGGCGCCTTGCCGTAGCCGCCTTGCAGGTAGAGTTTCACCTCGTTGGTGATGGTCTTGTAACGCTCACCGGCCAGCACGTTGAAGAACGCCTGGGTGCCGACGATCTGCGAAGTCGGAGTCACCAGCGGCGGGAAGCCGAGGTCTTCACGTACGCGAGGGATCTCCGCCAGCACTTCATTCATGCGGTTGAGCGCGCCCTGCTCTTTCAACTGGTTGGCCAGGTTGGAAATCATCCCGCCCGGTACCTGGTTCACTTGAACTCGGGTGTCGACAGCGGTGAATTCGCTTTCGAACTGGTGGTACTTCTTGCGCACGGCGTAGAAGTACAGACCGATTTCCTGTAACAGCTCCAGGTTCAGACCGGTGTCGAACTCGCTGCCTTTGAGGGCGGCGACCATCGACTCGGTGCCCGGGTGGCTGGTGCCCCAGGCGAAGCTGGAGATGGCGGTGTCGATGTGGTCGGCACCGTTTTCGATGGCCTTCAACTGGCACATCGCGGCCAGACCGGCGGTGTCGTGGGAGTGGATGAACACCGGCAGCGATTGCTCGGCCTTGAGGGCCTTGACCAGCTCACCGGTAGCGTACGGAGTCAGCAGGCCGGCCATGTCCTTTATCGCCACCGAGTCGCAACCCATGGCTTCCATTTGTTTGGCCTGGGCCACGAACGCGTCAATGGTGTGCACCGGGCTGGTGGTGTAGGCGATGGTGCCCTGAGCGTGCTTGCCGGCAGCTTTCACCGCTTCGATGGCCACGCGCAGGTTACGTACGTCGTTCATCGCGTCAAAGATGCGGAACACGTCGATGCCGTTGACCGCTGCCTTGGCGACGAACGCCTTGACCACGTCATCGCTGTAATGGCGGTAGCCCAGCAGGTTCTGCCCGCGCAGGAGCATTTGCAGACGAGTGTTGGGCAGCGCAGCGCGCAGTTGGCGCAGGCGCTCCCACGGGTCTTCTTTCAGGAAGCGTACGCAGGCGTCGAACGTCGCGCCGCCCCAGACTTCCAGCGACCAGTAGCCGACCTTGTCCAGTTTGTCGCAGATCGGCAGCATGTCTTCGGTGCGCATGCGGGTGGCGAGCAGCGATTGGTGGGCGTCGCGCAGGATGGTGTCGGTTACGAAAATCTTTTTAGTCATTGTTCTATTCCTCACAGGCCTGCGTGGGCGGCAATGGCGGCGGCGATGGCCAGGGCCAGCTCTTCGGGTTTGCGCTTGATCGAGTAGTTGGTCAGTTCAGGGTGGCTTTCAACGAAGCTGGTATTGAACTGGCCGCTACGGAATTCCGGGTTGCGCAGGATTTCCTGGTAATACGCGGCGGTGGTCTTCACACCTTGCAGACGCATGTCGTCGAGGGCGCGCAGACCACGGTCCATCGCCTCTTCCCAGGTCAGCGCCCAGACCACCAGCTTCAGGCACATCGAGTCGTAGAACGGCGGAATGGTGTAGCCGGTGTAGATCGCCGTGTCGGTCCGTACGCCCGGGCCGCCGGGGGCGTAGTAACGGGTGATCTTGCCGAAGCTCGGCAGGAAGTTGTTTTTCGGGTCTTCGGCATTGATCCGGAACTGCAGGGCAAAACCGCGATGCTGGATGTCTTCCTGCTTCACCGACAACGGCAGGCCGGAGGCGATGCGGATTTGTTCGCGGACGATGTCGATCCCGGTGATTTCTTCGGTGATGGTGTGTTCCACCTGCACCCGGGTGTTCATCTCCATGAAGTACACCTCGCCCTCGGCGAGCAGGAACTCCACGGTGCCGGCATTCTCGTAACCCACGGCCTTGGCCGCGCGCACCGACAGGTCGCCGATGTAGGCGCGCTGCTCCGGGGTCAGCTGCGGGCTCGGGGCGATTTCGATCAGCTTCTGGTTGCGGCGCTGGATCGAGCAGTCACGCTCGAACAAGTGCACCACATTGCCGAAGCTGTCGCCGAGGATCTGCGCTTCGATGTGCTTCGGATTGACGATGCATTTTTCCAGGAACACTTCCGCCGAACCGAAAGCCTTGGTGGCTTCGGAAATGACCCGAGGGAAATTCTGTTCGAGTTCTTCGCGGCTGTTGCAGCGACGGATACCGCGACCGCCACCACCGGAGGTGGCCTTGAGCATCACCGGGTAACCGATGCGGTCACCCTCGCTCAACGCTTCTTCAATACCCGAGACGTTGCCTTCGGTGCCCGGCGTGACCGGCACACCGGCCTTGATCATGCTGCGGCGCGCCTCGGTCTTGTCGCCCATGCGGCGGATGACTTCCGCCGACGGACCGATGAATTTGATCCCGCGTTCGGCGCAGATCTCTGCCAGTTCGGCGTTTTCCGAAAGGAAACCGTAGCCGGGGTGCAGTGCATCGCAACCGGTTTCCACCGCCAGGTTCACCAGCTTGCGCGGGTTGAGGTAACCGGCCAGCGGCTCGGCACCAATGCTGTGGGCCTCGTCCGCACGCTTCACATGCAAGGCATGGCGGTCGGCGTCGGAAAAAATCGCAACCGAGCGAATGCCCATCTCGGCGCAGGCACGCACGATTCGTACGGCAATCTCACCACGGTTGGCGATCAGGATCTTTGTTATCACTTGGAGGTTCCCTTGAGCCGGTGGTACCCACGACCTGCTAGACCCAGGTCGACGCGTGACCAAATGTTTCAATCTGGTCGCGGCTTCACACTAGCGCTCACAAGGGATTAACAAAAATGAATAAAAATTGGGTCAGGCATAAGTAAAGACTTATAGTCATTACACCAGCCAGCGGCCAGAGTCGGTAGAAAATGCGTAAGTCCTTGATGCGTATGACATTGCGTCAATTGCAGATCTTCAACGAAGTGTGTGATTTACGTTCCTACAGCCGCGCAGCCGAGGAAATGTCTCTCACGCAACCGGCCGTCAGCCTACAGATTCGTCAGCTTGAAGAGCTGATCGGGCAGCCGCTGTTCGATTACGTCGGCAAAAAACTCTACATGACCGAGGCCGCCGAAGCACTCCAGCGCGCCAGCCGCGACATCTTTGGCCGTCTGGAAAACCTCGACATGCAGCTGTCGGACATGCAGGGCTCGCTACAGGGCCAGTTGAAACTGGCGGTGGAATCCAGCGCCAAATACTTCGTGCCGCACTTGTTTGCAGCCTTCAAGCGCCAGCATCCGGAGGTGAACCTGCAATTGACGGTAGTCAACCGCGGCCAGGTGATTCGCCGCCTTTCCGACAACCGCGACGACCTGGTGATCATGTCGATGGTGCCGCAAGACATGGGCCTGGAGTTCCTCCCCTTCCTCAACAACCCGATCGTGGCAACCGCCCGACCGGACCATCCGCTGGCTCACATGGGACCGCTGCGTCTGCAGGACCTTGAGCCTTACACCCTGCTGATTCGCGAGCCCGGCTCGGGAACGCGACTGGCCTGTGAAGAGTATTTCAAAGAGAAGCGCGTGCACTTCACCCAGACTCAGGAAGTGGCGTCGGCTGAAGCTCAGCGAGAGTGCGTTTTGGCGGGTCTGGGCGTGGCACTGTTGACGCGACACGCCCTGAACCTGGAGCTGGCGACCGGCGGCCTGGTGGAGCTGCCGGTCGAAGAGTTGCCGCTGTTTCGCAGCTGGTGCCTGGTGCAAGCCAAGGCCAAACGCCTGTCACCGGTGGCGCACGCTTTCCTTGCGTTTATCCGCAGCGAACGGGTGCAGATCAGCGCGCTGGTTGAGCGCTTCGACGGGAAGCTGCGGGAGCTGCCTGCCAGTAGTTGAGTTCGATGTCCTCGGGAAAATCGCTGATTTCGGTCTGAAGCTGACGAAGTTCGAAGCGATCTTCGATGGCGCGGCGGAATTCCATGCGGCGCTGGTCTTCCTGCTGACGACGGGTTTTCGCGGCGCTGTTGCGTTCTTCGTAAGGCTGAGCCATTTCGAGTCTCCCAAGGCGATTACGGGAGTTTCACGATAGGCGCGAGGGATGACGGTTTGGCTTCGCCGGGGTTACAGGCAGATGAAGATTGCCTTCACCCCATGACTACTCAGTCATCCAGCGCTTTCACCGATTTTGGAGACAGCCGCAAGCTGCGCAGGCTGCGCTTGACGCTCTTGAGGTGGTTGACCAGGCTCGGCCCGCGCGCCATGGCCACGCCCATGGCCAGCACGTCGATCACCACCAGGTGGGCGATGCGCGAGGTCAGCGGCGTGTAGATTTCGGTGTCTTCGTGCACGTCGATCGCCAGGTTGACGGTCGACAGCTCGGCCAAAGGCGTCTGGCTCGGGCACAAGGTGATCAGCGACGCACCGCTTTCGCGAACGAGGTTGGCGGTGATCAGCAGGTCCTTGGAGCGACCGGACTGGGAAATGCAGATCGCCACGTCGGTCGGCTTCAGCGTCACCGCCGACATCGCCTGCATGTGCGGGTCGGAATAGGCTGCCGCCGTCAGCAGCAGACGGAAGAACTTGTGCTGCGCATCCGCCGCCACCGCGCCCGACGCACCAAAACCGTAGAACTCGACGCGCTGGGCCTGGGACATCAACGTCACCGCACGCTGCAGCTCCAGCGGATCGAGTTTCTCGCGAACCTCCATCAGCGTGTGCAACGTGGTGTCGAAAATCTTCAGGCTGTAGTCGGCGACCGAGTCGTCTTCATGGATCGCGAACTGACCGAAACTGGCGCCGGCCGCGAGGCTCTGCGCGAGCTTGAGTTTCAGATCCTGAAAACCGGAACAGCCGATGGCACGGCAGAAGCGCACAATGGTCGGCTCGCTGATGCCGACGCTGTGCGCCAGGTCGGCCATGGAACTGTGCATCACTGCCGCAGGGTCAAGCAGCACGTGGTCGGCGACCTTGAGCTCCGACTTGCGTAACAGGTGACGTGACTGGGCGATGTGTTGCAGCAGATTCAAGGGGCTGGACTCTTGTTATGGAAAGATGTGCTTTGGCCAGATGCCAAGGATGTAGCAAGCTTGTAGTTATACTACATGAATCGGCTTTTTGCCTGCTCAATGCGTAACTGGATCGCCCCGGATCAGGCGACATGCACTGCATGTAGCCCTTTACCGGGGATTTTCCTGCCGGCCCAACAAGCCAGCCAGACCGGCCGCCTCCACCGGGCGGCTGATCAGATACCCCTGCACTTCGTCGCAACCCTCGGCCTTCAGGAACTCAAGCTGCTCCGGCCGCTCGACGCCTTCCGCCACTACTTTCAGCGACAATCCATGAGCCATCGCAATGATCGCCCGGGTGATCGCCGCATCTTCGCTGCCCTCCCCCAACCCGCGAATGAACGCCTGATCGATCTTCACGTAATCCACCGGAATCCGCTTCAGATAGCTCAGCGACGAATAACCGGTGCCGAAATCGTCGATCGCCAGTTTCACGCCCAAGTCCCGCAGTTGCTGGAAAGTGGCGATGATGTGTTCGACGCTGTCGAGCAACTGGCTTTCGGTCAGTTCCAGTTCGAGGTAGTGCGGCGCCAGCCCGGTTTCCTCCAGCACCTGGCGCACCAGACTGACCAGTTTGCCCTGACGCAACTGATGCACCGACAGGTTCACTGAAACCCGGATCGGTTCCAGCCCCTGCCGCTGCCATTCGCAGGCCTGCCAACAGGCCTGACGCAGGACGAATTCGCCGATCGGCCCGATCAGTCCCGTCTCCTCTGCCAGACCGATGAAGTCCCCCGGCGGCACCCGGCCCATGGTCGGATGATCCCAGCGCACCAGCGCTTCGGCGGCGTTGAGACGACCGGTCGCCAGGCACAGCTTCGGTTGATAGAAGACGTTGAGCTGCTTGTCCTCGATGGCTTTGCGCAGCTGGTTTTCCAGCTGCAGACGCTCCAGCGTGCTGGCCTGCAGGCTGTCGGTGTAGAACTGGAAGTTGTTGCCGCCCAGGTGTTTGGCATGCTGCATCGCCATGTTCGACTGACTGACCAGCGCGGCAACCTCCCGGGCGTTGTCCGGCAACATGCTGATGCCCATCGAGGCGCTGACCACCAGCTCATGCCCTTCCACCGTCAGCGGCAGGCGCAGCTTGGCCGACAGCCGCGTGGCAACCCGCGCCAGACTCGACAGGTTGCCGTAGGCATCGAACAGCACCGCGAATTCGTCGCCGGACAACCGGGCAATGGTGTCGGCTTCCGGCAAGGCACTGACCAGACGCCGCGACATCTTTTGCAGCAACTGATCCGCGATCTCGTGGCCGAGGCTGTCATTGAGCAACTTGAAGCGATCCAGATTGATGTGCAGCAGCGCCAGACTCCGCCGCCCGCCCTGCCGTACACGCTGATGCGCTTCGTGCAGACGTTCGCGGAACAACGAACGGTTGGCCAGACCGGTAAGTTCGTCGTAGTGCGTCAAATAACGCATACGCTCTTCGGATTCGCGTCTTGCCGACAGATCAGCGAAGAAGCCGACGATATGACTGACATTTCCCCGACTGTCGCGTACCGCATTCAATTGCAGCCACTGTGGATAGAGCTCGCCGTTCTTGCGGGTCTCCACCAGTTCGCCCTGCCAGCTGCCGTGCTGCTCCAGCGCGTGGCGGATGGCGACGTAATGCCGCCGGGCGTCACGGCTGCACGGCAATTCGACGACATTGCGCCCGAGCATGTCGTCGATGTCGTAACCGGTAACCCGGCTGAAGGCCTGGTTGATGGCGATCAGCGAATAATTCGGGTCGAGGATCACGATGCCTTCGCTGGCGGCCTCGAACACCGTGGCCGCCAGTTGCTGCTGGGCCTCCAGGCTTTTGCTGACACTGATGTCGCGCCGGGTGCCGACCATGCGGATCACCCGCCCGCTGTCATCGCGTTCCACCGCACGACCACGGTCCTCGATCCAGACCCAGTGACCGTCGCCATGGCGCACGCGGTACTCGATTTGATAATCCTCGGTGCGCCCCTTCAGATGCTCGATCAACGCCCGTTTAAGCGGTGGGACATCTTCCGGGTGCAGCCGGGGCCGCAGATGCCTCAGTAACCCGGTGACGTATTCCGGATCAAGGCCGAACAGTTCCTGAATCTGCGTGTGGTGAACTTCGTCGGTCTGCAGGTTCCAGTCCCATAGCCCCAGTTCACTGGCCTTCAACGCCAGGGCCAGGCGCGCTTCGCTTTTGCTCAGGGCCTGGTTGGCGGCGTCCAGTTCGCGACTGCGCTGGGCCACCCGGTCCTCCAGTTCGACCTGGGCTTCGCGTAACTTCGCTTCGGCACAGCGGCGCTGTTCGATTTCCTTCGCCAACGCCTGGTTGAGCAGTTCGCTGCGAGATTGGGCTTGTTGCAAGTGTTCGATCAAGTGCTGGTTCTGGAAGCGCCGCAGCAAACCACGGTCGATCAGCCGGTTGACCTGCCACGCCACCACGCTCAGGGAACCGAGCAGAATCAGTCCGAGCCACCCCCAGCCCCGCGCCAGCTCGTCACCACCCCAGAACAGATAGCCGATGGCCGGCAGCAGGCATGGCAAGGTAAAGGAAAGAAAGGCCGGAATACTCACGGCGTAGGCCACGCTGGCCGACAGAGTTGCGGCGCCGATCAGGCCGAACACCCAGGCTTGTTGCATGAAATTGTCGGCCGGGACCAGGGCGATGCCGGCGCCAGCCAGGGTCAGGCCGGTCATGGTCGAACCGAGCAGGAACATCCGGCCCCAGATCGGCTGGGCCTGGCGGTCGGGGATCGCCGAATCGAACGCTGCAACCTGAATCACCCGCAACGCCACCAGCGACAGCAGCCACACCAGCCAGACGCTGACCACAAAATAACGCTGCGGACTCCAGAGCAAACCGGCGCAGACCAGACCATTGATCAACATGAACAGGGTGGGCAACAGCGAACCCTGATATAGAAGGCGCGTGCGCTCGACCGCCATCTGGGTGGCGTAATGCTTGCGGATCACCCGGGGTTCCACAGAGGGGCCCGACAGGTCGAAGCTGAGGGTCATAGGCAACGTTCTTGTTCTTATAAGTGTGAGCATGCGCCCGGAAACGTGGACGGAGCATACACAAGCCCAACCACTTGCCAAACTGCTCCAGATCATAATTTCGCCGAAACTTTTCGACCTCCCGTCACCCGCAAAAGCCCCGACGCCAGGCGGGCCAACGCCTGTAGCCGGTGACCGACCGGTCGTCATCGGCAGCACTTTCATCGGCTAATGCAAAGCTCGGTTTGCCCGGGCCTGCGGCGCACCCTAGAATGCCCCGATGCGCGATGATCTCTCCCTTCTGCTGAACTCCCTCAACGATGCCCAACGCCAGGCCGTAGCGGCTCCCGTTGGTCGTCAATTGGTCCTGGCCGGTGCCGGCTCAGGCAAGACCCGAGTGCTGGTGCACCGTATCGCCTGGTTGATCCAGGTCGAAAACGCCTCGCCCCACTCGATCCTGTCGGTGACCTTCACCAACAAGGCCGCTGCCGAGATGCGTCACCGCATCGAGCAATTGCTGGGGATCAACCCGGCCGGCATGTGGGTTGGCACCTTCCACGGCTTGGCGCACCGTCTGTTGCGGGCGCACTGGCAGGAAGCAGGCTTGAGCCAGACCTTCCAGATCCTCGACAGCGATGACCAGCAGCGTCTGGTCAAACGGGTGATCCGCGAGCTGGGGCTGGACGAACAGCGCTGGCCGGCCCGTCAGGCCCAATGGTTCATCAACGGGCAGAAAGACGAAGGTCTGCGTCCGCAGCACATTCAGGCCAGCGGCGATCTGTACCTGGCCACCATGCGCGGCATCTATGAGGCCTACGAGGCTGCCTGCCAGCGCGCCGGCGTCATCGACTTCTCCGAACTGCTGCTGCGTGCCCTCGATCTGTGGCGCGACCATCCGGGCCTGCTGGCCCACTACCAGAAGCGTTTCCGCCACATACTGGTGGACGAGTTCCAGGACACCAACGCCGTGCAATACGCCTGGTTGCGTCTGCTGGGCAAGGGTGGCGACAGCCTGATGGTGGTCGGCGACGACGACCAGTCGATCTACGGCTGGCGCGGCGCGAAAATCGAGAACATTCATCAGTACTCTTCCGACTTCCCGGATTCCGAGACCATCCGTCTGGAGCAGAACTACCGCTCCACCGCCGGCATCCTGAAAGCGGCCAACGCACTGATCGCCAACAACACCGGGCGTCTGGGCAAGGAGCTGTGGACCGACGGTGGCGACGGCGAAGCGATCAACCTGTACGCCGCGTTCAACGAACACGATGAAGCACGCTACGTTGTCGAAACCATCGAAAGTGCGCTGAAAACCGGCCTGGCTCGCAGCGATATCGCGATTCTCTACCGCTCCAACGCCCAATCCCGCGTTCTGGAAGAAGCCTTGCTGCGCGAGCGCATTCCGTACCGCATCTATGGCGGCCAGCGCTTCTTCGAGCGCGCGGAAATCAAGAACGCCATGGCCTACCTGCGTTTGCTGGAAGGTCGCGGCAACGATGCGGCGCTGGAACGGGTCATCAACGTCCCGGCTCGCGGCATCGGCGAGAAGACCGTCGAAGCCATCCGTGAACATGCGCGCCACAGCGATGTGTCGATGTGGGAAGCCATGCGCCAGCTGGTGGCCAACAAGGGCCTGACCGGTCGTGCGGCCGGCGCCCTCGGTGCATTCATCGAGCTGATCGAGAACCTCGCCGCCAAGTGTGCCGAAATGCCGTTGCACCTGATGACCCAGACCGTCATCGAGCAATCCGGCCTGATCGCCTACCACGAAGCGGAAAAAGGCGAGAAAGGCCAGGCCCGGGTGGAAAACCTTGAGGAACTGGTCAGCGCCGCGCGCAACTTCGAGAACACCGAAGAAGACGAAGACCTGACGCCGCTGGCGGCGTTCCTCGGCCACGCGTCGCTGGAGGCCGGCGACACTCAGGCCGACGAGCACGAAGACAGCATTCAGCTGATGACTCTGCACAGCGCCAAGGGCCTGGAATTCCCTTACGTGTTCCTGGTAGGTATGGAAGAAGGCTTGTTCCCGCACAAGATGAGCCTGGAAGAACCGGGGCGTCTTGAAGAAGAGCGTCGTCTGGCTTACGTCGGCATCACCCGGGCCATGCAGAACCTGGTGATGACCTACGCTGAAACCCGACGCCTGTACGGCAGCGAAACCTACAACAAGGTGTCGCGATTCGTACGGGAAGTGCCGAAAGGCCTGATTCAGGAAGTGCGGCTGTCGAACAGCGTCAGCCGACCGTTCGGCGGCAACCAGTCGATGAGCGGCAGCAACCTGTTCAGCGGCAGCGAGATCCCGGATACCGGCCTGAGTCTCGGCCAGGCTGTGCGGCACTCGATCTTTGGCGACGGCGTGATCCTCAACTTCGAGGGCGCCGGGGCTCAGGCACGGGTGCAGGTGAACTTCAGCGAAGGCAGCAAGTGGCTGATGCTGGGTTACGCGAAGCTGGAAGCCATCTAAACGCCGGCTCTGCTGTTCTGTGGGAGCGAGCCTGCTCGCGAATTGGAACGCCGCGTTTATCTGATAAACCACGGTGCAGCCATCGCGAGCAGGCTCGCTCCCACATGGATTCATGCAACCCTTACCGACAGGACAACATCCATGGGCTCTGGCTTCTTTTCCTCCTGGACATTCTGGGCCCTGCTCTCGGCCACCTTCGCCGCATTGACGGCAATCTTCGCCAAGGTCGGCATCGAAAACGTCAACTCCGACTTCGCCACTTTGTTGCGCACCATCGTGGTACTCATCAGTCTGGCCTTGATTTTGTACGCCACGGGCCAATATCAGTCCCTGGGATCGATCTCTGCCAAAAGCTATCTGTTCCTGCTGTTGTCGGGCCTGGGTACCGGAGCTTCGTGGCTGTGCTACTTCCGCGCTCTGAAAGTCGGGCCGGCCTCGCTGGTCGCTCCGGTGGACAAGCTCAGCGTGGTGCTGGTGGCGGTGCTCGGCGTGATTCTGCTGGGCGAGAAACTTGACCTGCGCCAGTGGGGCGGCATCGGTCTGATCACCGCGGGCGTGGTGATGTTGGCGTTTCGACGCTGATCCATTTCCCACTGAACCTACCTCCTTTTCCTACAGACAAAAGTACATAGCCTTATTGCCTCGACCGAGCTGAACGTAACCTGTCAGGCAAAAGCCCGAAACACTCTCTCGCTAGCCAGTGACACTTCAGCTGTGCAACATGGCGCGCGTGTCTCCACAAACGGGAATTCCCTTTATGAAACGTTTTCTTAGCATCGCCATGGCGTTGTGCATCGGCCTGACGATGAGCCTCGACGCCAACGCCAAGCGCTTTGGTGGTGGCAAAAGCGCCGGCGCTGCGCCGACGCACCAGACCAGCCAGATGGCTCCTTCTTCCCCAGGCATGGGCGGCGCGGCTGCGACCGCCGGTGCTGCCGGTGCCGCGGGCGCTGCTGCCAAGGCTGGCGGCGCTTCGAAATGGCTCGGCCCTCTGGCCGGCATCGCTGCCGGCGGCCTGCTGGCGTCCATGCTCATGGGTGGCGGCTTCCAGGGCATGCAGATCTTCGACATCCTGATCATGGCCGTGATCGCGTTCGTGATCTTCCGATTCATCGCCGCTCGTCGCCGCAAGCAGCAGGAGCAGTTCGCGCCGGCCGGCGCGCCGATGCAGCGTGAAGTGTTCGAGCAGAAGCCTGCCGCCATGGGTTCGATCTTCGGTGGTTCGGCCGCTCCGGTTGCCGCCCGTCCGGTGATCAATGCACCGGCCTGGTTCAACGAACAGCGCTTCCTCGAAGCCGCCCGCAGCCACTTCCAGGCGCTGCAGCAGCACTGGGACGCCAACGAAATGGACAAGATCGCGGAGTTCGTGACCCCGCAAATGTTCGAGTTCCTAAAGCGCGAGCGCGCGGAACTGGGCGATGCGTTCCAGTCCACCTTCATCGAAAACCTCCAGGTACAACTGGACGGCGTGGATGACCGTGCGGACAAGACCATCGCCACCCTGACCTTCAACGGTGTGTCGAAGACCTCGCGTTTCGACCAGCAGGGCGAAGTGTTCAGCGAAAGCTGGAACATGGAACGTCCACAGGGCGACAACCAGCCTTGGCTGGTCGCCGGTATCCGCCAGAACGGCTGATCACCTCCGACGTTTTACCCGCTGCAATAAAAACCCCGGCCTCGGCCGGGGTTTTCTATTTCGCGGTTGCATCTATAGCGAGCTACTGTATAAACCGGCCCATATAAACCGCGCCATTCAAGCAAGAGGATCCCGGACGTGGAAGAAATCATCGAACAACTGCGCGAAGCCAACGAACCCGTGCCGGTTCCCCTGGAGTTGCCCGACGAAGACCAGTTGGTGGAAGTCGAAGAAGAACTCTTCATCAACATCCCGTTCGTCTTCAAAGAATTTCTGCTGACCGTCAGCGACGTGGTTTACGGCAGCCTGGAGCCGGTGACCGTCACCGACCCGCAGTCCCACACCTACCTGCCGGATGTAGCCGCCAATGCCTGGGACGCCGGCGTGCCGCGCGACCTGATCCCGATCTGCCAGGACGGCGACAACTACTACTGCGTCGAAGAAGACGGCACCGTGGTTCTGTGGTCCGGCGAAGAAGAGTTGATCACCGAGGAGTCCTGGGAGTCGGTCTGGCACTGGGCACGGGACGTCTGGCTGGAAAGCTGATCCGCCAGACGCCCCGCCGGGTCAAAGCCCCGACGATTCCTTGTGATTGTCGAGGGTTTCCAGCAGGGCCACCTGCATCCGCGTGTGCACCCGGATGAACCAGCGCCAGAGCAGCGCCGCCACGGCGGCCGCGACCACGGCGACCAGCACCAGCAACTTGTTGGTCGGCAGAATACTGGCCGACAAGGCTGCCAGCAGCAGGAAAATCACCAGCAGCGAGAGGATCGGGATCACTTCGGCGATCACCCGGCGCACTCGCTGTGTGTGACGCCCCGCCATCTCCGGCTTCACGCCCATCTCCGCCAGCAGCATCGACAGCGCCTTGAGCTTGCGATAGGCCGCAATCAGGAACGGCAGCGACAACAGCAACGCCCCACCCCAGATCAACGCCTTCTGCCAGCTCGGATCGCTGATCCAGTCCTGCAGCCAGGTCGAGAGACGCCCGGCAAAGAAAGCGCCGGCAAAGAAGATCGCAATCACCAGCGCCAGATTGACCCCGACCTGCAGCAGAATCCGCCGGATCATCGACGCCAGCATCGCGCCCTCGCCCTGCGGCTGAATGCTGCGCAGCCATTCGCCATACATCCCGAACACCCGCCCGAGACGCTGTGGCATGGCAGCCGACAGCTTGATCGACAGCGGATCTGCCGCGCGGATCAGGTAAGGAGTCAGTAGCGTGGTGATGACCGAGACCGCCACGGCCACCGGATAGAGGAAGTTACTGGTCACCTGCAGCGTCATGCCCAGCGCGGCGATGATGAAGGAGAACTCGCCAATCTGCGAAAGACCCATCCCGACCCGCAGTGAGGTGCGTCCGTCATTGCCGGCGATAAAGGCACCGAGGCCGCAGGACAACATCTTGCCCAGCACCACGGCGACGGTGATCACCGCAATCGGCCACGCGTATTGCAGAAGGATCATCGGATCGAGCATCAGGCCGATGGCAACGAAGAAGATCGCACTGAACAGGTCGCGAACCGGCTCGATCAGGCGCTCGATCTTCAGCAATTGCCGCGACTCGGCCATGATCGCGCCGATCAGGAAGGCGCCGAGCACCATGCTGTACTCAAGCTTGACCACCAGCAGGCAGAAGCCGAAGCACAGCCCGAGCACGGTGATCAGCAGCATCTCGTTGCTTTCGAACTTCGCCACATAGGCCAGCAATCGCGGTACCAGCAGAATGCCGATGACCAGCGCGACGATCATGAACAGCGACAGCTTGCCGACCGTGGAAAACACCTCGCCGGAACTGACCGTGCCGCTGACGGCGATGCTTGAAAGCAGCGCAATGATACCGATGCCGAGAATGTCCTCGACGATCAATACGCCGAAGATCAACTGGGCGAAGCGCTCGTTCTTCATCTTCAGATCGTTGAGCGCCTTGACAATGATGGTGGTCGAGGAAATCGCCAGGATCGCGCCGAGGAACAGCGAATCCATGGTGTTCCAGTCGAACCAGCGGCCGATTTCGTAGCCGATCCAGATCATCAGGATGATTTCCAGGAACGCCGCGATAAACGCCGTTGCACCCACCTTGAACAGCTTGCGCAGGCTGAACTCCAGGCCCAGGCAGAACATCAGGAAAATCACCCCCAGCTCGGCGAGGGTCTTGATGGTTTCTTCATCGTGGATCAGGCCGAACGGCGGGGTGTGCGGGCCGATGATGAAACCGGCGACGATATAGCCGAGCACCACTGGCTGCTTGAAACGGTGGAACAGCACGGTCACCACACCTGCGACCAACATGATCACTGCCAGATCCTGAATAAAGCTGATGGCATGCATGGCGTGGGCTCCTTGAATGACGATGCTCGCGGCAGGCGTCTGAAAACGTCTGGGCGAGCTGAGTAAAAATCCGCTTTAGGTGTAGGAATCGCCCTTGGGGTGGGCTTTTGCAGGGTAACACCGCGACTTCCGGCTGAAAGGCGGTGCAATATATGGAAACAGATCGATCAGGGCGTGACGGCGGCCAGTTGCCCGGCGTCCCGATAACGGTGGTTTTGAAAAGCGACCAGGCACCCGCAGAGGTGCTTCTTCCAGCAACCCTGCCTTGACCCGTGAGAACGTTATGGAACCCGGAAACGCCCAGCTGTCGATGACGGTACTGATGACCCCCGACATGGCCAACTTCTCTGGCAATGTCCACGGCGGCACCCTGCTCAAATACCTTGACGAAGTGGCCTACGCCTGCGCGAGCCGCTACGCCGGCCGCTACGTGGTGACGCTGTCGGTGGATCAGGTGATTTTCCGCGAGCCGATCCATGTCGGCGAACTGGTGACCTTCCTGGCGTCGGTCAACTACACCGGCAACACCTCGATGGAAGTCGGCATCAAAGTGGTGACCGAGAACATCCGCGAGCGCTCGGTGCGCCACACCAACAGCTGCTTCTTCACCATGGTCGCGGTGGACGATCAGCGTAAACCGGCCGCCGTACCGCCGCTGCAACCGCAGAACAGCGAAGACAAACGCCGCTACATGCAGGCCCAGCAGCGCCGACAGATTCGCCAGGAGCTGGAAAAGCGCTATCAGGAAATCAAGGGCGACGCCTGAGATTTGTAGCGATCTGACGACCGCTATCGCGAGCAGGCTCGCTCCCACAGTTGATGTTTTCTCTGTGAGCGAGCCTGCTCGTGATTGAAACCGACGCGTATCAGAGGCTGATCGGCGTGGCCTCGAACTTCACCCGCGGATGGGCAATCCGGTCCTGCGCCCGCACCAGTTGCAGCTCGTAACTGGCACAGGCCTGGGTTTCCAGCAGCACCTCATGCACTGCCGCTGCGGTGAATTCAAACGCCGCCACCAGACTGTCGCCGAGCAGCACCCGCGCCAGGAACAGGCCGGACGTCAGGTCGCCTACACCGACCGGCTGACGCGGAAACGCCAGCAACGGACGCCGCAGATGCCAACTGCCTTCGGCAGTCACCAGCAGCATCTCGAAGCCATCCGCCGGTTTCCCCGGGTAATCCAGATGCTTGACCAACACGGCTTTCGGCCCACGTGCCAGCAGCGCCCGAGCCATCGCCAGGCAATCGAACAACGACTGCGGCTTGCGCCCGGAGAAGCTGTCCAGCTCCAGCTGGTTCGGGCACATGAAGTCCGCCACCGCCGCCGCTTCGTCGAGCAGGAAGTCGCTGACTTCGGCCGGCACGCTGCAACCCTTCTCCGGATGGCCCATCACCGGATCGCACAGGTACAGGGCTTTCGGATTGACCGCCTTGATCCGCTCGATGCCACTGAGAATCGCCCGGCCCTGGGCCGCACTGCCGAGATAGCCGGACAGCACCGCGTCGCAATTGCCCAACTCACCGATGGCGGCGATGCCTTCGACCAGTTCCGGGATCCGTTGCGGCGCCAGCACTTCTCCGGCCCATTGGCCGTACTGTGTGTGGTTGGAGAACTGCACGGTGTTGAGCGGCCAGACGTTGACCCCGACCCGCTGCATCGGAAAAACCGCAGCGCTGTTGCCGGCGTGGCCGAACACCACATGGGACTGGATGGCGAGCAGATGAGGCGTACGTTTCATTCGGGTTTTTCCGTAAAACGATTGAAATTCAAGCCGCGCAGTATGCGACGAAACACAGTCTGTACGACAGACCGGCGACGCAGTTAAGCTGATGCCAACTTTTGGAGTTTCTTGTTGATGCTGACCCTGGAAAACATTTTCGTGCTGATGCTGTTCGCCGTTGCCGGCGCGTGGCTGTGGCACAACCATGGCCTGCGCGAGCGGGCGCTGGAACGGGTCAAGCAGCATTGCGTGAATGTCGGCGTCGAACTGCTCGACGGTAACGTGGCGTTGAAGAAGATCGGCCTCATCAAGGATGCCAGCGGCCGTCGGCGTCTGGCCCGGGTCTACAACTTCGAATTCACCGTGACCGGCGAAACCCGCCACAACGGCACCATCACCCAGTTTGGCCCCCACAGCGCGCAGATTGAACTGGCGCCCTACCCGGCACCGTTCGACGATACCCCGCCGGTAGTGGAAGTGGCCAAGCCGAGCGCTCAGGTCATCGAACTAAGCCAGTGGCGCCAGGAACACACCAAGTGGAAGCCTTGAGTCAGGTCGCTTGAATCCGACAACCGGCCAATCCTGCCTGCAACTCATCGATCGCCTGCGGCTGGTCGAAAATCAGCTCGATCCGCGAATCCTTGCGCCATTCGCTGGGTTGCCAGTCCAGTTTGGCGTTATCCAGGGCATTGGCTGATTCCCAGCCAGCCTGGCTGTGGATAACCAGCTTTGCCCGGCGCCAGTTCAGAGATTCCAGCCACTGAGTCATGCGAGTCACGTCAAACGTCTGGCTTGGGTGCCAGCGCCAGCCGATGCTCCAGCCGCCCTCCTGCGCCTGACTCAGGCAAATCGGCGAAGCCGGATCGCTCCAGATGGCCGGCATCTGCGCCAGCCCTTTGGGCACGATCAACTTATCCACACCCGCCTGTGCTTGTGTCGCCACACCCGGCAATTCGCTCAGGGGCAACGATGCCTGTTGCGTCCAGATCAGCCTAGCGGACGGCAACTGGCGGGCAATTTGCTCTCGCCGGGATTCATCGAGGTTTTCCGCCTTGTTCAATACGAGCAAACCGGCATTCGGGAGCGCCTCCCGTTGAGCCGGCGGTAGTGTCTTGCCCGCCGACAGTGCCTGGGCGTCCAGCACCAGCACGCAGGGTTGAACCGCGAGAACACCCTGCCATGGTGCTTCGCTCAGTTGTTGCAGTAACTGCGCCGGATGCCCCAGTCCGGAAGGCTCGATGAACAGGCGATCCGGCCGGGCCTTGCGCAATAAACGTCCCAACCCGATCTGAAATGGCGCACCGTTCACGCAACACAAACAGCCCCCGGCCACTTCGCCCAGTGCGATACCATCGGCGTTCCGGGTCAACAGTGCAGCGTCGAGGCCGATCTGGCCGAATTCGTTGATCAGCACTGCCCAGCGCTCACCGGCCGGTCGCTGCGCCATGAGCTGGCGGATCAGGCTGGTCTTGCCGGCACCCAATGGGCCTGCGATGACGTGGGTAGGAATGTTCTGCAACATGATCAAGGTTTTCTGGAGGTCGGGAATGCGGTGGATGGGATGGTCGTTGCTGTTGGCGCTGGTGTCGGGCGAAGCGCTGGCCCAGGCTTGTGTGGTGCACAGCCAGGCAGAACGCCTCGACGTGAAGGTCTGCCAGCAGAACCGCAACATCCCGGAGAAACTGTTCAATGACGGCTTCTGCCAGCCCACGCTGGCAGGGCAAAAAGTCGACGTGCAGTACGTCGATCAGTGCCCTGCCGGAGCGTTTGGCGTGTGCAGCAACGCGCAAGTCGCCAATATGCCTTATCGCCAGGATATCCACTATTACGGCGTGGCCACCGATGCGGCCTATTTGAAGCCGTACTGCGAGAGCCAGAGCCAGGGCAACTGGCTCAAGCCTTGAGGCGTCAGCCGAGCCAGTCCAGGGTCAGCATCAGACGCCGTTCGCCCGGCGCCGGTTGTGGAGAGCGATGGATCAGCCCGAAACCTTCGTTGCCGTGCCACTTCTCTCCTTTGAGCAGCGCCACTTCACCGCTGACCAGTTGCTGAATCCGCGATTTTTCCTGCGGCTCGGCCAGTGGTTTCCCGAGTTGCCGACGATCCATTTCTCCTTCCTTCAACCACTCGCTGCCAATGCCGGCGTAAGTGGTGATCAGTCGTACGGGCACATGATCGACGTGAAAACGCGGACACATCGCCTTGTCCAGCACCCGCAAACGCAAGCCAATCCGTCGCGCGCCTAGCAGGCAGGCGAAGGCGCTGACCAGCCATTTCAGGTCGGCGATAAAACCTTCGTAGCCTTCCAGGTCACGGAATCCGCTGGCCAGTCCCGTCAGGTCTGGTTCTGCGTCTTCGTCGTGCAATTCGAGGCTCAGCGCTTCGGCATAAGGCTCGTTGAGTGACACCAACAACTTCGCAAAATCGGCGATATGCAACGGGAGCTGCCGCTGCCAGACAGCAAGGTTGATTTCATCCTCCAGAATACTCGCCAGCGCTTGCGGGGTCGGGCCGAGGACTTGAAGACGCGTCACGTTTTGCAGCGGTTTGAGGGCAAGCATCACGCGGCCTCGTCATGCCAGGGGCCGAACGGATCGGCCAGCAATCGCCAGCCTTCGACACCAAGCGCCATCTCGGCATCGGTGAGCAGACAGTCGTCGAGGGCTGACTTGAGCTGTGCGAAATCGATGTTCTGGCCGATAAACACCAGCTCCTGGCGACAGTCTCCTACGCTCGCGGTCCAGTTTTCCATGATTGCGGCGGTGCTTTCCTGATCCTGTGGCCACTGATTTTTCGGCACAAAACGCCACCAGCGCCCAGCGAAACCATGGCGCATCAAACCGCCCGCCTGGGACCAGCTACCGGCATCTGTGGGTTTGCTCGCGAGCCAGAAGAAACCTTTGGAGCGCAGCAGCTTGCCGTTCAGCCAAGGTCGGTCAATGAAGTCGAAAAAGCGCTGAGGGTGAAACGGTCGGCGCGCGCGGTAAGCCGTGGACGCGATGCCGTATTCCTCGGTTTCCGGCACATGTTCGCCACGCAACTCCTGAAGCCAGCCCGGGGCCGTTGCAGCCCTGTCGAAGTCGAAGCGGTGGGTGTTGAGGATCTTCTCCAGCGGCACTACGCCCATCACCATCGGGATGATCTCGGCGTTAGCGTTCAGCCGCTTGAGGATCGCCATCAGCTCTTCCCGCTCGCTGCTGCTGATCAGATCGATCTTGCTGATCAACAGAACGTCGGCGAACTCGATCTGTTCGATCAACAGATCGGTGATCGAGCGCTCATCTTCTTCACCGAGGATTTCGCCACGGGAGGCCAGGCTTTCGGCAGCCTGGAAATCAGGCAGGAAATTCAGGCCGTCGACTACAGTGACCATGGTGTCGAGGCGAGCGATGTCGGCGAGGCTTTGGCCGTGCTCGTCGCAGAAGGTGAAGGTCTCGGCAATCGGCAGTGGCTCGGAAATCCCGGGGGATTCGATGAGCAGATAATCGAATCGGCCTTCCCGGGCCAGTTTGGCGACTTCTTCCAGAAGGTCTTCGCGTAACGTACAGCAGATACAGCCGTTGCTCATTTCCACGAGTTTTTCTTCTGCGCGGTTTAGGTCGACATCACGCTGGACTTCGCTGCCATCAATATTGATTTCGCTCATATCATTGACGATCACCGCCACACGCAAATCGTCTCTGTTACGTAGTACGTAATTCAAAAGTGTACTTTTTCCGGCGCCGAGAAAGCCGGATAAAACGGTCACGGGAAGCGGGGAAGACATGGGGTAAACCTCATCAAACGGTAGCTAAACGCAAGAAACGCTCTCGGCGGCAGGCGTTCTTGTGCTTCTACGAGACAGTCAGAGAAGCAGACGCTTGAAAACAGGAGCCACGGAAAGCCCGATCGAATTTATGTTATAGTATAACAATATTAAAGATCCACTTTCTTCTTGCCGGAAATGACAAAGGGCTGGAAGCTGGAAACACTTCACCGTCGAGTGACCTCATGAAAACTGCGCTGAAATGCTCATTCTTTGGTCTCGCCTTGCTGACCTTCGATGCATGGGCACAAGTGCCGGGGCTCGCCAACTGCACGCGCAGCGCTAACCTGCTGGCGTGTGTCGATGCCAATGGCAACGCCTACAGCGTCAACACTGCCGGTAAAACGATTTATCTGCGGGGTTTCGAGAAGGTCGGCCAACGTTATTGGGCGCAAACCAACAGCATTTACGGACAGCTGACGTTCTTCACGGGAATCGCCTCCGACGGCGAGGCCTGGGTCGGTTACAACCGCCGGGTGGGCTGGACGACGATCAACCGCTTCTCCAGCTCCGGCGGAAGCACCGGGAAGTTCACTTGCAGCCGACTCACGGGCTGCTAGACACGCGCTTGTTGCTGCCCCTGCTGCCAGGCGATGTAGCTGTCAGCCGGTGGATTTCTCTGGAAATAGCGCTGCAATCCTTCAAACAATCCGTCAGCAACCGCCTGCTGATGGCGTGCAGTGACCAATCGCTGACTGTCCCGCGCGTTGGAAATGAACCCGGTTTCCACCAGAATCGACGGCACATCGGGTGACTTCAGCACCGCAAATCCTGCTTGTTCCACACGCTTTTGATGCAACGTGGTGATGCCCGCCAGACTTCCCAGGACCGTGCTGCCCAGCTGCAAACTGGCGGCGATGGTGGCGTTCATCGACATATCGAGGATCACCCCGGCAAGCATCGGGTCCTTGTCCTTCAGATTCAGCAAGCTGGTTGCACCGAGCAGATCCGCACCGTTTTCCCGCTGCGCCATGAAGCGTGCAGTGGCCGACGTCGCGCCACCTTCAGACAGACAGTACACCGAAGCGCCCGAAGCAGTCAGACGCGGCGCAGCATCTGCGTGTACCGAAATGAACATGTCGGCCTTGTGCTGGCGAGCAATATCGACCCGCTTGCGAAGCGGCACGAAGAAATCATCGTTGCGCACAAGCTTCACGTCGAAGCCCTTTTCCCGCTTCAAACGACGCGCAAGCAACTGTGAAATCGAGAGCACGACATCCTTTTCTCGCTCGCCTTTTGCACCCACTGCGCCCGGATCTTTGCCGCCATGACCAGGGTCAACCACGACAATAATGTCTCGTTTTGGATGATTGGTTTTCCCCGGTGTTTCACGTGGAACGCTTGGCGTTGCCACTTTTGAATCGCTCAAGAGATCCAGAACCAGGCGATGTCCTTGTCCATCCTGAGGCGCCAACAGGAAGGTATTGAGCTGAACCGGGCGATTCAAATCGAGGACGATTCGGGTATCGCCCTTCCCAAAATGCCCGGAGCGGATGCTGCGAATAACCGTTTCGCTGAGCGCCAACTGACTGAAATCGCCACTCAAGCTGGCGCCGCTCAGATCAATAATCAGACGATCCGGCGCACTCAACGTGAACGTCTTGTAGCTCACCGGCCCGCTCAAATCGAAGACCAGCCGAAGCTTGTCATCCGACCGCCAGAGGCGTGCATTGCGGATTTGTGTGGCGCTGACACTGAATGGAAAAGCCAGGGCGGCGCTGGCCAACATCAGGTTAAGCAAATGGCGTCTGTGCATATGAAAGCCCGTTCATGAAAAAGGCATCGTGATTTGAATTGTTATAATGTAACATCTAATTCAATCAACACGATGGTACTGAACATGAATGCGCTGACGCTGCCGGATATCGCCGCGCAAGCCGCCCGCCAAGCCTTGCCGCTTGATTGGGTGGGAATGCGTGGTATCGCTCTACCTGTTTTTATCGAGGGCCAACGCCTGGCAGCAAAAGCCGATGCGGGCGTCAGCCTGGATGACGGCGAAGCCCGTGGGATTCATATGTCACGGTTGTACCTTGCGCTGGAAATGCTCGAACAGCGAAACCTCACTCCCGCACTTTTGCAGAAGGTTTTGCAGCGTTTTCTCGACAGCCACGAAGGCCTGGCTAACTCGGCCTATCTGAATATCCATACCGATTTGCTGCTCAGAAGACCCGCATTGGTCAGCCCATTGGCAGGATGGAAAACCTACCCGGTGACCATTGCAGCCACTCTGAAAAACACAGTGTTCCACGTGGAACTCAAAATCGAGGTGGCCTATTCCTCGACTTGCCCGTGCTCAGCCGCGCTGGCGAGGCAATTGATCCAGCAGCAATTCGTCGACGATTTCGCCAACAAGCCGTTGCAACATGCCGAGGTTCTGGCCTGGCTGGGCTCGACTCAAGGGATCGTCGCAACGCCCCACAGCCAGCGAAGCACTGCACAACTGCATCTGCACCTGGATGAATTCGTCGATGGTTTACCGCTGACCTCGACCATCAATGACGCAGAAGCGGCCCTCGGCACCGCCGTACAAACCGCCGTGAAACGCGCGGACGAACAAGCCTTCGCCCTCGCCAATGGCCAGAACCTGATGTTCTGCGAAGACGCCGCTCGGCGCTTGAACTTGGCGCTGCGTCGTTCACCTGGCATCCGCGAGTTCCACCTCCGGGTGATCCATGCCGAAAGCCTCCACGCCCACGATGCAGTCGCTGAAAGTCACTGGCGACGGGAGACCGCATGATCCGCCTGCAGTCTTTGAGCTGGGGCGCTCCCGGCCAGCCGCTCACGCCACCGCTGAGTCTTCAACTGGAACGCGGTAGCCTGACCGCCATCATCGGCGTGAACGGCAGCGGTAAAAGCAGCCTGCTCAAAGTCATCGCCGGACTACAGAGGCCTTTGGCCGGCACCGTCGCATTGGGTGTTCCGCGCCAAAGCGGTTTGTCATTCCTTCCCCAGCAACAGCACCTGGACCGCCAATTCCCGATCAGCCTTCAGGAACTGGTAGCCGCCGGATTCTGGGGGCGCCGACTATCAACCCAACTGCGCACACAACGGCTGACTCAGGCGCTTGAGGACTGGCACTTGAGCGGACTGGAACAGCGCCCATTGATGGCCCTCTCCGGCGGTGAACTGCAACGCGCCCTGCTCGCTCGATTGAGTCTGGCCGACACGCCCTTGCTGCTGCTCGACGAACCCCATGCCGCCCTCGATGAATTGGGCCAGGCATTGCTCTGGCAACACCTGCACACCTGGCATGCGCAAGGACGGACGCTGGTGATGATTTGCCACGACCTCGCCGCCGTCCGCCAACACATTCCACAAACGCTGCTGATCAAAAACAGCGGCTGCGTGTTCGGCCCCAGTGACGAACTGATCCAGCAATCACCAACCGTGCAGGTGGCTTGATGCTCAGCGCTGCGCATTTCTGGCAACCGTTCCTGGAGTTCGTGTTCATGCGTCGGGCACTGCTCGGCGGTTTGCTACTGGCGTGCAGCACTGCGCCGTTGGGTGTATTCCTGATCCTGCGCCGTATGAGCCTGATCGGCGACGCCGTCGCCCACGGCATCCTCCCCGGAGCGGCACTCGGCTTCTGGTTTGCCGGCCTGAGTCTTCCGGCACTGACCCTCGGCGGCCTCGGCGCCGGCCTGAGCATGGCCGGACTCGCGGCGTGGATCACCCGCCGAACCGGCCTGCGCGAGGACGCCAGCCTCGCCGCGATCTACCCGATCTCTCTGGCCAGTGGTGTGTTGATTCTGGGTATCGCCGGCAAACGTCTCGACCTGTTGCACTTGCTGTTCGGTTCGGCACTGGCAGTCGACGGACCGACCCTCAACGGAATGTTGGGCGTGTCGCTGCTAAGCCTGATGGCCATGGCACTGATCTACCGCCCGCTCCTGCTCGATACCCTCGATCCACTCTTCCTGCGCACCGTCAGCCGACTCGGCCCGATCGCCCACGGCGTGTTCCTGACGCTGGTGGTGCTGAATCTGGTGATCGGATTCCAGGCCATCGGCGCGCTGATGGTGGTCGGTCTGATGATGTTGCCCGCTGCCGCTTCTCGATTCTGGAGCCGGCGCCTGCCGGTCCTGATCGCCATCGCCGCCGTGATCGGTTGCCTGTCGGTGTGGCTCGGTCTGTTGCTGTCGTTCTATTACTCGCTGCCCAGCGGCCCGGCCATCGTGCTGGTCGCAGGCATCGGTTACCTGTTGTCCGTCGTGCTCGGGCCGGTTCATGGCCTGCTGCGCCGCCCGCCCTTGCTCACATCCCAATGAGGTGTTTCCCGATGCGCGCTCTACTTGTGTTGTTCAGCCTGATGCTGTCGATGTCATTGTCGGCGGCGGAGAAACTGCCGGTGGTCACCAGTTTCAGCATCCTTGCCGACATGGCGCATCAGGTCGGCGGCGAGCATATCCAGATCACCAACATGGTCGGCCCGGACGCCGATGCCCACACCTACGAACCAACGCCGGACGATGCCAAGGCACTTCTGAAAGCAAAACTGATCGTCAAAAACGGGCTGGGTTTTGAACCCTGGCTGGACCGCCTGGTGAACAGCACCGATACCAAAGCCACCGTCATCAGCGCCAGCCACGGCGTGATCCCCCGCTCTCTGGATGAAGACGGCGAGACCGTTCCCGACCCTCACGCCTGGCACAACCTGGCCAACACCGAGTTGTATGTCGCCAACATCACCAAGGCTCTGATCGCCGCCGACCCGGCGAACAAAGCCGACTACGAACGCAACAGCAAGGCCTACCTGAAACAGATCTACGCCCTCCTCGCTGAAGCCAAGGCCAAGCTCGGTTCCCTGCCACCGGGCAATCGCAAGATCGTCACCAGCCACGATGCCTTCGGTTATCTCGGCCAAGCCTACGGAATCGACTTCATGGCACCGCAAGGTCTGTCCACCGAGCGCGAACCTTCCGCCGCTGAAGTTGCTGCACTGATCACCCAGATCCGTCAGGCCAAGGTCAAAGCGGTGTTCATGGAAAACATCAAGGACGCACGCCTGCTCAAACAGATCGCCGACGAAAGCGGCGCGCACATTGGCGGCACGCTGTACTCCGACGCCCTCGCTGCTTCGGGTCCGGCCAGCACGTTCACCGGCCTGTTCGAATACAACCTCAACACCCTTTACGACGCCCTGAGCCAACCATGATCCGCAAAAATCCTTCCGGCGATCTGCCGCAAATTGCCGAGTCTGCCTACGTCGACAAAACCTCGATCATCTGCGGCAAAGTGGTGATCGGCGAAAACGTGTTCGTCGGCCCCTATGCGGTCATTCGCGCCGATGAAGTGGACGCCTCGGGCGAGATGGAGCCGATCACCATTGGCGCCAATTCGAACATTCAGGATGGCGTGGTGATTCACTCCAAATCCGGTGCGGCGGTGACCATCGGTGAGTTCAGCTCCATCGCCCACCGCTCGATCGTGCATGGGCCATGCAAGGTCGGCGACCGGGTGTTCATCGGCTTCAACAGCGTGCTGTTCAACTGCGCGGTCGGCAACGGTTGCGTGGTGCGGCACAACTCGGTGGTCGACGGCCGGGATCTGCCGGATGCGTTCTACGTGCCCTCCACCACCCGCATCGGCCCGAACACCGACCTTTCGCAATTCCCGCCGGTGAGCGTCAGCGCTTCGGAGTTTTCCGAAGACGTGGCGCGCACCAACGTCGATCTGGTGCGCGGCTACAAAGCCCTGCAGAACGAGTTCTGAACCATGAACAGTGTGCTGATTCGCAATGCGCGCCTGGTTGATGACGGGCATGAGTTCTACGCCGATCTGCTGGTCAGCCACGGTCGCATCGTCAAGATCGGCCGCAGCATCTTCGGAGAAAACGCCACACTGGAAATCGACGCCAACGGCCAATGGCTGTTGCCGGGAATGATCGACGACCAGGTACATTTCCGTGAGCCGGGCTCGCCAACCAAAGGCAGCATCTACACCGAATCCCGCGCAGCCGTGGCCGGTGGCATCACCAGTTTCATGGACATGCCCAACACCAACCCGGCCACCCTAACCCTCGAAGCGCTGGCCGACAAAAAGCGTCGAGCGGCGATCAACTCGGTGGCCAACTACGGCTTTCACTTCGGCGTCAGTCACGACAACCTGGACACCGTCGCGGCGCTCAATCCCAGTGAAGTGGCCGGGGTCAAAGTGTTCATGGGCGCGTCGACCGGCAATATGTTGGTCGATGATCCCCGGACGCTGGAGCGATTGTTCGCCGAGGTACCGACGATCCTGCTGGCCCATTGCGAACACACACCGAGCATCGAGGCCAACGCCGCCAGGTTGCGCGAGCAGTTCGGCGAACATCTTCCGCCCGATGCCCATGCACTGATCCGCAATGCCGACGCCTGTTATCGCTCCTCTTCGCTGGCGGTGGAGCTCGCCAAACGCCATGGCACTCGCCTGCACGTGCTGCACCTGACCACCGCCCGGGAGCTGGAGCTGTTCGAGGATAAACCTCTGGCGCACAAACGCATCACGGCGGAGGTTTGCCTGCATCATCTGCTGTTCGATGATCGCGACTACCCGGACTTCGGCAACCAGATCAAATGCAACCCGGCGATCAAAAGCCAGGCTGATCGCGATGCCCTGCGTCTGGCCTTGTTGAGCAATCGACTGGATCTAATCGGCAGCGACCACGCTCCGCATACCTGGGCGGAGAAACAGCTGTCGTATGCGCACGCACCGTCCGGCCTGCCACTGGTGCAACATGCGTTGCCGGCGTTGTTGGAACTGGTAGCGGATGGCGTGCTGCCGATCACCACGCTGGTGGCGAAGACCAGCCACCGGGTGGCAGACCTGTTTGCCATTCCGGATCGCGGTTATTTGAGGGAAGGTTATTGGGCGGATCTGATATTGATTCAACCAGAGCCCGAGGGTGTCGCGGTATCAAGACAACCGATCCTGTCGCAGTGCGGATGGACGCCGTTTGCCCGTCGCAGCTTTCGCCATCGGGTGAGTACGACGCTGGTGTCGGGACAGGTTGCGTGGCACGACAACCGCCTGCATGACGGGTGTCAGGGATTGCCGTTGCGATTCATGCGCTAGAAAAAACCGCCCCCACAATATTGTGGGGGCGGTTCGATATTCAGGCTCTTGGTTTGACGGTGCCGCAGTCCTGGCCCAACCACACGGCGCGGGTTTCCAGACTGCCCTTCTGGTTGATCCCGATGGCATTGAACGTGCCGTTGGCGATGGTGGTGAACTCACGATCGCTGACGAACGTCGCCACACCGGTGCCCGAGGCTCGCGGGCAACTGAAACGGAATTTCCATTGGTTGCCGTTGCGCTCGGTGATCTGCTGTTTGCAGCCCGACTGAGGGTCCGCCAGCGGAATATCGTTGGTCGCCACTTGCTGCGGTGTCAGGCAGGCACGAATGCCCTTGCCGCCAATGTTGATCCCCTGCTTCTCCAGCTCTGCCCTTTGTTGCGGGGTGATCTGGCCCTGAATCTGGCCGAGGATCGATTGCACGTCCATGGCCTGATCATCGACCTTCACGTTGCTCGACGTCATTTCCCACAACCCCGGCTGCAGCATTTGTGCCTGAGCCACCAACGGCAAGGCCAACCCCAGACCCAGCGCCAAACCCAGCAGACGAACGTTCATTGAAAAACTCCTGATCAGTAATGGCCGTTAGACGTCGGCCGCTTGTTTCGGTTCATGGCCTGCTTTCATGGCTAAAAAGAAAATAGCGACAACCGCAGAGGAACATGGTCTGTTAAGCATTGAATCTTCAGGAGCAAGGTTGCCCCATGGATTATTTTGGACCGCACATCTTCGGTTATCTGATCGCGCTGATACATAGCCTGGGCACCATTGCCGCCATCCATGCGGTGCTGACCGTCCGCACGGCGCAAGGCGCGATCGCCTGGGCGCTGTCGCTGATCTTCATTCCCTATCTCACCCTCATCCCCTATCTGGTGTTCGGTCGCAGCACCTTCGACGGTTACATCAAGGCCCGACGTCAGGCCAATGAACAGATGCGCCAGGCCGTTTCCGAACTGAACTGGCGGCCCTGGGTAGAGGAAGCCCTGACCGCTCGTGCCTCGAACGCCTACGACTCATTGCGGGCGATGCCGAAGCTGGGACGCATGCCGTGCCTGGCCAACAATGAAGTGCGATTGCTGATCAACGGCACCGCCACCTTCGAAGCGATTTTCCACGCAATCGACCAGGCACGGGAAGCCGTGCTGATCCAGTTTTTCATCATTCACGACGATCGCCTCGGCCAACGCCTGCGCGAACTGCTGCTGAAGAAAGCCGCCGAAGGTGTCGCGATACATCTGCTGTACGACCGCATCGGCAGCCACGCCCTGCCCCACAGCTACGTGCAGGAATTGCGTGACGGCGGTGTTGAGGTCAAGGCGTTCGCCACCCGCAGCGGCTGGCTCAATCGCTTCCAGGTGAATTTCCGCAATCACCGCAAGATCGTCGTGGTCGACGGGTTGATCGGCTTTGTTGGCGGGCACAACGTCGGCGACGAATACATGGGCGAAAAACCACCTCTTGCGCCATGGCGTGACACCCACGTACAGGTACGCGGGCCAGTGGTCGCCTGCATGCAGGAGTCATTTGCCGAAGACTGGTTCTGGGCTGCCCGTACGCTGCCTCCGCTGATCCTGCCGGAGGTTTACCCGGAAGACGGCGTGCTCTGCCAACTGCTGGCCAGCGGTCCGGCGGATGCCTACGAAACCTGCTCGCTATTCTTCGTCGAAGCCATCCATGCCGCCACCGAACGCGTATGGATTACCAGCCCCTACTTCATTCCTGACGAAGCCGTTTTCGCGGCTTTGCGCCTCGCCGTTCTGCGAGGTGTCGATGTGCGGTTGCTGCTGCCCTCCCGTCCCGATCACCGCATCGTTTACGCCGCGTCGAGCCTTTACGCGTTCGAAGCGGTGCGCGCCGGGGTGCGGGTGTTCCGCTACGAACCGGGTTTCCTGCATCAGAAAGTGGTGTTGGTCGACAGCGAAATCAGCGCCATCGGCAGCGCCAATCTGGACAACCGTTCGTTCCGGCTGAATTTCGAGGTGATGTTGCTGACAGTCGACAGCGAATTTGCCGGCCATGTGGAACAGATGCTCAACGACGACTTCGCCCAGGCCTACGAAATTGCCAAGGAAGAAGGCCGGGAGATCCACCGCCTGCAACAACTCGGCATGCGGATCGCCCGGCTGATTTCACCGATTCTCTAGCTCAAGGGTTGTAGATGTCATCGCGGGTCCACGGCAGTTCATGGCTGCCATCGGCGTGGGCCTTCACCGCGAGGATCTGGTGCAGATTGATCCAGCCCCGGGCAAACGCGTAGGCGCAACCGGCCAGGTACAGACGCCAGATACGCAGGGCCTGATCCGGCACCAGTTTGCCGGCGGCTTCGAGGTTGTCTTCCAGTCGTTCGCTCCAGTGGTCCAGGGTGCGCGCATAGTGCAGACGCAGGCTCTCGACATCGACGATCTCCAGACCGGCCTCGCTGATCTCGGCCGAAATCATCGCCAGGTGCGGCAGCTCGCCGTTGGGGAACACGTATTTTTCGATGAAGTCGCCGGCACCGCGTCCCACCGGACGGCCATCGGTGTGCTTGGCGGTGATGCCGTGGTTCATCACCAGACCGCCCTCTTTCACCGCGCCGAACAGGGTCTTGCAGTACTCGGCCAGATTGGCGTGGCCCACGTGCTCGAACATGCCGACGCTCACCACTTTGTCGAACCGACCGTCCTGCGGCAAATCACGGTAGTCGAGCAGTTGCAGTTCGACCTGGTCTTCCAGGCCTTCAGCCTTGACCCGCTCACGGGCCAGCGCCAGTTGTTCCTTGCTCAGGGTGATACCGAACACCTTGGCACCGAACTCACGGGCGGCGTAACGCGCCAGACCGCCCCAGCCGCAGCCGACGTCCAGCAGGTAATCGCCCGGTTGCAAACGCAGCTTGCGACACAGGTGCCGGAACTTGGCCTGCTGGGCCTGCTCCAGGGTTTCGCTGCCGGTTTCGAAATAGGCGCAGGAATACGCCATGTCACTGTCCAGCCAGAGCTGGTAGAAAGCGTTGGACAGGTCGTAGTGGTAGGAAATGGCTTTGGCGTCGGTTTCCTTGTCGTGCACGGTTCGCACCGGCTGACTGTCTTCATCTTCATCGAGCAGCGCCGTGCTCAATTCGTCGCAAACCCGGATGACCTCGCTGATCGAGCCCTCGAGTTCGAGTTTGCCCTCGACGAACGCCGCCCCCAGCGCGTCGAGACTTGGATGGGTCAACTGGGACACCATCAACGGGTCCTTGACCACGATGGTGACGCTGGGCGTCGGGCCCAGATTGAATTCATGGCCGTCCCAGAGTCGCAGGCGAAGCGGAAGCTGCAGATTCTGTAAGGCCGGTGGAAGTTGCGCGAGCATGGAATATCCCCCTGGTTTCAGACGTCTGATCTGAGGGTAGACCATCCTTGAAAATTAGCAGGCTATCGATTCGATAGTCGCCACCTATCAGCCAAAACGGCCGTAATGGCACCGATCTCCATGCTTCAGTGCGCCTTCTCAGAAGACTTCAAGACCGGCGCACAGTTCGAAAAATGATCAGTTCTGCTCGTTCAGCTTCAGCAACGGCTCCTGGAATCGCAACAAGCGGCCGGCATTGCCCAGCACCAGTAAAGTGCTCAGGTTGTGCAGGAGCGCAGCGATCATCGCCCCGGCCGCGCCCAGCCAGCCAAATGCGGCGAACACCACGATGGCCAGCGTCCAGCCCAGACCGATGATCACGTTTACCTGGAGCGTGCGTCGGCATTGGCGACTCAGACGCACACAGGTGCCGAGCCGTCGCAGATCGCTGCCGATCAGCACGATGTCGGCGGACGCCAGCGCAATGTCCGCACCGCCCGCACCCATCGCAACACCCACCACACCGGCCTTGAGTGCCAGCGAATCATTGATGCCGTCGCCGACCACCATCGGCCGGAAACCGTTGTCGATTTCCTTCAACACGCGATTGAGTTTGTCTTCAGGCAACGCCTGGGCTTCGACTTCATGCAGGCCGACATCACGGGCCAGAGTCTGCGCCACACTCTGACGGTCGCCGGTCAACAGCAGTTGCCGACCGAGGCCCAACTCGCGCAGTTCGCTCAAGGCGAATTTCGCTTCCGGTTTGACGCTGTCGGCCAGCAACAGCCAGGCGAGGAATTCACCGTTCAACGCCAGGCCGGCAATCGGGCCGTCGTGCTCGGGAATCGATGTGGTCGGGATGCCCAACTGCGCAAACAGCTCCGGACGACCCAGCGCTGCTTCGCCCTGCTCGGTTCTGGCGACCACGCCCAGACCTTGGCGTTCGTGAATGTCGGTCAGCATCAGCACGTTATCCGCGTGGACCAGTCCGGCCAGTGCACGACTGACCGGGTGACTGCTGGCAGCACCAAGACTGGCGGCCAGTGCCATCACCGAATCGTGATCCGCCTGCGCGCTGTTGATCGACTGCAAACGCAATGTGCCGTAAGTCAGGGTCCCGGTCTTGTCGACCACCAGCGAAGTAAGGTCGGCCAGTTCTTCGAGGAACGCCGAACTGCGGATCAAAATCCCGTGCCGCGCCGCGACCGCCACACCGGCAATCGCCGTGGCCGGTGCCGACAACACCAGCGCACAAGGACAGGCTGCAACCAGCACCGCCAACATTGCCTGTGCATCGTTGGTCACAAACCAGGTTACCGCCGCGAGCAGCAACACCAGCACCATGTAGCTGCCGGCATAACGTTCCAGCAGCCGGGTGATCGGCGGCTTGGAGCGCTCGGCGTTCTGCATCAGGGCGATGACCTTGCCCAGGGTCGATTCATCGCCGGTGCGGGTCACTTCAATGCGCAGCAGGCCATCGAGGTTGATCGCCCCGCCGAACACGGTCATTCCGACACCCGCTTCCACCGGCACCGACTCACCGGTGATCGACGCCGTATCGAGGCTGGCCTGGCCGGACAACACTAGACCGTCCGCCGGCACCCGATCGCCGGCCCGGACTTCTACGGTGTCGCCGGCCTTGAGCGTGCCGTTATCGACTTCGATGACTGTGCCGTCCGCCTGGATTTTTCGCGCATGGCTGCGAGTGAGCTGGCCCAGCGCGTGAATCGCTTCCTGCGAGCCGATCACGCTGCGCTCCTCCAGCACATGGCCGAAGATCATGATGATCGGCAACAGCGCGGCGGTCAGCAGATCGCCAGTCGCCCAGGCGCCAAGCATCGCCAGTGCGATCAACTGGTCGGTGATGCCGTGCAGGCTCGGATAACGCAAGCTGAACCACGCCGAACGCATCACCGGCACCGCGACCAATAAGGAAGCAAAACCGAGCAGCAACTGACTGACGCCGGTTTGTTCCGGCATCAACCAGCGCCAGATCAACCCGAGCCCGAGCAGGCCGAGGGCGAGCATCGCCAGGGTCAACTGACGTGCAGCGCGGCGTTGCTCGGCCGAGGACAACAGGCTCGGTGCAGCGGTAGTGGCAGTCATTTACTGGCTCCCTGAATGATCAGGCGGGAATCGTCTTTCGGATCGACCGTGGTGACCGAACCGGCCTGGCCGAGAATTTTCGGTATCCGTTCGCGGTACAGGCGTAGCAGCATTTGCGGGTCGGTGCCCTGCTGTCGGGCCTGAGCCAGACTCAGAACAGTGGCGGTATCCGCGGAGGCTTTCGCCAGACGCTCACCGGCCTGGGCGTGGGCCACCTGCAACGTACGGTCGGCCAATTCGTTGGCGGTCTGGGTGATTTTTTCAGCGTCGGTGCGGGCATTGGCCACGGCCTTGTCAGCCTGTTGACTGGCCGTCAGCACGGCATTGAATGCACCGACCGCAGGCTCGGGCAGACTTGATTGCACATCGACCCGCGCAACCTCGATACCGATGCCCTGCCCGCTGGCCTTCAATTCAGCCAAGCGACGATTGATGCCTTGCACCAGATCACCACGCAGCCGTTCACGTCGTTCGGCAGCTTTATTATCTGCGCCGATCAGTTCCGGGCGCGCCACCAGAATGGTGTCCAGATCTCGCGCCGCGGTCAGGGCCACCGCGCTGCGGGTCACCAGTCGATCCAGTGCCGGCAGCACATGATCGCCTTGCAGTACGAAGTCATAGGGATCGGTGACCTTGTAAAACACCCGCACATCCAGCTGCACCACACCGGCATCACCGGTGAGCAAATAGCCGGAGCCGGCCAATGCATCACTTATCGGCGTGGCGAATGTCGCGACGCGATCTGCCTGTATTGCAGCGGGACTGCGCAGCAGGTTTTCCACTCGACGTTCAATGACCCGATCCGCTGCCGGCAGCAAAACAATCTGTTCGAACGGCTGCGGCCAGGCCAATAACAACCCGGCATTCTGGATGCGATCCAGTGCGCCGAAATGCATGACCACTGCGCGATTCTGCGGATCGATCTGCCGCACATTGGAAAACGCCCAGGCCAACGCCGCCAGCACCGTCACCGCGTACAGGGCAAAAAATGCCAGACGTCCCGCCTGAATCCACGGACTGTTCAACGAGTTTGTTCCACGTGGAACTTCACTCATGGCTGCGTTCCGGTCTTGCTGTCCATAGTCGGCGGGCCATCCACCAGCACACGGAACGGCGCGGCGTCGGTGCGCAGGATCAATTTGGTGTCCGGAGTGACGATGGTGCCGAGGGTGTCCAGTGAGCGCAGCAGGTTATACAGCTGTGGCGATCCGGCATAAGCGCGGCCATAAATCTGCGCGGCTTCGACTCGCGATTGCGCTTCGATTTCAGCCGCTTTCACCGTCGCGTCAGCCTGCACAATTCGCGCATCACGCTCGGCGCCAGAACGAATTTGCGCCGCTTCGCGCTTGCCGATTGCCGTGCGTTCGGTGGCGATGGTTTCACGCTCTGCGCGCATCCGGTCAACCGTTGCGGTGAGCGTCACCGACGGCAAGGTCAATCGCTCGATGCCCACTTGCACCACGCGCACGCCGTAAGTGGCGAGCAATTGCTGATCGATCTGCTGACGCAACTGCGCTTCGAAATCGGCGATGTGCACCTGACTGGCATCGGTGTTCACCAGATTGGCCAGATCGAAACTGCTGGCGGTGGTCTCCAGTGCCGAGCCGACGAAGGTACGAATCTGCCGCGCTGCTTCGTCCGGCTGGTTCTGCACCGCACGCATGAAACGCTCGACGTTGTCCGCATCACCCTGCACCTGCCACGCGACATACGCTTGCACGATGATGCGCAAGCCATCGCGGGTGCCGACGTCCTGCAAACCGCTCGAGGTGGTGCGCAGGCGCAGATCCACCGGGATCGCCGCTTCGAACGGCGCCGGCCAGCGCCAGCTCAGACCCGGATCCAGCAACACCCGGGACGGATTGCCGAAGCGGGTGATGACCGTGGCTTCACCGGAACGCACCTGCACCAGACTGGCCGCTGCGATGGCAAACGCCACCAGCAACACCGCCCAGCCCATGCGTCGCCACGGGAAAGGCCCCGCCTCTTCCGGCGCGCCGTGATGATGGTGGTGATGCCCGTGATGGTGGTGGCCGCCATGAGCATGGTCATGACCGCTGTGGTCATGGTGATCGTGAGTATGCGACTGGCTCAATGGGTGGCTCCTGGTTGAGCGGTGGTGCGCGCCGGCGACGGGTCAGCCGGCAGCGTGAACGTACGCAGGTCAATGGTCGGCGCGTTGTTGCTGCCGCCCAGACGATGGTCGAGCACCAACAGTTTGGCTTTGCCCAGTCCCTGACTGAGCTGGCTGAGGTATTGCTCCAGCACAAAGGCCTGGCCGGCGCTGGCGTAGGCTTTTTGCTCGGCGCTGAATTTCAGATCCGCCGCGCGGGCGGTCGAGCTGGTTTCGTGGGCATTGGCACTGGCCTGATCGCGCGCGAGGCTGGCCTGCAACTGCGCCTGATTGCTCGCTTCGGCCGCCGCCCCACGCTCGCGAGAGATCAACGCCTGAGCACCGATCTGCGCCGCTTGCACGCTGTGATAAGCATTGGCGGCACCGGCGGGTGGATGAATCGCCTCGACCACAGTGGCGAGAATCTCTACACCGCTGTCGAGTTTCTGCAGATCGCTTTGCACGGCGCGGCCGATCTCGTCAGCCAGCCCTACCCTGTCCTGCCCCAGCAAACCGTCGAGGGTGCGCGATGCAAAATCGTGGACAAGAATCCGGCTCGCAGTGCTGCGGATCAGCGTCGGCACATCCGCGCTGTTGTAAGTCGCAGCCAATGCCGCCTGATCGCTGAGGCCGATGCGATAGACGAAACGCACGTCCATGTTGACGATCTGGAAGCTCTGTTGCTCGCCACGGCTGCTGGCGATGACCTGGGATTTGTCATTGACGTGGCTGGCATCCCACAAGCGATTGGCGGTGATCGGGGCCGGACCTTCAGCAGGATCCGGCTGAACCGGCGCCGGGTTTTCGCCGACGCTGGTCGCCAGTTCGTGTACTACGCCGTTCTCCACGCTCAACACCCGGCCCAATGGCCATGGCAGGCCGGCATGCAAACCGGGGCCGAACACCTGCACAGGCTTGCCGAAGCGCTCGTAGATGCCACGGCTTTGCAGTGGGATTTCATGAATGCCGGTGAGCAACCAGCCGACTGCCGCCACCAGCACCAACACCGGCAGGAACGCGCGGCGCATGTAGCTGAAAGCCCAGATCTGCCGCAGGTCGATACCGAAGCGGTTGTGCAATTCGTGCTGCAACGCGAGCAGCGGTTGTGGTGGCCAACGCAGCAGATCGGCGACGAAACTGCGGGCCAGCAGCACCGGTTCGAGCTGTTCGCGACGTGGACTGAACAATGACAGCACTGCACGCAGCAGCAACTCCGCCGCGACCAGCCCCGGCAGGATGCCGATCAGCACCGCCAGTCGCACAGGCCAGACCGAACTCTCGCTGGCGAACAACAAGCACAATGCGCCCAGCACCAGGCTGATGATCGTCACGCGACTCAACTGCGCCAGCACACCGGCCTCAGGCCATTGCGCCGGGTTTTCCTGAGCCAGTTGCCGCTCCAGCACCAGCAGACCGAAAGCCAGCAGCAGTGCAATCGCAGCGCTGACGGAAGCGGACAAACCCACGGCTGTCGGTTGCAGTGTGAGATTCCACACCTGCTCGATGCCGAGTAACGCCAACAGCGCCAGACCGCCCAGCCATAATGTCGCTGCACCGATCTGCCCCAGTACATGCAGGCTGCGGCGGCTCAGTCGATCCAGCAGTCGCTCGTACCAGCCGTCCGGCCCGGGCGTTTCTTCCTCGACGGTAACCGGCACCACCGGGTTGATCACCCGCGCTCGCCAATCGGTCACCCACCACGCCGATTGCAACCCGGCGACCAGCACCAGCAACGCCGCACTCAGATTGACCAACAGCGCCGGCCACAACGATTGCGAGGCGAACAGGCCAACAAAAAACGCCAGCACCACTCCGGCCACGGCCAACCCGCCGAGTCCGATGGCCAACCGGCGCAATCGGCGACCCTGGGCCGCCGCCTGCTGAAAGCGCGGCAAACCGGTCACTTGCGTGCCATCAACGTCCAGATCGACTTGCATAACCCCCCAAAACCCTTGGCTCACTGCTTAACTCGTTACGATATAACGAAAGCAGTGAAATATTTGTACTCATTTGCGCCATTCAAAGTCGCTCAACCTGTCGCGTTCCTGAAGCCTTGACCGAAATGTCCGGAAACGCACATATTACGCACGTAATTTTTAGCGATCCGCATTCTTCAGCCAGGAGTAAGCGCATGAGCAACTATGACGTAGTGATTCTGGGCGGTGGGCCCGGCGGTTATAACGCAGCGATCCGCGCCGGCCAGTTGGGCCTCAAGGCCGCTTGCGTGGAAGGCCGCGCCACGCTGGGCGGCACCTGCCTCAACGTCGGTTGCATGCCGTCCAAGGCGTTGTTGCACGCGTCCGAACTGTACGACGCGGCGATGGGCGCGGAATTCGCCAACCTCGGCATCGAGGTCAAACCGACGCTCAACCTCGCGCAGATGATGAAGCAGAAAGACGAAAGCGTCGCCGGCCTGACCAAAGGCATCGAGTTCCTGTTCCGCAAGAACAAGGTTGACTGGATCAAGGGCTGGGGCCACATCGACGGCCCCGGAAAAGTCAGCGTGACCGGCGATCAGGGCAGCCGGATCGAACTGAGCGCCACCGACATCATCATCGCCACCGGTTCCGAGCCCACTCCCCTGCCCGGCGTGGCGATCGACAACCAGCGCATTCTCGACTCCACCGGCGCGCTGTCCCTGAGCGAAGTGCCCAAGCATCTGGTGGTGATCGGTGCCGGCGTGATCGGCCTCGAACTCGGCTCGGTCTGGCGCCGGCTCGGCGCGCAGGTGACGGTGGTGGAATACCTCGACCGCATCTGCCCGGGCGTGGACGGCGAAGCCGGCAAGACCCTGCAGCGCTCGCTGAGCAAACAGGGCATCAGCTTCAAACTGAGTTCGAAAGTCACCAGCGCCACGTCCTCGGCCAGCGGCGTACAACTGAGCATCGAACCGGCAGCCGGCGGCACCGCCGAACTGCTTGAAGCCGATTACGTGCTGGTCGCCATCGGTCGTCGCCCCTACACCCAAGGCCTGGGGCTGGAAAACGTCGGCCTCAGCACCGACAAGCGCGGCTTGCTCGCCAACAAACACCATCGCACCGAAGCCCCGGGCGTCTGGGTGATCGGCGATGTCACGTCCGGACCGATGCTGGCGCACAAGGCCGAAGACGAAGCCATGGCCTGCATCGAGCAAATCGTCGGCAAGGCGGGCGAGGTCAACTACGACCTGATTCCGAACGTGATCTACACCCGACCGGAACTGGCCAGCGTCGGCAAGACCGAAGAGCAGCTCAAGTCCGAAGGCCGGGCGTACAAGGTCGGCAAGTTCCCGTTCACTGCCAACAGCCGGGCGAAGATCAATCACGAAACCGAAGGCTTTGCCAAAGTCATCGCCGACGCGCACACCGACGAAGTTCTCGGCGTGCACCTGGTCGGCCCGAGCGTCAGTGAAATGATCGGCGAGTATTGCGTGGCCATGGAATTCAGCGCGTCGGCCGAAGACATTGCCCTGACCTGCCACCCTCACCCGACCCGCTCCGAGGCGCTGCGTCAGGCGGCCATGAATGTCGAGGGCATGGCGACGCAGATGTAAGCACTTCGCGGATACTTCCCGCGCAACGCGGGAAGTATCAGGACGGCAAATGCCCCAGGGGCAGCGCTCCCGGGGTCTTCACCGTGTGAATCGCAAAGTTGCTGCGAATGTCGCTCACCCCCGGCAGTTTCAGCAGACAACCGGTTAAAAAACGGTCGTAGGCGCGCAGATCCGGCACCACCACTTGCAGCAGAAAGTCCGACTCCCCGGACACCAGAAACGCCGAGATCACCTCCGGCAATGCCGTCACCGCCCGATGAAACGCCTCGGCCTGTTCATCGTTGTGGCGCTCGACCTTGACCCCGACGAACACCGTCAGCCCCAGCCCTACTTCATCGCGATCCAGGTTCGCCTGATAACCGCGAATCACCCCGGCCTCCTCCAGCATCCGCACCCTGCGCAGGCACGGCGACGCGGACAAACCGATTTCGTCCGCCAGTTGCACGTTGCTCAGGCGCCCGTCCCGTTGCAGCGCGGCGAGAATCTTGCGATCGAAGGCGTCCAGTTTCATGGTTGGCAGATCCTGATGGTGTAAGCGCAAAAAGAAAGCAGGTTATGCCAATCCATGCGGTTATAGAAGCGAACTACGCAAGCACCTGCCCTGCCCCTCGGTCATAGACTGGTTGCACCGAATCGACAACGAAAGGGGTGCGACATGGCGAGTCTCTGGCTGTTTTTCCTGGCTTTGGCAGTGGTCTATCTGCTGCCCGGCCCGGACATGATCCTGCTGTTGCAGACCGGCGCCCGCCAGGGTCGCGGTGCAGCGCTGGCCACGGCGGTGGGGCTGGCGGTTGCCCGAGGTTGTCATGTAGCACTCGCGGCGTTGGGGCTGGCGGCGCTGTTCAAGGCTGCACCATGGACGTTCGATGCGGTGCGCATGGCCGGGGCGGCATACTTGCTGTGGATCGGCATTCAATGCCTGCGTACTACGCTGCTGCCCGATCTGAACGCCGGCACCGTAACGGACAGCCAGGGGCAGTGGCGCGCAGCGATTCGCCGTGGCCTGCTGACCAACCTGCTCAACCCGAAAGCCTTGCTGTTCTGCTCGGTGCTTCTGCCGCAGTTCATCGTGGCGGATGGTGCACCGGTGCTGACGCAGTTTGCGGCGCTCGGCGCGATGCTGGTGGCCGCAGGACTGCTGTTCGACAGCGCCTATGCCTTGCTCGGCACGGCGTTGGGCCTCTGGCTGAAACACAGCCCGACGGCCCAACGGGTGCAGCAGTGGTTGTTCGGCAGCCTGTTGATCGGCTTTGCCGTGCGCCTGACGTTCGTGCAGCAGGCTTAGGCTTTGCGGGCCTTGCGCTGGCGGCGGCTGATCAGCAACAACGCAACGGCCGTGAACGCGACAATCACACCGATCACCGGCCACTTGTAGGGCCGCAGTGTCGAACGCACCGAATCGGTCACTTGGGTGACATAGCGCTTGTCGGCGTTTTCGAAGTCCGGATATGGGCACTGGTGGCCAAAGTCCACAGCCCATGGAACGTAAGGCCCTTCATCGACATAGCGCTTGTACAACGCGCTCTGCTCTTCCAGGCTGCTGTTCCAGCCGGCGGCCGAACACAGCACGGCGGCGAACGCCTGGCTGGTATGCGGCAGGTTATCCGCCGCACGACTGGCCAGCGCCGTGGCGACAAAGCGGTAGTGATAGCGCTCATCCGGCTGCGCTTCACTGTCCTTCTGCCGTTGCACTTCGGCTTCGCTCACCAACGGCCCGACTTTCAGCTCAGTGGTTTCCAGGCTGTAGTTGCCGCCAAAGGTCGCGTAATCCGGGGCCATTTCGTAGCCCAGGATGTCCATGCCCCACTCGCGGGCCGTCCATGCGGCATTGAACAGCGCACTGGCGCGCTTGGTCGGCCACCACGCCGAATCGGCTTTCATCCGTTGCTGGCCGTAGAGCCGGGCCTTGTGCTGCAGATCGGGGTTGTCGAAATAACCGACCGCCTCTTCGTAGTGACCCTCACGCAACAAGCGTCGCCCCAGCAGATTGCGCAGGCTCGCGGCCACCGGCAGCGGCACGTAATTGTCGCGATCCTTCTGGCTCAGCGCGGGCGGCGCCGGGACCTTGGCATCGACATACTGCTTGAGCTCATCAAGTGTCAGGACCCGCTCGGCCACGGTCGCAGCGTCGAACCAGTAAATGCTCTGGCTGCGATACAACTGATCGAACGCCTGCAGATACTCGCCACGTTGCAGCGCCAGAATCGCGCTTTCACCTTCGACCCGACATTTAGGCTGAAGGGATTCAAGATTCCAGTCGGCGGTACGCCGTTCGCCCCAGGACTCGTCCTGCGGGAAGGCTTGCGCGGCTTTGGCATAAGCCGCTGCAGCGGCGTTTTTATCGCCATCGCGCACCGCCAGTTTCGCCCGCAGCCACCACGCCAGGCCGCTGTCGCCGGCGTGTTCGAGGAACGCCTTGGCGCTGGCGTAATCGCCCTGTTGATAATTCATGGCCGCCAGACGATCCGCATTATCGAGGCTGCCGCGGGTGCTCTCTTGCAGGGCCTTGATCAGTTTTTTCTCGTTCGGCGGCTCATCGCCGAACGACCAGCCGATCCGGCTGATCAGCGATGCGGTGACCAATTGCTGTACGGCTTTGCCACGCAGCAACTTTTCCAGTCGATCCTCGGGTTCTTCGGCCAGATCGTTCATCAACAACTTCAACGAGGTGTAGCCGACGTTCGAGCCATGCAGGTTTTGCGTGGCGTAGAGTTCGATGGCTTTGTCCCAACTGCCCGCCGTGCGCAGCGCTCGTGCTTCTTCGCCGAGGCTGGCCACGCCAAGCTCCAGCGGATCGCTGAAACCGTCGATGCTCAGTTGCCGCGTCTGGCGGAAGGCTTCGATGGCGTTTTCCAACGCCTCGAGCGCATCACCCGCTTCGCTGCTCATGGCGAAGAACGCCCGTCCCAGCGAATAAGCGGCCCAGGTACTGCGCAACGCACGTTGATCGGCCGGCAGCGCCAGCAACTGACGGAAATATTCGACGGCCAGTTGATGATCGCCAGCGCCGAACGCCACGGCGCCCGCCACATACAGACGCAGCTCCGCCGGCAGGCTCGCGCCCTGCTCCTCGACCTGACGCGCATTGGTGAGGCTGCGCAGTTGTTTGACCAGCGCCTGCTGCTCCACGCTCAGGCCCAGCTGCTCGGCCTTCTCGCGCAGTTCAGCGGGCTCCTTCGGTTCGCCATAGACGTCGTCCGGGTTGTAGGTGACCGCCGTGACGTTCTTCAGCCCGGGAATGGCTTTGCCGAGGCGACTGATCTCGAACCTGAAATTGCCCTCCGGCAGTTCCGCCAGCGATTGCCCGCGATCGTCGAGCAGACGCATCGGGAAATCCGGGCCGCAGGCCAGCGCCGATCCCAGCGGCAGGCTGAGGCTCAGGCAAAGCAGGTGACGGGGCCAGTTACGGGTCAACATGCGAACCTCCTTGATCAATATTTGCGCAACGTGCCCAACCGATCGCACGCTGCCCGCCCGCCGGCAATCGGCCGTCGCGCAAGCGGGTGAAGGTAAGCAGATCCGCTGACTGTTGCAACGAATAACCGGCCAGCGCATCGGCGCCTTCGCAGCGACTGGCTTTTACCCGCAAACGCGCAGGCCAGGGGCTATCAAGGTTGCCGGCGTTGCCGAGCGAGATGTCGTAGAGGCCGTCCTGCGCCTTGAAGCTCACGTCGAGTTTGCTGTACAGCGCATCGCCTCTGGCCACTGCACCCAATGTGGTCAGGCTCCAGGCACGGCGGTCATTGGTCAGCGGCAGGCGGAACCAGATCAGCCCGGCCAGGTGCGCCGGTCTATCCTCACGCAGTTCTTTGGCAAGTCGGCTCAGTTGCTGTGGATCGGCCAGCAATTCACGGCGCTCCCCGCTTCGCTCCAGCGTCACCTCGCTTTCCACCACTGGCGCGCCATCACTGTCCGGCAATAGCGCCACACCGTAGGCAGGCAGGGCCAGATAGAACGGTTTATCGCTGACCCGCGCCCAGCGCTTCGCCCAGTTGCGCGCCTGCTCAGGGTCGAACAGACCGCGTCGCGGATCGCTGACCGCATGTACCTGCAGCACGCTGCTGTCGACCGTCGCCAGCAACGCCGGCAGTTGCGGGCTGTCGAGCCATGCCGGCAGCGCAGTGATGCTCAAGGGAAGTGATGACGGCAAAGCCGTACGCAGATGAGTCAGGAAGTCAGCGTACGCCGGCAGCCGCGCATTGCCGGCATCGTGGTCGATCTCGACCCCGACCAGCGTGAGTCCCCGGGTTTGCCAGTCATCGATCACCTGAAGGATCTGCGCCGTAACCTGCTCCTGGTCCAGCGCTTTAAGCTGACCATCGAGGCGAATCACCGCGATCAGCGGCCGGCCATCGCTCTTCAGCAACGGCGGCTTGATCCGCACACGGCTCCAGCCTGCCTGCGGGAAAGCCTGCAACGCCAGTACCCGCAAGGTCGAGAAATCCGCGCGGCTGCCCTTGAGCGCCGCCTCATGGCCCGGCGTCCACTGGCGTTGCCAGACGTAGAGTTGTTGATCGAGAGGTGCTGCTTCCTGACGCTCGCAGGCAGACAGCAACTGGGCTGCAACAAGCAATGCTGACAGCCCGAAAAAAAACCGCATGACGTGCAAATCCCTGGCAACACAAGGCTGCAAGGTTACACAAAACCGACGGGAGCGCGGCCGCTCCCGGAAAAAACGCGCTACGGTTTACGGGCGATGATGACCTGACTTTTCGCCATGACGCTGTCCAGCGCGTGCTTGATCTGCGTGCCACGTGGCGAGTTGAGCACGGCCTCCCAGGTCTTGGTCCATTGATTGAGCAACGGATGATCGGGACTCCCCAGATCCACGTTGGCTTCCCAGAACAGCAGCATCCACAGTGACCGGTAGAAACCGTACTGGCTGTGGCTGACGATCTCCAGGCCCGCCTCGCTGACCATGGCCTTGAACTGCTCTTCGCTGATGATGCGAATGTGGTTGGGCTTTTCGAAGTACTCCGGTATTGCGATGCCTTTTTGCACATCTTCGGAACTGGGGTGCGGGACACTCAGCAGATACAGGGCGCCCGGCTGGCCAATCCGCACCAGTTCGGCGAGAAACTGTGCCGGATTATCGACATGCTCAAGCACCTCGGTAGACACCACACGGGTCGCGGTGCCATCGGCGATCGGCAGCGGATTGCCGTCGGTGACGTGGTATTCGACGCTGCGCGCCGAGGTTTCGCTGAGCCGCTGACGAGCGGCTTCGATCTTCGCCGCGTCGATGTCGGCGACGATGATCCGCGCGCCGCGCATCCCGCAGAACTGCATGTTGCCGCCGTCACCGCAACCGACGTCGACCAGTGTGTCCTCGGGCCCCACCGGGAAGCCTGTGTACAGCTCGCCGGTGTCATGGTTGAACCAGCCGCTGAGCATGGCATCGCGCAAGCCGAGCTGGAACGTGTCGACGTCCTCGACCACCGGCACGGCAGGCTGTGCAGGCGTCGATGCCGTGAGTTTCTTCAAAAGTCTCAGCATGGGTTGGCTCCAGAAAAAGGGTCGGCGGTGGGCGAAAGGGTTTGCAGCGGTTGACGGGCGAAGATCACCTGACGAGGTCGCAAGCTTCGAGTCAGCACGCGGATCATGAGCCGGAGATCTCAACGGCTGTCATTGCACGATGTTCGAACAGTTGTGCCAGAAAGTCCTGCAAGCGCTGCTCGGCCACAGCCTGGCTGCAAAACCCTTGCAGGCTCAGGACGGCTTGAGCCGACATCTGCGCGTAACGCTGTGGCTGGTGTTTCGCCACCTCGTAACTGTTGCGATAGGCGACGCAGACCGACGCCCAGTTGGTCATGTAGCGAAGCGTGCGGAACGCCTTGCGCGGATCGTGAGGCCACGCGGTGAGTTCATCGGTGGACTCGACCAGAAAGGCATTGTCTTCGCTCAGGTAATCGATCATCGCTGTGGTGCGTGGCGCCACCGCTGGTTTGCCGCAAGACATGAACTCCATCAGCGGCAGGCACTGGCCTTCGCCGTAGGACGTGTTCACCACATAACGGGTGGCCTGCACCAGGCGCTCGTAGTCCGCGTCCGCGAGGTAGCCGTAAATCAGCACGATGCGGCAGCGGTAGGACTGGTTTTTGTACAGATGGTGAAGGATGTCGCTGAGGGCTTCTTCGGCATCGTGGTGGGTGAGTTTGAACACCAGCGTAGCGTCTTCGACCTCACGGAACGTCACGCAGAATGCACTGAGCATGTCTTCCCAGTTCTTGCGCCCGTCGCCAGGGTTGAACACCGAGGTGTACACCACGCCGTCCAGCAACAACTCCTGCTCGCGAACCGGCGCCTCGAAGTCGATGCCCTTGCCACGGCGCAGATGCTTCGGACCGAAGGCGTCGAGGTCGAGCTGGCGACTGTCGGCCACCAGCCCTTTGATCTTCAGGCGCACCGGCCCCGTCGAGGGCTGGCCTTGCAGCTGGGCACCCCGGGCGGCAAAGCGGTCCCACACCGGCGCCGGCACCGCGACAATCGGGTAGTCGGCGTCCATGGCCTCGCGCACCGCGTTGACCGTGTAGCTGGAGTGAGTGATTGCCGCGCCGCAAGCGCGCAACACCGTGCGCCAGTCATTGCGTGGCTCGCCGTCGAAAGGCTCGTTGGGGATGGTGCTGAATTCCCAGGCGAATACCGGCAATGTCGGACAGACCAGATGAATCGGCGTGCGATGGGGCGGCGAGAACGACAGGAATACGCACGGCTCGCCTCGGGCCAGACATTCCAGGTACAGCGCGTCGACTTCACGGGCCGGGTCCGTCACTTCCACCACCCGCCCGAGACGCTCGAGCACAGGGCGGTATTCCTTGAGCACGAAGTAATAGCTGTACTCGGAACGGCCGAGGTTCTGCGCAATGGTGTGCTGGTTGGTTTCCGAATGAATGATGATCAGCATGGGGCGTTGTCCGTCACGGGGGCGTCATCGGCAGCCGCTGGCACCAGGCCGAAGAAATCCGCCAGGCGCTGCTGCACCGGGGCGAAAGCGCAGTAGTCGTGCATGCGCTCGACAGCGGCGACCGACATTCGGCGATAGTCCTGCGGCTGTGCCTTGGCCATCCGGTAACTGTTCTCGTAAGCACTCTTGAGCGAGCCCCAGTCCGGCCGGTGACGCAGGGTGCGGTAGATGATGCGGGTGTCCTGGGGCCAGATCGTCAGCTCTTCGCTGGACTGGACGACGAAGGCCACCGAGCCGTCGATGTAGTCCTCCATCGCCGTGTGATCCGGAGCGATCACCGGTTTGCCGCTGGACATGAACTCCATCAGCGGCAGGCACAGCCCTTCGCAGCGTGACGCGTTGACGTAATAACTGGCGGCCTGGTAGAGCCGCGCATATTGCGGATCGTCCAGATAGCCATGCATCACCAGCACCCGGCAGGCGAACGGCGTCAGTTGCGCCAGCAAGGTCATCAGTTCGCTGTAGTAGGACGCCAGATCGTTCTGGGTGATCTTCAGCACCAGCGTTGCGTCAGACGTTTCGCGAAAGGCCCAGCAGAACGCGGTGATCAAGTGATGCCAGTTCTTGCGGCCATCCTTGGGGTTGAACACGGTGACGTAAATCACGCCATCGACGGTGGTTTCGACCACCCCCGAGGTCTCCGGCAGGTCCAGTGGCGGCGGCTCGTCCACCGCCACTTCGTGGGGGCCGGCAATGTTCGGCAGGCGTCGTTCGAGCCAGGCATGGGCCTTGTCCGAGAACAGATCGCGAAAGCCTTCCCAGTAGCCGTGGTGCAGGTACTTCACGCGGGCCATGGGCTCGGGTTGATCGCTCGGGTTCAACACCCACAGGCGCAGATAATGACGGGCAATCACCAGGCGGCGCTTGAAGGTCAAGGGTGGTGGACGTCGCGCCTCGATTTCGGCCAGTTGCTCGGCGGTCAGTGGTTTGGGCAGCAGGTCATCGGCGGACAGTCCCAGCGTGCGGCTATCGAAAATGCAGCCCTTGATCGCCAGGGTCGTTCCGGGATTGATCGGCGCGCTGACATGCTGCTCACGAATGGCCGCGAAGTTTTCCCATAGCGGCGTCGGCAATACCAGCACCGGAAAATCTTCGCCCATGGCCCGGCGGATCGCCCGGGCAGTGTGGCTCGACAGCGTAATGACCCGTCCCTGTCGAGCAAGCATCTGCGTCCAGTCCTGACGTTGGTCGCCGTCCCACGACTCATCGGGGATGGAGTCGAACTCCCAGGCAATCACGCAGATCGTCGGGCACTCGAGATCGGTCGGGGTATTTTGCGGCGGGGTGAAGGACAGGAACACACTGCTTTCACCGGAGGCGAGCAGTTGTCGATACAGTGGATCGACCTCGGCGCGAGTGGACACTACATGCACCCGCCCGAGGCTTTCGAGCACCGGGCGATAAGCCTTGAGCACGAAGTAATAGCTGTATTCGGGACGCCCGAGACTCTGGCTGATGGAGCGGTCGTTGACGTCCGAGTAGAGAATGAAATTCATGGCATCCCACGGTGCGACCGCCATCCCGGCAGCCTCACGCTATGACGGCCTGGCATCGGATCGGGTCGGCATGGCCGACAATCGTCCTGTGTCCCGAAGCACGTCGTCGTTCTTGTTTTTGTGGTCAGTTTCACCGTGCTGCGCAACCACTCTGGCGACGCTCGGCAAACCACGACGAGGGGCATTCTAAACACATCCGTTCAGGATTCGTGAACCGCCCGGCGAGAAAAACCGGGCTACGCTGACGAGAACTGACCGGTCACGGTTTGGTCGGTTGAAATTGCTGCGCAATTGGCACAGATTGGCAGCCAAACAAATACAACAACGACTTCACCCGTCTTCCGACCGGAACTTACACACGGTCTGACAGACATTCCCCTTCCAAGCCTGTGGGAAAAGGTGAGAGTTAAAGACCAAGGGGTCGCTGTTTGAAAAGAAGTCTGTTCATCACGGGTCTCAGTGGATTCGTGGGACAACATATCCAGTCGCGTTTGGGGCGCAATGACTCGGCATGGGAACTGCTGCCTGCCGCTTCGCCCTTCGACCTGACGGACCCGCAAAGCCTCATCGACCTCTGGCCGCAATTGCCTGACGCCGTGATTCACCTGGCCGGTCAGACCTTCGTGCCCGAAGCGTTCCGCGATCCGGCCCGCACCTTCGACATCAACCTGCTCGGCACCCTGAATCTGTTGCAGGCACTCAAGGCCAGAGGTTTCAAGGGCCCGTTCCTGTACGTCAGCTCCGGCGATGTGTACGGTCAAGTCGAAGAGTCCGCACTACCAATCACCGAACAACAACCGCCCTGCCCGCGCAACCCCTACGCCGTGAGCAAACTGTCCGCCGAATACCTCAGCCTGCAATGGGGTCTGAGTGAAGGCTGGCCGGTGCTGGTGGCGCGCCCGTTCAACCACATCGGTACGGGGCAGAAAGACAGCTTCGTGATCGCCAGCGCCGCACGGCAGATCAACCGCATCAAGCAAGGGCTGCAAGCGCCGCAGCTGGAAGTCGGCGACATTGATGTCACCCGGGACTTCCTCGACGTCGATGACGTGGTTTCGGCCTATTTCGCGCTGCTGGAAAAAGGTACGCCGGGACAGGTCTACAACATTTGCTCAGGCCATGAGCAAAGCATTCGCAGCCTCATCGAGCAGATGGGCGACCTGGTCGAGGTCGAGCTGCAACTGGTTCAGGATCCCGCACGCATGCGCCGCGCGGATCAGCGTCGCGTCTGCGGCAGCCATCAACGGCTCGCCCGGACCACAGGATGGACGCCGCAAATCACTACACAACAATCCCTGCGGGCGATCCTGTCCGACTGGGAGAAGCGAGTACGACAAGAATGACAAAAAGTGCATTGATCACAGGGATCACCGGTCAGGATGGCGCCTATCTGGCCAGACTGTTGCTCGACAAGGGCTACAAGGTTCACGGCCTGGTGGCGCGACGCAGCAGCGACTCGCGCTGGCGCCTGCGGGAAATGGGCGTTGAAGGCGACATCGTGTACCTGGACGGCGACATGGCCGATGCCTGCTCGGTGCAGCGCGCGGTCATCAAGTCGGCGCCGGACGAGGTGTATAACCTCGCCGCACAAAGCTTCGTCGCCGCGTCCTGGGATCAACCGGTGACCACCGGCATCGTCGATGGCCTGGGCGTGACTCACCTGCTCGAAGCCATCCGCCAGTTCAGCCCGCACACGCGCTTCTATCAGGCATCGACCAGTGAAATGTTCGGCCTGATCCAGGCCGAGCAACAGGACGAGAACACCCCGTTCTACCCGCGCAGCCCTTACGGCGTGGCCAAACTCTATGGCCACTGGATCACCGTCAACTACCGCGAAAGTTTCAACCTGCACGCCAGCAGCGGCATTCTGTTCAACCATGAATCGCCACTGCGCGGCATCGAATTCGTGACCCGCAAGGTCACCGATGCGGCGGCCCGCATCAAACAGGGCAAACAGCAGGAGCTGGCCCTGGGCAACATCGACGCCAAGCGCGACTGGGGCTTTGCCGGCGATTACGTCGAGGCCATGTGGCTGATGTTGCAGCAGGACAAGCCTGACGATTTCGTGGTCGCCACCGGTGTCACCACCACTGTGCGCGAAATGTGCCGCATCGCCTTCGATCACGTGGGTCTCAACTACCGCGACTACGTGAAGATCGACCCGGCATTCTTCCGCCCGGCCGAAGTCGAAGTGCTGCTCGGCAACCCGGCCAAGGCCCAGCGTGTGCTCGGCTGGAAACCGAAGACCGACCTGGACACCCTGATCCGCATGATGATGGATGCGGACATGAAGCGCGTCGCCAAGGAGTAGGCCATGCTGATCCCCGTGATTCTGTCCGGCGGTGCCGGCACCCGTTTGTGGCCGGTGTCCCGCGAGGGTCATCCGAAGCCTTTCATGACCCTGCCCGACGGCCAGTCGCTGCTGGGCAAGACTTATCGGCGCGCCGCCGCACTGCTGGACGGCTGGGGCGACATCGTCACGGTGACCAACCGCGAGTACTACTTCCAGAGCAAGGATCACTATCAGGCCGCGCGTCTTTCACGCCATCGTGGGCACTTCCTGCTCGAGCCCACCGGGCGCAACACGGCCCCGGCCATCGCGGCGGCAGCGCTGTCGCTGCAAGCCTTGCACGGTGATGCGGCGATCATGGTGGTGATGCCCGCCGACCATTTGATTGTCAACGAAGACGCGCTCAAGAGCGCGGTCGAACACGCGGTCAACCTGGCGAAGGACGGTTATCTGGTGACCTTCGGTGTAGTGCCGACCGCCCCGGAAACCGGCTTCGGCTACATCGAGACCGGCGCACCGCTGGATGCCCGAGGCGCGGCCAAGGTGCAGCGCTTCGTGGAAAAACCCGACCTGCAAACCGCCACTCACTACCTGGAAAGCGGCAACTTCCTGTGGAATTCGGGGATGTTCTGCTTCACCACCGCGACCCTGATCGCCGAGCTGGAGTTGCACGCCCCCGAGCTGCTTGAACAAACCCGCGCCTGCATGGCCGCCAGCGAACCGCTGGAAACCATTGGTTACCTGCAACAGGAGCTGTCGCCACAGTTGTTCGCCGAGATCACCGACATTTCCATCGACTATGCGCTGATGGAGCACTCGGAAAAGGTCGTGGTCGTGCCCGCCGGTTTCGATTGGAGCGACATCGGTTCATGGGGCGCGGTAGCGGCGCTGGTGCCTGCGGATGCTGACAATAACCGCGCCAGCGGTGAGGCAATCTTCATCGACAGCCGCAACAACTTCGTCCAGAGCGAAGGCCGGCTGGTGGCCGCCGTGGGTGTGGAAGACCTGATCGTCATCGATACCGCCGACGCCGTGCTCGTGGCCCACGCCGACCGTGCGCAGGATGTACGGCGGGTGGCCAAGCAGCTCAAGGACAAGTCCCACGAAGCCTATCGCCTGCATCGCACAGTCAGCCGTCCGTGGGGCACCTACACCGTGCTCGAGGAAGGCCCGCGCTTCAAGATCAAACGCATCGTGGTCAAGCCCGGCGGCAAGCTGTCCTTGCAGATGCACCATCACCGCAACGAACACTGGGTGGTGGTCGAAGGCATGGCCAAGGTCACCAACAACGGCAGCGGCACGACCCTGGTGGCCAAGAACGAATCGACGTTCATCGCCGCCGGCCACAAGCATCGTCTGGAAAACCCCGGCGTGATCGATCTGGTGATCATCGAAGTGCAAAGTGGCGAATACCTGGGAGAGGACGACATCGTCCGCTTCGAAGACCAATACGGCAGGACGGTGTGAATGCTGCTTTCCCTGTACCGCTCGCTGCATGACTACCGGGGTTTCATTCTCGGCAGCGTGCAGCGAGAGTTTCAATCGCGCTACCGCAACTCGCTGCTCGGCGCTCTGTGGCCAGTGTTCAATCCGCTGTCGATGATCATCGTTTACACCGTGATCTTTTCCCACATCATGCGCGCTCGCCTGCCGGGCGTGGATGACAGCATGGCCTACAGCATTTACCTCTGCGCCGGTCTGCTGGCATGGGGACTGTTTTCCGAAATCACCCTGCGCAGCCAGAACATGTTTCTGGACAACGCCAACCTGCTGAAGAAAATCAGCTTCCCCAGAATCTGCCTGCCGGTGATTGTGCTCTGCAACGCGGCGATCAACTTTGCCATCATCATCGGCCTGTTCCTCGGGTTTCTGCTGATCACCGGGCGCTGGCCGGGCATGGCACTGCTGGCGCTGATCCCTCTGATTGCGCTGCAGATGATGTTCTGCGCAGGGCTGGGCATGGTCCTCGGCGTATTGAACGTGTTCTTTCGCGATGTCGGCCAGCTCTTCGCCATCTGTCTGCAGTTCTGGTTCTGGCTGACGCCGATCGTGTACCCGATGAGCATCCTCCCGGAGTGGGTTCAGCGCCTGCTGCAACTCAACCCGTTGACCAATCTGATCGGCAGCTATCAGAACCTGTTCCTGTATGGGCAGTGGCCCGTCTGGAGCTCCCTGCTGCCGGCGTTCATTGCCGCTCTGGTGATGTGCCTGATCGGCCTGCGCCTTTTTCGCAGGCGTGTCGGTGAAATGGTGGATGAACTCTGATGGGGCATATTCGCGTGACCGGCCTGGGCAAGGCCTATAAACAATATCCGACTCGCTGGAGTCGCCTGGCGGAATGGCTGATCCCGTTTTCCCCCCAGCGCCACCACTCGCATTGGGTGCTGCAGGATGTCGCTTTCGAGATCGCCCCCGGTGAGGCGGTGGGCATCGTCGGCGCCAACGGTGCGGGTAAAAGCACGTTGCTGAAGATGATCACCGGCACCACCCAACCCACCTGCGGCAAGATCGAGACTGAAGGTCGCGTCGCCGCATTGCTGGAGTTGGGCATGGGGTTTCACCCGGATTTTACCGGTCGCCAGAACGCGATCATGGCCGGGCAACTGCTGGGCATGCAGGTCGACGAAATCGAAGCGTTGATGCCCGACATCGAACATTTCGCAGAAATCGGCGAGGCCATCGACCATCCCGTCCGCACCTACTCCAGCGGCATGCAGATGCGCCTGGCCTTCAGCGTCGCCACCGCCCGGCGACCGGATATCCTGATCGTCGACGAAGCCCTGTCGGTGGGTGACTCCTACTTCCAGCACAAGAGCTTCGACCGCATTCGCAGCTTCCGCAAGGCGGGCACCACATTACTGATCGTGTCCCACGACCGCTTTGCGATCCAGTCGATCTGCGACTCGGCCATCCTGCTCAAGGACGGCCACATGGCCATGTACGACAGGCCAGAAGTGGTACTCGATTATTACAACGCCGTGATGGCCGAACGCGAAGGCCAGGTCGTGCGTCAGGAAAAACTCACCGGCGGCGAAGTGCGGACCGTGTCCGGCACCGGTGAAGCCGTCATTCTCGGGGTGCGCCTGCTGGATGAACAGGAACGTTCCATCGATGCTGTCGAGGTCGGTCAGCCGGTGGTGCTGGAAGTGCAGGTCGAAGTACGCAGCGACATTGAACGACTGGTGCTCGGCTTCCTGATCAAGGATCGCCTGGGCATGATGATGTATGGCATCAATACCCATCGCCTCGACAAGGCGCTGACGGATCTGCACGCCGGAGAACGCTTCACCTATCGCTTTGCCTTTGTGATGGGACTGGGCAAGGGCAACTACTCGGTATCGCTGAGCCTTTCGCGCCTGGACTCCCATCTGGATCGAAACTTCGAGTGGCGCGACTATGGCTTGGTGTTTCATGTGATCAACGGCCGGCAGGAGGATTTTGTCGGCGGCTCGTGGCTCAACGCCAAGGCCTCGATAACCTGCGATGCCGGTGCTGCTCTGACAGAGCGCACGCCATGACCCGGTTGCTGGTCGAATGCACCCACGTGTTCCGGCACCCGAAAATCAATTCGGGGATTCAACGAGTGGTGCGCAACGTCATCAAGCAATTGCCGCCAAGTGCTCAAGGGGTCGAGTGCGTACCAGTGATCCTGCTCAAGGGCAGGCTGTATCGCGTGAAGCGTCTGGCACCACTGGATTCGCCGCTGCTCAATGCCGTCGTCACGTTTGGCGAGCGCCTGGAGCGACTGGCCCATCGCTTCTGGCAACTGCATCAGCGGCTCGACAGCCAGTGCCGGAGCAAGCTGACGCGACGCGCGCTATATGTCACCTATCGCCTGACGTCGTTCGGCCTGTTCGGCATCCCGCTGCGGCTGGTCGAGCAGGTCAACCGCTATCAGTTGCCCCAGCGCTGCGAGCCTTTGCAACATCGGCCGGGCGATCAACTGGTGCTGCTGGATTCGTCCTGGCACTCGGATTTTTTCCTGCATGCCGAACGGCTCAAACGCGAAGGCGTAGGCATCGTCGCAGTGATCTACGACCTGATTCCCCTGACCCACCCGCAGTTTTACGACACGCGGCTGGTGCAGGTTTTCAGTGAATGGTTCGACTGGATCACCCGCACTGCCGACGGCTATCTGGCGATTTCCGCCACGGTGCGCGATCAGGTTCGCGAGGAAGTGCAGCGCCGCCTCGATTCGGCACAGGTCGAGAAACGCTGGTTTGACTACTTCCACCTCGGGTCCGAACTCGATCTGCAGAGCGTCGAGGCCGCTGTCGAGCCGCGCCTGGAACGCCTGTTCGCCACACCGGAGCCGGTGTTCCTGATGGTCAGCACCATCGAGCCACGCAAGAACCACGACTACTTGCTGGATGCCTTCGAACGCGCCTGGGCGGCCGGTTCGAACGCACGCCTGTGCATCGCCGGACACATCGGCTGGAAGTGCGACGCCCTGCTCGCCCGGGTGCGCAACCATGCCGAACTGAACCAGCGCCTGTTCATGTTCAACGACCTGAGCGACACCAGCCTGGAACACGCGTATGCCTATTCCAGCGCATTGGTGTTCCCGTCGTTCGTCGAAGGCTTCGGCCTGCCGTTGGTGGAAGCCATGCAGCGCGGGTTGCCGGCGATGGGCAGCGATATCGCAGTGTTCCGCGAGATCGGTGGCGAGTTCATGGCCTATTTTGATTTGCAGGATCCGCAACAGCTCGCCGAGCTGGTCACGGCCTTCGAGCGCAGCGGCCAATTCCCCGCTGCCCGCAATGTGGCCGACTGGCAATGGATCGGCTGGCGCGAAGCCAGTCAGCAACTGGCCGAACGCACCGCACGCCACGTGCTGCAAGCGCCTGCGGCGCAAGCGAGGTCCCATGCGCATAGCCCTTAACGCGCGGATTCTCCAGGCACCGCGCACCGGGATCGGCCACTACGTCGCCGAACTGGTGAACGCCTTGCATGCGCAAACCGATATCGACGTTGCGCTGTTCCACGGCTGGGGCTGGAGTTCACAGCTGCCGGAAGCGGCGATGCCCGGTTACTCGCGCCTGACTCCGATGCTACGCAAGATCCCCGGTGCCTATCAGGCCCGCCGCTGGCTGGAGCAGAAACGCTTCGATCAGGGCCGCACGCCCGACATCGACCTGTACCACGAACCGAGCCTGTGGCCGCTGGCCTTCGACGGCCCGACCGTGATCACCCTGCACGACCTGACGCACCTGCATTTCCCGGACACCCAGCCGCAGGCGCGGCTCAGGGAAATCGAGCGTCGGCTGGCCGACGGCATCCAGCAGGCGCGGGTGATTCTGACCGACTCGCAAGCCATCGCTGACGAAGCACAACGCTATTTCGGCCTGCCCGCCGAGCGTTTCGTGGTGGCGCCTCTGGGTGTCGCCGAGCGCTTTCATCCGCGCGAGCCGCAAGCCATCGACGCGGTGCTCAAGACCCACGCCGTGGAGGCACGGGAATATTTCCTGTGCGTCGGCACGCTGGAGCCGCGCAAGAACCTGAGCCTGGCCCTGCGCGCCCACGCTTTATTGCCCGAAGCCGTGCGCCAGCGCTTCCCGCTGTTGATCGTCGGCATGGCCGGCTGGCAGCGTGAGCAGTTCAGTGACGAATTGCGTCAGGCCCTGGCCAGCGGTCATGTGTGCCTGCTTGGCTACTTGCCGGATGAGCAAGTCGCGCAATTGCTGGCCGGTGCCCGGGCGCTGGTTTTTCCTTCGTTATACGAAGGTTTTGGCCTGCCGGTGCTGGAAGCGATGGCCAGTGGCACGCCAGTGGTGCTCACCCGTTCTTCGGCCATGCCGGAAGTCGCGGGGCCCGCCGGCAACTATATTGAAGCCGACGATGCAGACGGCCTGCGAGATGTGCTGAGCCGCCTGATCGACGATCAAGCGCATTGGCAGGCATGCCGGGAAGCCGGATTGCAGCAGGCACGGCTTTTTTCCTGGAAGCGTTGCGCGCAGGCCACGGCCGGCGCCTACCGCCAGGCTTTGGGAGGTTGAATGCGAGTTCTTCATTTTTTCAAGACGTACCTGCCTGACTCGGTCGGTGGCATCGAGCAAGTGATCTTCCAGCTCTGCGAAAGCGGCACCCAGCACGGCATCGAAGGCCAGGTGCTGACCCTCAGCGCCAATCCCGAGCCTGCGGTGCTGCAACTGGGCCAACACGAAGTGCATCGCGCCAGGCTCGACATCCAGTTCGCCTCCACCGGGTTTTCCTGGAGCGTGTTCAAACAGTTTCGCGAACTGGCGGCCGAAGCCGACGTGATCAACTACCACTTCCCGTGGCCGTTCATGGACCTGGTGCATTTCGCCAGCGGCATGAACAAACCGAGTGTGGTGACCTACCACTCGGACATCATTCGCCAGAAGAACCTGCTCAAGCTCTATCGCCCACTGATGAACCGTTTCCTCGCCAGCGCCGACCGAATTGTCGCGGCCTCGCCGAACTACCTGCACACCAGCGATGTGTTGCAGCAGTTTCAGGACAAGACTCGTGTCATCCCCTACGGCTTGAACAAGGCCGGTTATCCACAGCCCGACGTCGAGCGCATGAACCGCTGGCGCCAGCAGCTCGGGGATAAGTTTTTCCTGTTCGTCGGCGTCATGCGCTACTACAAGGGCCTGCACATCCTGCTCGATGCCCTGAAAGACGTGGACTATCCGGTGGTGATCGTCGGTGCCGGCCCGCTGGAGCAGGAACTGCATGCCCAGGCAGCGGCGCTGGGTCTGCGCAACATCCATTTCCTCGGACGGGTGAGCGATGAAGACAAGGTCGCCCTGCTGCAACTGAGCTACGCCATCGTCTTCCCGTCGCACCTGCGTTCGGAAGCGTTCGGCATTTCGCTGCTGGAAGGTGCGATGTACGGCAAGCCGATGATCTCCAGCGAGATCGGCACCGGCACCAGCTACATCAATATCCACAACGAAACCGGACTGGTGGTGCCGCCAAGTCATCCACAGGCGTTTCGCGAAGCAATGCGCACCCTGTGGGAGAACCCGACCCGCGCCGCCGAGATGGGCGTCAAGGCTGAAGCCCGTTACCGGCAGTTATTCACAGCCGAGGAAATGGGCCGCAAGTGGACCGAGCTGTATCACGAACTGCTGGAGGAAAAGGCGCTGTCCTACGCCTGATCCTCTACAGATCCAGCACCAGCGGCTGGCTACTTTGCGCCGGCACCGCACAGCAGATCAGCACTTGTCCTTCCTCCGGCACTTCGGCCGGGGGCTGTGGATAATTCACCGCGCCGCTGATCAACCGCGTCTTGCAGGTGCCGCATGAACCTCCGCGACAGCTGAACTCCGGGCGCAAACCACGGCGCTCAGCCAGCTCCAGCAGACTGCCGCCCTCGGGCTGCCACCGCGCTTCCTTGGCCGAACGCTCGAAGACCACCGGCACCGAAGTAGTGGCGGCCGGCAATTGCTCGATCACGATGGCGTCCGGATCGGCCTGGCGCCGGAGGGTCGAGGGGCCGAAGGTTTCGGCGTGGATCTGGTCGTCGCGCACGTCCAGTTCACGCAGGCTGTCGTAGAGGCCCTGGGTAAAACCGCCGGGGCCGCAGAGTACAAAGTCGATCTGATCAAATTCGTCGATAAGGTTCCTTAACAAGGCGCCATCGATGCGCCCGTGCAGGTCGTAATCCTCGCCTTCCACCAGGTCTGGCTCCGGCTGACTGAGCAAGCGCAATACCCGCACCGCCTCGCCGGCGTCCTCCTGCAAACGGTCCAGCTCCGCGCGAAACGGTTGGTCGGCAAGGCTGCGGGAACTCTGGATCAGCCAGGTCGGACGAATCCGCCGGGTGCGCAAGCCCTGATACACCACCTCCCGCAGCATCGACAGCAACGGCGTGATCCCGACCCCGGCCGCGAGCAGGACCAAGGGCCGACGCTCCAGCGGCGCCACGGTGAAATGCCCTTGGGGCGAACGCGCCTCCAGCACATCGCCGACACGCACCTGATCGTGCAGGTGGGTCGATACCCGCCCTTCACGCTTCACGCTGATCCGGAAGAAGTCGTCCGACGGCGCCCCCGACAGACTGTAAGTGCGAATAAACACTTCGCCATCAAGGGTGAAACGCAGCGGCAGATGCTGCCCGGCCTGAAACACCGGCAAACCGGCACCGTCCACCGGTTCGAGGTAGAACGAACGGATGTGCCGGCTCTGCGCTTCAATCCGCGCCACCCGCAACGGCCGCCAGCTATCACCCAGAGCCTGGGCCTGCAAACGCGCATCGGCCTGGGCCCAGGTGCCGGTCAGCAGACTGGTTGGCGACATGCCGTCGAAGCGCCAACGCAGGGCCAATGCCCCCGGACGCCGCACCGCTTTTTCCACCTCGAACGTCCACAACCGCTCGGCGCCCTGGAAGGCTGCGATCTGCGGCCCTTCAAGAATGACCTCGGTGCGGCCGCTGAGCTGCAGCACATCGCCTGTGGAAAAGTCGATGAACAGCAAGCCGGCCCGGGGATTGAGCAACAGGTTGCCGAGGGTGTTGAAATGCAGGTTGCCGGCAAAGTCCGGGATGGTCAGGCGATTGCTTTCCACCCGCACGAAACCGACCTGTCCGCCACGGTGGGAAACATCCACCGAACGCTCGCCGCCGACATCGACATAACTGGCGACGAAGAAGGTGTCGGCCGTTTCGATCAGCGCGACCGCTGCGTCATCGAGCCCATCGAAATGTTCGGCGCGCCGGGTCTGCGGATCCGTCAGCGGCACCCGCTGGAACTGGCGCAACTGGATGTACTGCGGGCAATTGCCGAAGGATTGATCGACCGTCAAATCGAAACCGCTCGCGCCAAGATTGCCGATGTGGCCATTGAGGCGGTTGCGCCGACGGGTGTGCAACTCGATACCGAGCAAACCGATCGCTGCGCCGTCCTGCAACTGCGCGGGGTCATCGGCGGCGGGCAGGCTGTCGAAGTGCAATTGCGTCGGCTCGGGAGAGTGCGCGAAACCCGGCTCGCCCTCCAGCACGCTGGCCCACGGGCGCCCATCGGCATCCACCGCGCCGAACAGCATGAAGGGCAATTGCTGATAGAACTGACGATGCTGATCCGGCATCCAGGTGCGAATCACCTTGCGGCCGAATTCCTCCATGCGCTCGGCAACACCGACCTGCGCTTGCAGCTGCCGCTCGCCGGCGTGCCAGGGTGAACGCTCCATGACGACCTCTCCCCCACGCCAGCGGCGTAGTCTGGACGATGAACCTCAAGCCGTGGCTTGCAGACCGGCAACGGTGCGTGGCATCGCGACGAAACCTGGCAATGCTTCGATCCGCCCCAGCCAGGCGCGCACATTGGCGTAGTCGTCCAGCGACACATTGCCTTCCGGCGCATGGGCGATGTAGCTGTAGGCCGAAACGTCGGCGATGGTCGGCTCGCTGCCGACCAGGAACGGAGTCTTGCCCAGTTCCAGATCCATCACCTTCAGCAGGTTGTGCGCACGGGTGATCGCTTCATCGGCATTGAGTTTTGCCCCGAACACCGTGACCAGCCGCGCTGCCGCCGGACCAAAGGCAATCGGGCCGGCAGCTGCAGACAACCAGCGCTGGACGCGTGCTGCACCGACCGGGTCGCTCGGCAGCCAGCGACCGTTGCCGTACTTCTGCGCCAGATACACCAGAATCGCGTTGGAATCGGCCAGCACCACGCCGTTGTCATCAATGGCCGGCACTTGCCCGAAGCTGTTGATCGCCAGGTAATCAGGTTGTTTGTGCTCGCCCTTGGCCAGGTCGACGAAGATCAGTTCGGTCGGCAGTTGCAACAGGGACAGCATCAGCTCGACCCGGTGGGCATGGCCGGAACGCGGGAAGTTGTAGAGTTTGATCGCTTGCATGGTCGACTCCGCTGGACGTTTGCGTCGCCCGAAATGGGCGACAACCGTGGCAGCCATCTTCCGCCTATCGCGAAAACAACAGAATCACCAGCAAACGCAATCCATTATTTCTCTGGGTGAAATAACGCCGCGTTTTTCAGGGCCGGATGTTCGCGCAAGGCGTTCACGGCGTAGTCGACAAAACTGCGCACCCGGGTCGGCGCCTTGCGCCCGCCCTGATACACCACGTGAATCGGCAATGGCGGCAACTCGTACTCGGCGAGGACGATTTCCAGCTCACCCGAGGCGATCTTGCTCGCGACCTGATAAGACAGCACCCGGGTCAACCCGAGCCCCAGACAAGCGGCAGTGATTGCTGCCTGATTGCCGGTGACCACCAGTCGCGGCTCGGGGCGGACGACCAAGGGCTCACCGCCCTCCAGAAACGGCCAGTTGCGCAGTTGACCGATGGACGAGGTCGCCACCACGGGCGCGCCGGCCAGTGCCTGTGGATGGGTCGGTCGACCGTGAACGGCAAAATACCCCGGCGAACCGCAGATCACCCGGCGCACCTCCCCGACCCGGATCGCATGCTGGTTGCTGTCCGGCAACTCACCGATGCGGATCGCCACATCCACGCCTTCCTCGACCATGCTCACCACGCGATCCAGCAGCAAGGCGTTGATGGAAACGTCCGGGTATTGCGTCAGATAACCCGCCATCACCGGTGTGACAAACAGCTCGCCGAACAACACTGGTGCCGTCACCGTCAATTGCCCACGGGGCTGGGTGTGGCTGCCGGCGGCGGAGTCTTCCGCTTCCTGCACCTCGGCAAGAATCCTCCGACAGTCTTCCAGGTAACGCTGACCCGCCTCGCTCAGATGCACGCTGCGGGTGGTACGAATCAGCAATTGCGTACCGATCCGCTGCTCCAGCGCCGCCACCGCCCGGGTGACGCTGGCCGCCGACAGACCCAAGCGCCGCGCGGCAGCGGAAAAGCCCTGTTCCTGAGCAACGGCCGCGAAGACCTGCATTTCCTGGAAGCGATCCATGGTGTCCCCGAAGTGGATGAAAAACCGCCTCGCATTATAGGCAGTACCCGATCCTCAACGGGCGAGGCGAACGACCGCTGATCCAGAATTGATATTTTTATTTTCAGTTATCTTGATGAATGATTTATTTCGTGTCATTTATAGCCTCGCCGATCACAGGAACGATCCAGCGCGCCACTTGGATGGCGGGCACCTGTTTCCCTAACGCCCTCCCAGGAGTCGACAAAATGAACAAGACAGAACTTCTAGGTGCTCTGGCGCTGTGCGCATTCAGCTTCATGGCCCATGCCGATGAGGACAGCCTGCGTATCGGTATCGAAGCCGCCTACCCTCCCTTTTCCTACAAAACGCCGGAAGGCACTGTCAGCGGCTTCGACTACGACATCGGCAACGCCTTGTGCGAAGAGATGAAGGTCAAGTGCGAGTGGGTGATTCAGGAGTTCGACGGCATGATTCCGTCGCTCAAGGTGCGCAAGATCGACGCCGTGCTGTCGTCGATGTCGATCACCGAAGACCGGATGAAGTCGGTCGACTTCAGCAAAAAGTACTACCACACGCCGGGCAAGTTCGCGATGAAGGCCGGCAGCGTGATCAACGACCCGCTGGTAGACCTCAAGGGCAAGAAACTCGGCGTACAACGCTCTTCGACCTATGACCGGTTTGCCACCGAGCAACTGGAAAAGGCCGGGGTCGTCGTGGTGCGTTACGGCTCGCAGAACGAAGCCTTCCTCGACCTCGCCTCGGGTCGCCTGGACGCCACCCTCGCCGACATTGTCAACACCGATGAAAGCTTCATCAAGACACCCGCCGGACAAGGTTTCGCCCTGACCGGGCCGGACATCAACGACCCGAAATACTTCGGTCGCGGCGCCGGGATCGCGCTACGCAAGGGTGACACCGCCAACGCAGCGCGCCTGAACGCGGCCATCGACGCCATCCGCGCCAACGGCAAATACCAGCAAGTGATGGGCAAGTATTTCGCGTTCGATATCTACGGCGAATAACCGTCGCCTCCGCCCGGCGCCGGCCCGCTGCGGGCGCCCTTCGGCTATGTCTTGCGCGCCTTCGGGCGCACGCTTGAGGAACTTCATCATGCTCCACGGCTACGGATCGAGCATTCTCGATGGTGCCTGGCTGACCATCAACCTGGCCCTGACCTCCATGTCCCTGGCCATTGCCCTGGGCCTGATCGGCGCGGCGTTTCGCCTGTCGCCGCTGAAATGGCTGGCCATGCTCGGGGAAGGCTATACCACCCTGATTCGCGGCATTCCCGATCTGGTGCTGATCCTGCTGATTTTCTATGGCGGCCAGGATCTGGTGAACCGCATCGCCCTGGCGTGCGGCTACACCCGCTACATCGACATCAACCCGTTCATCGCCGGCGTCTGCACCATGGGCTTCATTTTTGGCGCCTATCTCTCGGAAACCTTTCGCGGCGCGTTCATGGCCATCCCCAAAGGTCAGGCAGAGGCCGGCGCGGCCTACGGCATGCGCGGCACGCAAGTGTTCTGGCGGATTCTGGTGCCGCAGATGATCCGTTTCGCCATCCCGGGGTTCACCAACAATTGGCTGGTGCTGACCAAATCCACCGCGCTGATTTCGGTCATCGGCCTGCAGGACATGATGTTCAAGGCCAAGAACGCCGCCGACGCGACCCACGAGCCGTTCACTTTTTTCATCGCGGTGGCGGCGCTGTACCTGATGCTCACCAGCCTGTCACTGCTGGTGCTGCGCGCTCTGGAAAAACACTATTCGGTCGGCATCAAAGCCGCCGAGTTGTGAGGAGAACCTGCCGATGATTCTCGACTACAACCTGATCTGGGAAAACCTGCCGCTGTATCTCGACGGCGCCTTGTTGACCCTCAAGGTCCTACTGATTTCCCTGAGCCTGGGGCTGGTCCTGGCGGTTCCGCTGGCGCTGATGCGGGTGTCGCGCTCGCCGTTGCTCAGCTTCCCGGCGTGGCTCTACACCTACGTGATTCGCGGCACGCCGATGCTGGTGCAACTGTTCCTGATCTATTACGGCCTGGCGCAGTTCGAATCGGTACGCCAAAGCATGCTCTGGCCTTACCTCTCCAGCGCCACGTTCTGTGCCTGCCTGGCGTTCGCCATCAATACCAGTGCCTACAGCGCGGAGTTGCTGGCGGGCAGTCTGAAGTCCACCTCCCACGGCGAAATCGAAGCCGCCCGGGCGATGGGCATGTCCCGCCTGACCCTGTACCGCCGCATCCTGCTGCCCTCGGCCTTGCGCCGGGCACTGCCGCAGTACAGCAACGAAGTGTTGATGATGCTGCAAACCACCAGCCTGGCCTCCATCGTCACGCTGGTGGATATCACCGGCGCGGCGCGCACGGTGAGCTCGCGGTTCTATATGCCGTTCGAAGCCTTCATCACCGCCGGCCTCGTCTACCTCGCCCTGACTTTCATTCTGGTACGCCTGTTCAAGCTGGCCGAACGCCGCTGGCTGGCCTACCTGGCACCGCGCAAGCACTAAGGAGCTGACATGGAAAAGATTCAATACCTGTTGCCGTGGAGTGCTTCGGGCACCGAACGGACACTGTCGGTGTTCCGGTTTGGCGCCGGCTCTCGCAAGGCGTACATCCAGGCGTCCCTGCATGCCGACGAGCTGCCGGGCATGCGCGTGGCCGTAGAGCTCAAGCGCCGCCTGTTGGAGCTGGAAGCGCAGGGTCGCCTGAACGGCGTGATCGAACTGGTGCCGATGGCCAACCCGATCGGCATCGCCCAGATGTTCCAGGCCACCCATCAAGGTCGCTTCGAGTTCGCCAGCGGCAAGAACTTCAATCGCGACTTCCCGGAGCTGGCCGAAGCCGTGGCACCGTTGCTCAAAGGCCGTTTGGGCGATGACGCCGACGCCAACGTCGCGCTGATCCGCCGCGCCTTGATCGACACCCTCGCCGACATGCCGCCACCGACCTCGGAACTCGATGGCCTGCGTCGCCTGTTGCTGCAACATGCCTGCGACGCCGATGTGGTGCTCGATCTGCACTGCGATTTCGAGTCGGTGATGCTGCTCTACACCATGCCGCAACACTGGGGGCGCCTGCATTCACTGGCAGCACGCCTGGGTGCCGAGGTCACGTTGCTGGCCGAAGATGCCGGCGGCAGCGCCTTCGACGAAGCTTGCGCGGTGCCGTGGCTGCGTCTGACCGAGCTGTTCCCGGAAGCCAGTATTCCGCTGGCGTGCGCGGCCACCACCATCGAATTGCGCGGCATGGCCGACACCGAACGCGAACAATGCACCCACAGTGCACAGGCGATTCTCGGCTATCTGGCCGAGCAGGGATTGATCAGCGGTGAATGGCCGCCAGCGCCGTCGAGCCGTTGCGAAGCGATGCCGTTCGCCGGCGCGCAGTACGCCTGTGCGCCGCATCCGGGCGTGGTCAGTTTCCTGCAACCGCTGGGCGCGCGGGTCAAGGTCGGCGATCTGCTGTTCGAAGTCCATGACCCGCTCAACGACCGCCACAGCATCGTCCGCGCCTGCACCGAAGGCGTGCTCTATGCCCGCGAACGCCTGCGCTTTGCCCAGCCCGGTCTGTGGCTGGCCAAGGTCGCCGGTTTCACCCCTATTCGCCAGGGCCGCTTGCTCAGCGACTGATGCCAGAGAGTTCAAATCATGTACAAACTTGAAATTCAGGACCTGCACAAAAGCTACGGCGCCCACCAGGTGCTCAAGGGCGTGTCCCTGCAGGCCCAGGCCGGCGATGTGATCAGCATCATCGGCTCCAGCGGGTCGGGCAAAAGCACCTTCCTGCGTTGCATCAACCTGCTGGAGCAACCCAACGCCGGCAACATCGTGCTCAATGGCGAACCGCTGAAACTGGTGGCCAACAAACTGGGCGGGCTCAAGGCTGCCGAGCCCCGGCAGTTGCAACGCATGCGGTCACGGCTGTCGATGGTGTTTCAACACTTCAACCTGTGGTCGCACATGAGCGCCCTGGAAAACGTCATGGAAGCCCCGGTGCATGTGCTGGGCGTGGGCAAGCAAGAGGCCCGGGAAAAGGCCGAGCACTATCTGAACAAAGTCGGCGTGGCGCATCGCAAGGATGCCTGGCCCGCCCACATGTCGGGTGGCGAACAGCAGCGGGTGGCGATTGCCCGGGCACTGGCCATGGAACCGGAAGTGATGTTGTTCGACGAGCCGACTTCTGCGCTCGATCCCGAGCTGGTGGGCGAAGTGCTCAAGGTCATGCAGGACCTCGCCCAGGAAGGTCGCACCATGGTGGTCGTGACCCACGAAATGGGCTTCGCCCGCGAGGTGTCCAACCAACTGGTGTTCCTGCACAAAGGGCGGGTCGAGGAGCGCGGAGATCCACGTGAAGTGCTGGTCAATCCACAGTCCGAACGCCTGCAGCAGTTCCTCGCCGGGAGCCTGAAGTAAGCCCCCGCGCGCGGCGTTGCCCTGCAACGGTTGGCTTCGGATACACTCCAGCCAACCTTGTCAGGCGCAGCCCTTCTCTCACTTTCAGGAACTGTTGATCCGGATATGCCCAGCTCATCGAAAGACACCACGGTCTACGCCGCACCGGTCATGCGCAAGCTGGCGGAAATCGTTGCCGATCTGCCGCCGTCGCTGCGCAAGGTGGCTGACTTCATCCTGCGTCATCCGCTGAAAGCCGCGACGCTGACAATCGAGGAAATGGCCCACGAAACATCGACCTCGCCGGCCGCCGTCAACCGACTGGCGAAAGCGATGGACCTCGGTGGCTACATGGGCATGAGGGCTGAACTGGTAGCGACGTTGCAGCAGATGGTGTCGCCGGTCGACAAGCTGCGCAATGAACTGGCCCATCGTCCGGGCGGAGCGTTCGGCCTGCATGAGCAAATCGAAAGCGCCAGCAGCAATCTGGCCACGGCGGCGACCAACAACCATGCCGAAGCCTTCGAAGCGTTCGTCACCCGGCTGACCACCGCGCGCAAGATCTACATTCTCGGGTTCGGCAACAGCGTCTATTTCGCCGGCCTCGCTGCCTCGACCCTGATGCCGTTCTGCGCCGACGCCACCGCCATCAGCATGGAGGGCGGCAACGAAAACGCTGCGTACCGACTGGCCGCGATCACCGATCAGGATGTATTGCTGGCGATTTCCCTGCCGCGCTACTCCCTCGACACCCTGCAACTGGCCCGATTCGCCAACGAACGCGGCGCGTCGGTACTGGCCATCACCGACTCACCGGCCTCGCCGCTCACCGGCATTGCCGAGCATGTGTTGTTTGCACCTTGCGATCACCCGGTGCTGACCAGCTCCAACGTGGCCATGCTGGCGTTGATCGAAGGACTGGTGGCGGGCGTGATGGCGCGCAACAAGGAAGCGGTCAAGCTGGCGACAGAGCTGACTGAAAGCGTGATGTCTTACCTGCACATCCCCAACGGCAGCAAATCACCGAAGAAGTGATGCATGAAAGGGACGCCGGAAGATCCCGGACGCCCCTTCGATCAGATCAGGACTGAGAAACCGGCTGATCGCCGGTCACCTGCGCAGCCTGTCCGGCTGCCGGCTTGACCCACGTCAGATACGCCACCACCAGCAATCCGATCCAGACCACGCCGACGATCAATGCCGCCTGGGTGTCCGGGAAGTAACCCAGCACGCCGAACACGAACAACATGAAGGCAATCGCCGCCATCGGAGCGTACGGCCAGAACGGTACCGGGAATTTCAGTTGCGCCACCTGCTCCGGCGTCATGGAACGACGCATGGCCACCTGGGTGAACAGAATCATCAGCCAGACCCACACCGTGGCGAAGGTCGCGATGGAGGCGATCAGCAGGAACACGTTTTCCGGGATCAGGTAGTTCAGCAACACGCCCAGCAGCAGCGCGCAGCTCATCACGATCACCGTCAACCACGGCACGCCATTGCGCGACAGGCACGCAAAGCCTTTCGGTGCATGCCCTTGCTGGGCGAGGCCGTACATCATCCGGCCTGCACCGAAGATATCGCTGTTGATCGCGGACACCGCCGCCGAGATCACCACGATGTTCAGAATGGTGGCCGCCGAGCTGATGCCCAAGTGGTCGAAGATCTGCACGAACGGGCTGCCCTGGCTGCCGATCTGCTGCCACGGGAAGATCGACATCAACACCAGCATCGTCAGCACGTAGAACAGTAGGATGCGCATCGGCACGGCGTTGATCGCCTTGGGCAGCACGCGGTGCGGGTCCTTGGCTTCACCGGCAGTCACGCCGATGATTTCGATGCCGCCGAAGGCAAACATCACCACCGCAAACGAGGCGATCAGACCACCCACGCCGTTGGGCATGAAGCCGCCCTGGGTCCACAGGTTGCTGATATCGGTGGCCTGCCCGGGGGCGGTGCTGATGCCGAACAGCATGATGCCGAAGCCGCCGAGGATCATTGCGACGATGGCCGCGACCTTGAGCAACGACAGCCAGAACTCCATTTCACCGAAGACTTTGACGTTGCACAGGTTCAGCCCGCCGACCACCGAAACGATGCCCAGCACCCAGATCCAGCGCGAGACTTCCGGAAACCAGAAGCCCATGTAGATGCCGAACGCCGTCACATCGGCCATGCCGACGATGACCATTTCGAACGCGTAGGTCCAACCGAGAATGAAGCCCGCCATGGGGCCGAGATAGGTGCTCGCGTACTGCCCGAACGAACCGGCAACCGGGTTGTGCACCGCCATCTCGCCCAGGGCGCGCATGACCATGAACACCGCCGCGCCACCGATGAGGTAAGCGAGCAGAACCGCAGGACCGGCCATCTGGATGGCCGAGGCAGAACCGTAGAACAGTCCGGTGCCGATTGCCGATCCCAGGGCCATGAAGCGAATGTGTCGGGCCGAGAGCCCGCGTTTCAAACCTTTTGCTGACTGCTGCATTTTTCGTCCTTATTTATTTTTATTCGACGCAAAAATCGAAACGCCAACAGGCCGGCCTCCACTCAGTGTGGAAGACAGCCTGTTGGCGATGAGGCACTTACAGACTCGGCAGCAGGTTCGCCGGCACCAGATCATTCAGCGTGCGCGACGCCAGCAATTCAGTCGCCGCATCGATGTCCGGCGCAAAGAAGCGGTCCTTCTCGTAGAACGGCACTTCGCGACGCAAAATGCCCCGGGCCTTTTCCAGTTTGGTCGAGGTCTTCAGGCCGTTGCGCAGGTCCAGGCCCTGCACTGCCGCCAGCCATTCCACCGCGAGAATGCCGCGAGTGTTCTCGGCCATTTCCCACAGGCGCTTGCCGGCGGCCGGGGCCATGGAGACGTGGTCTTCCTGGTTGGCGGAGGTCGGCAGGCTGTCCACCGAGTGCGGATGGGCCAGTGCCTTGTTCTCGCTGGCGAGGGCCGCCGCAGTTACCTGAGCGATCATGAAACCGGAGTTCACCCCGCCGTTTGCCACTAGGAACGGCGGCAGTTGCCACT
>NZ_JALJEA010000020.1:0-23977 GCF_023242405.1 Pseudomonas sp. MWU12-3088
TGACAAAACCCCGGTCAGCACCACCGTGACCGACACCATCGACACCACCAACCTGTCGCTGACCGCGACCGGCACCGTGGCCGAAGGTGGCCAGATCACCTACACCGCGACCCTGACCAACGCCGCTGGCTCGCCAGTGACCGTGACCTTGTCGAACGGTGCTGTCATCACCATCGACGCCGGTAAAACCACCGGCACCGTGACCGTTCCGGCACCGGCCGATGACGTCTACAAGGACGCCGGCACCGTTCAGGCTACGATCAAGTCGGCCACCGGCGGCAACTTCGAAAACCTGGTGACCAGCACCACGCCAGCGGTGACCAGCGTCACCGACACCATCGACACCACCACCGTGAAGTTGACCGCGACCACAACCGCGGCCGAGGGTGGCACCGTCACCTACACCGCCACCGTGGGTGCACCGGTCACCGGCTCGCCAGTGACCGTGACCCTGTCGAACGGCCAGCAAATCACCATCGAAGTCGGCAAGACCACCGGCACCGTCACCACCACCGCGCCGAACGACGTGTTGAATGGTCATGCGCCACTGACTAACGCAATCACCGGTGTAAGCGGCGGCAACTACGAGAATCTGGTCGCCGACAAGACTCCGGTCAGCACCACCGTCACCGACACCATCGACACCACCAACCTGTCCTTGAGCGCCACCAATTCGGTCGCCGAGGGCGGTTCGATCATCTACACCGCTACCCTGACCAACGCTGCGGGCACCCCGGTGACCGTGACCCTGAGCAACGGTGCCGTGATCACCATCGAGGCCGGTAAAACCACCGGCACCGTGACTGTTCCGGCACCTGCCGATGACGTCTACAAGGACGCCGGCACTGTTCAGGCAACGATCACTAACGCCACGGGCGGCAACTTCGAAAACCTGGTGACCAGCAACACACCAGCCGTGACCAATGTCACTGACACCATCGACACCACTACCGTGAAGCTGACCGCGACCGCAACCGCGGCCGAGGGCGGCAATGTTGTCTACACCGCGACTGTCGGCGCGCCAGTGACCGGCTCGCCAGTGACCGTGACCCTGTCCAACGGCCAGACCATCACCATCGACATCGGCAAGACCACCGGCACCGTGACCACCACCGCGCCGAACGATGCGTTGAACGGTCACGCACCGCTGACCAACGCCATCACCAATGTCAGCGGCGGCAACTACGAAAACCTCGTGGCCGACAAGACTCCGGTCAGCACCACCGTCACCGACACCATCGACACCACCAACCTGTCGCTGACCGCGACCGGCACCGTGGCCGAAGGTGGTTCGATCGTCTACACCGCAACGTTGACCAACGCTGCGGGCACTCCGGTGACCGTGACTCTGAGCAACGGCGCCGTGATCACCATCGATGCCGGCAAAACCACCGGCACCGTGACCGTTCCTGCGCCAGCCGATGACGTTTACAAAGACGCCGGCACCGTTCAGGCCACGATCAAGTCGGCCACCGGTGGCAACTTCGAAAACCTGGTGACCAGCAACACACCGGCCGTGACCAACGTCACCGACACCATCGACACCACCACCGTGAAGTTGACCGCGACCACAACCGCGGCCGAGGGCGGCAACGTCGTCTACACCGCAACTGTCGGCGCACCGGTAACCGGTTCGCCAGTGACCGTGACCCTGTCCAATGGCCAGACCATCACCATCGACATCGGCAAGACCACCGGCACCGTCACCACGACTGCGCCGAACGACGTGCTGAATGGTCATGCACCGCTGACCAACTCGATCACCAACGTCAGCGGCGGCAACTACGAAAACCTCGTGGCCGACAAGACGCCGGTCAGCACCACCGTGACCGACACCATCGACACCACCAACCTGTCGCTGACTGCGACCGGTACCGTGGCCGAAGGTGGCTCGATCACCTACACCGCGACCCTGACCAACGCGGCAGGCACCCCGGTGACCGTGACCCTGAGCAACGGCTCGGTGATCACCATCGAGGCCGGTAAAACCACCGGCACCGTGACCGTTCCGGCACCGGCTGACGACGTCTACAAAGACGCCGGCACCGTGCAGGCAACCATCACCAACGCCACCGGTGGCAACTTCGAAAACCTGGTGACCAGCAACACGCCAGCGGTGACCAATGTCACCGACACCATCGACACCACCACCGTCAGCATCACCGGCAGCACCTCGGTGACCGAAGGCCAGACCGCAACCTATACCGTGAGCCTGACCCACCCGGCGCAAACCGAAGTGACCCTGAAAATCGTCTACAGCGGCACCGCCGCCGACGGTTCGGACTTCACCGGCGTGTACACCGTGAAGATCCCGGCAGGCGCCAGCAGTGCGCAGTTCAACGTCGCGACCATTGACGACAAGATCACCGAGGGCACCGAGAACTTCGTGGTCAAGATCGACTCGGCCACCGGCGGCAACTTCGAAAACCTGGCGGTCAGCAGCACCAACGGCAGCGTCAGCACCTCGATCATCGACAACGATGCGCCACCGGTCCTCGACCTCGACGCCAACAACTCCAGCGGCGCCACCGGGGCCGACTACAAGGTGACCTTCACCGAGAACACTCCGGGCGCGGGTGTGTCGATCGCCGACACCGACATCAGCATCACCGACCCGGACAGCACCATGCTGACCGGCGCCACCATCGTGCTGACCAACCGTCAGCCGGGCGACTCGCTGAACCTGGGCAACAGCGTCAACGGCATCACCATCAATGCCAACAGCAAGGATGGATCGATCACGCTGACCCTGTCGGGCAACGCGACGCTGGCCGACTACATGCAGCAGATCAAGAACATCACCTTCACCAACAACAGTGAAGATCCGAGCACCGTGCCGCGCATCATCACCGTGACGGTGACCGATGGCGGCAACTACTCCAACGTCGCCACCACCACGGTCAACGTGGTGGCCGTCAACGACGCGCCGGTCGCCGCACCGGTCAACGTCACAGGTACCGAAGACACCCCGCTGATCCTCGGCTGGTCGACCTTCGGCGTCACCGACGTCGACAGCCCGGCCTCGAGCCTGGGCGTGAAAATCACCCAGCTGCCGGGCGAAGGCAAACTGCAGTACCTGGACGGTTCGACCTGGAAAGACGTCGCCACCAACCAGACCTTCAGCAAGGCCGACATCGACGCCGGCAAGCTGCGCTTCCTGCCGGATGCCAATGAATCGGGTGTGAACGGTTATGGCGGCACCGGTCTGGGCAACAACCAGGCGGACTACGCACAGATCAAGTTCCAGCCAACCGACGGTCAACTGCTGGGCAACACCGGCACCATCAAGATCGACATCACGCCGGTGGCGGATGCGCCGACCCTGTCGGTGGCCGACAACAGCGTGAAGTCCACTGGCTTGATCAAGGATGTCTGGACCGGCCTGTCGGGCCTGGGCACCGACGGCAGCGGCGCCAACTCGACCACCCTGAAAAACGTGATCGACGGCGCAGGCAAACCGAACACCAGCGGCACCGTGACCAACGTGCAGTCCGACGGCAGCGTAGCTGCCGGCACCGCGTCGAAGACGTCCGGCCTGATCTACCTCGAAGCCGGCAAGACCTACACCTTCACCGGCACCGGCGATGACAGCCTGCTGGTGAACATCGGCGGCAAAAACGTAGCCTCCACGACGTGGGGCGCGGGCGGCAACCTCAACGGTTCGTTCACCCCGACCACCAGCGGCTACTACACTCTGGAGATCTACCACCATAACCAGAGCGGCCCGGGCAGCTACGACGTCAACCTGTCGGTCAACGGCGGTACGGCGATCGACCTGAGCAGTGCCGGCGTGCCGATCTACACCGGCGTACAGGACCTGGTGAACTCCGGCGTGACCGTCTCCGACCTGCACGGCACCAACGGCGAAGGCTATTACGACGGCTACAAGCTCAACACCGGCGCCGAAGGCACCACCGTGAAACTGTCGTCGATCAGCACCGCGCTGACCGACACCGACGGCTCGGAAACCCTGAGCATCAAGATCAGCGGCGCACCGGTCGGTTCGGTGCTCAGCGACGGCGCGGGCCACAGCTTCACCGTGACCGCCACCAGCGGCGACGCCAACGTCACCGGCTGGAACCTCGGCAGCCTGACCGTGACCCCGCCGGCCTACTACAACGGCCAGTTCAACCTGACCGTGACCTCGACCTCCACCGAGGCGCTGGGCGGCTCGGCCAGCACCACCGCGACCATTCCGGTCACCGTGGTGCCGGCGGTCTACAACTCGATTGTCGCCACTTCGGCCGACGACACCGTCACCGGCACCGACGGCAACGACATCATCGTCGCCGACATCGGCGGCCTGACCGTGGTGCCGGGCACCAACTACAACATCGCGTTCATGGTCGACAGCTCGGGCAGCATGAGCACCTCGTCGATCAACGCCGCCAAGGACTCGCTGACGTCGGTGTTCAACACCCTCAAGCAGAGCATGGGTAACAACTCGGGTACGGTGAACATCTTCCTGGTGGACTTCGATACCCAGGTCAACAAGTCGGTGTCGGTGAACCTCAACGACCCGAACGCGCTGACCAAGCTCAAGGCTGTGCTGGACTCGATGACCTCCGGTGGCGGCACCAACTACGAAGACGTGTTCAAGGCTACGGCCAACTTCTTCCAGAGCGCCGAAGCCGTGGCCAACACCGGGGCGAAGAACCTCACGTACTTCATCACCGACGGCCAGCCGACCTACTACCAGAGCGGCGAGCAGACCAACCCGACGCTGTACGGCAACGTGAAGCTCGACGACGTGGTGAAGACCAGCAACTACAAGCTGGGCGACAGCTTCAGCACTTACATCGACAGCACGCACTACCTGACCATCAGCACGGCGGGTGCCGTGGTGCTGCAGACGTACAAGAACGGCAGCTGGAACTGGAGCAACGTGGGCACCATCCACGCCCAGGGCGACGGCACCTACGAGCTGTCGAGCCTGGCAGGCTCCGGCAGCAGCACCAGCCAGGCCACCACTGACAATGCCAACAGCGCCTTCGCACTGCTGGGCAACCTGTCCAATGTGGAAGCCATCGGGATCAACAGCGGTGTCAGCCTCAACGACCTGAAACCGTACGACACCGATCACAACCCACAGACCAACATCGATCCGAAAGACCTGGCCAACTCGATCATCGGCCACACCGAAGCGACGATGCCGGGCAACGACACCGTCAACGGCGGCGACGGCAACGACATCCTGTTCGGTGATCTGGTGAGTTTCAACGGCATTGCCGGCGAGGGTTACCAGGCGATGCAGGCGTTCGTTGCGCAGCAGACCGGCGTCGATGTCAGCAAAGTCACCACCAGCAACGTGCACCAGTACATCACCGAGCACTATCAGGCGTTCGATGTGTCCGGTGCCCATGACGGCAACGACACGCTGCTGGGTGGCGCGGGCAATGACATCCTGTTCGGCGGCGGCGGCAATGACGTGCTCGACGGCGGCAAGGGCAATGACATCCTGCTCGGCGGCTCCGGCAACGACACGCTGATCGGTGGCCCGGGCAACGACATCCTGATCGGCGGTTCCGGTGCCGACACCTTCGTCTGGAAAGCAGGCGACACCGGCAACGATGTGATCAAGGACTTCAACGCCAGCGAAGGTGACCGTATCGACCTGCGCGACCTGCTGCAGGGCGAGTCCGGCAGCACCATCGACAACTTCCTGAAGATCACCACGGTCGACGGCGTGTCGTCGCTGCAAGTCAGTTCGGCGGGCAAGTTCAACTCCGCCGATGCGGCTGCCGCCACACCGGACGTGACGATCAAGCTGGAAGGCAACAACTGGTCCACTGCCAACATTCACAACCTGATTGCCGGCAGCGATCCGACCATCAAGGTCGACCACAACAACAGCTGATGCGTGAACAAAACGGCCGCCCCAATGGGGCGGCCGTCACGTTTGCGTCTTTCTTCCCGGTGACGATTGCGTCGCCGCACCGCATACTCCCGTGCAGTTGGCTATGCTGCTGACAGCATGACGCCGGTCCATTTCCGAGGGATGCTCAATGTTTTACGTGCAACGCGATGCACAGGGTCAGTTGGTTCGCGTGGAAGCTGCGGCCTGGGCCGAGGCCACGGAAACGCTGCCCGCCGACCACCATGAAATCCAGGCCTGGTTTGCCAACGCGGCCGTGGAAAACAGCCTCAAGCAGCTCAAGCAGAGCGACCTGGAAATGATCCGGGTACTCGACGACCTGATTCAGGTCCTGACCCAGAAAGGCGTGATCCGCGTCACCGACCTGCCGCCGGCGGCCCAGGCCAAGCTGATGGACCGGACCCAGGCCCGGGAAGCGTTGGGTGGGTTGAGCCAGTTGATTGATGATGAAGAGACCGGGTTGATCTGATCTCTTTTGTCCTGCCCGTTCCCGCGCTGTGCGTGGGAACGGGCAATTCATCACCAGGGTTTCGGCTCACCGAAAAGCTGTCCCTGAACCCCGTACAAGCCCATCTCGCGAATCACCGACAGTTCCCCTTCCGTCTCGACCCGCTCGGCAATCAGCGGCAGATCGATGCTGTGCGCCGCCCGCTGGATCGCCTCGATGAACAGGCGCTTGTCGCTCTCCTGGTCAATCGCGCGAATGTAGCTGCCATCGATCTTCAGGTACGCCAGCCCCAGCCGCGCCAGGTTGCCGATCATGCTGAAGCGCCCGCCGAAGCGTTGCAGGCTCAGGGAGAAACCGAGTTCGCGCAAACGTCGGGTCAACTGCTCCAGCACCGCTTGTTCCGGCAGTTGCTCCTCGCCGATTTCCAGGGTCAGTCGCGGCCCTAGATTGGAGTGCGAGCGCAGAATCTCGAAGACTTTGTTCAGCGCCTGCGGATCGGCCAGGGTCGCCGAAGACAGGTTCAGCGCCAGGGATTCTTCATGGCCGGCCATTTGCTCCAGCACTCGTTCGAGCATCAGCCGGTCCAGGCGTGCGGTCCAGCCAAAGCGCTCCAGCCACGGCAGGAAGCGCCCGGCGGGAATGGTCTGGCCCTGTTCGTCGAGCAGGCGCGACAGCACTTTGTAATGCAGCACCAGTTGCGTGTCCTGCGCTGCGACTACCGGCTGGAAGAACAACTCGAAACGCCGCTGATTCAGCGCCTGATCGAGCAGGCGGTGCCAGGCGTGGTGATCGTCGCCGACGTCCGCCACCAGGCTTTGGTCGAGGCACGCCCAGTTTTGCTCGCCCTGGCCTTCGGCCTGAGCCAGGGCCTGATCGCCGAGGCTGAGTACCGCTTGTGGGGAATCGCCGTGGGCGAACGGTGCCAGGCCGATAGAGGCCACAGCAGGCACGTCGGTGGCGCCCGTCGCATGCAGGCTGCCCAGGGCGCTGTCGAGGTTCTGCGCCAGTTGCAGCGCCTCTTCGCGGGTCAGCCCCGGCGCCAGCACGGCGAATTCACCGCCACGGATACGGGTCACGAGGTTCTGGGTTTCCGGGTATTTGGCGCACTCGCGAGAGAGTTGCTGGCCGACCGCTTTCAACAATTCATCGGTGCGCTGACCGCCGAGACGCTGGTTCAGCCCGGCAAGGTCCTTGACCCGCAGCAGCAACAGATAGCCGGAACTGGCCTGCTCCGGGTTGCTCACCCGGGCGTTCAGTTGCATCTCGAAATAGCGCCGGTTGGCCAGCCCGGTGAGGTTGTCCTGGTAGGACTCGGTACGCAGTTTTTCACTGCGCTCGGCCTGCTCCTGGAACAGCGCCTTGAGCTTCTCGACCATCTGGTTCATGGCCAGTACCACGCGACGCAGCTCAGGCGTGCGCGGCAGGTCCGGCAGGCTGAGGAATTCGCGACGGGCGATGGCGTGGGACTGCTTGACCATGTAATCCAGCGGCCGCAATTGCCGGCGCAGCAACAAAGCGCCCAGCACCGCACTCACCGCGCCGCAGACCAGCAACCAGCCCAGGCTGCCGAGTGCGCTCTGCCAGAGTTTGGCCAGGGCGAACATCGGGTGACTGACCACCTCGACCCGCGCCGCCTGTTCCCAGCCACGGCTGACCAGTGCATCGCCGCCGGCCGGTTCCAGGCCGATCAGTTTGACGAACCAGTCCGGCACGTTGGTGACGGCGGGAATGCCGCTGCGCTCGACGATGGTCTGGTCGGTCTTCAGATCGACCACGCGGATGCTCGAGTAATAACCGCTATCGAAGATCGAACTGACCAGCAGCTCGACCATCGCCGGGTCGTCGATATTCGGTGTCAGCGACAGCGCCAGCGCCGTGGCGGCGTCCTGGGCGTGGGAGCGCAACTGGTTGACGTACTGGGTGCGCGAGCTCTCCAGACTGACCATGAAGCTGCCGGTGAAGGCGACCACGAGGAACAGACAGATAGCGATCAACAGCTGTTTGAACAAGGACATCTGAGCGCGTGCTCCTAGTTAGTCGTCTCGACCGGGAATCCTTCGGCCTGCATTTTCTTCAACACATCCTGCCAGCGTGACAGGCGTTTGGTGTCGCCGACCTTTTTGTTGCCCTTGGCCCCCGGCAGGTACAGACCTTCGGCATTGAAAGAGTAGACCGGCAGCAAATCGGTTCGCTCGGAGGCCGGCCTGATCGGGTCGATCAGGCTGTCGAGCACCAGCGGCATGGCGTCGGGACTGGAATAGTAGGTCAACACCATGTGCGCGCGGTTCTGGCGCAGGGCCTTGACGTAGGTGATGCGCAACTTGTCACTGGCCACGCCGAGGTGGCGCAGGCTGAAATACTTGGCGATCGCGTAGTCTTCGCAGTCGCCGGCGCCTTTCCACAAGGCTTCGATGGGGGTCTCCCAATAATCGACCTGGCCCCACAGGTCGATGTCCTCGACGTAGCGCATCTGTTTGTTGAAAAACAGGTTCACCACCTTGAGCTTTTCCATCTCGCTGACCTGTTTCTGGGTGGCCAGCAGATTCTGCCAGGCATCGATCCGTTGTTGCCCGGCGCCCAGCGGTCCGTACAATGCCGTGGCCTTGCGGCTGATCGCGGAAAAATCCCAATCGGCATGCAGGCCGCCCAGCATGATGCCGGCCAGCAGCAGCGCGCAGGCAAGCCAGCGCGCAATCCGGGGGATCGCGAAACGTACCGCCAATGCAAGGCATCCAGGGCAGGAGGAAAGGCGTTTGATGGTGAAGGTTAGCCGAGCAAAAAACAATGGCACCCTGAGATCATCGCGTGCGCGCTAAACTTCAGATATGACAGGGTTGTTCTACACGGTTTGACAACCTGTAGAGCAATCACTAGTGTCCTTTGGATCCAAATTCAGCAGTCAACAGGGTGTGCAGTTGTGACCCAGAAGCCCAAGCCACTCCACAGCATCAAAGTCGAAGGGCCGATTCCCGCGCATCTGGCGCGCTCGGTCATCGAAGAAACCCTGCGCTCGGCGATTCTCGACGGGCGCCTGCCGTGCGGCACCGCCGTGCGCCAGCAAGACCTCGCGGACCTGTTCGGCGTCAGCCGCATGCCGGTACGCGAAGCGTTGCGCCAGCTCGAAGCCCAGGGCCTGTTGAGCGTGGTTGCCCACAAAGGCGCCGTGGTAGCGCCGCTGATCCAAGGTGACGCGACCGAAACCTACGAACTGCGCATCCTGCTGGAATCCGAAGCCCTGCGCCAATCGATCCCGCTGCTGACCAGCACCGATCACGAGCGCGCCGCCGGCTACATCGAAGAACTGGAAATCGAGCACGACTACACGGAGATCGGCCGGCTCAACCGCCTGTTCCACATGACGCTTTACAGCAAATCCCCGAACGGCCGTCTGCTGCGGCTGGTCGAGGACGGTTTGAATGAAGAGGAACGCTTCCTGCGCTTCAACCTCGAGGCCATGGGCCTGGGCAAGATCTCCCAGGACGATCACCGCGCTCTGCTGCAGGCCGTGCAGCAACGTGACACCCCGCTCGCAGTGGCGTTGCTGGAGCAGCACCTCAACCGCGGTGTCGAGGTCATCACCCGTTACCTTGCCAGCCCCGCCGCACAAAACCGCAAGACAGCCCGCTGATCCCCCCTTCCGGGTGAGCTCCCGCTCACCCGGCGAATAACCCGCTTACAAATCCCCATGCCGGTCACACTCAATTGCCGTGGCACTTCGGCGCCTGCGCTCTAACCTCCTCCCCTGCTTTGGGCAGCCCGGAAATTGCACCGCAAGGAAGTCATTTTCGACGATAGCCGCGGCGCCGATTTACGCGCACCCTTGAATCGCCAACCCAAATAGAACGGGGACGCGCCGCCCCGGCAGCAGTCTCCGCACCAGGAACCTACGGAAGGAGCCTTGTCACGGGAAAAGGAAGATTCGCCGCCGTATCAGGCCAACTTCATCCCCTCAGATCATTTCAATTACTTACTTCGAAAGTTGCTTTGAGTGAGGCATTCACTCTTGTTATTCAATTTTGGCCTTTAAAGGCCGAAAGGAGCAACTACGCCCAAATAAAACTCAACTTAAAAGTTTTATCAGCCTCGCTCGCACTTGAAAAACAGCAAACTTAAATTAATTAAAAATATACTTGTTAAGTTGTTTTGCGATGTATTAGTTTTTCTTCGCCGGGTTTTGCACCGAACCGAAAAGCCGGCAAGCTCCAACAACATGGCCCGCTGCACGTCAGCCCTTGCTGACGTTCCGATGTACCAGGCCTCTCGATACAACTTCAACTTTCATCGAAACGAATGAGGCTATCGCTCGCCTGGAAACTATATCCAACGTTGTTAGCCATTGATTGAGCAGTCCCTATATCCCTATAAGCCAGAGGCTCGCATCATGCCAACTAAAGAACAACTCGCCCAAAAGAAAGCCGAACTCAGTGTTCACCCGATCTTCTCCGAAATCGATTCGCTGTCGGTATTGCGGCGCTTCATGGAATCCCATGTATTTGCCGTATGGGATTTCATGTCGCTGACCAAACGGCTGCAACAGGAACTGACCTGCACCCGACTGCCGTGGCTGCCACCGCGCGATCCCCATGCCGCACGACTGATCAATGAAATCGTGCTTGGCGAAGAGTCGGACGATCGGCTGTCACACGGGCATTACAGTCATTTCGAGTTGTACCTGGATGCGATGCGCGAAGTCGGTGCGAGCACCTCGGCGGTGGAGCGCTTTGTCGCGCTGCAACAGGAGGGCGTGAGCTATGACGTCGCGCTGCAAAGTGTCGAGGTCGACCCGGCCGCCGCGCAGTTCGTCCGCGACACCCTGCACACCGCGCTGCATGCACCGGGGCACAGTGTTGCCGCCGCGTTCCTGCATGGCCGCGAGAGCGTGATCCCGACCATGTTCCAGCGCATGCTCGATGCCTGGGGTATCGGTGTCGAACAGGCGCCGACCTTCCGTTACTACCTGGAGCGACACATCGAAGTCGACTCCGAAGACCACGGCCCGGCCGCCGAGCAACTGCTGGAGCGCCTGGTCGATGGCGATCCGCAGCGCGAAGCCGAGGTCTATGCCAGCGCCATCGCCGCCGTGGAAAGCCGCATCGCGCTTTGGGACGGCCTGCGCCTGAGCATGCGCGAGCCGCTGGCGGAGGTGGCCGAATGAACGCCGCCGACTACCAATCCTTCGCCGACGCCTGGGAAAGCCGCGCCACCATCCGCACCCGGCCGCGCCGCGTGCTGGAGGACGATGCGCGGCTGATCTATCCGCTCAGCCGCCAGCCGTTGGTGCTCAGCGAAACCTTCCTGCGCGAATGTCCGGATCAGCGTGATTTTGCCTTGGTGCAGACGCTGTACAAGTTCATCAACGACGTGGTGATTTTCGAGACCGAGATCGTCGACAAGACCGCCCGCAGCATCGCCAAGAACCGCTTCGCCGTGGCCTTCCCGTTCGCCTGTCGCTACGACGCCATGACCGTCGTCGTGGACGAGGATTACCACGCGCTGGTGGCGATGGATTTCATGCAGCAGACCGTGGCCATGACCGGCATCGAGCCCATCGAGCTGCCAGATGAAATCGAACTGAGCCGGGCGATCCCGGCCGCCGTCGAACTGGCCCCGGAACACCTGCGCAGCGCCGTGGAACTGATCTGCGTGGCCATCGCCGAGAACACCGTGACCGGCGATGTCGCGGCGTTCGCCAGGGACGACACGGTCAAGCCGTCGATCAAGGGCCTGATGGCCGACCACTTGCTCGACGAGGGCCGGCACTCGAGCTTCTGGGCGCGGATGGTGCGCATCTACTGGCACACCGCGAGCGATGCGGATCGCGAATGCATCGCGCAGATCCTGCCGGTGTTCATCGGCCACTACCTGACCAACGACATCCAGAAGTCCTTCGACCTGCGCCTGATCGATGCCTTGCCGGTCAGCGATGCCACCCGCCGCGCACTGAAAGACGAGATGGCCGGGCTGGCCTTCCCGATCAATCGCCACCACCCGCTGGTGGGCAACATCGTGCGCTTTTTCCACAGCAGCTCACTGCTCGACACACCGTGCGTACAGCACGCCCTGCGCGACTACCTGGTTTGACACGGAGGCTGACATGAGACGTCTCGACATTTTGCTGACGGGCCGCAGCCAGGCCTTGACCGACCTGGCGCTGGAGCTCGAACAACACGGTCATTCATTGCTGTCGGAAGCGGCTCCGTCGATGGATCTGGTGATCGACGACGGCAGTCTTGCGCCACAGGACCACGGCACGACACCGCATCTGACCCTGCGGCTGGGCATCGGTGCAACGGGCGTCGGCGGACTGCCGGTGCTCGATCTGCTGTGCCTCTGCGACTCGACACTGCTGAGCCGCGTGCCCATCGCCGACGAACCCTCCGGCAACGGTCAGGCCCTGCGCCAGCGAACACTCGCACTGGTGGTGGACGAAGTGGCACTGCTGGTCAGCCGTTTTTCCCGCGATGACGAGTATTTCCAGCATGCGACGACGGCCCGCGCGCCGGACTTCGAGCAGGTGGAAAGCCTGCTGTTTCTCGACAGCCTGGCCTATGTGCATCGCTTCAATGCCACGGCCAATCCGGCGTTGCTGCAACAGGCGCAGATTCCGGTCATCGAGCGCCTGCAAGAAAGCCTGATCGAGCATGCCGAACGCCCGGCGCTGCACCTCGCCGAGCAGTCGATCAGCTATCGCCAGTTGCATGATCACAGCCGGGCGATCCAGCAGCGGTTGCTGGCGATGCTGGAGACACAACCACAACCGTGGGTGGTGGGGATTTGCCTGCCGAAATGCGATGCGCTGTTTGCTTCGATTCTGGCGGTTCTCGGCAGCGGCGCGGTGTATCTGCCGCTGGAGCCAAGCCATCCGCTTCAGCGCCAGCAGTACATCCTCGAAAACGCCGGTGCGGTGTTGTTGCTGCACGATGGCGAACATCCGCTGAGTGATTCGATGCCGGGGCTGGATGTCTGCCGCATCGACCGCACTGAAATCGATCCGACGCTACCGCTGATGCTTCGCCGGCCCGAGCTCGATTCAGCGTGCATGGCGCTCTACACCTCCGGCACCACCGGCCATCCGAAGGGTGTGCTGCTCAGTCAGGCGAACCTCGCGCATTTCACGGCGTGGTACGCCGATTACGTGCAGTTGCACGCCGAGAGTCGAGTGCTGCAGTTCTCGTCGCTGAGTTTTGACTCGTCGCTGATCGACATCTTCCCGACCCTGCTCGAAGGCGCAGAACTGGTGGTGCCCGACGACAATCAGCGCCGCGATCCACTGCAACTGGTGGCGTTGATCCGCCGCCGACAACTGACCCACGCGTTCCTGCCGCCGGCGCTGTTGAGCATCCTGCCGCTGGAGCAACTGCAAAGCGTCGGGCAGATCATGACCGGCGGTGACGTGTGCGAGCCGTTCGTGATCGAGCAACTGACGCGCCAGGGCAAGCTGCACAACCTCTACGGCCCCACCGAAGCCACGGTGCTGATCACCGCGCGGCAGTTGCAACCGGGCGACAGCAATCGCACCCTCGGCGGGCCGATTGCCAACAGCCAGGTGCTGATTCTCGATGACGATCTGCAACCGGTGCCGGAGCAAACGGTGGGCGAATTGTTCATCGTCGGCCCCGGCGTGTGCCTGGGTTACCTGAACAATCCGCAGCAGACCGCCGAGCGCTATCTGGACCTGGCGTTGCCGGACGGCCAGCGTCTGCGCGCCTACCGCAGCGGCGACATGGCCAAGTGGGGCGAGGACGGCATCGAGCTGTGCGGACGCCGCGACAATCAGGTGAAGATCCGCGGCTTCCGGGTCGAGCCGGAAGAGATCGAACGGTGCCTGCGCGAGAGTCAGCTGTATCGGCAGATCGCCGTGGTGATCGACAGTCAGCGGCGGATTCTGGCGTTCCTCGCCCAGCCGCAATCGGACGCCGCCCGCGATGCGCTGAAGGCACATGCCCAGCAGTTTTTGCCCGACTACATGCAACCGGTGGCATGGACGGAACTGCCGAACATGCCGTTCGCCGCCAACGGCAAAGTTGACCGCAAAGCCTTGCTGGATCTGCCGGTGAGCGTGCAGGACAGCGGCCCGAAATGCCTGCCGGCCAACGCCGACGAAGCGTTGCTGCTGGAGATCTGGGGCGAGTTGCTGGAGCTGCCGACCAGCGACATTTCCACCGATGAAAGCTTCTTCAATCTCGGCGGTCACTCGATTCTGCTGTCGCGCATGCTCCTGCGTCTGCGGGAGGAATTCGGTCGCAGCATCTCGATCAACCGCTTCATCGAACTGCCGACCATCGCCAAGCTCGCCACGCTGGTGCGCGGCACCGATGACAGCGCGGTGCTCAGCGCCCAGGCCATGGCCGACGCCGAGCGACCGCTGGACATCGAGCCATTGCCGATCAGCCGCATGGGCGATGTGCACAAGGTGATCGTCACCGGCGCCAACAGTTTTGTCGGCGTGCACATCGTCGAGGCGCTGCTGGGATGGGGCGCCAGCGAAGTGGCATGTCTGGTGCGCGACGGCGGTGGGCAAACGGCGGCGCTACGCTTTGCCCAATCGTTGCGAGAGAACCGGCTGGAGCATCTGGATCTGAGTCGGGTGCGGGTCTACTCCGCCGACATTACTCAGCCGCAACTGGGCCTGTCCGCTAGCGATTTCGAGCGACTGGATCGCGACTTCGGCGCGCTGGTGCACAACGCGGCGAACGTCAATCACGTCCTCGATTACGAGTCGCTGGCGGCGGACAACGTCGAGCCGATTTTCGAACTGCTCAGGTTGTGCGAAGGCCGCAGCAAGAAGGTGTTCAATTTCGTCTCGACGCTGTCGGCCTCCAGCACTGTCGACGACGCGGGCCGGGTGCTGGAATTGCCCGCTGCACCGACGCCGCCGATCTACATCCGCAACGGCTACAACCTGTCGAAATGGGTCGGCGAACGCATCCTCGAACGGGCGCGGGAGCGTGGGGTGCGGGTCAATCTGTATCGGCCCGGCAACATCAGTTTCAACAGCCTCAGCGGCGTCTGCCAGCCGCACAAGAACCGTTTGATGCTGATGCTCAAGGGCTCGATCCAGCTCGGCCAGGTGCCGGCCTTCGCGCTGAACTTCGACCTGATGCCGGTGGACTTTCTCGCCCGTTTTATCGCCTTCCACGCCAGCCGTTACTCGGCCGAACGGGCGGTGTTCAACCTGCACAACCCGGAGCCCCTGAGCTGGGATGCCTACGTCGCGTCGTTCCGCGAAACCGGCAGCGAGTTTGCGCTGGTCAGCGTCGCCGACTGGCAACAGCAACTGGGCCGGGTCGATGCCGACAACGCGCTGTTCGGCGTGCTCGGTTTCTACCTCAACGGCTTCGAGGAAGACATCGGCGACATCTCCCTGATCGGCCACGCCAACGCCCAGGCCGGCGTGCAACAGATGGGCGCGCACTACCCGGAAAAATCCCCGGCGCTGCTGCGTCGCGGCTGCGACTACCTGAAAGAAATCAACTTCATCTGACTCATCAACCAAGGAGCAACATCATGAGCAATCTGCAACCCGACACCCTGATCAAAAACCCTCACGGCTGCCACGTCGTGTCTTCGGTGGAAGTGCCGGTGGACGCCAGACAAGTGTGGGCGGTGGTCGGCCAATTCGACGGCTTCGACCGTTTCATTCCGGCCCTGTCGCACATCGAGATGACCGGCGAAGGCGTGTCTTCGCTGCGCAAGAAATTCTTCAAGGATGGCAACGTGGTGGTCGAGCAACTCAACTCCCGGGACGACCAGGCGCTGAGCATGACCTGGACCACGATCTACAACACCCTGGGTGTGGCCAATCTGTGGGCGGCGATGAATGTGGAATCGCTGGGCGCGGGCAAGTCGCGGGCGACCTGGACGATCATTGCCGAGCCGGCCAGTGGTGGGCCCGAGGCGCTGCCGGGGTTCAAGGATTTCGTCCAGGGGTTTGCCGATGATGCGATGGGCAATGTGCTGAAGCTGTTTGTGTAAGGCATGAAAAAGCCCGCTGCGGATCACTCCGCAGCGGGCTGTTTTTTGACCGCAAGCGATCAGATCTTGAAGCTGTCGACCAGTTGTTTCAAACGGTTGGCCTGCTGCGACAACGCATCGCAATCCTTCAACGTTTCATTGAGGTTGGCCACGCTCTGCTGGTTCAGCAGGTTGATCTGGTTGACGTCGACGTTGAGAGTTTCCACCACGGCGGTCTGCTCTTCGGTCGCCGCTGCCACCGACTGGTTCATGCCGTCGATTTCGCCGATGCGCTGGGTCACGCTGACCAGACGCAGACCGGCCTGGTTTGCCACTTCGACGCTCTCTTCGCTGGACGCCTGACTGGCGTTCATGGTGGTCACCGCTTCACGGGAACCGACCTGCAGCGAGGTGATCATCTTGTGGATTTCTTCCGCCGACTCCTGGGTACGGTGAGCGAGGTTACGCACCTCGTCCGCTACCACCGCGAATCCGCGACCGGCTTCACCGGCACGGGCCGCTTCGATGGCCGCGTTGAGCGCCAGCAGGTTGGTCTGTTGGGAGATACCTTTGATCACATCGAGAATGTGGCCGATGTTGTCGGTGCTCGCATTCAGGGTTTCGATCTGGGTGCACGACAGGCTGATTTTCTGCGACAGCTCGGTCATCGCCTGAATCGTCTGCTCGACCACCTGACGACCGTCATCGGCCTGCTCGCTCGCGCCGCTGGCGTGTTGCGAAGCGTCGGCGGCGTTACGGGCGATTTCCTGAGTGGCGGCGCCCAGCTGATTGATCGCGGCCGCCACGCTGTTGGTGCGTGCGCTTTGCTCGTCGGAACCGATGATCGAGGCGTTGGAGGATGCCATCACCCGTTGCGACAGGTCGTGTACGTGACGAGTCGCGGAAGACACTTCGGAAATGGACGCGTGAATACGTTCCACGAACTGGTTGAACGAACTGCCCAGCTCGCCGAACTCGTCCTTGCTTTCCACCACCAGACGACGGGTCAGGTCACCTTCGCCCTGGGCGATGTCCTGCATCGCGCGGCCCATGGTGATCAACGGACGCATCAGCACGGTGATCAACAGGCTCAGGAAGACTGCAATCGCACCCACTGCGACGAACATCGCGATCAGTGCCGAGGTACGGAACTGGCTGAGCGCGGCGTAGGCCTTGTCGCGATCGATCGACAGACCGATGTACCACTCGGCATTCGGCAGACCGGTGACCGGGGTGAACGACAGGATGCGTTCCTGGCCGTTCAGCACCACGTTCTGGTTGCCCTTCTGGATGCGTACATCGGCGTTCGGGTAGATGTCCTTGAGGTTCTTCATCACCTGGTCTTTGTCCGGGCTGACGATCACCTGACCGTCACCGCTGACCAGGAATGCGTGGCCCAGGCCACCGAAGTCCACCGAGTTGATGATCTTCACCAGGGTTTCCAGACTCAGGTCACCGCCCACCACACCGAGCAGCTCGCCGTTCTTTTTCACCGGCATGGCGATGGTCACCACCAGACCGCCAACGGCAGCCATGTATGGCGGGGTCAGCATGGTCTGGTCAGCGGCCACGGCCTGCTTGTACCAGGGACGCTGACGCGGGTCGTAGCCGTCCGGCATCTTCGCGTCAGGACGCTGGGTGAACACGCCGTTGGCCTGGCCGACGTAGGTGAACTGGAAGTTCGAGGTGAAGGCCGGTTGATCGACCAGCCCCGGGAAGTCGGCGTTCTTGCCCTGATGAGCGACGTTCTGCGCGAGGTTTTCCAGCACCAGAATCCGCCCGCTCATCCAGTTCTGCACACTGCTGGCGGTCAGGTCGCCGGCCTGCTGGACGGAGGACTGCAGGTTCTGGCGAATGGTGTTTCGCTGCAGATAGTCGTTGTACAACGTGAACAGCGCGAACGCCAGGACCACGACGCCCGAGGCGGCCAACAGGATTTTATGGCTGAACTTGAGATTCATTTCATGGGACTTCTTATGCCAAAAGTGGGGATGCGTTCCGGATGCAACATTCCATGTACAGCGCAGGCAGCGTTCTGATGGCTGCTCTACTTTGGTGCACGCATGTCTCACCAGTCTGTCGGCACGATTCGGAGAAAACTTAGCGTTTTGTAGGAAATGGACGGCATTTCTGCCAGCTTCCCGCCGAACGGCGTGCCAGAGCGTTCGCCTGTCATTTTTTGATGACTGTTTTGCAGCGTCGGTTGCAAATTCTGTAACCCTTGATGACAATGCGACTAATTATCATTTGTGACGTTCGGGCTGTCGCGTTCATGTCCTCACCTGAGTTTGCAGTACAGGCGCTTTACAGTAGTCATCACGGCTGGCTCAACAGCTGGTTGCGCGCGCGACTGGGCAATGCCGCCGATGCGGCGGATCTGGCTCAGGACACCTTCGTGCGCCTGCTGCAACGCACCGAACGCCTCGAACTCAAGGCGCCCCGCGCTTTTCTGCGCACCATTGCTCGCGGGCTGGTGATCGACCATTGGCGACGCGAGGAAATCGAACGCGCGTATCTGGAAACCATCGCTCACTTGCCCGAAGCCGAGACACCCAGTGCCGAAGCCCGAGCGCTGGTGATCGAACTGCTGGAAAGCATTGCCCGCATGCTTGAAGGACTGAAGCCCAAAGTGCGTCAGGCATTTCTGCTGGCGCAGTGCGAAGGTTTGACTCACAAGCAGATCGCCGTGCAGATGGGCCTGTCCTTGCGCTCGGTAGAGCGCTACGTCGCCGATGCGCTGTATCACTGCTACGTGCTGCGGTACGAAAGCTGATGCCGGTGGATAACCTGTCAATCGCCCGCAGCGCCGAGCCACAGCAGAAAGTGGTCAAACAGGCGATCCACTGGCTGCTGCGCCTGCGCAACAATCATGGCAATTCGCGCCTGAACCACCAATGCGAACAGTGGCGCGCCGAGCACCACGATCACGAAGTGGCCTGGCAACGGGTGCAATCGCTGCAAAACGAATTGACCCACAACCTGCGTGCCGTGCCAGGCGCACAAGTGGCATTCAATACATTGGAAAACAGTGCGCAGGGCCTCGGTCGCCGCCAGGCATTGAAGCTGTTGTCCGGTGCGTTGTTGATGGGCTCCGCCGCACGGCTCGCCAGAGATACGTCGGCCTGGCAGCAATGGAGCGCCGATTACGCCACCGCCACCGGCGAACGTCGTGGATTCCAGTTGTCTGACGGCACGCGGATCGAACTGAACACGGCCAGCGCCGTGGACCTCGATTACACCGCGCAACAGCGGCTGATCAAACTGACTCGGGGCGAGATCATCGTGACCTGCGGCGCCGGCGGAGGTTCGGTGGTCGATCGACCGCTGCGAGTGCAAAGTCGTCATGGCACCTATGAGCCGTTCGACGCGCGCTTCATCCTGCGTCAGGAAGGTGATTGCACGCGCCTGAGCGTCACCAGTGGCCGGGTCGCAATTCTTTCGCCGCGGACGAGTGCTGGCGCTTCCACCGAGGTGCTTGCCGGTCAGAGTTATTTGATCGACCACCATCAGGCGCGCCCCGCTCCGCCGCTGGACATGGATGCCGGCGCCTGGATCGACGGGCTGATCGTGACGCGCAACATGCGCCTGGGCGACTTCCTCAAAGAGGTTGGTCGCTATCGTCCAGGCTTCTTGAGTTGTGCTGCACAAGTCGCGGATCTGCGTTTGTCCGGCGTGTTCCGCCTCGATGACACCGACAAGCTGCTGGCGATCCTGCCGCAGACCCTGCCGGTGCAGTTGCGCTATCGCACCCGCTGGTGGGTAACGCTGGAACGAGCCGTCTGAGATTTTTCTGGCGGGTTTTCATGGCAAGTCCGGCTTAGTCAGTAAGCACTTCAACTCAGCCTTCGCGACTAGCAACGGAAACCTACAATGACTGCGCGCGTTACCTGTAAGAACCCTCTGAATTTCACTGCCGAATCGGGCCTTCTGCGCCACGCCGTTCGTGCCGCGTTGTTCTCCACGGCACTGGGCGTCGGCCTGCTGCCGAACCTGAGCGTCGCGGCGAGCGCCAGTGAGGTCAGCAGCCACCGCTACAACATCACCGCCGGGCCATTGGGCGAGGCGCTGAATCAGTTTGCGCGCCAGGCCGGCATCACCTTGTCGATGACCCCGCAGCAAACTCAAGGCCGACAATCACCCGGCGTGCAGGGCGAGTATTCGACCGATCAGGCGTTGAGCCATCTGCTGGGTGGCTCAGGTCTGGAGGCGGTCAGCCAGGACGGCAGCAGCTATGTCTTGCGCTCCATCGCGGAGTCCGAAGCACTGGCCCTGCCAACCACCGATATCAAAGGCTTCGCCCTCGGCAACGCATTGGGCAGCATGGACGGCTACAACGCGACGCACAGTCAGATCGCCACCAAAACCAGTACCGCGCTGCTGGAAACGTCGCAAAGCGTGTCGGTGGTCACCCGCGAACAAATGGACGATCAGGGCTCGCAAACCGTGTCCCAGGCCATGCGTTACACCCCCGGTGTGCTGACCAACCCCTATGGCGCAACGCACCGTTACGACTACGTGGCGATGCGCGGTTTCAACGACGGCTCGGTGGATAACATCTACCTCGACGGCCTCAAGTCGATGGGCGACAGCGGCACCTACAGCACGATGCAGGTCGATCCGTATTTCCTTGAGCGCGTCGATATTCTGAAGGGCCCGTCGTCGGTGCTCTACGGCCGGAGCTCCCCGGGCGGTCTGGTGGCGTTGACCAGCAAGAAACCGTTGTACGAGGCCTATCACCAAGTTCAAGCCACGGTTGGCACTCAGGGCCAGCGTGGTGTCGGTTTTGACTTCAGCGGCCCGGTCGATGACGACAAGCGCATCGCCTATCGTCTGATCGGTTTGACGGATCAGTCCGACACGCAATTCGACCACAACAAGGAAAAACGCTTCGCTCTCGCGCCGACAGTCAGCATCGACTTCAACGAAGACACTTCACTGACCCTGCAGGCCTATCTGCAACATGACCCGGATGGCGGCTATCACGGTGGCGTGCCGGCGGACGGCACGACTCATCAGCGCAACGGCAACAGGATCTCGCCGCATTTCTTCGAAGGCGAACCGGGAGTCGATGGTTATTCCCGCGATCAGCAGTCGTTCGGTTATCAATTCGAGCATCGCTTCAACGACGTCTTCACCGCGCGGCAGAATTTCCGTTACCTCGACTCCAAAGTGAACATGGATCAGGTGTACGCCTATGGCTGGACGTCGCCGACCAGCAACGAGCTGAATCGCTACTACACCGGCGGTGACGAACGACTGCATGCGTTCATCGTCGACAACATGCTCCAGGCCGAATTCTTCACCGGCGCGACCAAGCACACGGTGCTGATGGGCGCGGATTACCAGCGACGCAAAACCGTGGTCGACTGGACCAGCGGTGGTCTGGCGCCGATCAATGCGTTCAACCCGGTGTACGGCAATGCCGCCATCGACATGTATGGTGAGACCAGTTACCTACGTCGTCTGGAGCAGACCGGGGTTTACCTGCAAGACCTGATTGAAATGGACAAATGGCGCTTCTCGCTCGGGCTACGTCAGGACTGGGTAGAGACGTCCGAGGAGAACCGGATTGCCGAGGCGGGCCGCCCGGTCGGCACAGAAATCAGCGACAAACGCACCAAACTGACTGGCCGAGTCGGCGCGCTGTACCTGTTCGACAACGGCCTGGCGCCGTACATCAGCTACTCGGAGTCGTTCAACCCGAACTCCTATGCCGACAGCGCCGGTAATCCACTGGCCCCAACGGATGGCACGCAGTGGGAAGCGGGTCTGAAGTACCAGCCAACTGGCACCGACAATCTGTTCACGGCCTCGCTGTTCCGGATCGACCAGGAAAACCTGGCGACTAAATTACCGCAGGAAAACTTCTATCGTGCTGTAGGCGCTGTCCGCTCCCAGGGTCTGGAACTGGAAGCGCACATGCAGCTCACCGACAATCTGAAAGTGCTCGGTAGTTACACTTTCACCGATATCGAATACTCGAAGTCGATGGTCAGCACCCTGAGCACCCCGACAAACGTGATCGAGAACAAAGGCAACTCGCCAACCCAGGCTCCACGACACATGGCTTCGCTATGGGCGGACTACAAGTTCGACAGTGCGGCGCTTGATGGCTTGCGAGTGGGCGGTGGTGTGCGTTACGTCGGCTATAGCTGGGCGGATGCAGAGAACACCATGAAGGTGCCGTCCTACACGTTGTTCGACGCGTCGATCGGTTATGACCTGGGTAAAGTTGGCTTGAAGGGTGTCGACGTACGCCTGAATGCGAACAACCTAACCAACGAATCCTACGTGGCCTCCTGCGCCAGTCTGAACTTCTGCTACATGGGCGAGGAGCGCAACGTCGCCGCCACGGTCAGCTACCAGTTCTAAGCCTTTGTCTTGGGCATAAAAAAGCCAGTCCCTGAGTTTCAGGGACTGGCTTTGTCGTATTCGTGGGGAAATTTTCATGCGTTCGTTTCTGGTTTTACTGCACCGGTATATCGGGTTGGCCACGGCTGTGTTTCTGCTGCTGGCGGGAATTACCGGGAGCATTCTGGCGTTCAACCATGAGCTGGATGAGTGGCTGAACCCTGGGTTTTACGCGGCGTCGGCCGAGGGGCAGCGTCTACCGCCAGGTGAGCTGGTCGGTGCGGTGCAATCTGCACATCCGAAGCTGCAGGTCTGGTACATGGAGTATCCGAATGAGGCAGGCCACACAGCCTTGCTGGCGGCGGTTCCACGTAATGATCCGGCGACGGGCAAACCGTTCGATGAGCGTAATCAGGTGTTCTATCTCGACGCGGTCAATGGTGAGCAAAAAGGCCAGCGCTATTGGGGCGAGTGCTGTTTTCAGCGAGAGAACTTCATTCCTTTCATTCTTGAGTTTCACTACAACCTGACGCTGCCCGGGAATTGGGGTTTGCTGTTGATGGGATTGGTGGCCATTGCCTGGGTGATCGATTGCTTCATCGCTTTCTTGCTGACTTTGCCTCGGGGTAAACCGTTCTGGAAAAAGTGGTCTACGGCCTGGAGAATCAAAGGGGGGCATGCCTATCGGCTCAACTTCGATCTGCATCGGGCGGGGGGCTTGTGGCTATGGTTGTTATTGCTGCCGATAGCCGTCAGCAGCGTGGCCATGAACTTGCCGAGCCAGGTCTTCAAACCGGTGGTGTCGCTGTTTTCTCCGATTGAACCGAGCGTATATGAGGCCCGAGGTCGAATGCCTGCCGATGAGTTGGGGATCACTCGATTGAGTTATCAACAGGCCTACGAAAGGGCCCAGCAGGAAGGAAAAAGGCTGGGACTGACTGCGGCGATCGGTGAGTTGTATTACAGCTTTGAGTACAACTTCTACGGCGCAGGGTTTGGACAGCATGACACCGAGGCCCACGGCAAATCCTGGTTGTTTTTCCACGGTACCGACGGACGATTACTGGGGCAGGAGATCGCAGGAGAAGGGACGTTGGGAGAGCGGTTTTATCGGTTGCAGTTGCCGATACATGGGGGACGGATCATAGGTTTTACCGGACAAGTGATGATCGCGGTATTGGGTGTTCTGATTGCGGGGTTGTCCGGGACTGGCGTCTACATCTGGTGGCGCAAATGGCAGGCTCGTCGAAGCAGCAAGGCACGCAGAACGGTTTGAAGACGGGGCTTTTGCAGGCTCTGAAATGACAAAACCCCAACTGCTTTCGCAGTTGGGGTTTCGGAATTTAATC
>NZ_JALJEA010000021.1:0-15435 GCF_023242405.1 Pseudomonas sp. MWU12-3088
GGTGCCAACGTTTACGTGCGGTAGGGAACGATCAAATTTTTCTTTAGCCACGACAATTAACTCCTAGCCTAAAGGGGCTGAATCAGCCTTGTTTTTTGGTAACGGATTCGACGATGTGCGACGGAGCCGTATCGTATTTTTTGAATTCCATAGAGTAGCTTGCGCGACCCTGAGACATGGAACGAACGTCGGTCGCATAACCGAACATCTCACCCAGTGGAACTTCGGCACGGATAACCTTGCCGGACACTGTGTCTTCCATACCCTGGATCATGCCGCGACGACGGTTAAGGTCGCCCATCACGTCACCCATATAGTCTTCAGGCGTAACAACCTCTACCGCCATGATCGGCTCGAGCAACTCACCACCGCCCTTCTGGGCCAGTTGCTTGGTCGCCATGGAAGCAGCCACTTTAAACGCCATCTCGTTGGAGTCGACGTCGTGGTAAGAACCATCGAACACGGTAGCCTTCAGGCCGATCAGCGGATAGCCGGCAACAACGCCGTTCTTCATCTGCTCTTCGATACCCTTCTGGATAGCCGGGATGTATTCCTTAGGAACCACACCACCTACTACTTCGTTCAGGAATTGCAGACCTTCCTGACCTTCGTCAGCAGGAGCAAAGCGAATCCAGCAGTGACCGAACTGGCCACGACCGCCGGACTGACGAACGAACTTGCCTTCGATTTCGCAGTTCTTCGTGATGCGCTCACGGTACGAAACTTGAGGCTTGCCGATGTTGGCTTCGACGTTGAACTCACGGCGCATCCGGTCAACCAGGATGTCCAGGTGCAGCTCGCCCATGCCGGAGATGATCGTTTGACCAGTCTCTTCATCAGTTTTAACGCGGAAAGACGGGTCTTCCTGAGCCAGTTTGCCCAGAGCGATACCCATTTTTTCCTGGTCATCCTTGGTCTTAGGCTCTACGGCAACCGAAATAACCGGCTCCGGGAAGTCCATGCGAACCAGAATGATTGGTTTGTCAGCGTTGCAGAGGGTTTCACCAGTGGTGACGTCCTTCATGCCGATCAGGGCCGCGATGTCGCCAGCGCGTACTTCCTTGATCTCTTCACGGGCGTTTGCGTGCATTTGCACCATACGACCCACGCGCTCTTTCTTGCCTTTGACCGAGTTGATCACGCCGTCGCCGGAGTTCAACACGCCCGAGTAAACGCGGACGAAGGTCAGAGTACCCACGAATGGGTCGGTAGCGATCTTGAACGCCAACGCCGCGAACGGCTCGTCGTCGCTTGCATGACGCTCCATCTCTTCTTCCTCGTTATCAGGGTTGGAACCCTTGATAGCAGGAATGTCGGTCGGAGCAGGCAGGAAGTCGATAACGGCGTCGAGAACCAGGGGAACACCCTTGTTCTTGAAGGACGAACCGCAAACAGCCAGAACGATTTCGCCAGCGATAGTACGCTGACGCAGAGCAGCTTTGATCTCTTCGATCGACAGCTCTTCACCTTCCAGGTACTTGTTCATCAGCTCTTCACTGGCTTCAGCCGCAGCTTCAACCATGTTGCTGCGCCATTCAGTGGCCAGCTCGAGCATATCCGCAGGGATTTCCTTGCGAACCGGAACCATACCCTTGTCAGAGTCATTCCAGTAAACAGCTTGCATGTTGATCAGGTCGATCTGGCCCTGGAAGTTGTCTTCCGAACCGATAGCCAGCTGAATCGGCACCGGAGTGTGACCCAGACGCTGTTTGATCTGACCGATCACGCGCAGGAAGTTGGCACCAGCACGGTCCATCTTGTTTACGTAAACAAGACGTGGAACGCCGTATTTGTTGGCTTGACGCCATACGGTTTCCGACTGAGGCTCAACACCCGAAGTACCGCAGAACACAACGACAGCGCCGTCGAGTACGCGCAGGGAACGCTCTACTTCAATGGTGAAGTCTACGTGGCCCGGGGTATCGATTACGTTGAAGCGATGTTCGTGCGGGTACTGCTTCTCGGAACCTTTCCAGAAGGCGGTAATGGCAGCAGAAGTAATGGTAATACCACGCTCCTGCTCCTGAACCATCCAGTCTGTGGTCGCGGCGCCGTCATGCACCTCGCCCATTTTGTGACTTTTGCCAGTGTAAAAAAGGACGCGCTCGGTGGTGGTGGTTTTACCAGCATCCACGTGAGCGACGATACCGATGTTACGGTAGCGACTAATCGGAGTAGTACGAGCCATAAAGCCCTCGCAAAATTAGTGAAGCTAAAATTAGAAGCGGTAGTGCGAGAAAGCTTTGTTAGCTTCGGCCATACGGTGCACGTCTTCACGCTTCTTAACAGCAGCACCTTTACCTTCAGCAGCATCCAGCAGCTCGCCAGCCAAGCGCAGAGCCATAGACTTCTCGCCACGCTTGCGAGCGAAGTCTACCAACCAGCGCATTGCCAGAGCGTTACGACGGGACGGACGAACTTCGACCGGAACCTGGTAAGTAGCACCACCAACGCGGCGCGACTTCACTTCGACCAGCGGAGCGATGGCGTCGAGTGCTTTTTCGAAGAGTTCCAGGGGATCGGTGCCGGTCTTGCGAGCCGCAACGGTTTCCAGGGCACCATAAACGATACGCTCGGCAACGGCTTTCTTGCCGCTTTCCATAACGTGGTTCATGAATTTGGCGAGGATTTGGCTTCCGTATTTCGGATCGTCCAGAATCTCACGCTTTGCTGCTACGCGACGTCTTGGCATTGATAAGCCCTCAAACGGTCTTCAGGTTAGTTCGGGACAGATCCTTGAGGATTCGCGCCCGACCTTACTCTTATCGACTCAATAAAATGAAAATCTGCAAAACGGCCGATTACTTCGGACGCTTGGTACCGTACTTCGAACGACCCTGGTTACGGCCTTTAACGCCGGAAGTATCCAAGGAGCCGCGAACGGTGTGGTAACGAACACCTGGCAAGTCTTTTACACGACCGCCGCGGATCAGTACCACGCTGTGCTCTTGCAGGTTGTGGCCTTCACCGCCGATGTACGAGGAAACCTCGAAACCGTTGGTCAGACGCACACGGCATACTTTACGCAGTGCCGAGTTAGGTTTTTTCGGCGTAGTGGTGTACACACGGGTGCACACGCCACGACGTTGCGGGCAGTTCTGCAGCGCAGGCACGTCGGATTTCTCGACGATACGCTTACGCGGCTGACGTACCAGCTGGTTGATAGTTGCCATCTACTAGCTCCACTGTTGTCTTGCGACGCTATTGTCTTGCAAGAAAAGCAAAATGGCAGGAACGGATTCCCGCCAAATTTAGGGGATCAAGAGTCTAAAGAGGATCTTGTCCCCAGTCAAGGCAAGGCCCCGACCTCCCCGCTCGTCGAACCTCGACAAATTGTCTCGATTCGATGAACGGTTAGATCAGGGCCTCAGCTCATTTTTCGCAGAACTCAGTTACCGCTCGAGTTCAGCGCTTCGGTCAGTGCAGCTTCCACTTCACTGGCGCTTACGCGCAACGGCTTGTCTGCATCACGACGACGCTTGCGCTCGCTGTGATAAGCCAGACCGGTACCGGCCGGGATCAGACGACCCACAACCACGTTTTCTTTCAGGCCGCGCAGGTAGTCGCGCTTGCCGGTTACGGCCGCTTCGGTCAGTACGCGGGTGGTTTCCTGGAAGGAAGCCGCCGAGATGAACGATTCGGTCGACAACGACGCCTTGGTGATACCCAGCAGAACGCGGGTGAACTTGGAGACAAACTTGTCTTCCGCGTTCAGACGCTCGTTCTCTACCAGAACGTGAGTCAGTTCCATCTGGTCGCCCTTGATGAAGCTGGAGTCGCCGGACTCGGAGATCTCAACTTTACGCAGCATCTGACGCAGGATGGTCTCGATGTGCTTGTCGTTGATCTTCACGCCCTGCAGACGGTAAACGTCCTGGATCTCGTTAACGATGTACTTGGCCAGCGCGCTCACACCCAGCAGACGCAGGATGTCGTGCGGATCGCTCGGACCGTCGGAGATAACTTCGCCGCGGTTTACCTGTTCGCCTTCGAACACGTTCAGGTGACGCCACTTCGGAATCAGCTCTTCGTACGGATCGCTACCGTCGTTCGGGGTGATGACCAGACGGCGCTTGCCCTTGGTCTCTTTACCGAACGCGATGGTGCCGCTGACTTCAGCCAGAATCGACGCTTCTTTCGGACGACGGGCTTCGAACAGGTCAGCAACACGCGGCAGACCACCGGTGATGTCACGGGTCTTCGAAGTTTCCTGCGGGATACGAGCGATAACATCACCGATCGCAATCTTCGCGCCGTCCGCAACACCGACCAGGGCGTTGGCTGGCAGGAAGTACTGAGCGATAACGTCAGTGCCTGGCAGCAACAGATCCTTGCCGTTGTCATCGACCATCTTCACAGCAGGACGAATGTCCTTGCCGGCAGCCGGACGATCTTTCGGATCAAGTACTTCAATGTTGGTCATACCGGTCAATTCGTCAGTCTGACGCTTGATCGTGATGCCTTCTTCCATGCCCACGTAGGTCACGGTACCTTTCATTTCGGTAACGATCGGGTGAGTGTGCGGATCCCACTTGGCCACGATGGCGCCAGCGTCGACCTTGTCACCTTCTTTAACCGAAATCACAGCACCGTACGGCAGCTTGTAACGCTCGCGCTCACGACCGAAATCGTCAGCAATCGCCAGCTCACCGGAACGGGACACGGCAACCAGGTTGCCGTCCACACGCTCAACGTGCTTCAGGTTGTGCAGACGAACGGTACCGCCGTTCTTCACCTGAACGCTGTCGGCTGCGGAAGTACGGCTTGCCGCACCACCGATGTGGAACGTACGCATCGTCAGCTGGGTACCCGGTTCACCGATGGACTGGGCAGCGATTACGCCAACCGACTCACCGATGTTCACCTGGTGACCACGAGCCAGGTCACGGCCGTAGCACTTGGCGCAGATGCCGTAACGGGTTTCGCAGCTGATTGGCGAACGCACGATCACTTCGTCGATGCTGTTCAGCTCGATGAACTCGACCCACTTCTCGTCTACCAGAGTGCCGGCAGGAACGATGACGTCCTCGGTACCCGGCTTGAATACGTCACGGGCAATGACACGACCCAATACGCGCTCACCCAGCGGCTCTACAACGTCACCGCCTTCAATGTGCGGAGTCATTACCAGGCCGTGCTCGGTGCCGCAATCGATCTCGGTCACGACCAGATCCTGCGCCACGTCTACCAGACGACGAGTCAGGTAACCGGAGTTAGCGGTTTTCAACGCGGTATCCGCCAGACCCTTACGAGCACCGTGAGTCGAGATGAAGTACTGGAGTACGCTCAGACCTTCACGGAAGTTCGCGGTAATTGGCGTTTCGATGATGGAGCCGTCCGGCTTGGCCATCAGACCACGCATACCGGCCAGCTGACGAATCTGTGCTGCGGAACCCCGCGCACCCGAGTCAGCCATCATGTACATCGAGTTGAACGATTCCTGCTCGACTTCATCGCCGTGACGGTCGATGACTTTCTCTTTCGAGAGGTTGGCCATCATCGCCTTGGAAACTTCGTCGTTCGCTTTCGACCAAAGGTCGATCACTTTGTTGTACTTCTCGCCCTGGGTTACCAGGCCGGAGGCGTACTGGCTCTCGATTTCTTTCACTTCGTCGGTGGCAGCACCGATGATGCGGGCTTTTTCATCCGGGATAACGAAGTCGTTAACACCGATGGAAACGCCGGAAATGGTCGAGTAGGCAAAACCGGTGTACATCAACTGGTCAGCGAAGATCACGGTCTCTTTCAGACCAACCACGCGGTAGCACTGGTTGATCAGCTTGGAGATCGCCTTTTTCTTCATCGGCAGGTTGACGACGTCGAACGACAGACCTTTTGGCACAACCTGGAACAGCAGCGCACGGCCGACAGTGGTGTCGACAATACGGGTGTTGTTCACGCTGTTGCCGTCACGATCGTTCACGGTTTCGTTGATACGAACCTTGATCTTGGCGTGCAGTGCGGCTTCGCCGGCACGGAACACACGGTCAACCTCCTGCAGATCCGCGAACACACGACCTTCGCCCTTGGCGTTGATCGCTTCACGAGTCATGTAGTACAGACCCAATACAACGTCCTGCGACGGAACGATGATTGGCTCACCGTTGGCTGGCGACAGAATGTTGTTGGTCGACATCATCAACGCACGCGCTTCGAGCTGGGCTTCCAGCGTCAGCGGTACGTGCACGGCCATTTGGTCGCCGTCGAAGTCGGCGTTGTACGCAGCACAGACCAGAGGGTGCAGCTGGATAGCCTTACCTTCGATCAGTACCGGTTCAAACGCCTGGATACCCAGACGGTGAAGGGTCGGTGCACGGTTGAGAAGAACCGGGTGTTCGCGAATCACTTCAGCGAGAACGTCCCAGACTTCCGGCAGTTCGCGCTCAACCATCTTCTTGGCCGCTTTGATGGTGGTCGCCAGACCACGCATTTCCAGCTTGCCGAAAATGAACGGCTTGAACAGCTCGAGAGCCATCTTCTTCGGCAGACCGCACTGATGCAGACGCAGGGTCGGACCTACGGTAATTACCGAACGACCGGAGTAGTCAACACGCTTACCGAGCAAGTTCTGACGGAAACGACCCTGCTTACCCTTGATCATGTCAGCCAGGGATTTCAGAGGACGCTTGTTCGAACCGGTGATAGCGCGGCCACGACGACCGTTGTCGAGCAGTGCATCGACAGCTTCCTGCAACATACGCTTTTCGTTGCGCACGATGATGTCCGGAGCGGACAGATCCAGCAGGCGCTTCAAACGGTTGTTACGGTTGATCACTCGACGATACAGATCGTTGAGGTCGGAAGTCGCGAAACGACCGCCATCCAGTGGAACCAGTGGACGCAAATCTGGCGGCAGAACCGGCAGAACGGTCAGCACCATCCACTCTGGCAGGTTGCCGGAGCCCTGGAAGGCTTCCATCAACTTCAGACGCTTGGACAGCTTCTTGATCTTGGTTTCGGAGTTGGTTTGCGGAATTTCTTCACGCAGACGGCCAATCTCGTGCTCCAGGTCGATAGCGTGCAGCAGTTCACGGACAGCTTCAGCACCCATGCGGGCGTCGAAGTCATCACCGAACTCTTCCAGCGCTTCGAAGTACTGCTCGTCGTTCAGCAGCTGACCTTTTTCAAGAGTGGTCATGCCCGGATCGATAACGACATAGCTCTCGAAGTAGAGAACGCGTTCGATATCACGCAGGGTCATGTCCATCAGCAGGCCGATACGGGACGGCAGCGATTTCAGGAACCAGATGTGGGCAACCGGCGAAGCCAGTTCGATGTGCGCCATGCGCTCACGACGAACCTTGGCCAGTGCAACTTCAACGCCGCACTTCTCGCAGATCACACCACGGTGCTTCAAGCGCTTGTACTTACCGCACAGGCACTCGTAATCCTTTACCGGGCCAAAGATCTTGGCGCAGAACAGACCGTCACGCTCAGGTTTGAACGTACGGTAGTTGATGGTTTCCGGCTTTTTAACTTCACCGAACGACCACGAGCGGATCATCTCAGGCGAGGCCAATCCGATACGGATGGCGTCGAACTCTTCGACTTGACCCTGGTTTTTCAGCAAATTCAGTAGGTCTTTCAAGGCCTTTCCTCCTGGCGGAGCAGAGAGCGGGCAATCCTGCCCCGCTCTCGATCGCGTCACGTGTTATTCGGTTTCCAGATCGATATCGATGCCGAGGGAACGAATTTCCTTGATCAACACGTTGAAGGACTCGGGCATGCCCGGCTCCATACGGTGATCGCCGTCCACGATGTTTTTGTACATCTTGGTCCGGCCGTTCACATCGTCCGACTTCACTGTGAGCATTTCTTGCAGAGTGTAAGCAGCACCGTATGCTTCCAGTGCCCAGACCTCCATCTCCCCGAAACGCTGACCACCGAACTGCGCCTTACCACCCAGCGGCTGCTGGGTAACCAGGCTGTACGAACCGGTAGAACGCGCGTGCATCTTGTCGTCTACCAAGTGGTTCAGCTTCAGCATGTACATGTAGCCAACGGTAACTGGACGCTCGAACTTGTTGCCGGTACGGCCGTCGGTCAGCTGCATCTGGCCGCTTTCTGGCAGATCCGCCAGTTTCAGCATGGCCTTGATTTCGCTTTCCTTGGCACCGTCGAACACTGGAGTGGCCATTGGAACGCCGCCACGCAGGTTCTTCGCCAGATCCAGGATTTCCTGATCGGAGAAGCTGTCCAGATCTTCGTTACGACCGCCGATCTGGTTGTAGATCTCGTCCAGGAAGGTACGCAGCTCAGCGACTTTACGCTGCTCTTCGACCATCCGGTTGATCTTCTCGCCCAGGCCTTTGGCCGCGAGGCCCAGGTGGGTTTCAAGGATCTGACCAACGTTCATACGCGAAGGTACGCCCAGCGGGTTGAGGACGACGTCGACCGGGGTGCCATTGGCATCGTGCGGCATGTCTTCAACCGGCATGATCACGGAGACCACACCCTTGTTACCGTGACGACCGGCCATCTTGTCGCCCGGCTGGATGCGACGACGGATTGCCAGGTAAACCTTGACGATCTTCAGCACGCCTGGAGCCAGGTCATCGCCCTGCTGCAATTTGCGCTTCTTGTCTTCGAACTTGTCGTCCAGCAGACGGCGACGATCAACGATGTAGGCCTGAGCCTTCTCGAGCTGCTCGTTCAGAGCATCTTCAGCCATGCGCAGTTTGAACCACTGACCATGCTCAAGACCGTCGAGTACTTCGTCGGTGATGTCCTGACCTTTCTTCAGGCCCGCGCCGCCTTCAGCCTTGTGGCCTACCAGAGCGGAACGCAGACGTTCGAAGGTCGCGCCTTCAACGATGCGGAACTCTTCGTTCAGATCCTTGCGGATCTCGTCCAGCTGGGTCTTCTCGATCGACAGGGCACGAGCATCACGCTCAACGCCGTCACGAGTGAAGACCTGCACGTCGATGACAGTACCTTTGGTACCGGTAGGTACACGCAGGGAAGTGTCTTTAACGTCGCTGGCTTTTTCACCGAAGATTGCACGCAGCAGTTTTTCTTCCGGAGTCAGTTGGGTCTCGCCTTTCGGAGTGACCTTACCGACCAGGATGTCGCCTGCGCCAACTTCAGCACCTACGTAAACGATACCGGCTTCGTCCAGCTTGTTCAGTGCAGCTTCACCCACGTTCGGGATGTCCGCAGTGATTTCTTCTGGACCAAGCTTGGTGTCACGGGCCACACAGGTCAGTTCCTGAATGTGGATCGTGGTGAAGCGGTCTTCCTGAACCACACGCTCGGACAGGCAGATGGAGTCTTCGAAGTTGAAGCCGTTCCATGCCATGAACGCGATGCGCATGTTCTGACCCAGAGCCAGTTCACCCATATCGGTGGACGGACCGTCGGCCATGATGTCGCTACGCTGAACGCGATCACCCTTGCTCACCAGCGGACGCTGGTTGATGCAGGTGTTCTGGTTCGAGCGGGTGTATTTGGTCAGGTTGTAGATGTCGACACCAGCTTCACCGGTTTCAACTTCGTCATCGGCAACACGAACCACGATACGGCTGGCATCGACGGAATCGATCACGCCGCCACGACGAGCCACGACGCAAACGCCGGAGTCGCGAGCCACGTTACGCTCCATACCGGTACCTACCAGCGGCTTGTCGGCACGCAGGGTTGGTACAGCCTGACGCTGCATGTTCGAACCCATCAACGCACGGTTGGCGTCGTCGTGCTCGAGGAACGGAATCAGCGACGCTGCAACCGAAACTACCTGCTTCGGCGAAACGTCCATCAGGGTGACTTCTTCAGGCGCCTTGACGGTGAATTCGTTCAGGTGACGTACGGCTACCAGCTCGTCGATCAGGACTTTCTGGTCGTTCATGGTCGCCGAAGCCTGCGCGATCACGTGATCGGCTTCTTCAATAGCGGACAGGAACACGATCTCGTCGGTAACCACACCCTCTTTCACCACACGGTACGGGCTCTCGAGGAAGCCGTACTGGTTGGTGCGAGCGTAAGCAGCCAGGGAGTTGATCAGACCGATGTTCGGACCTTCCGGCGTTTCGATCGGGCAGACACGACCGTAGTGAGTCGGGTGTACGTCACGAACTTCGAAGCCTGCGCGCTCACGGGTCAGACCACCAGGGCCGAGTGCGGAGACACGACGCTTGTGGGTAATCTCGGACAGCGGGTTGTTCTGGTCCATGAACTGCGACAGCTGGCTGGAGCCGAAGAACTCTTTCACCGCCGCAGCCACTGGCTTGGCGTTGATCAGGTCTTGCGGCATCAGGCCTTCGCTTTCAGCCATCGACAGACGCTCTTTGACCGCACGCTCAACACGTACCAGGCCAACGCGGAACTGGTTCTCGGCCATTTCGCCTACGCAGCGAACACGACGGTTACCCAGGTGGTCGATGTCGTCGACGATGCCTTTACCGTTACGGATGTCGACCAGAGTCTTCAGTACCGCGACGATGTCTTCCTTGCACAGCACGCCCGAACCTTCGATCTCGGTACGACCGATACGACGGTTGAACTTCATCCGGCCGACCGCAGACAGGTCATAGCGCTCAGGGCTGAAGAACAGGTTGTTGAACAGGGTTTCGGCAGCGTCTTTGGTTGGTGGCTCGCCTGGACGCATCATGCGATAGATTTCGACCAGCGCTTCCAATTGGTTGCTGGTGGAGTCGATCTTCAGAGTGTCAGAGACGAACGGACCGCAGTCGATATCGTTGGTGTACAGAGTTTCGATGCGAACGACGCCGGCCTTGGCGATTTTCGCCAGGACTTCGGTCGTCAGCTCGGTGTTGCACTCTGCCAGGATTTCGCCGGTTGCCGGATGCACGATGACCTTGGCGGTGGTGCGACCCAGGACGTAGTCCAGAGGCACGTCCAGCTCTTTGATCCCGGCTTTTTCCAGCTGGTTGATGTGACGGGCAGTGATACGACGACCCTGCTCAACAATTACCTTGCCTTTGTCATCCTGAATATCGAGAACAGCAACTTCACCGCGCAGACGCTGAGGTACCAGTTCCAGGCTCAGGGTCTCGCCCTTAACGTGGAATACGTTGGTGGTGTAGAAAGCGTCCAGCACTTCTTCGGTGGTATAGCCGAGCGCGCGCAGCAGTACCGAGGCCGGCAGCTTGCGACGACGGTCGATACGTACGAATACGCAGTCCTTCGGGTCGAACTCGAAGTCCAGCCAGGAACCGCGGTAAGGAATGATGCGTGCGGAGTACAGCAGTTTGCCGGAGCTGTGCGTCTTGCCACGGTCGTGGTCGAAGAACACGCCCGGGGAGCGGTGCAACTGGGAAACGATCACACGCTCGGTACCGTTGATTACGAAGGTACCGTTCTCAGTCATCAGGGGGATTTCACCCATGTAGACTTCTTGCTCTTTGATGTCCTTGATCGCTTTGTTCGACGATTCTTTGTCGAAAATGATCAGGCGCACTTTTACCCGCAAAGGTACGGCGAAAGTTACACCGCGCAATACGCATTCTTTGACATCAAATGCCGGTTCGCCCAGGCGATAACCGACGTACTCCAGCGCAGCATTGCCGGAGTAGCTGATGATCGGGAAAACGGATTTGAAGGCCGCATGCAGGCCCACGTCGCGGAACTGATCTTTAGTCGCTCCCGCTTGCAAGAATTCACGATACGAATCCAGCTGGATGGCCAGGAGGTAAGGCACATCCATGACGTCCGGCAACTTGCTAAAGTCCTTGCGGATACGTTTTTTCTCAGTATATGAGTAAGCCATCAGCGTTCCCCAGCTTGGTCACCTGCTTGTTTGGCCCCTCCCGACGGGAGCAGCCAGAAAATCGTGCAAACCCCATGGTTTGCGCCATCACATCGGATGGTTACAGCTCGTTATTGGCACCGACCGGGTCGGCTGCCAATAACGGAAAAAGGCCGGTGGCAAGAGCCACCAGCCATCAGCCTGTCGCTTGACGCTCGGGCTGGAGGAGCAAAGTCGATGCTTACTTCAGCTCGACTTTAGCGCCTGCTTCTTCCAGCTTCTTCTTAGCGTCTTCAGCAGCTTCTTTCGAAACGCCTTCAGCTACAACCTGAGGAGCGCCGTCGACTTTCTCTTTGGCTTCCTTCAGGCCCAGACCGGTCAGTTCACGAACTGCCTTGATCACGTTTACTTTCTTCTCGCCGGCTTCAACCAGAACAACGTTGAACTCGGTTTGCTCTTCAACAACAGCGGCAGCAGCAGCTGGACCAGCAGCAGCAACAGCAGCGGTCACGCCGAAGGTTTCTTCCATTGCTTTGATCAGCTCAACAACTTCCAGAACGGTTTTCTGGCCGATTGCTTCGATGATTTGTTCGTTAGTCAGAGACATGACTCAATTCCTGATTTGGTGGACAGCCTGTACGGCCGTCGAAATAAACAAAAATACGCGAGAGTGGAAACGCTCAGCCTCAGGCTGCAGCAGCTTCTTTCTGATCGCGAATTGCCGCCAGAGTACGAGCCAGCTTGCTGGTAGCGCCTTGAATCACGCTCATCAGTTTCGCAATAGCTTCGTCGCGAGTTGGCAGGCTTGCCAGCACGTCGATCTCATTCGCTGCGAGGAACTTGCCCTCGAACGAAGCTGCCTTGATCTCGAACTTATCCTGACCCTTGGCAAATTCCTTGAACAGACGAGCAGCAGCGCCCGGGTGTTCGTTGGAGAATGCGATCAGGGTCGGGCCGGTGAACGCGTCGTTCAGCACTTCGTACGAAGTGCCAGCAACAGCGCGCTTGAGCAGGGTGTTACGTACAACACGTACGTAAACGCCAGCTTCACGAGCCTCTTTACGGAGTCCGGTCATTGCGCCTACTGTTACGCCACGGGCATCAACCACGACAGCGGACAGAGCGACTTTGGCAGCCTCGTTGACTTCAGCGACGATGGCCTTCTTGTCTTCGAGATTAATTGCCACGGGTTTAACTCCTGCTTGTTACCGTTTCATTCGATCGAAACCGAATGTCGTTTTGGTGTCTGATTCGGTAAGGAACCGGGAGCACCATCTGCGTAGGCTTGAGGTTTAAGACTTGCGTCGCCTACGGTCTTGGATAGCCCCCGCCAGGCAGGGACCCCAATCTTTCAATTGGCGCAGTCACCTGCGCCAATTTTTGTCTTACGCGTCCAGCGAGCTCTGGTCGATAACCAGACCTGGGCCCATGGTGGTGCTCAGGGTAACGCGCTTGACGTAGATACCTTTCGAGGAAGCTGGCTTGATACGCTTCAGGTCAGCGATCAGGGCTTCAACGTTTTCCTTCAGCTTGACGGCATCGAAGCCGATCTTGCCAACGGAAGTGTGGATGATGCCGTTTTTGTCGGTGCGATAACGAACCTGACCAGCCTTGGCGTTTTTAACCGCGGTGGCTACGTCTGGAGTTACGGTGCCGACTTTCGGGTTAGGCATCAGACCACGTGGACCGAGGATCTGACCCAGTTGACCTACAACGCGCATTGCATCCGGGGATGCGATCACTACGTCATAGTTCAGGTCGCCGCCTTTCATTTCGGCAGCCAGCTCGTCCATGCCTACACGGTCAGCGCCGGCAGCCAGAGCGGCCTCGGCAGCTGGACCCTGGGTGAACACAGCAACGCGAACGGTCTTGCCAGTGCCGTGTGGCAGCACAGTAGCGCTACGAACGACCTGGTCGGATTTACGCGGGTCTACGCCCAGGTTAACGGCCACATCGAACGACTCGACGAACTTGGCAGCTGGCAGCGAGGCCAGCAGGGTTGCGGCCTCTTCGAAGTTGTAGGACTTGCCTGCTTCGATCTTTTCAGCGATAGCCTTTTGGCGCTTGGTCAGCTTAGCCATTACACACCCTCCACGTTAAGGCCCATGCTACGAGCAGAACCGGCGATAGTGCGCACGGCTGCATCCATATCAGCTGCAGTCAGATCCGCGTTTTTGGTTTTCGCGATTTCTTCCAGCTGAGCACGGGTAACAGTGCCAACCTTAACGGTGTTCGGACGAGCGGAACCGCTGGTCAGACCGGCCGCCTTCTTCAGCAGAACCGAAGCAGGGGTGGATTTGGTTTCGAAAGTGAAGCTACGGTCGCTGTAGACAGTGATGATCACTGGAGTCGGCAGACCAGCTTCCAGACCCTGGGTACGGGCGTTGAAAGCCTTGCAGAATTCCATGATGTTCACGCCGTGCTGACCCAGAGCAGGACCAACAGGTGGGCTTGGGTTAGCCTGAGCGGCCTTCACTTGCAGCTTGATGTAAGCGGTAATCTTCTTGGCCATGAGGCACTCCAATTACGGGTTCGAACGCCTCGAAAGGCTCCCCGGTTACTTGCGCGTTTATCCCAGTGACGACAAAACCCCACAGCCTAGGGCTGCGGGGTTGGGATGCTTGTCCAGTTAGACCTTTTCGACCTGACTGAACTCCAACTCTACCGGAGTAGAGCGACCGAAAATGAGCACTGCCACTTGGATCCGGCTCTTTTCGTAGTTAACTTCTTCAACAACACCGTTAAAGTCAGCGAAAGGACCGTCATTGACACGAACGGTTTCACCTGGCTCGAACAACGTCTTCGGCTTCGGCTTGTCGCTACCGTCAGCAACGCGACGCAGAATCGCCTCAGCTTCTTTATCAGTGATTGGTGCAGGCTTGTCAGCAGTACCGCCGATAAAACCCATCACCCGAGGAGTATCCTTGACCAAGTGCCAAGTACCCTCGTTCATATCCATCTGTACCAGCACATAACCAGGGAAGAACTTGCGCTCGCTTTTGCGTTTCTGGCCATTACGCATTTCAACCACTTCTTCAGTGGGAACCAGAATTTCGCCGAAGCCATCTTCCATGCCAGCCAGCTTTACACGCTCGATCAGCGAGCGCATGACATGCTTCTCGTAACCCGAGTAAGCATGCACAACGTACCAACGCTTAGCCACGGGACACCCTTAGCCGACAATCAAGGAAACAAGCCAGCCGAGCAGGGAATCAAGCCCCCACAACAGCAACGCCATAACCAGAACAACAGCCACAACAATCAGAGTGGTCTGCGTGGTTTCTTGGCGAGTTGGCCATACGACTTTACGAATCTCGGTACGAGCTTCCTTAACCAGTACAAAGAAAGACTTGCCCTTGGCAGTCTGCAGGCCTACAAAGGCAGCTACAGTAGCAATGACAAGCAAAGCGAGTACACGGTACAGGATCGGCGAAGCAGAGTAATACTGATTGCCTACAACGCCAACCACCACCAAAGCGACCACTACAAGCCACTTGAGCAGATCGAAGCGAGAGCCTTGAGCTTCAGCCTTAGGAGTCATCTATGAAGATCCTGTGAAAAGAAAGCCAGACACACCGAGTGAATCTGGCAGGTCAGGAGGGAATCGAACCCCCAACCTACGGTTTTGGAGACCGTCGCTCTGCCAATTGAGCTACTGACCTAAAACAAAATCAGGCCGACCATTATGCCGGCCTGAAAAATACATTACAACTACTTACTCGATGATTTTG
>NZ_JALJEA010000022.1:0-14257 GCF_023242405.1 Pseudomonas sp. MWU12-3088
AAGGCTGAGTGGAGGGATTTATCCGGGGGTGGGCGCGAAGCGCCGTTCGACGAAGTCGAACACATCGAGAGGAGGTGCAGCGAAGCAAACCGGAGGCGATGCCCCCGGATGAATCCCGGAACGAAGGAACACCGAGCCTCAGCGAGGTGCCGAACGCAGGGGCCCAGCCTTTTGGTTACTTTTTGGCGTTTGAAAAAGTGACCCGCTGTAAGAGCGGAACCGCCAGCCGCAACACCCGAAGCAACGGATATTCACCCCAATCAACCCAAAACCTGGTCGGCCCAGAGGCCGCCAAGGTCAAGGTCAAACAACGTCAACGCCGACGTGAATCGCATCATGCCGCCAAAACTCCAGATCACAATCAATCAACCGCCCAGCCTGATCATAATTGACCCGCGCAATCCGCAACCCCGGGCTCCCCACCGAAACCCGCAAAGCCGCCGCCGCATCGACCGATAAAGAAGTCGGCACAATCTCGAACCGCACCCGCCCATAGTGCAAATCGTAATGCCGCGCATACAGCTCGGTAATCGACTGATTCAAATCAAACTCCAGAATCCCCGGGAAATACTGCGGATTCAGATAATGCTCCACGTACAACACCAGCCGCCCATCGATCCGCCGCGACCGGCAGATCTGAATCACACTCGACAGCGCCGGCAACTGCAACCACGCACAGACCGCCGCTGACGCCGGCTGCAACCGCGCCGAAATCACCTCGGTCGACGGCACTCGCCCCTGCGCACTGACCATCGCGTGAAAGTGACTGCGTTGCATCAGGTTGTAGGCCAGCCGCGGCGGCGAAACGAACCAGCCCCGACGCTCCTCGCGATAAATCTGCCCTTGGGCCTCCAGTTGCAACAAGGCTTCACGCACAGTGATCCGTGTCGTGCCGAACAACTCGCTGAGCTTGCGCTCGGCCGGCAACTTGCTGCCCGCCACGAGCAAACCGTGGTCGAGCTGCTCCTGAAGGATCTGCCCAATGGCTGTCACCGCTTTTGTTGCCTCATCGCGCATCAACGTTACCTATCTGGACTAGACCAGCACTGTTTCGGGGCAAAACCGCACGACTATTGCGCCGTTCGGTCGTGCTGCAAGCCTAGGCAGTGCAGATGACCGAGAGATGACAAAACTACCGAGCGGTCGCGCTGACAACTTGCAATACATCGGCCAAGTCCCTTGCCTGCCGGGACTTTGAGGGTGGTCTACGCTTACCGGGCAGCCGCCTGTACCGGAGAAAATAATCGCTGGCCAGGCATCCGCCGACATCAAAGTGTCATCCAGCCCCCCTACATTGGCTCAGGTATTGCTGACCTAGACCAACACAAACCGCAATCGCAGCGTTGAACACGACCAAGGAGCTTCGGAATGAAACAGCTTTTCCTGGCAACACTGTTAGGCTCGACCATTGCCATGTGCACCGCCGCCATGGCGGCTGATGATCTGAAAACCCTCGAAGCCGCTGCGAAAGCGGAAGGCGCCGTCAACAGCGTCGGCATGCCCGATGACTGGGCCAACTGGAAAGGCACCTGGGAAGACCTGGCCAAGACCTACGGCCTGAAACACATCGACACCGACATGAGCTCGGCCCAGGAAATCGCCAAGTTCGCCGCCGAGAAAGACAACGCCACCGCCGACATCGGCGACGTCGGCGCGGCTTTCGGCCCGATCGCGGTCAAGCAAGGCGTGGTGCAACCGTACAAGCCGACCACCTGGGATCAGGTTCCGGCCTGGGCCAAGGACAAGGATGGCAACTGGGCGCTGGCCTACACCGGCACCATCGCTTTCATCGTCAACAAGAAGCTGCTGCACGGCTCCGAAGTGCCGACCAAATGGGCTGACCTCAAGGGCGGCAAATACAAGGTCTCCATCGGTGACGTGAGCACCGCGGCCCAGGCTGCCAACGGCGTACTCGCTGCTGCGCTGGCCAACGGCGGCGACGAGAAAAACATCCAGCCTGCCCTGCTGCTGTTCGCAGACATCGCCAAGCAGGGTCGCCTGTCGATGGCCAACCCGACCATCGCCACCATGGAAAAAGGCGAGATCGAAGTCGGCGTGGTCTGGGACTTCAACGGCCTGAGCTACAAGGCCAAGATGGCCAACCCGGATGACTACGTGGTGCTGATCCCGTCCGATGGTTCGGTGATTTCCGGCTACACCACCATCATCAACAAGTACGCGAAGAACCCGAACGCCGCCAAGCTGACCCGCGAGTACATCTTCAGCGACGCCGGCCAGACCAACCTCGCCCGTGGCAACGCCCGTCCGATCCGCGCCGAGCACCTGACCCTGCCGGAAGACGTGAAAGCCAAACTGCTGCCGAACGAGCAGTACAAGAAGGTCACGCCGATCAAGGACGCCGATGCGTGGGAAAAAACCTCCAAGGCTCTGCCGCAGAAGTGGAACGAAGAAGTCATCGTCGAAATGAAGTAAGCCGATAGATCCCCACTGGGTCTGGCACAAAACCCTGTGGGAGCGGGCTTGCCCGCTCCCACAGGATCCGTGTCGATTTCGAGTTTCCCGTTTTTATTGTTTCGCGGAGTTTTTGCCCCTATGAAGCACAACGTCATCCTTGTCGTGCTCGACGGCCTTAATTACGAGGTCGCGCGTCACGCCATGGGGCATCTGCAGGCTTACGTTGGCGCAGGACGCGCCGCGCTCTACCAGTTGGAGTGCGAGCTGCCGGCCCTGTCCCGACCGCTTTACGAATGCATCCTTACGGGCGTGCCGCCCATCGACAGCGGCATCGTCCACAACAACGTCTCGCGCCTGTCCAACCAGCGCAGCATCTATCACTACGCCCGCGATGCCGGTCTGAAAACCGCCGCCGCGGCGTACCACTGGGTCAGCGAGCTCTACAACCGCTCGCCGTTCGTTGCCGCCCGGGATCGTCACACCGATGACCCGACACTGCCGATCCAGCACGGCCATTTCTACTGGAACGATCACTATCCGGACTCGCATCTGTTCGCCGACGCCGAAAACCTGCGCCTGCGCCACGCCCCGGACTTTCTGCTGATCCACCCGATGAACATCGACGACGCCGGCCACAAGCACGGCCTCGACACCCCGCAATACCGCAACAGTGCCCGCAGCGCCGACATCATTCTCGCCGACTACCTGCAAGGCTGGCTCGATGCTGGCTATCAGGTGCTGGTGACCGCCGACCACGGCATGAACAACGATCGCTCGCATAACGGCCTGCTGCCGGAAGAACGCCAGGTGCCGCTGTTCGTGCTCGGCGACGCCTTCAGCCTGAACGCCGACGCCATGCCGAAGCAGACCGACCTCTGCGGCACCGTCTGCGAGCTGCTCGGCGTACCCCACGACAAACCTGTGTGCCGGGAGTTGCTCAAGTGAACTCAATGACTCGCGGCAAATGGCTGGCCGCCCTGTGCCTGGTGCCCTTCGCCCTGTTCTTTATCGTGTTCGAAATCGCCCCGCTGGTCTGGGTGATGATCAACAGCCTGCAATCGGAAGAATTCGGCTGGGGTTTCGCCAACTTCAGCAAGATCTTCAATTCGAAGTTCTATCTGCAGGCGATCCAGTACAGCCTCGAAATCAGTTTCTGGTCGAGCGTATTCGGGATCATCATCGCGGTGCTCGGCGCCTACTCCCTGCGCCGGGTCGATTCGAAACTGCGCAATTTCGTCAACGCTTTCGCCAACATGACCAGCAACTTCGCCGGTGTGCCTCTGGCGTTTGCCTTCATCATCCTGCTCGGCTTCAACGGCAGCATTACCATCATGCTGAAACAGGCCGGGATCATTCAGGATTTCAACCTGTACTCGAAAACCGGGCTGATCATCCTTTACACCTACTTCCAGATTCCCCTCGGCGTCCTGCTGCTGTACCCGGCGTTCGATGCGCTGCGTGAAGACTGGCGTGAATCCGCCGCGCTGCTCGGCGCTGACGGCTGGCAGTTCTGGCGCCACATCGGCCTGCCGGTGCTGACCCCGGCCCTGCTCGGCACCTTCGTGATCCTGCTGGCCAACGCCCTCGGCGCCTATGCCACGGTGTATGCGCTGACCACCGGCAACTTCAACGTGCTGCCGATCCGCATTGCGGCGATGGTGTCCGGCGACATTTCCCTCGATCCGAACCTGGCCAGCGCCCTGGCCGTGGTGCTGGTGGCGCTGATGACCCTGGTGACCGTCGTGCATCAACTGCTGCTGAAGAGGAGCTACCATGTCTCACGCTGAATCCGGCCCGGCCGGCGTCTACCACCGCGTCGTGGTCTACCTGCTGTTCGCCATTCTGCTGCTGCCGTTGCTGGGCACCCTGATCTACTCGATCGCCAGCAGCTGGTCGGCCACCGTGCTGCCCAGCGGCTTCACCTTCAAGTGGTACATCCAGTTGTGGAGCGACCCGCGCTTCCTGCACGCCTTCGGCCAGTCGCTGCTGGTGTGCGTCGGCGCGCTGATCCTGTCGGTGGTGCTGATTTTGCCGCTGCTGTTCGTGGTGCATTACCACTTCCCGAAACTCGATGCGCTGATGAACATCCTGATCCTGCTGCCCTTTGCGGTGCCGCCGGTGGTGTCGTCGGTGGGGCTGTTGCAGCTCTATGGATCCGGGCCGTTCGCGATGGTCGGCACGCCGTGGATTCTGATCGGTTGCTACTTCACCGTGGCGCTGCCGTTCATGTACCGGGCGATCACCAACAACCTGCAAGCGATCAACCTGCGCGACCTGATGGACGCCGCCCAACTGCTTGGCGCCAGCACCTTTCAGGCAGCCTTCCTGGTTGTGCTGCCGAATCTGCGCAAAGGCCTGATGGTCGCGTTGCTGCTGTCGTTCTCGTTCCTGTTCGGTGAGTTCGTGTTCGCCAACATCCTGGTCGGCACCCGCTACGAAACCCTGCAGGTCTACCTCAACAACATGCGCAACAGCAGCGGTCACTTCACCAGCGCACTGGTGATTTCCTACTTCTTTTTCGTGCTGGTCCTGACCTGGGTCGCCAACATCTTGAACAAGGACAAAAGCGAATGAGCTATGTCAGCGTCCAACACCTGCAAAAAAACTACGCCGGCACCACGGTGTTCAGCGACATCAACTGCGAAATCCAGAAAGGTGAATTCGTCACCCTGCTCGGACCGTCCGGTTGTGGCAAATCCACCCTGCTGCGCTGCATCGCCGGCCTGACGCCGGTGGATGGCGGCAAGATTCTGCTCGATGGTGTCGACATCGTGCCGCTGACGCCACAGAAACGCGGGATCGGCATGGTGTTCCAGAGCTATGCGCTGTTCCCCAACATGACCGTGGAGCAGAACGTCGCCTTTGGTCTGCGCATGCAAAAGGTCAACCCGGACGACAGCCACAAGCGTGTCACCGAGGCGTTGAAACTGGTTGAACTCAACGACTTCGCCAGTCGTTATCCGCATCAGCTCTCCGGCGGTCAGTGCCAGCGTGTCGCCCTCGCCCGCTCGTTGGTCACCCGTCCGCGTCTGTTGTTGCTGGACGAACCGCTGTCGGCCCTTGATGCACGGATTCGCAAACACCTGCGTGAACAAATCCGTCATATCCAGCGCGAGCTCGGCCTGACCACGATTTTCGTCACCCACGATCAGGAAGAAGCCCTGACCATGTCTGACCGGATTTTCCTGATGAATCAGGGAAAGATCGTACAGAGCGGCGATGCCGAAACCCTCTACACCGCACCGGTCGACGTGTTCGCCGCCGGCTTCATCGGCAACTACAACCTGCTGGATGCCGAGAGTGCCTCGAAGCTGTTGCAGCGGCCGATCAACCACCGTATCGCCATTCGCCCGGAGGCCATCGAGCTGAGCCTGGATGGCGAACTCGATGCACAGATTCGCAGCCACAGCCTGTTGGGCAACGTGATCCGCTACCGCATCGAGGCCCGAGGCGTGGAACTGGTGGTGGATGTGCTCAACCGTTCGGCGGCGGATCTGCATCCCGACGGTCAGCGCCTGGCGCTTTCCATCGATCCGACGGCCCTGTGTGAGGTAGCCTGATGACTTTGCTGACGTTGAAGAGAGAACTGCACTGATGGCCCTGGCAATTTTTGATCTGGACGAAACCCTGATCCACGGCGACTGCGCCACCCTCTGGAGCGAGCAGATGGGCCGCCTGGGCTGGGTCGATCCCGAGTCATTCATGCGCAAGAACAATGAGCTGATGGACGCCTACAGCCATGGCAAGTTGCGCATGGAAGACTTCATGGAATTCAGCCTCGAACCCTTGATCGGCCGCACCCCGGAAGAAGTCGAGCATCTGGTCGGGCCTTGGGTGGAAGACTTCATCGAACCGATCATCTTCAGTGACGCGACCAAAACCATCGCCGCCCACCGCAAGGCCGGCGACCGGATTCTGGTGATCTCGGCCTCGGGCACGCACCTGGTCAAACCGATTGCCGAGCGGTTGGGCATTGACGAGGTTCTGGGTATCGAACTGGAAGTGGCGCACGGCGTGTACAGCGGCCACACCGTGGGCACCCTGACCTATCGCGAAGGCAAGATCACCCGTTTGCTGGAGTGGCTGGACGCCGAAGAGGAAAACCTTGAAGGCGCGAGTTTTTATTCCGACTCACGCAATGATCTGCCGCTGCTGCTGAAGGTGGATTACCCGCACGTGGTCAATCCGGATCCGGTGCTGCTTGCAGAGGCCGAGAAATCCGGCTGGCCGATCCACCTCTGGAAGTAAGCGATTGTCTTGTGGGAGCAAGCCTGCTCCCACAAGCATCGATGATCAGCTCAGGCTGTCGTCGATCACCAGTACCAGTTTCCCCGCCACCGTGTTGCTCGCCAGCTCGGCGAACGCCGCCTCGGCATCCTTGATCGCAAAAGTCTTGGCCAGTTGTGGCTTCAAGCGCCCCTCGGAAAACAGCGGCCACACGTGCTGGCTCAGATCGCTGAACAGGTCTGCCTTGAACTGATCGTCACGGCTGCGCAGGGTCGAACCCAGCAGTTGCACACGCTTGGCCAGCACCTGGGCGAGATCCAGTTTCGCTTCGCGGCCACCCATCAGGCCGATCAGCACCCAGCGCCCGTCCTGAGCCATCAGCTTGAGATTCAATGCGGAATAACTGCCGCCGACCGGATCCAGGATCACATCGAACGGCCCGAAGTCCCGCAGGCTTTCCAGATCGTCAGTGCGCACCACACCGCCCTGGGCGCCCAGCGCTTCACAGTAGGCCAAACGCTCGGCCGATCCGACGCTGACCCAGCACGGATTGCCAAACGCCTTGCACAGCTGAATGGCGGCAGAACCGATGCCGCTGGCGCCGGCATGCAGAAGAACTTTCTCACCCGGTTTGAGCGCAGCGAGTTGAAACACATTCAGCCAGACGGTCGCGTACACCTCGGGCAGCGCAGCCGCTTCGATCAGCGACACACCTTCCGGAACCGGCAGTACATGCCGCCCGTCGACGACCACTTCTTCGGCCATCCCGCCCCCGGCCAGCAAGGCGCAGACCCGATCACCGACCTGCCAGGACGAACCCGGGCCGACCTCGCTGATCACCCCGGAACACTCAAGACCGAGTACCTGACTGGCACCCGGCGGCGGTGGATAAAGGCCCGCCTTCTGTAATAAATCCGCGCGATTGAGGCCCGCTGCCGCCACCCGGATGCGAACTTGTCCTACATCACACGCAGGACTTGGTTCATCAACCCATGCCACTTGACCTTCAACGCCTTGCAATGCCTTCACAGTGCCTCCATAGTGAGTCTGGACTGAGCCCGAAGCTGTAGCGCCGGGCTTTTTGCATTATGCGACCGGCCCTGGGGTCTGAACGATCGCTGAACAGCAGTTATCGTACAGAGCGTAGAGGTACCGGCGACTTCAAAGACGGCCTAATATGCGTTATCAATTGTCCCCGCGTCGAATCAGCATGAAGCATCTGCTCCCCAGCACCGCCCTCGCTCTTTTCATCGGTATCGGCCTCTTGCCGGTGTCGGGCAGCACATTCGCAGCCAACAGCTGGGACAAGTTGCAGCCTGATCGCGATGAAGTGATTGCCAGTCTGAACGTCGTCGAGTTGCTCAAGCGCCACCACTACAGCAAGCCGCCGCTCGACGATGCGCGCTCGGCGATCATCTACGACAGCTACATCAAGCTGCTGGACCCGTCGCGCAGCTATTTCATGGCCAGCGACATCGCCGAATTCGACAAGTGGAAGTACCAGTTCGACGACTTCCTCAAGAGCGGCGACCTCAACGCCGGCTTCACCATCTACAAGCGTTATCTGGACCGCGTGAAGGCGCGTCTGGACTTCGCCATTGCCGAGCTGGACAAAGGCGTCGACAAGATGGACTTCACCACGAAGGAAACCTTGCTGATCGATCGCAAGGACGCCCCGTGGCTGAAATCCACAGCCGAACTCGATGACCTGTGGCGCAAACGCGTCAAGGACGAAGTGCTGCGGCAGAAGATCGCCGGTAAAGAGCCGAAGCAGATCCAGGAAACCCTGACCAAGCGCTACAAGAACCAGTTGGCGCGTCTGGACCAGACCCGTGCCGAAGACATCTTCCAGGCGTACATCAACACCTTCGCCATGTCTTACGATCCGCACACCAACTATCTGTCGCCGGATAACGCGGAAAACTTCGACATCAACATGAGCCTGTCCCTCGAGGGCATCGGCGCCGTGTTGCAGAGCGACAACGATCAGGTGAAGGTCGTGCGTCTGGTGCCGGCAGGTCCTGCCGACAAGACCAAGCAGGTTGCTCCGGCCGACAAGATCATCGGCGTTGCCCAGGGCAACAAAGAGATGGTCGACGTGGTCGGCTGGCGCCTGGACGAAGTGGTCAAGCTGATCCGCGGTCCGAAAGGCACCGTGGTGCGTCTGGAAGTCATCCCGGCCAGCAATGCGCCGAACGACCAGACCAGCAAGATCGTGCCGATCACCCGTGAAGCGGTGAAGCTCGAAGACCAGGCCGTGAAGAAATCCATCCTGAGCCTCAAACAGGACGGCAAGGACTACAAGCTCGGCGTGATCGAGATTCCGGCCTTCTATCTGGACTTCAAGGCGTTCCGTGCCGGTGATCCGGACTACAAGAGCACCACTCGCGACGTCAAGAAACTGCTGACCGAACTGCAGAAAGAGAAAGTCGACGGCGTGGTCATCGACCTGCGCAACAACGGCGGCGGTTCCCTGCAGGAAGCCACCGAGCTGACCAGCCTGTTCATCGACAAGGGCCCTACTGTGCTCGTGCGTAACGCCGATGGCCGGGTCGATGTGCTCGAAGATGAAAACCCGGGCGCGTTCTACAAAGGTCCGATGGCATTGCTGGTCAACCGCCTGTCCGCCTCGGCTTCGGAGATCTTCGCCGGCGCCATGCAGGACTACCACCGCGCGCTGATCATCGGTGGCCAGACCTTCGGCAAAGGCACCGTGCAGACCATTCAGCCGCTGAACCATGGCGAACTGAAACTGACCCTGGCCAAGTTCTACCGGGTTTCCGGCCAGAGCACCCAGCATCAGGGCGTACTGCCGGACATCGACTACCCGTCGATCATCGACACCAAGGAAATCGGCGAGAGCGCCCTTCCGGAAGCCATGCCGTGGGACACCATCCGCGCAGCGATCAAACCGGCGGTCGACCCGTTCAAGCCGTACCTGGCCCAGCTCAAGTCCGAGCATGACGCCCGTTCGGCCAAGGATGCGGAGTTCGTGTTCATCCGCGACAAGCTGGCCCTGGCGCAGAAGCTGCTGGAAGAAAAAACCGTCAGCCTCAATGAGGCCGATCGTCGTGCCCAGCACGCCGACATCGACGCCAAGCAACTGGCGATGGAAAACATCCGTCGCAAGGCCAAAGGCGAAGAACCGCTCAAAGAGCTGAAGAAAGAAGACGACGACGCCCTCGCGGCAGCCGAGCCGGACAAGGTCAAACCGGAAGACGACGCCTACCTGAGCGAGACCGGGCGCGTGCTGCTGGATTACCTGAAGCTGAGCAATCAGGTGGCCAAGAAGTAAGGTGATGGCAATTTAATGGTGACGATCCCCGGATCGTCATCAAACAGTCATCATTCTGTCGTGCAATAAAGGACTGGGAGCGGTTCTCTTCATCGAGAGCGCTCCCAGTCCTTTTTTTATCGCCAGAGATTGCCATGACCACGACCGAACAGCTGAGTGCCTTGAGCTCGATCCTGACTCAAAGCGGTTTGCACAGCCTGTTCCAGCCGATCATTTGCCTCTCCGAGCGACGCATTCTCGGTTATGAAGCCCTGACTCGCGGCCCGTCCAACAGCCCGCTGCACTCCCCCATCGCCCTGTTCGCCGTGGCTCGTCAGGCCGGGCGTTTGAGCGAACTGGAAATCGCCTGCCGCCAAAGCGCCTGCCGCCGTTTCAACGAACAGCAACTGCCGGGCAAGCTGTTTCTCAACGTCTCTCCCGAATCCCTGCTCGAAGCTGCGCACCAGCCGGGTCGCACGCTGCAACTGCTTCAGGACTTCGGCATTCCACCGAGCCAGGTGGTGATCGAACTCACCGAACAGACGCCGATCGACGACTTTCAGTTGCTGCAAACGGCGCTGCATCACTACCGGGCGATGGGGTTTTCGATTGCACTGGACGATCTTGGCGCGGGTTATTCGAGCCTGCGCCTGTGGTCGGAGCTGCGGCCTGACTATGTGAAGATCGACCGGCACTTTATCGACGGCATTCATCAGGATGCGTTGAAACGTGAGTTCGTCGGATCGATCCTGCAAATCGCCAAGGCCTCCCGGGCGCAGGTGATTGCCGAAGGCATCGAACTACCGGAAGAGCTGGCGGTGCTGACCGAGATGGGGGTGGATCTGGTCCAGGGCTACTTGCTCGGGCGCCCGCAGGAGCACCCGCCACGCGACGCCCGGGCCCTGATGCCCAAACACGACAGCAGCGCAGTGGCGCTGAATGACGAAGGCAGCGACCTCAGCGCCCTGCTCAATGATCAGCCGGCCGTGAATCGCGACACACCCACCGCCACCGTCCTCGAAGCGTTTCGCCGCCAGGCCAACCTGAACTCGCTGGCGGTGCTCGACGAACAGGGCCAGCCGTGCGGCATCGTGCATCGTCACTCACTGTCCGATGCCTTGCTCAAACCGTTCGCCACCGACCTGTTCGCCCGCAAACCGATCAGCCGCCTGATGAACGACGACTTCCTCGCCGTGGAAATGAGCCAGTCGCTGCAACAAGTCAGCCGCCTGATCACCAGCCGCGCCCGGCAGCGCATCGAAGAAGACTTCATCATCACCCTCAATGGCAGCTATCTGGGTCTGGGTCGGGTGATCGACGTGCTCAAACTGATTACCGAACTGAAAATCCAGCAGGCTCGGTATGCCAACCCGCTTACTCTGCTACCTGGCAACGTGCCGATCCAGCAATGCCTGACACGGTTGCTGCAACAGGGACGGGAGTCGGTTATTTGCTATGTCGATATCGACAGTTTCAAGCCCTTTAACGATATCTATGGGTATGGGCGTGGCGATGAAGTGTTGTTGTGTCTGGCGCAATGCCTGAACGAACGTGTAGACCCGTCCCGCGATTTCGTCGGACATATTGGCGGGGATGATTTTCTGTTGGTGCTCGGCCCGGAGGATTGGCGCAAACGGCTCAACCAGTTGCTTGATGATTTTCAGAGTCAATGCCGACGGTTTTATCGGCCCGAACACCTTGAAGCTGGGTGTTTTGTTGCGCCGAATCGTCAGGGGATTCGGCAGGAGTTTCCGTTGTTGTCACTGTCCATCGGCGTGGTGCATTTGCATCCTGAAGCTTGTGCGCAACTGGATGCGAGCCAGTTGGCAGAGATGGCTTCGCAGGCGAAGCATCATGCGAAGAATGTGCCGGGGTATAGTGTGCATTTGATTGATAGCATAAGCGCGCTACCTTTTAACGAAGCACTCGTTTCAGGTCATCGCTGATTTAAAGGCTCGATAACTACCATGTTGACCGATCCTCTCCAGCGGCTTTCGCAAGATCCTCCCCCCAAGCTTCCTTCGCAAACTTATAGATATCTTGGAAGAAGCCGCGTGGATCCTCTAGAGAGTACCATTCTCCCCGCGGCCAACTTGCTGCTTCGTACTCATCGACCTCGAATAACTCTTGAAAGTCATAATTTTGCTCCAAGAGCAGCAATTCCAAACTTTCAACCAACACTAGCTTATGCCTATAGGAAAGGTATGGCAGATTAAGGCAATACTTCCTGACAAGAAGCTCTCTATCAGCAGAATCATTAGGATTGTAAACCTCGAGTTCCGCACCTCGAGTTCCCTCCCGATCATAAACGTCGAAAACGCCTATAAACCACATCAAATCCGGTTCAAACTCTTCATTTAAATATGGATCTTTCAACATCACTTCACTTCGGCCGGAAACGTGACGAACCGGCTTTGGTTAAACAAATCAGCCCCCACAACTTTATCACCACTATAAAACCAAATAAAACAACCAACCTATCAAAAACCCAAAACATATAAAATATCAAGACAGAATGTAACTCTATAGATCTTTAACTTTACCTATCTCAGCCTGATATAAGGAAAGACATTCTAGCAACACGCGCATAAAGCCACGCCCATCGACTATCTCGTCAGAAAATAAAAAACTTCTCTTTTCCAAAACCTCGACAAATGCTTCTCCCCTTTCCAAATAATAGGAAATCGTATCAATTATCCAACACCTATCCGATTCAGAGTACCCAACAAATTCCGGTTTCAGAACAGCATCAAAAACTCTAATCAAATCAGAAGAATCATTTACATCAGCCAGACATATTAGTTCTTCAACGGCCCCTTCGTGAGGATAGTCAATATCAAAGATAAATAGAAAGCCAGGCAAAATTGAAAGCTTTGGATTAGGTTTCATTTGATATCAATCCACATAAGCTGTTATAGCCTCACCATGACTATCGAGTATAACGACAGTTCTTGTTGGCTCTATATATTCTACTTGCTTCCCCCTATACCCCTCTCCAACCTTTCTTCCCATTTCCACTGGGAGCGATGAGAGCGATAGACTCCCAGTCCGTCGAAAAATTAATTTAGCACGATTAATTGCATTCAATTGATCTTTATGACTTATAAATCTAGTTGCAGCTCGCGGAATGCTTGGTTCCATAAGCTTAGTTTTTTTATTTAGTTTCATCTCAACTTTACCCGTAGTAGGATTTTTAGCATATTTCAGACGCTCTTGCTGCGAAGCAAGAGTGGTTTGGGCGCCATGTTTTTGTAAAAAGTGAGATTTTTTGTTAGCGCTTTCCATATCATTCAACTCTTTCAATGCAATATTTTCTGTCAACTCATCAATTCTCGCCCTCCGCTCTTGCGCCGTCATCTTCGGCAGCGCTGGCTCACCCTCATCAACAACTGAACCACTCACCCCATCCGGCACCGGACATCCCGGCTTATTCGGCGGCGGGCAGTTGGACGTCAACCCCAACGGATCCACCCACCCCGTCGGATTCGGCACGTACCGGTACTGGTTCAATCCGCCCGCCAGCCTCACCGGATCCGGCGTCAGGTACCGTCCAACGTCCGGGTCGTAATACCGATGCCGGTTGTAGTGCAGTCCGCTTTCCGCATCGAAGTACTGCCCCTGAAACCGCAGCGGCTGGTCGAGGTAGTCCTCGATCGCCAGTTCTACCGAGTTGGTTTTGCCGTAGGCGCTGTATTTGGCTGACCAGACGATGTCGCCGCTGTAGTCGGTCAGTTCCTGCGGGGTGCCGAGGTGGTCGAGTTGGTAGTAGAACGGGCAGGCGCGTTTCGGGCCTTGGCCGTCGAGCATCGCCAGCGGGCGAAAGGTGCCGGGTTCGTAGATGAAGCTGCGGTGTTGGGTCGGGCTGCTTTCAGCGATCAGGTGGTCGCCTTGCCAGAAGAACTCGGTGGTCTGGCCGTTGACGGTCTTGCGGATGCGGCGGCCGAAGGCGTCGTAGTGGTAGGTCGCGGTTTTGCCGTCGGGACGAGTGAGGCCGATCAGGCGATGCTGGCTGTCGTATCGGTATTCGGTGACGAGTTGTTGGGCGCGGCCACGGCGTTCGCGGATCAGGTTGCCGAAGGCGTCGTAGTCGTAATGGCGGTCGCCCTGCATCAGCAGGCGGTTGCCTTTGATATGTGTCGGGCCCGGGCGATCCTGCAGCAGCAAGTTGCCGGCCGGGTCGTGGGCGAAGTTTTCCGGCACATCGTCGCGGGTGTGGCGTACGCGGATCAGCCGGTCGAGGGCGTCGTACTGGTAGCTGCGCTGGCCGTGGCGGGTGTCGGCGATGTGTTCGAGGTTGCCGTTGGCGCTGTAGGCAAAGTCGCGGCGGTACAGCGCACTGCG